>CAWIZT010000019.1:0-16684 GCA_963840705.1 uncultured Actinomycetes bacterium | reverse complement strand
GGAAGTCCCGCTCTCTCCCTGAGAGCAATGCGAAGGGCCGGCATCTTGCCGGCCCTTCGCGCTTCCGCTGAGGGACATGGGAGCCACGATCGCTGCATGGAGCGGGCTCGATCCGGGGCCCTCTCCGCTGGTCGTCGCACTCGAGAACACGGACGCCGTCCACCACGTCGTCGTCTGCACGCTCTGCTCCTGCTCGACGACGACAGCGAGGTGCGTGTCGTCGACTCGACTGCCGACATCCGCTATCTCGTGATCCTCCGCCGTCCCGAAGGGACCGAGGGGATGAGTGAGGAGGAGCTGGCAGCGCTCGTGACCCGCGACTCGATGATCGGGGTTGCCCAGCCCGCACCGCCTCCACTGTCGCCTCGTAAACCCAAAAGAGAAGCGGCCGCTGGGACGGCCGCTTCAAGGGGAAGAACTAGGGAGGATGGGTTCCCCCAGGTTTTCGTCGATCTGGGCTGTGCGCTCCTCCCCCTTTTGGGGGGAATTCAGAATCCGTACCGCTCTTCGTCGAATGGGTCCCCGTCGTTCAGCACGGGGGAACCCCCGGTTCCCTCGTGAGCCCCCTCCTCCTAAAAGCCATAACGCTCTTCCTCGAAGGGGTCCGCGTCGTTGTGGTACCCGTAGCGCTCCCAGAAGCCCGGTCGGTCGTTCGCCGTGAGCTCGATTCCCCGCAGCCACTTCGCGCTCTTCCAGAAGTACTTGCCGGGAATCACCAGGCGCAGCGGCCAGCCGTGCTCCGGGGTGAGCGGTGCTCCGTCGGCGTGTGTAGCGAGGACAGCGAGCGGATCTCGTAGAGACCCGATCGGCACGTTCGCCGTGTAGCCCTGCTCGGAGTGGGCGACGACGAAATGCGCTGACGGCTTCGGCTGCACGAGCTCCTCGAGCGCGTTCCAGTGGATGCCTTCGAAGGTCACGTCGAAGCGGCTCCAGCGGGTGACGCAGTGGATGTCCTCGGTGATCGTCGGTTCGCGGCAGCTGGTTGAGCTCGTCCCAGCTCAGGCTGATCGGATTCTCGACCTCACCCCTCACGAAGAGATCCCAGGTCGCCAGATCGGTGTCCGGGATCCCGCCGGCATGCAGCACCGGCCACTTCTCGGTCAGGTACTGGCCTGGAGGCAGTCTTGCGGGGTCGTACCCCGCCGCGATGACCTTCCGCTCTGCGCGGCCCCTGAACACGTTCCTACACTATTCGCTGGCGCAAGAACGGAAACCGCGAGCGCGGCTTCCGTTCGCGCAAGATCCCTGAAGCGGCCGCTTCGCGGCCGGATCGCGTCGCTACTCTCAGGGCGATGACACTCACAGCGTCACGGGTCGCCCGACGCCGCCGCGACTTCGTGGCCGTGCGCGGCCCGGACGCTGCGTCCTACCTGCAGGCGATGGTCTCGAACGACGTCGAGGCGCTCGGCCCGGGTGAGAGCTGTGAGGCGCTCTTCCTCACGCCCAAGGCGCGGGTCATCGCGCCGCTGGTCGTTCTCCGCCGCGCCGCGGACGACTTCTTGCTGTTGACGGAGCCCGGGCTCGGGGAACGGCTTCGAGCAGGTCTCACCCGCATGCGCTTTGCGGCCAAGTGCGAGATCGCGAGCGAAGAGCACAGCTCGATGGTCGTCTTAGGGGAGACCGGAGGAATTCCGACCGCCGACTTTGGTCAGCCCGCAGTGGAGGTGCTCGACGCCGACCTCGAGCCGACCGTGGAGGACGGGGAGCTCGAGCTCATGCGCATCCGCGCCGGCACCCCCCGCTTCGGCCGCGAGATCGACGATCGCGTGCTACCCGCGGAAGCCGGGCTCGGCGCGCGGGCGGTGAACTTCGAGAAGGGCTGCTATCCGGGCCAGGAGCCCATCGCGCGTCAGCACTATCGGGGCCGGATCAACCGCTCGCTGCGCGTGCTCGCGATCGAGAGCGACGAGCTTCCCGAGTACGACGCGGAGCTTTCGTACGAGGACAAGTCCGTCGGCAGGGTCACGAGCGCCGTGAGGGAGAACGACCGGGTCATCGGCTTGGGCTACGTGCGCGTCGAAGTACCTCGAGATGTCGCCCTCGACCTTGGGGGCCGCACCGTGACGCAGCTGGAAACCTGACCCAACCGTTGCGGCCGCAGGTCAGTCGCGAAGGTTTGGATACCGGCGCAAGGTGGAAGGACCGCCGCGGCGGTGGCATGTTGCGCCGCGGCTTACGGAAGGGGAGACAGTGAAGAGATTTCTGTTGTGCGGAACGCTGCTCGCGCTCGGCACACTCACGATGGTCGCACCCGTTTCGGCCGACGTCAAAGTCACCGATCAGGTGTACGTCCGCCATGACGGCGGCGTGGACGTGACGATCACAGACTGCTCGACGAACAACCGGCAGCAGAACGAGCCGTCGGTCGCCGTCGATCCGATCAACTCCGAGCATGCGGTCGCGGGCGCCAACGAATACTGCACCGTGCCGACTGCCGGTGGTACGTGGGCGGGCTTCTACCACTCGTCGAACGGCGGCGACACGTGGACCGACAGCCTGCTGCCCGGCTATCCGACCGATACCTCGGACGAAGGCCGGGCCTCGCCGCTCTTCGGCCTGGCGAACAACGCCGGCGATCCAGTGCAGGCATGGGACCGTTCTGGTCACGCCTACTACGCGGGAATCGCGTTCAATCGCGACCGGCCGGCGAACGGGTCGATCTGGGTCGCCCGCTACGACTGGAACATGGTCATGACCATGCCGGACTACCGGTACACGACGATCGCCTCGCGCGGCACGCCGAGTCCGATCTTTCGCGGACTGTTCGACGACAAGGTGCAGCTCGAGGTCGACCGCGGTGTGGCGAGCGCGCATGAGGGCAACGTCTATTCCTGCTACGCACGCTTCACGGCCAGTGGCCCCAACAACGGCATCTTTTTCCTGCGCTCGGACGACGAGGCGCGCTCGTTCCGCCAGCAGAAGATCTCGGAAGGCGTGCACGGCAGCCAGTTCTGCGACATCTCGGTGACGAAGACGGGGATCGTGTTCGTCGTCTGGCGGCAGTTCACGTTCCAGAAGCAGCAGAACGACGCGGTGGTGTTCGTGAAGTCGACGGACGGGGGCCAGACCTTCACGAAGCCGCAGATCGTGAACGAGTTCCTCCCGTGGGATCTCACCGACCAGACCGGCTCGCCGGCCGCGAACGGCCAGGCCCGGTACGAGGCCTGTCTCGCCGGAGACGGCACTCTCGGTGGGTGTGCCGGCCCGGAGCCGCGCGTCTCGGCACGCGACTGCGGCGACGGCCCCCTCGTCTGCCAGTCGGGCTACGTGTTCTTCCGCGCCGACAGCCAGACGCGGGTGACCTCCGATCCGGAAGCTGCGGGCGATGCCGACGCGGCGTACATCGTCTACGAGGCCTCGGTGCCGGGGAGCCAGACGGCGACAGGCACGAGCTACGGGACGCTCGGCTCGGGCAATGGGACGCAGGCGGCCGTCTACTTCGTGAAGACGGAGAACGGCGGTTCCAGCTGGAGCACCCCGACGCGGATCGACCCACAGGTCAAGGGGCACCAGTTCTTCCCGGACATCGACGCGAACGGAGGGAAGCTCTACGCCGTCTACCACGACAGCCGGTTCGACTGCTCGACCGGACCGACTGGAACGGCCGCCGACTTCCGGACAGTGCCGATCTCGCACCGGTGGGTGACGATGAACCCGCCCGGTGGCGTCTCGTGCGGAGGCGGCCTCGACACGTTCTCGGCCACCTCGGCGAACGGCGGCACGAGCTGGAGCTACGAGGATGTCTCCGGCGTCACGCAGATGCCGCAGTACGAGCAGTTCGGCGACCGGGACGTGCCGTTCCACGGCGACTACAACTACATCTCCGCGGAGGGCGCGACGGTGCTCATGGCGTGGACCGACCAGCGCGACACGCTGCCGGGGATCGACCCGCGCTACCTGAACGGCGACGGGACGGACGGCTTCGACGTCTTCCAGACGCGACTGTGCTCTGGGGCGCCGCTGATCTGCGGCCCGGACACGACGCCGGCCGCCGGCGGCCTCGACCAGAACATCTACGGAGCGACCATCGCTCCGTAGCGGAGGGCTGACAGCAGGAGCGAAGGGCCGGCACGAGCCGGCCCTTCGCATGCCCAGAAGCCGTTCGGATCCTACGTGGGTGGATCGGGTGCGAGCGAATTCCCGTGTTGCGCCAGCTAAACTTGGCCTCCCGCGCCCGTAGCTCAGGGGATAGAGCGCTGCCCTGCGGAGGCAGAGGTCGCAAGTTCGAATCTTGCCGGGCGCATGACGACATCCTGCGAGGCGGTATCCCGGGGAGTCGTGATCTAGGAGGGAACATGGACGAAGATCGAATCCATGCGGCGGTCTCGAACGACGGGACAAGGATCGCGGGTCGCGTTCAGGGTCAAGGGCCCCCGCTCGTTCTCGTCCACGGCGGGTTGGGAGACGGCAACATTTCCTGGCTGTTCATGCTCCCGGTGCTCGTCGAGCACTTCAGCTGCTACCTGATGAGCACGAGGGGACGGGGTTCGAGTGGCGACAACCCCGACCATTCGCGGGAGCGCCAGTTCGAGGACGTCGCCGCATTCGTGGAGAGCATCGGTGAGCCGACGGCGGTCTTCGGTCACTCGAGCGGCGCGGTCTGGGCGCTCGGTGGAGCCGCCAGCTCGCCCGCCGACGTGCGAGCCCTTGCGCTGTACGAGCCGCCGTTTCCCGCGCTCGAGCCGCCCATGAGCGACGACCAGTTCACGCGCCTCAGTGACGCAGTGACCGACGGCAGGCTCGCTGACGGCGTGCAGATCGCAACGAGCGAGATCATCGGGCTCAGCGACGACGAGGTGGCGCTCTTCTCGGCGCCGGGAGTGGCAGAACGCGTGCAGGCGGCGCTGCCTGTCGTCGTCCAGGAGGCCCCGGAGATGAACCGGCGGTTCGAGGACGCGATGCTCGACGGGCTCTCGATGCCCGTGCTGGTCCTCCTTGGGGAGCGCTCGCGCGTCGAGTTCAAGAACGCTGCGCGCCAGCTGGCCGACCGGCTCGAGAATGGCCGCGTCGCCGAGATTGCCGGCGCCGGCCACCTTGGTCCCCTGACCGCCCCAGAGCCCGTGGCACGCGAGTTGGTCGGGTTCTTCGGCGCCTAGCGCGTCGACGGGGAGTTCCTCGAGTCGCACTCGTTTCGACAACTGAGCTGGACGAGTCGAGAAGTCTCGCACGGTAGGAGCCGCGTGTCCCGCGCCGAAACGCAAGGCGTGGCCGTCCCGCAGGGGCTGACGCTGAAGCACGATCGCGACCTGGTCGACCGCGAGAGCCGCCCGGTCGTGCGTCGTGTGCTCGTCACGCTCTTGGCTGCGGTCCTCGCGCTCGGGCTCTACGGCGTGTTCGGCCAGCAGGTCGACGCCAGTTCTACCGAAAGGTCCGGGGCACGGCTCGAAGTCTCGGCCCCGACCAAGGTTCGCGGCGGGATCTTCTTCCAGGCGCGTTTCCGTGTCGAAGCAGTCGAGGAGATCGCCAATGCGACGCTCGTGCTCGATCCGGACTGGCTCGAGGACATCACGCTGAACACCGTCGAGCCGGCTCCAGTGGGGGAGGCGAGCCGGGACGGCCGCATCGCGCTCGAGCTCGGCCGCATCCCGGCGGGCGACGAGCACCTGCTCTACCTCCACTTCCAGGTCAATCCCACCGCGCTCGGACGGCGTTCGCAGGACGTCGATCTCTACGACGGCGAGCGCCTCCTGCTCTCCCTCGACCGCGACGCGATCGTCTGGCCGTAGCACCGAACCGTGGACATCGTCCTCCGCGCAGCCCTCGCGTTCTTCTTCGTCCTCTTCGTGACGCGGATCGTCGGGCGGCGCGAGCTCGCCTCGCTCCAGCCCTTCGACCTGATCCTCCTCGTCATGATCGGCGACCTCGTCCAGCAGGGCGTGACCCAGAACGACTTCTCGGTGACCGGCCTCGTGCTTGCGGGAGGGACGATCGCGGTGCTCACGGTGATCGTCTCCTACGGGAGCTTCAAGCTGCCCTTCCTGCGGCCGGTGATCGACGGCGAGCCGGTCATCGTCGTCCAGGACGGCGAGCCGATCGACCGCAACCTGGCGCGGAACAGGATCACGCTCGGCGAGCTTCTGGCGGCGGCGAGGCAGGAGGGGATCGGCTCTCTCGATCGTGTCGAGTGGGCGGTTCTGGAGACGAGCGGACGCATCAGCTTCATCGAGAAGCGTCGCGGCTGAGGCGTGACGGGGAGCGCGCGGCTGAAACGCGAATTGCTCGGATCAGGCTGTGCGGACCGCTTCGTTCTCCGTCAGGTGGGCAACGAGCGGCCGAACGTCGAGAGCGTCGAAGCCGATGCGTTCTGCGATTTCCTCGTTCGAGGGCCTCGTCCCCTGGCGAAACAACGGGCGAAGGAGATGTGCCGTGCTCGGGCTGCACCACCAGTCCTCCCCGACCTCGGAGCGCAGATACGTCCGGAGCTGGGTGGAGCGGATCCATGCGCGCAGATAGTCGGCCGAGTAGAAGCCGGAATCCATGTCCTCCAGGTAGCGGTGGGCCGGGTAGACGAATCCCGTTGCCTCGCTCAGACGCTCGGCGTAACCCCCCGGTGTCCCGCCGTCGTCTCGAAAGCGCGACCAGAAGTCGAGCTCGAACTGGAGCTTGGCGAGGTAGCGGCGGAACATGAAGAGGTCGAGGAAGCGGGTCGCCTCGGCGCTCTCCACCGCCTGATCCTGCGAGAGGTCGAAGTGGCGCGCATGCCACTCGGAGTTGCGGATGACGCTCTGGACGACGAAGGAGTAGATCTCCGTCAGTGCATTGTCACGCGACAGTCTGCGAAAGGCATACGGGAGCGCCGGGTCGACGCCTGCGAAGTGGAGGGCATGGCCAGCCTCGTGCAGGAAACCTTTGTAGTCCTGGAGGCCTCCCGCTGGACGGGTGATCAGGTGGACGACCGTTGGCGGATCGGGCGCGATCACGGCCGGTCGCGGTGCCTTCTGCGGGCGATCCTCGAGATCCGTGCGGATCCCCCTCTCCGCAGCGAGATCGAAACCGAGATCCCTCAACGTCGCAAGGCAAACCTCGGTCGCGCGCTCCTTGGTGTACACGCCCGCAAGCGGCGACAGGCGGTGTACGTAGGGAGCCTGCTGGTAGGAGGGTCGTGGTGCCCGCTCCTCCCCGAGCAGGCGGTCGAGCCAGCGCCGATGCACGTCCTCGTACGCCTCGGACACGAGCGCGCTCGCGTCCGCAAGGACCTGCGCGAGGCGGTGGAGCGAGATCTCCTTCTCGTTCTCTTGGCGTACGACCGGGTCTGGCTCGCCCGAAAGCTCGGCTCGGAGCTGCTCCCCCGCGCGCATGAGCTCCAAGCGTTGGTCGTTGAGGCCGGCGGAGACCTCAACGACCTGCTTCCCGAGCGCTTCGCGGTCGTCGTATTCCGTAAGCGTCGCCAATCGCGCCGAAGCGGCCCGAAGCGGGATGCTCTCGCCCCCGTACTCGACCCGAACGGCGAGCTCCGCATTCTGCAGGGCGTCTTGCAGGGGGGCGAGGCGCGCGATGATGAACCCCGACTCGCAGCTCTTGCGAAGCCGGTGGAGACGCTCGTGCCCGTCGGAGCTCGTCTGCATCTCCTCCGCGGCGCCCAGAGCCTCGAGCTGGGTGCTCGTGAAGAGGTCGGCATAGCGGGCGACGATCGCTCCCTGCTCCGAGACCTCCTTTTCGCCGACACGCACGGCCCGCGTTTCCTCCGAACGCTCGGATACATAGGTGCGCAGACGCGACTCGAATTCGTCCGGAGCACGGACACCCCCGCCTCTTGGTCCTGGCACGCCACGACTGTACTCCAGGCGTCCCCTCGGCGTCCTCTATGTGGGAAGCTGGGCGCTCCCGGTCGGAAGGCCGGCGAGCCGGGCGCTCACGACGCGTTCTGCCGCTCGAGTGCTCGGTGCATGGCGGGTTACGGCGGAGAGGAAGTCCTCGCGGTCCAACGCGTAGAGGACAACGGGGGTTCGGGCCGTGACCGTCGCCGTCCGGGGCACGTTACGGATTAGCGCAATCTCGCCGAAGTAGTCGCCCGGTCCCAGCTCTGAAGTGATTCGTCCGTCGATACTGACTGCGGCGCGACCCTCCACGACGATGTAGAAGCGGTCACCAGCGTCTCCTTGTCGAATGATGGTCGTATCGGACTCGAACTGGAGGGGGACGAGATGCGTCGCGAGATGCTCGAGCGGCGCACCGGGCAACGGAGCGAAGATCGGGATCGATCGGAGCACCGACAACTCCCGCACGGGTGCCTCGGCAGACGCATCGAGCCTCAGCAGTCGCGGCCCCACGAGTACAACGAGTGCCGGCAGGAAAGCGCCGACCACGATGAGCGCACCGGCGGCACCCAGCTGGCTGATGAGGGGCACGGCGATCAGTCCTCCGATTCCGAACGTCGAGATCCACAGCGTCTGGATCACGCCGAAGACGCGCGCCAGGACTTCGTCGGGCACCGCACGCTGGACGAGAGTGAACGTCGCGACGTCGATGAGAGAATTGCCCACCCCGACAACGGCGAGCAGCACGATCGCGACCGCGACATTCGACCACAACCCGATCAGCACGAGTGGAGTCCCCCAGAGCACGACGCCGAGAATGAACGCCGAGCTCAATCGGGGCAACCCGACGAGGGAGAGCGCGGCGACGGCGCCGACCAGCGCCCCGACCCCGAAGGCAGAGTTCAGGTAACCGACGCCGGCGTCGCCGATTTCAAGGAGCTCGAGGGCCATGACGACGACGAGCACGGACAGCGCGCCGGCGGCGAGCGTCTCAGCGGAGAACAGACCCAGGAGAATGCGTAAGCGAGGATCTCGCGCGACCGTTCGGAACCCGATCATCGTTTCCGACACGATGCTCGAGCGTTCGACGACTTCAGGGCGCTCCGCGACGCCGGACGTGTCCAGACGTCCGATGAGCGAAGCGGACACGACGAAGCAAGCCCCCGTGAGGAGGAACACGAGACCCGTGCTGGCGGTGGAGAGCAAGACTCCGGCGAGCGCAGGCCCGACGAAGTAACCGATGCTCTCCAGAGTGCTCGCTACGGCGTTCGCGGCAGTCAGCTCCTCCGGACTTCGGGCGAGTGACGGTGTGATCGCGGCCATCGCCGGACGAAGCGGTGTCCCGACGATCATCGTGATCCCGGCGATCGCGTACACGAGTTCCGCCGGCGCATCGAGGAACACGCTTGCGCCCGCGATTGCGATCAGGCCGCCTCGAAGGAGGTTGGAGGCGATCATGACGCGGTGCCTGGGGTAACGATCGGCAAGCGTCGCGGTGAAGGGCGCGGCCGCGGCGGCGGGCAGCGTGCGGATGACGACGAGGATGCCGACTGCGCGCGCTCCGCCAGCGTCGTACGCGAACACTGCCACGGCGACGATGTAGGCCCACCAGCCCACGACGGCGAACGCCCAGGCGACCTGGATCCTTCGGAGGTTGGGGTTCCCAAAGACGTCCGTAAAGGCGGTAACCGACTGCCTCAGATGTCGCATCAACCCACGCACAGAACGAGCATCTCATCTGGGATTGCAAAATCGAAGCGGACAGGGGAAGATTCCTGGCGCAGGATGCGTCTTGTGGTCAGAAGACGCGTAAGACGCGCCCACAACAAGGAGGAAGAAATGGCAGACGACGAGAATCGCCCGGACGGGAAGGACGACGTCGAGGCCCACGGGGAGGCCTTGGATGGCGAGGCACTCGGCGAGGCAATCGCCCCAGCTCGCAGCGAAGACGACGAGCCGGATGTCGAGGCCCACGGGGAGGCCATCGAGGGGGAGACGATGGGCGAGGCTTTGGGCGAGGCGATCTAGACCGGAAGCGACGAATTTCCTCGGCCCGGGCGGGATGTACAGCCGCCCGGGCCTTTTTTTCTGCTCGAGCTCTCAGTCGCCGAGCGTCGCCGCCAACTCGCGCAGGAGTCTGAGCCCGGCCTCCCGTCTCGCGTCCTGAAGCTCGGCGACGATCGACGCGAGTCGCGCCACGATTGCCAGCTCGTCGTCTCGACCGTCGAGCAACCTCTCGGCCTGTCGGGCACGCAGGAGCAGGTCGACGGCGATCGCGGCTTGGTTCGCGAACAGGCCGAGGAGGTCCATCTCGGCGAGACTGAAGACGGACTGCTCGGGACGGTCGAGCACCTCGAGGACGCCTAGCGCACGCTCCTCGTGCAGAAGCGGCGCCGCCATGAGGCCGCTCGGCACGTATCCCGTGTCCTCGGCGACGTCCTTGGCGAAGCGCGGATCCTCGCGGACGTCCTCGATGATCAGGGGGGTTCGCGTGGCGAGCACCCAGCCGGCGATGCCGTGTCCCGCGGGGAAGCGCACGCCGAGGAGCTCTCCTTCGCCCTCGCCCACCACGGCCTCGAACACGAGCTCTTCGGTGTCCTCGTCGAGGAGCAGGATCGAAGACGCCTTCGCTCCGAAGATCGAGCGCGCCACCTCGACGATCGCGCCGAGCAGCTCGCGGTACGCGTCACCCGAGCCGATGACCCCGGCTGCGATCGCAGCGCGGAGATCGCTCTCGTCCGTCACTCGCCACCTCCCACGTTCGATGCGGTGAGATAGAGCACGTTCTTGACCTGAAACGGCGTCAGCTCGGGATGCTTCGAGAGAATGAGCGTGCAGATCGCGGCCAGGTGCGGGGTCGCGAAGCTGTTCCCGGAGGCGGTGACCGACTTCCCCCCGATCCACGCGGCCCTCACCCGTACCCCGCGCCCGAAGAACTCCACCGGCGGGTTCGGATTGTAGAAGAAGGTGAACGGGTCCTCCTCCTCGTGGCTGCCCACCGAGATCACCGACGAGAACCTCCAGGGATAGCTCTCGACGGGCATGTTGTGAGCAGACGCGACCAGCACGCTTCGTTGGAAGTACGCGCTGTCGGCAAGGTCGTGAAGCGCCGCTGCGAACGGCTTCTTCGTCGTGGACAAGCTCATGTTGATCACGTGAAAGCCCCGCTCCACGGCATAGCGAAGCCCGGCGAGGAGGATCGACCCGCTCCCGGTGAACCCTTTGCCGAGAACCCGGATGCTCGCGATGCTGCACTCGGGAGCGAGCGCGCGCACGATGCCGGCACAGGCGGTTCCGTGGCCGGCCAGATCGCCTTCGGTGTCCTCGGCCACGACGATGTTCTCGTCCTCGTCGAGCGACACCGTCACGGCGCTCTCGAGCTCGCCGACGAGCGGATGTGCGGCGTCGATTCCCGAGTCGAGGATGCAGACCCGCACCCCCTTGCCCGTCGCGTCGCCCCAGGCCCACTCCCGCGTGACCCGCTCGGGCCACTGCGAGGGAAGCCCGATTGCGCCCACGGCATCCCTGGACAGGCTCCAGGCCTGTAGCGGCTTCCTCGCCTCCTCCGCGTGCGCGGTCACGCCGGCCACGCAAGGACTCTATTGGCTCGGCGACCGGCGATCAGCTACGAGAAGCGCTTCCGCAACTCGTCGACGACCCGGGGGGCGGGCTCGTAGCCCTCGTCTTGGAGCGCCGCCTCGAGATCGGCGATGAGCGCAGTCCGGAACTCGAGGTCTGCCTCGGCGCGCGCGACGATCTCGTCGAGTGAACGGCGAGCGGCCGGCAGCTCCTGTGCTGCGCGCACCCAGCCCTGTGGCGCAGGGCGTAGCACGCGTAGGCGCTGGCCGAGCCACTCTTCGTCGTAGATCCGCGTCATCTACCCCCTAGACCCTCGGGAGGGCTCACTTCTTCCCTCCGAGTTGACGCAAGGACGGATTCCGCTCGCGCACGATCCTTGAAGTCGGCTGCTGCGCAGCCGGGGAGGGCTGAGTGAACTCAGGCCTCCAGCTCCTCACGCAACCTTCGCAGACAGCGTGCGATGCGGCTCGCGATCGTCCCGGCAGGGATCTCCAGCTCGGCCGAGATCGTGCGGTAGCTCTGGTCCTGCGCGAAGAAGCGATCGAGGATCTCCTGACAGGCGTCCCCGAGCGTCGTTACCGCCTCGCGCACCGCGAACGCCTCCTCGATCTCCGCGAAGTCGTCCCTCGATTCCTCGAAGTCCTGCTCGGGCGCCGGCTGCTCCCTGCTGCCCCGCGCGATCGAGTCGAGGCAGAGCCGCCGGGTGAGCTGGGCGATCCAGGGACGGACGGCTGCATCGTCGCGCAGCTTGTCGAGGTGGGTGTAGACCCGCGTGAAGACGTCCTGGAAGACGTCCTCCGCGTCCTCCTCCTTGAGGCGGAACCCCTTCACGCAGATCGCGTAGACGTAGCGGGAGAACCGCTCCACGAGCGTGTTCCAGGCCTCGGGGTCCCCGGCGCGACACCGCTGCACCAGGTCGGCGTCCGAAAGAGCCTCGAGCGAGCTCATCTGCACGCGCTCACCGGATCGCCGCCAGCAGGCGCTCGGCCGCGTCGCCTGCCGCTTGCTCGCTCCGTCGTGCCTCCGCCAGCCGCTCGTCTCCTTCCTGGACGCCGAGGTTGACCTCGACGAGGTGCGCTGCGGCTCGTGCGCCGCCTGCTGCGAGGGCGGCTGCTGCAGCGGCATCCGCGCGATACGCGCCATCGCACCGCTCGCCCGCGATGGCGGCGAGCGCGGCGGTGTCTGCGCCGAGCGCCGCGATCTCGAGCGGCACGACCGCCGCCCGTTCGAGCTTCTGCTCGAGCGAATGGTCCCGCCGCGGCCCACCGTCGTCACCGCCGCCGGCACCCGCGCGGCGGAGCGCGCTCAGGGCGTCCTCCCAGGCCTCGGCGTCGGCGTGCGCTAGCGGCGCGGCACGCGCTTGCAGCGCCAGCGCCTGCGCGGCGATTCCGCCTGCATCGTCCCACTCATTCGAGCAGCGGGCGACCATGGCCACGAGCCCCGCCGCAAACGCCACCGTAAGTGCCGCGGCCGAGCCTCCGCCAGGCGCTTCTGCTCCGGCGGAGAGCCGGTCTAGGAAGGCGCTTAGCCGCAGGTCGAGATAGTTCTCGTCGTCCAGAGCAGGACGAGTCTACGGCGACGGCAAGCCGCTTCCTAGACTTCCCCGTTCATGCCGCTCTACCTGACCGAATCCGATGTCTCCTCGCTTCTCGAGCCGGCAGGCGCCGTCGCAGTGATCGAGGAGTGCTTCCGGCGCATCGCCCGCGCTGCCGTGGACAACGCTCCACGGCGTCGCCTGCGGCTCGAGGACGGCTCGCTTGCGGACATGGCGGCGTCCGACCGAGAGCTCGGAGTCGCCGGCGGCAAGCTGTACACGGCGTCGCCCGCCGGTGCGTCGTTCGTCGTGTGCCTCTTCGATGCGGAGAAGTCCGAGCTCGCGGCCGTGATCGAAGCCGACCAGCTCGGACGCCTGCGCACGGGAGCGGCGAGCGGAGTCGCGGCGCGGCACCTCGCGCGCGACGGCGCGAAGACGCTCGGTGTGCTCGGGTGTGGCAACCAGGCGGAGACGCAAGTGGCGTGCATCCGCGCTGCGCTGCCGGCGATCGAGCGGGTCGTCGCCTACTGCCGAACGCCTGAGCGGCTCACGTCGTTCTGTGACCTGGTCGGCGCCGAGCCGGGCGAGAGCCACCGTGACGCCGGCGCACAGGACGTCGTCGTCACGATGACCAATTCCCCCGATCCCGTTCTGCGAGGCGAGTGGCTTGCTCTCGGCGCGCTTGTGGTCGCGGCGGGAGCGAACGTCGCCAGCCGACGCGAGCTCGACAACGCCGTCCTGGAGCGTGCGTCGTTCGTGTGCTGCGACTCGCTCGAGACAGCGCGACTCGAGTCGGGAGACCTGATCGAGCCGGTCCAGGCAGGCGTGCTCGACTGGCTCGAGGTGCACGAGCTGCACGAGGTGGTCTCGGGCGAGGTTGCCGGTCGTCAGTCCGACACGGATGTCGTCGTCTTCAAGTCGAACGGGCTCGCCGCCTGGGACATTGCGTTAGGCGCGGAGGCGCTGCGTCGCGCACGAGAGCAGGGCGTCGGAACGACCCTGTAGGCGGGAATTCCAGGGGGCCTACGAAGACGTGACCGAGGCTTTCGCTTCCGCGATCTTCTCGCCCGAGATCGCACCGACGATCTCCGGCCGGTCGAGCAGGCGTCGCTGCTGTTCCGGCGTCAGCCGGTTCTGGACGTACTTGTCGGAGAGGATCTCGTCGAGAGAGCGACCCCGCTCGTGCTCGCGGATCACGTAGCGCGCGACATGCTCCTCGGCGGAGTTCCGCTGGAAGAGAAACGAGAAGAGATTCTTGAAGACAGCCACGAGACGCGATTGTATCCCGGGTACATGAAGCGGAGCTCCCGCGAGGGTCGATATGCCGAACGCACGCTCACCGGAGTGGACGACGCCGGCCGGGAGGAGCGGATCGTGCTCTGGATCGAGCGCCGGGCGGAGGGAGTCTGGGCGGTCGGCCGCGCCGTCAACCCTCAGCTTCGGGAGTCCGATGAGACGCGACCCGAGGATCTGATCTTCGAGGGCTACGAGCTCGGCGACGCACTCGAGCGCGCGAACGAGGCGCTCGAGGACGACGTCGTGGTCCTCGAAGGCGACGGACGCGAAGTGGATGCGCGACCGTTCACGCGCAGAGAAGTGCTCCCGCTCCTCGAGCGCTGGTTCTTCAACCGCTAGAGGACAGCACGGTGCTAGCGTCCCGCGCTTCGTGCGGATCCGCGTCGGCCACAGCCCCGATCCCGACGATGCGTTCATGTTCTGGGCGCTTGCGAGCGAGCGCATCGAGACGCGCGGGCACGAGTTCGAGCAGGTGCTCGGTGACATCCAGACGCTGAACCAATGGGCCCGAGCAGGCCGACTCGAGGTGACTGCCCTCTCGCTCGCTGCATATCCCTTCGTGCAAGAGGACTACGCTCTGCTCCCGCACGGAGCGAGCATCGGCTCGGGCTACGGACCGATTGCCGTCGCGCGCGGTTCGCTGTCCCACACCGAGCTCGCGGAGCTCGAGATCGTCGTGCCGGGGACGATGACGACGTCGTTCCTCGCGCTGAGGCTGATCCTCGGAGACTTCCGCTTCCGCGAGCTGCCCTTCGACGAGATTCCGCAGGAGGTCGCGTCGGGTCGCGCGGACGCAGGTCTCCTGATTCACGAAGGTCAGCTCACGTTCGAAGACCATGGCCTCGTCAAGGTGCTCGATCTCGGCGAGTGGTGGCTGCTCGAGACCGGCTTGCCGCTGCCGCTCGGCGTGAACGTCGCCCGGCGCGACCTCGGGCCGGAGGTGCTCGGACAGGTGTCCGACGTGCTGCGGGAGGCGATCCAGTGCGGGCTCGACAATCGGGCGGACGCGCTCGAGTACGCGCTGCAGTTCGGGCGCGGGATCGACGCCGCGGTGGCGGACAGGTTCGTGGCCATGTACGTGAACGAGCTGACCCAGGACTACGGGGACGAGGGTCGGAAGGCCGTGACCGAGCTCCTGCGCCGCGGCGAGGAGCTCGGAGCATTCCCGGAAGCGGTCAAGATCGACTTCATCCGCTAGCGTCACCCGCATGCGCAGGGCCGTCGTTCTCTCAGCCGTCAGAACACCCGTCGGACGCTACGGCGGAGCGCTCTCGCATGTTCGCCCGGACGATCTGGCGGCCCTCGCGATCGCGGCCGCCGTCGAGCGCGCGGGCGTCGATCCCGCCGCGATCGACGACGTGCATTTGGGGTGCGCCAACCAGGCGGGCGAGGACAACCGCAACGTCGCTCGGATGGCGGCCCTTCTTGCCGGCCTCCCGGTCTCAGTCCCAGGGGTCACGGTCAACCGGCTCTGCGCGTCCGGCCTGTCCGCGGTCGCCTCCGCCTCGCACGCGATCATCGCCGGGGACGCGGAGATCGTGATTGCCGGTGGGGTGGAGTCGATGAGCCGGGCGCCGCTCGTGATGGCGAAGCCGGACAAAGCGTTCCCGCGCGGCAATCAGACCGTCTGGGACACGACCCTCGGGTGGCGCTTCCCGAACCCCCGCCACGAGGCGCTGTTCCCGCTCGAGTCGATGGGCGAGACGGGAGAGAACGTCGCCGAGCGCTGGGCCGTCTCGCGCGAGGATCAGGACGCCTTCGCGCTTCGCTCCCAGGAACGCTGGGCGGCGGCGTACAGGGCGGGGCGCTTCGAAGCCGAGATCGTCCCGGTCGGAGACCTCGCGGTCGACGAGCACCCGCGTCCCGAGACGACCGCGCAGGCGCTCGCCGGGCTGAAAGCCGCGTTTCGGCAAGGTGGGACGATCACCGCCGGCAACGCGGCGGGGCTCAACGACGGCGCCGCCGCGCTCGTTCTCGCAAGCGAGGAGAAAGCGAAAGAGCTCGGGATCGAGCCGCTCGGGACGTTCGTGGGTAGTGCCGTTGCCGGAGTCGATCCCCGCGTGATGGGCATCGGTCCGGTGCCGGCTGTGCGCAAGCTTCTCGACCGGCTGGGGATCGAGCCGGCCGACCTCGAGCTCGTCGAGCTGAACGAGGCGTTCGCCTCGCAGAGCCTCGCCGTCGTCCGTGAGCTCGGGCTCGATCCGGAGAAGGTGAACGTGAACGGCGGCGCGATCGCGATGGGGCATCCGCTGGGGATGAGCGGCGCGCGGCTCGTCGTGTCGCTCCTGCACGAGCTCGGACGTCGCGGCGGACGCTATGGGCTCGCCACGATGTGCGTCGGCGTCGGCCAGGGCGCCGCGGCCGTCTTCGGCCGCTAGTGCCCTGATCGTCTACGGCGTGCCTGCGAACACGCGCTCGCGCTGCGGGCGTACCCACACGGTCTGGCCGCGCCAGAAGCCGGACTCGTCGAAGACGTCGCGTGTCAGGAGCGCGACGATCTCGGCGCCGCTCGTTCCGT
>CAWIZT010000018.1:0-125079 GCA_963840705.1 uncultured Actinomycetes bacterium | reverse complement strand
ACGCGGGTTCGATTCCCGCCGCCTCCATGAAATCGCGATTTGCAGGGACTTTGCCGTGAGGCGGGGGGAATGATTCGCGAGGGGGATCATTCCTCCTCGTCCTCGGCGGCGAACGTCTGGAGGAGTGACACCTCCAACTGCTGAATGTCCCAGTCGGTGTAGGTATCGGCGGTCGTGCTGATCGAGGCGTGCCCGAGCAACGCCCTCCCGCGGAAGACGCGTGGTCGATCCACCGATCGACTGACACCGGACGACAAGTGGCGAGCGCGTGCCCAACCCCCTTCCCACCCGCATCATCTGGGCTGACGAGCCGTCCGCTCGAGCTCTTCCAGGGTCGTGGCGGCGGCCGCCTCGCGGGCGGCTGCAAGCTGCTCGGGCGGCAGCTCCGCCTCGAGCCGATCGAGCACAGGACGGGCGGCGGAGGCGTACGACCGGGGCAGCTGCTGATGACCCAGCACGAACGTCAGGATCACGGCGGCACGCTCCTGTTCCGCGGGATCGTCCGCGAGACAGGCGCCGATCCCGCTCAGTGCGAGGAGTTCGAGTGAGACGGTCTGAGAGGCCTGCGCTCGCTCGAGCGCCTCGCTGAATCGCTCGCGTGCCTCGGCGCCGTCTCCGAGCGCGAGCGCAGCGAAGCCGATGCGGCAGAGGACCGCGATCCCTCCCCACCGGTGGTTGACCTCGGAAAAAGCCTCGTGTCCGGCCCACCCGAGCCGCAACGCCTCGGGGTAGTCACCGAGCCCGAACGCGCTGAGGCTCGCGCGGCTGAGCGCGTAGCCCGTTCCGCCCGCCTCGCCGACGGACGCGAACAGGTCGTGTGCCTCCATGTGCAGTCGTAGCGCGTCGCCCCATCGTTCCTCGGCATCGGCGAGCAAGCCGAGCTTGCTCGTGGCGTACGCGCGCATCACCGGGTTGCCCAGCTTCTCGGCGAGGGTGTGCGCAGCCTCGAACGCTTCGCGCGCTGCCTCGAGGTCGGCCAGGAGAAGTCGGCCAAAGCCGAGATCCATCCGAGTCCCGATCTCGGTGAGCCCGTCGCCGATCGCTCTCGCGATGTCAGCTGCCTCTTCGCAGAGCGCCACTCCCTCGGCGTAGGCGTCCCGATACACCGCCATGATTCCCAGCGCGGACAGACAGCCTGCGAGCCCTCGCTCCATGGTCCGTGCCCGCAGGACGGGCAAGCATCGGCGAGCGACCTCCTCCGCCGCGGGGTCATATCCGAGGCGGGCGGCGATCGCACTCCGGCACGCGGCCGCCGCCAGCGCGACGGCGCTCGCACTGCCGGGGTCGTCGGCGTCGAAGCCGGCCGTGCGTGAGAGCCGATGGAGCGTCTCGGCCCCTTCGAACCAGTTGTGCATGAAGAGGAACGTGTCGAAGGCTTCGAGAACCGACAGCGCGATCTGCTCGTCGTCCTCGACCAGGGTCCACTCGACCGCCGCGCGGAGGTTGTCCAGCTCGCCGCGCAGCTCGTCCCGCGCGACCGCGAGCTTCAGGCCCAGGAGTTCTCCCTGCCGTTCCAGCAGCATCGCGGCGTAGTGACGCGCGTGCCGCTCGCGGGCGTCCGCCTCCTCGCCGGGTGACAGGCGCAGCTGCTCGGCCGCGTATTGCCGCAGCAGCTCGTGCAGCTCGAAGCGGCCGAAGTCCGGACGGCGCAGGAGCGACTTCGCAACGAGCTCGGAGAGGAGGCGCAGGTCGGCGCCAGTGACCGCAACGGCGGCGGCGCGGTCGAAGCTGCTGCGGAACACCGACAGCCGCGAGAACGCGCTGCGCTGCTCGTCGGTGAGCAGGCGCCACGACTGGTCGATGGCCGCTCGCAGACTGCGGTGCCGTTCCGGCACGTCTCGCATCGACGTCGCGAGGAAGTCGATGTTGCCCTCGATCTCGTCCGCGATCTCGGCGCAGGAGAGGACGGATACCCACGAGGCTGCGAGCTCGATGCCGAGCGGCATGCCGTCGACGAGCCGGCAGATACGAAGCGCCTGCGAGTACTCCGCATCGTCGAGCGCGTAGCCCGGCACGACCTGCGTCGCCCGCTCCACGAACAGGTGCACTGCCGAGCCGCTGCCGTTTCCGTTCTCCGCGAGACCGAGGCCCTCGACGTCGAACACCCACTCGCTCTGGACGTTGAGCCGCTCCCGAGACGTCGTCAGGAGCTCGACCCGCGGGGCGCGCTCGATTACCTCGCCCAGAAGCGCGGAGCCCTCGACGAGATGCTCGAAGTTGTCGAGTACGAGCAGTGTGGACCGCTCGCTCAGGTAGTCGAGCAGCTGTTCCTGCGCCGACAAGCTGGTGTGAACGGCGTCGACGGCGAACTGAATCGACTCGGCTAGGGCGGGCGCGAGGAAGTCCGGCGAGGGGACGGCGGCGAGCGGGATGAAGTGGACGCCGTGCGAGTAGCGGTCGACGCGGCGAGCGGCGGCCTCGAGGGCTAGTCTGGTCTTGCCCGCTCCGCCCGGCCCGACGAGCGTGAGCAAGCGGCAGTCAGGGTCATCCAGCAGCCGGTCGATCTCTTCGAGCTCCGACGCCCGGCCGACGAACGACGTTCGCGGCAGCGGGAGGTTCTTCAAGCCTGCCTCGATCGTCTTCAGGAGCGGGAACTCGCCCTGCAGGCCGTCGATCTCGAGCTGGTAGATGCGCTCGGGCGCGCTCAGGTCCTTGAGCCGGTGGGCGCCGAGGTCGCGCGCTTCGTGGTCGACCAGCGCGCGCGTCGCCTGCGACAGCAGCACCTGGCCGCCGTGGCCGACGGCCGCGATGCGCGCGCCCCTGTGCACGTCGATCCCGACGTATCCCTCATGAGTCACCCGCGGCTCGCCGGTGTGGAGCCCCATCCGGACGCGGACCGGCCCAGCAGCCAGGCCTCGTTGTGCGGACGCGGCCGCGGCGGCCGCGTCCGAAGCGCGCGCGAACGCCATGAAGAACGCGTCGCCCTGTGTGTCGACCTCGACGCCACCGTGGGCCGAGCAGGCCGCGCGCACGATCCGACGATGATCGTCGAGTGCGGCGCCGTACCCGTCGCCGAGCTCGTGCAGCAGCGTCGTTGAGCCCTCGATGTCCGTGAAGAGAAGCGTCACCACTCCATCTGGGAGCTCGCGGGGCATCTGGCCATGATTTCGCCTGGCTCCGGACATGTCCAGTGCGGACCGTGCGCGGTTCGTCTACCGGCGCACCCGCGAGTTCATGACGACTTGGGCTGATCTCGTTTTCAGAGCCGGGTTAGCGACTTTTCGCCTCGGCGGAAATCTTGCGCGGGTTCGATTCCCGCCGCCTCCATTTTCCCTGTCGGGCGCGTTCCGGCGTGCATCACCTCCATAAGCGGGCGCGCGCATACTCGTGGCCGCCCGTCTCGTGCGGGGCTACGAGGAAGTGAGGAAGCCCTCGTAGCGCGCGTACCACTTTTGACAGTGCGCTTCATAGGCACTCCGCCCGCCTCCGGCGATCCCTGCGTACTCACCGGTCCCGCGCACGACCTTCCAGGTGCCGAAGGCGACGCCACATCCGCCTGACCCTGGGTCGACCCACTCTTGCGCTGCTCGAATCGTGAGAGATCCCCGCTTGCCCGAGAGTGTCCAGCGGCTGCCGTTGCACACATTGACCGCCTGACCCTCGCGTATCACCTCGCGGCACGGGGCGTTCGGCGCGTTGTCGGTGCTCGTGCCCGAATCGCGCTTCAGAGCTCCCGCCTGGATAGGAAAGAGCACGAGCGCCGGATCTCCCGGCAGACCTCGAGCCCGTCAAGCTCCGGAAGCATGACGTCGAGAACGACCAGCTCGTAGAGCTCGGCGCGGAAACGCACGAGTGCTTCTCGTCCGTCTGCCGCTGTCTCGACGGTCAGGCCTGCACCCCGCAGTCCCAGAGAGGCGACCTCACGGATCGACGGATCGTCTTCGACGAGGAGTACTCGCTCGTCCACGGCGGCAGCCTCGAGACCTCTAGGCGGCCTGGCGATCGAAATCGCCTAAGCCAGTCGATTCGATAGCCGGCGACCCGTTGCAGAGCCGCGGGTGGTCGCACACGTGCAAGAGCGCATCCTCGCTTTCGGAGGCCTATGAACGATATGACGACTCGGGCGTCCTTGTGCGGAACCCGCGTGATCGTTACAGCACTGTTTCACTACGGCTGCGACGAGGCGTCCCCCGCGAGCGCCTACCTCGCGGCGTATAACTCCCCGCATGTCCGTTACCGCCGGAGAGCGGCGGATCGTCTCGGTACTCGTCGCCGATGTCGGCGGCTCGACGTCCATCGCCGAGAAGCTTGGCCCCGAGCGCTCGAAGTTCCTCTTCGACGACATCGTGCGGCTGATGCGCGAGGAGGTCGAGCGCTTCGGCGGTACCGTCGCGCAGCTTACTGGCGACGGCATCCTGGCCCTCTTCGGCGCGCCCATTGCGCACGAAAACGACTCCGAGCGCGCCGTCCGCGCGGCACTCGCGATCCGCGAAGCGCTCGACGCCTACGCTGCGGAAGTCGCACCCGCTTACGGAGTCGAGGTTGGTGCGCGCGTCGCCGTCAATACAGGCCCGGTCGTGGTTCCGGCCGGCGACGCCCCACCGCACGTCCTTTACAACGCGCTCGGCGATACCGTCAACGTGGCCGCGCGCCTGCAAGCGCTAGGCGATCTCGTCGTCGGGCCGGCGACAGCGCATCAGGTCAGCGGGTTGTTCGAGCTCGATGAACTCGGCGATCTGGAGCTGAAGGGAAGGAGCGAAACGGTCGCAGCCTTCCGCGTGGCGAGCATCAGGGCACAACCTGCGGCCCACCCTGAACCGCATCTGGTCGGGCGCGAGCAGGAGCTTGCGGCGCTGAGCGAGGTTCTCGACGGGCTGCTCGGGGGAAGGGGGGCTGTCGTCTCGATTACCGGCGAGCCGGGGATCGGGAAGTCGCGCCTCGTGGCCGAGATGGAGGAGTGCTTTCACGGGCGCGTGCGCTTCCTCACCGGCCACGCCGTCTCCTACGCGGAGACGATCCCCTACTGGCCGGTGCGCGAGCAGCTCCGAAGCTGGCTCGCCCTCGGCGTCTCCGATCCCGAGGCGCGCGTTCGCCTGGAGCTGCGGGCGGAGCTCGCCCGTATATTCGCCGAGCAGGCAGAGGAGGCGTATCCATTCCTCGCCGGGTTGCTCGGCGTGGTACTCGAGCCAGAGTCGGAGCAGCGGATGCGCGACTTCGCGCCGGACGCCGTCCAGCACCAGACCTTCGACTGGATCTATCAGCTCGTCCACGCGCTCGCCCGAGAACGCCCGCTCTGTCTGGTGCTCGAGGATCTCCACTGGTCGGACGAGGCAACGCTCGCGCTGCTCGACGAGCTACTTCCCGCGGCCGAGCAGACCGCCGTCGGCTTCCTCCTGATCCATCGCAGCGATCCTGGTCACCCGGCCTGGCAGCTCGTCGACCGCGCGCGCAGACGCTTCCGGCACTCGTTCTTGGAGATGGAGCTGGAGCCGCTACCGGACGTGAATGTGCGCGCGCTCGCAGAGGCGGACGCAGGAGGGCAGCTGCCGGAGGAGGTCGCGCGGCTCGTCGCCGAGCGGACGGGCGGCAACCCCTACTTCGTCGGGGAGGCGATTCGCGATCTGCACGAGCGCGGCGCGCTCGTGCGGGAGAGTGGACGCGTCGTGCTCGTCGGCGAGGCCTCGATCCCGGCCGCCGTCCAGGGGGCGCTGCAGGCGCGGCTCGACCGGCTCGACACCGAGGCACGCGAGCTGCTCACGACCGCCTCCGTGATCGGGCGCTCCTTTGGCATTCCGCTCCTCGAGCAGCTGCTTCCCTCGGCGCGGCTGCGCCCGACCCTCTCCGAGCTCCAGTGGCTCCAGCTCGTGGTCGAGGATCGGGCGGGAGGCGCGCCCGAATACCGCTTCCGCCACGGGCTCGTGCAAGAGGTCGCCTACGGCAGCCTGCTCGAGGCCCGCCGGCGCGAGCTCCACCTGCGGGTGGGGGAGGCACTCGTAGAGCTCCACCGCGACTCGCCGGCGGAGGTGTACGGGCTCCTCGCCCGCCACTTCGCCGAGGCGGACGAGCCGAAGCGCGCGGTTGAGTACCTGCTGAAGGCGGGCGACGTGGCCAGAGCCGCCAATGCGGAGGAGGAGGCAATCGAGCTTTACCGGCGGGCACTCGGCTTCATGGAGCGAACCGGAGATGGCGGGAGGTGCCAGCGAGACACTCCTCAAGATCGGGCTGACCCATCACCTCGCATTCGACTACCGCGCCGCGAACGAGGCGTTCAGCGAGGCGTTCGCGCGACCTGCGCCCACGCCTGTGCGGATGGAGCCGAGCGAGCGGATCACCTGGACGATGCCCGCTGCCTGGGACCGAGAGGTCGTACCGGGTCACAGCGATACCCTTCCCGCGGCGCAGGTCACGGTGAACCTCTTCCGCGGGCTCGTCGCGATCGGACGCGACTTCGACATCAAGCCCGATCTCGCTGAGCGCTTCACCGTCTCGGACGATGGATGCTCGTACCGGTTCACGCTTCGGACCGACGCTCGCTGGAGCGACGGCATGGGGGTCACCGCGGACGACTTCGCGTTCACGTTTGCCCGAATGGCCGAGGATGAGGTGGCCACCGCGTTTTGGCTCGACGGGGTGAGTGCGAGCGCGCGCGACGGGCGCACGCTCGAGATTCGGCTGCGCGAGCCGCGAAACCACTTCCTGTACCTGCTGGGGCACCCGTTCTTCTTCGCCTGGCCGCGGCACGCCTACGAGCGCGATGGGCCAGCGTGGCACCGCGTGCACCCGCTCGTGGGAAACGGCCCGTTCGTCCTCGCCGGTCGCGACGAGAACCGCGTCGTGCTGGCGGCCGCCCCGAATTGGCACGGTGCGCGCGGAAACGTCGGCGAGGTGACGATTGAGATCGAAGCCTTTCAGGCGATAGCCTGCGACCGCTGGCGAGACGGCAAATACGACGTTCTCCACGAGGCATTCGCCCGGCGCGCCCTCGCCGACGATGAGACGGTCGTAGACCGGGCTCCCGGGTTGTTGACGTGGTACCTCGGCTTTGACGCGAAGCGGGCGCCTGTCGACGACGCCCGCATCCGCCGCGCACTCGCGCATGCGATCGACCGGAACCGGCTGGCGGGCGCGCTTGGAGGGACCGCGGCTACCACGGGCGGGCTCCTCCCGCCAACGATGCCCGGTCACTCGCCCAGGGTCGCTCCGGCATTCGACCCGAACCGTGCACGCGCCCTTCTGGGCGAGGCGGGCTACACCGACGGACGTGCCCTCGACGAGATCGTCCTTGGGTGTCTCACGTTGTGGGAGGACGCGGCGTCGGACGTGGCCGCCCAACTCGAAGCGCTCGGCGTTCAAGTTCGACTCCTGTCCGCCGCCTCCGACGCCGATCTCGGTGCCGCAGTGGACGAGAAGCGCGTCCATGGCTACATCTGGGCTTACGCCGCGGATTATCCCGATCCGAGAGGGTTCCTCGAGCCGATCCTCCGCACTTTCCCGCTCTATCGCGACGAGCCGCTCGAGCAGCTGCTGGCCCGAGCCTCCTCTCTCCGCGACCAGGACGAGCGTCTGCGTATGTACCGCGAGTTCGAGCGGATCTGGATCGGCGAGCAGGCCGCGCTCGTGCCGCTCGCGTACTGGGACCGCCTGTTAGTGCGGCGCCCGTGGGTAACTGGAATGTGGGCGAACGCGCTCGCGCAGTCGACGTTCGCCGACGCCATCGTCAAGCGGCCTGATCGCGCTCCCAGACGAGGCTGATGCGCTCGAGCATGACGTGCTCGGACTATGGAGGGCAAGCCCTCGTGCAGCCGACCCGGACCTGTTGCCCTTTCCGGACAGGTCTGCAATACTGAACTGAATGGTTCAGTATACGACGACCGTCGACCGGGCATTCGCGGCCCTCGCCGACCCGACCCGGCGCTCCGTGCTCGAACGGCTCGGCGCCGGCAGCGCGACGATCAGCGAGCTCGCCGAGCCCTTCGGGATGTCGCTGACCGGGATGAAGAAGCACATCCGGCTGCTCGAAGAAGCGAACCTCGTCGCCACGGAGAAGGTCGGCCGGGCCCGCAGATGCTCACTCGTGCCCTATGCGTTCGAGGGCATCAGTACGTGGCTGCAGCGCCTCGACCGCTTTGCGCAGGTCGTCGAACGGACGAAAGGAGCACGATGAACACCACCACCAACAAGAGCACGACCAAGAAAGACAAGAAGTCCGAGGGATTCACGGCCGAGGAAAAGGCCGCGATGAGAGCGCGCGCCAAGGAGCTGAAGGCGGCCGCGGAGGGGGAAGAGGCGGTGCTCTCCGCGCTCGCGGCGATGTCGCCTGACGATCGCGCCCTCGGCGAGCGGGTCCACGCGATCGTCAAGGAGACCGCCCCCGACCTCACGCCGAAGACCTGGTACGGGATGCCCGCGTACGCCAACAAGGACGGCAAGGTCGTCCTCTACTTCCGCAACGCGGAGAAGTTCAAGGAGCGCTACGCGATGCTCGGCTTCAACGACACCGCCAACCTCGACGACGGGTCGATGTGGCCGGTCGCCTTCGCGTTGACGAAGCTGACCAAGGCCGACGACGCCAGGATCGCGAAGCTCGTCAAGCAGGCGGTGAGCTGAAGATGAACGAGACCACGGTCACCACCCCGAACGAGCTCGAGATCCGCGTCGAGCGGATCTTCGACGCACCGCAGACGCACGTCTACTCCGTCTGGACGGATCCGGAGCTGATCCCCAGATGGTGGGGCGACGGCACCGTCGTCGAGGAGATGGACGTCCGTCCCGGCGGCACCTACCGGTTCCGAACCGCCTTCGGCGTCGTCGAGGGCGAGTTCCGCGAGGTCGAGCCACCCGCGCGCCTCGTGCAGACGTTCCAGAATCACCTGCAGACGTTCGAGTTCGAGGACCTCGGTGAGCAGACGAAGCTGATCCAGACGATGCGCTTCGAGACGACCGAGCAGCGAGACACCACCATGCAGTACGGCGTCGAGGAGGGCGCGAAGGGGGGCTTCGAGCGCATCGACGCGTTGCTGGAGAAGATTGCGGCGTGAGGCCGGCGTCGCGGTCGCGTGCGCGCGGAGATGGGGAACGCCCATCTCCCCGCTCTCCCATTACCGGGACGGGGCGGCGCTCGTGCTCGCGACGCCGCGCCCGCCTTCGACCGCGACGAACCTCGTGCGTGCCGGCGGCGGGCGCGGCGATCCTCTCTTCGGAGTCACGGGTTCGTGCAGACGGACTGGACGTGAGATCCGCCTCGGCGGATGATCACGGCGCTTGCGACAGGATCTCCCGACCGGCACCGTCACCTTCCTCTTCACTGACGTCGAGGGATCGACGACACTCCTGCACGCACTCGGCGCAGAGGCATATGCGGAGGCATTGGCCCAGCACCGCCGCATCGTTCGTGCCGCGTGCACGGCTGAGGGTGGCGTCGAGGTCGACACCCAAGGGGATGCCTTCTTCTTCGCGTTTCCCACGGCCGCCGGCGCTCTCGCGGCGGCTTCCGCGCTGACCGAGGCGCTCGCCGTCGGCCCGATCCAGGTCCGGGTCGGAGTCCACACGGGAACTGCCCTGAGGACGGACGAGGGCTACGTCGGCGGCGACGTTCATCGCGCTGCGCGAATCGCCGCCGCCGGCCACAGCACTCAGATCCTCGTGTCATCGGCGACTGCGGCACTGGTCGATCTCGAGCTGACCGACCTCGGCGAGCATCGCTTCAAGGATCTCTCCGCTCCCGAGCGCGTCTATCAGCTCGGACGCGACGACTTCCCCCCGCTCCGGTCGCTCTATCGAACGAACCTACCGGTCCCCGCGACGCCGTTCGTGGGACGGGAACGGGAGCTTGCGGACGTCGTCGAGCTCCTCTCTCGGCAGGACGTTCGTTTGCTGACCCTCACCGGTCCTGGCGGCACAGGCAAGACACGCCTTGCACTGCAGGCCGCCGCGGAGGCATCCGACGAGTACCCGGACGGCGTGTTCTGGGTCCCGCTCGCTCCGTTGCGCGATGCCGATCTCGTGTTCGAGCAGGCAGCTCAGGCGCTCGGCTCGGACGAGGAGCTGGCGGTTCAGGTCGGCGACAAGCGCATGCTGCTCCTGCTGGACAACTTCGAGCACCTGCTCGATGCGGCGAGCGGGCTCGCCGGGGTGCTGGCCGCCTGTCCCAACCTCGTCGTCGTCGTGACCAGTCGAGAGCTCCTGCAGCTCAAGAGCGAGCACACCTACCCGGTCCCCACGCTCGACGAGGCGGACGGAGTAGCGCTTTTCCTCGCCCGTGCTCGGGCGGTGACGTCCGACGTCGACGCGGACGGCACCGTCCTCGAGCTCTGCGAACGGCTCGACAACCTGCCCCTCGCGCTCGAGCTCGCCGCGTCGCGCACGCGCCATCTCACGCCTGAGCAGCTGCTTCACCGCCTGTCGGGAAGCCTCGATCTGTTGAAGGGCGGCCGCGACGCAGATCCGCGACAGGCGACGCTCCGGGCGACAATCGCGTGGTCGTACAACCTGCTCGAGGACCAGGAGCAGGAGGTCTTCGCGCGTCTTTCGGTGTTCGCAGGGGGCTGGACGATCGAGGCGGCGGTGGAGGTAGCGGCGGCCGACCTCGACGTGCTCGCTTCGCTCGTCGACAAGAGTCTTGTCCGTTGGAGCGGCAACCGCTACTGGATGCTCGAGACGATTCGCGAGTTCGCGGCCGAGCAGCTCGACGCGTCGGGCGAGACTGAGCGGGTGCGTCGCCGCCACGCGGAGTACCACCTCGATCTCGCTCGAACGCTCGGGTTCACGATCGAGTCGATTGAAGCAGGAGTTACGCAGCGACACGACGTCGCGATCGCCGAGCACAACAACATCAGGGGCGCGATTGACTGGTCGCTCGACTCGGATCCGGTGCTCGGGCTTCGGCTCGCGACGACGCTCGAGAACTTCTGGATCTCGTACAGCCCGTTCGAGGCAAGTCGCATGTTCGAGGAGCTCGTCGAGAGGATCGACCACACGCCACCCGAGCTGGAGGCGTTAGCGACTCGTTGCCGGGGTAACTTCGCGTTCTTCACCAACGAGCGTCAGCGGGGCCTGCAGCTGTACGAGGAGAGCCTGAGGCAGTATCGGCGCCTGGGGGACGAGCACGGGCAGGCGATTCTCGAGCACAGGCTCGGTTTGAACCTTGTCCGCTTCGGCGACAGGGAACGCGGGCGCACCTTGGAAGCGCGCAGTCTGGCCCGGTCCCAGGAGCACGGCTTTCGGATCAACGAGGCGATGATTCGCGGAAGCGTCGGAGAGCTCGAATGCCAGGATGGCAACCTGGAGCGCGGGTTGGCGCTGATGGTGGATGCGATGGAGCTGGCGCGGGAAGCCGGTTTCAAGTGGATGCAGGCGAACCTGCTAAATGCCCTCGCCGGCTACACCTTCGAGAATGGTCGTGTCGAGGAGGCCGAGCGATACGCCAGCTCGGCTCTCGTGGTGGCCCGTGACATGGGGGACCGCCGGCACGCGATTCAGGCGCTCGGGCTTCTTGCCGCGCTCGCCGCCCGCCGAGGCGAGCAGGAGCGTGCGGGTAGGTTATGGGGTGCCCTGGAGACCCAGGAGCAGGGGGGCGCGCTCGGCTTGAGGCCCCGACTTGGCGTGTGGGCAGACGACCGTGAGAGGTTCGCCGCGATCGTGTTCGCCGACCCGAGCCACGACCTCGAGCGCGCCGTAACGGCCGGGCGTCACCTCGCGCTCGATCGCGTCGTCGACGAGGCGCTGTCCGATGCATGAGCACGACTTCCCGATCACGCGCAGCGTTTCACTAGCATCGTGCCGTGCGCGAGTTGCGTCCGGGCCTGTGGCATTGGGAAGCACCGCACCCGCAGTGGCGGCGGACCGAGCCGTGGAGCGAGAACGTGTCGTCCTACGCGATCGACGACGGGGAGCGGCTGCTGCTGTTCGACCCGCTGGGCGTTCCGAGCGAGATCGAGGCGCTCGCGGCCGAGCGCGAGACGGCGATCGTGCTCACCGCGCCGTGGCACGAGCGCGACGCGGAGAGCCTGGTCGAGCAGCTCGACGTGCCGGTCTACACGCCGCTACCCGACAGCGCGAAGTTCCTCATGGACACGTACGGCCTCACCGCCGAGCAGGCCGGCGACGGCAGCCCCGACGTCGTCTGGCTGCTCCGCGAGAAGAAAGGCGAGGCACGCCCGTACTCGTCCGGCGACCGGCTGCCGTTCGGTGCCGACGTGTTCGCCGGGCACAAGACGAACGACACGGTGCTCTGGGTCGAAAGCCAGCGTGCGGTGATCTCCGGCGACACGCTCGTCGACTTCGGCCAGGGCCTCGAGATCAACGAGAGGTGGCTCCGCCCTGGTGTGACGCGCGAGGAGATCGCCGAGGGCCTGCGCCCCCTGCTCGAGCTACCGGTCGAGCACGTGCTGGCGACGCACGGCGGGCCGACCGACCCGGCCGCCCTCGAGCGCGCGTTGACTCCCTCCTAGACCGCTCGAGGGACATTCTCGACATTTGCTCGCAGCGTGTCGCCGACGCGAATGGTTCCCTGATCGATCACGAGGGCGCCCACGGCGAGGCACGCATCACGCTCACGAGCGATCGTTCGCAGCACGTCGAGATCACGCTCGATTCCTCCGGCTTGTGCGCGCGTCGTCATCACGCACCGTTCGATCCGCATGCCGACGTCGAGCGTCGCCTCGCCGAGGGTGACTCTCGATCCGACAAGGGAATCCTCGCCTTCGCCGTCGAGCAGTACGTTCGCCCTGAAACGCCGCGGATCCCACGATCCCACCGTCGCGGTCGACACAAGCGACACCCGCGCACCGGGGCTGTCGTGAAATGCCCTCGCAGCTCCATCGAAAGGCTCCCAATCACTCGTCGACTCATGCTCGAAGTCGACCATGTTCTCGTAGCGGCGAGCCGCCTCCGTCGCAGCCGAACGCAGCGCCACGGATCGGCCGAGCCAGTCCGACAACGTGTTGTCATCTCCTGCCGGTGAACCATCAGGCAACGTAATCTCCGCAGTACCGTCAGCGCGCAAGCGTGCCGACGCGAACAGCAGCTCAGGAATTCGCCGACCGGTCAAACCCAATCCGGACTCCAGGTCATAGATCGCGAACTGACGGTCACCTTCGAGACCATCTGCAGTCACTGCCACTGCAGCAAGCCGCTCGCCCTGTAGCGACTTGACGGGATAGCGCCACAGCTCAGCGATCTGCACGCCGCCGAACATAACAACGGAGCCTTCCGGCTCTGAGGGCGAGATTGGTTCACCGGCACCTTGCCACGGGGCAGAGGCGGCGTTCCTGATCAGGGAGCGAGGAGGACTAACAGGACGGACGCAGCTCCCACCGCGATCCCGACAGCCGCGAGAGCCAGCAAGAAGCCCTCACCGGTGTGCGGTTCGCGGTCGTCTCGCAGCGCGGCCTGCAGCTCCCGGTAGTGCACGATCCCGTACACCATGGCCGCCAGCCCGGAAGCCGCCAGCGCCGTTCCCAGCGCGACATACGGCCAGTTCGTGCCGCCGACGACCTCGGGCAGGACACGCCCGACTGCGAATCCCGCCGCGATCCCGGCCAAACCAGTACGCCACCATGCGAGATACGTGCGCTCGTGCGCGAGTCGCGTCCGGTGGACTTCGCCCATCGCCATCTACGAGGGCCGAGCATAAGGCCAGCCACCCGCAAGCACATGAACCTGACGACGCAGGACGAGCAGGTCGCCTGCTTCCGCAACGCCGCGGCGCATCTCGAGCCAGGCGGCTGCTTCGTCATCGAGGTGCTCGTACCGGGGCTGCGGCGGCTCCCGCCCGGCGAGACGTTCCAACCCTTCGACGTGAGCCCGACTCATCTCGGGTTCGACGAGTACGATGCGGCCCGACAGGGCCTGGTCTCGCATCACTATTGGATCTCCGAGGGCAAGGTCGAGGTCTTTTCGCCGCCGTTCCGCTACGTGTGGCCCTCCGAACTCGACCTGATGGCGCGGATCGCGGGGATGACGCTGCGCGAGCGGTGGAGCGGCTGGAACCGCGAGCTGTTCACGAGCGACAGCACCAAGCACGTCTCCGTCTGGGAGAAGCCTGCTACCTGAGCGTTGCGCGGGTGATTCGGGACACAGCCACGGATGCAGCGTGGCGACCCACGATCCGGCACTCTGGGCGTAGCCTCTGTCCGTGCACCGGCTGACCAAGGCGGAAGCCCGGCGCATCGCGGTGCGCGCGCAACTGCTCGACGCACGCCGGCCGACCGATCTGCTCACGGTCGTGCGGCGGCTGACCCTGCTGCAGATCGACCCGACTGCGGCGATCGCGCCCAACGCCGACCTCGTCGCCTGGAGCCGCCTCGGCTCGACGTATCGGCCGGAAGACCTCAAGAAGGCCCTGGAGCAGGACCGCACGCTGTTCGAGCACAACGCGCTGGTGCGGCCGATGAGCGACCTCGGCCTGCACCTCGCGGCGAGTCGGACGAGCCGCAGTCACGAGCGCACGCACGCGTGGATCCGCGACAACGACCGCTTCCGGCGCGACATCCTCGAGCTGCTCGGCAGCTCCGGGCCGCTGAGCTCGCGGGACATCCCGGACACGTGCGTGGTGCCGTGGGCCTCGACCGGGTGGACCAACAACCGCAACGTCACCCAGATGCTGGAGTTCCTGATGATGCGCGGGGAGGTCGCGATCGCCGGGCGCGTCGGGCGCGAGCGGCTGTGGGATCTCGCCGCGCGGGTGTACCCGGCCGACGTCGTCATCCCGTCCGAAGACGGCGCGCATCGGATCAAGAACGAGCGGCGGCTCGCCTCGCTGGGCATCGCCCGGCAGAAGACCACCGCCATGCCGCTCGAGCCGGTCGACGTCGGCGACGCCGGGGAGCCCGCCGTGGTCGAGGGCACGAAGGGCGAGTGGCGCGTCGACCCCGCAGCGCTCGGCGAGGACTTCGAGGGACGTACGGCGCTGCTGTCGCCGTTCGACCGGCTCGTCTACGACCGGCGCCGTGCGCAGGAGCTGTTCGAGTTCGAATACACCCTCGAGATGTACAAACCCAAGGCGTTGCGCCGCTGGGGCTACTACGCCCTCCCGGTGCTCCACGACGACAGGTTGGTCGGGAAGGTCGACGCCACCGCCGACCGCAAGGCCTCCGTCTTGCGGGTGCACGCGATCCACGAGGACGTGACGTTCACCCGCACCATGACCAAGGCCGTGCAGGCAGAGCTGGAGGACCTGGCCTCGTGGCTCGGGCTGGCTACGGCCGAGACGACCTAGGAGCACGTCGTCGATGCGGGCTTGCCGGCGAAGCGGTCGGCGATCCACCGGACGACGCCCGGCGCGACGATGTGTCCGGCGTCGAGGTGGGCGGTGCCCGGGAGAAGGCGCGCTCGACTGTCTCGCCCGCAGTTGGAGGCGACTCAGGGTCCGGCCGGCCAGCCTCGCCGGATCGGCGGGTCGCTGGAGCTCAGACGTGAGCAAGTACCAGATCGAGCGGCCGAGGTACGCGGGAGAGGTCGAGCGCGTCGACGAGCAAGCGCGCGTAGCGGATCTTTCGGCGGCCGCCGCTGCCCAGCCAACGCCGAAGCTGGTCCTCGATCGCGCGTCCCTGCCACGCGGGCTGCTTCTGGAGCGTGCGGAAGGATCCGAGGTCTCCCTGGGCATCGGCGACCCGCTCCACGGAGGCTGCACCGAGAGCGCGGATCAGCTCGTCCTCCAGATCTGCGACGCAGACGTAGAACCCGAGCCGTTCCATGTCGCCGCGGGTGAGGTCGGAGCCCAGACCTGCCCGCTCGAGGCCGCGGCGGAAGTCGCCCTCCTCGCCCGCGTCGCAGAGCCCCGCCAGCCTGACGTCGAGCCCCTGAGGGCCGAACCGATCCAGGAACCTTCCGATGGACTGCGCGCCCCCGATCGGCACGACGGCGACCCCCTCGGCCTCGAGATCTCGGCCACGACGCTCGGCGAGCGCCTCGAGCGCACACTGGTCGCTGATCCCTTCGACGAGACGACCGCTCGCGGCCCGCATGACCGTCCATCTCTGCATCTTCGGCCGAAGCCCACAGGCTTGACGAGCGGCGAGCCGAGCGCGTCACCCTTGAAGCGACGTGCTGCGTCTTCTCGCCCTGCCGCTCGCGTCGTCGCGTTTCAGACGTTCGACTCGTCCGTGCGACCGCTGCCCGAACCGCTCGAGAAGACCTGTCGCAAGGTCGCTCGGCAAGCCGGGCTGCCCGGTCCCTCTCTCGGATCTACGGCTCTCGACCGTGAAGCACTGGGGCTTCGACGGGCCGGGCGCACGGGGCCAGCTGGTCGTGAACCGGGAGTCGCGGCTCCGCTCTCGAAGGTGTTCCGGACGGCTCTACGAGCTGCGCTTCCCCATCCGGCACATGCGCCTCGACGACATCTACGGTCCCAGCCGCGCTCGCACCGGCAGACGGCGACGTCACCGGCTCGTTCTAGTGCCGGCGCGCAGTTCCGTCGCCCTGCGGCTCGGGAACAGGGCAACTGGTCGAACCACGCGTACGGACACGCGATCGACATCAACCCGGTCGAGAACCCGTACGTCGGTTGCGGCCAGACCCGCGACCCGACGCGCGCTCACTATATGGATCGCTCACGCCTGCGCAAGGGGATGGTGACGCCCGCGGTCGTCCGAGCGTTCCGCTCGATCGGCTGGGGCTGGGGCGGCGACTGGAGCGGTGACACCAAGGACTACATGCACTTCTCCACGACCGGGCACTAGCCTCACCGCCTCGAGCCGCGCAGCGTAGGCCGAACCGCTCCTGCTCGATGAAGGATGGCAGCGATCCTTCGCCGGCGCGAGGTTTGACATGTTATTAATATACCTGATTAAATAACCAGGCGGTTATGAAGCGATGACGGTACCCAGGAGCTCAACAGCACGTTCGCAGCCCTCTCCGATCCGACCAGGCGGGCGATCCTCGCCCGGCTCGCGACCGGGGAGGCGACGGTCACGGAGCTCGCGGCGCCATTCGCGATCAGCCTGCCGGCGATCTCGAAGCACCTGAAGGTGCTCGAGCGGGCGGGGCTGATCCTGCGCGGTCGCGATGCACAGCGGCGGCCGTGCCGGCTGCGGGCGGCTCCGCTCGGGGACGCCGCGGCCTGGCTGGGCGACTACCGGCAGTTCTGGGAGGAGAGCTTCGATCGCCTCGACGAGTACCTGCAAGTCCTACAAGAGAGGGAGGAAAACGATGGTCGCAAGTAGTCACACCCTGACGGTGACGACGCCGTCGGATCGCGAGATCGTCATGACGCGCACGTTCGACGCGCCGCGCGAGCTCGTGTTCGAGGCGATGACCAAGCCCGAGCACATGAAGGAGTGGTGGGGCCCGAGGGGCTACACGATGCCCGTCTGCGAGATCGACCTCCGCCCGGGCGGCGAGTACCGCTTCGTCAGCGCGGACGCCGACGGAAACGAGTACGCGTTCCGGGGCGAGTATCGCGAGATCGTCCGCTCCGGAGAAGATCGTCTGGACCTTCGAGTTCGAGGGGATGCCGGGCAACGTCAGTGTCGACACCATGACCCTCGACGGAGGAGGACGGCGAAGACGACGATCACCAGCACGTCCGTCTTCGACTCGGTCGAGCAGCGCGACGGGATGCTCGAGTCGGGGATGGAGACCGGCGCCGCCGAGACGTACGACCGCCTCGCGGAGCTCCTGGAGAAGCTGCAGACAGAGCTAGCGCGGAACAGCCAGCGGCGACTGCACTGGCAGGCGCTCGAGCGCCTGCCAGTCGTCGCGCGCGGGAGCGAAGACGTCGATCACGACCGCGCCTTCCGGGCCGGCATCGCACCTCGTGCGGCGACATTCGCCGGTATCTGCCACGTTCCGCCCGGCCCGAGCTCCCGGGTCTCGTCTCCGATCCGGAACGTCACCGAGCCCGAGACGACGAAACCGAGCTGCTCGTTCTCGTGGCTGTGCTCCCGGACGACGCTTCCGGCGATCGAGCTCGACGACTCGCCGTCGACAGCTGTCGCCCTCGATCGTGCGGGCGAGGATTCCGTCCCAGATCCGTATCGGCCCGGATGCCGCGATGTCGCCGAAAGAGCTCACCTGCGGCTCGACGATAGCGACTCGTAGCTCGACGGTACCTTCGAGGCGTGGAGGAGAGCCGAACTGGCCAGTGAGCCCCGCGACGATCGTGCGCGTCGCGCTCGTCGTCTTCGTGCTCGCGTGGATCTTCGGGCCGTACGAGCTGCGTTCGGCGGTTCCGGTGCTGATCGTGTTCCTGATCGCTCTCGGTCTCGAGCTGAACTTCCTCATCGGCGCTCTCCGCGGGACGAGCGCGGCGCGGCCGGACCGGAAGCCGCAGGACGTCGATCGTGAGCGGTACGGCTACGGCGCGCGAGACCGATGACCTCGTGCTCGTGCGCCGGGGCGGCGAGGAGATCTGGATCCCGTACTCGGGCGAGAGCGCCGAGGAGATCGAGGAGCTCATCGCGGACGCGGAGAACGCTCGCCCGAGGAGCTCGACGAGCCGGCGTTCGAGCCCGAGCGCCGGAGCGTGCTCGCGCCGGTTCGTCAGTTCCTCGCCGGGCTCGGGCATCATCGGCGCCCTCGGCCTGGCGATCTGGTTCGTCGAGAGCCGCACCGGCTGGGACTCGCTCGACGGGAGCACGCGTCTCGAGGCGGTGGAGCGCTTCTCCGGCGAGGCCTCGCGCATCGCGGAGAAGCCGGTGGAGATCTACTGCGACGAGTCGCGCGACTTCGTCGGAGCGGTACAGCACGCGGACGGCGTCGCCGAGGTGGGAGGCGAGCGCGCATACCTGACACCCGAGATCTGCCTCGACCTGTATCGGCTGGCTTTCGAGGACGAGGTACGGGGAAGCCAGACCGCGCGCGCGATTGCGGTCCTCGCGCACGAGACATGGCATCTTCGTGGCGTCGGCGACGAGGGGACGACCGAGTGCTACGCGCTGCAGTCGGGCGTCGAGATCGGCCGTCGTCTCGGGCTCTCGGACGAGACCGCGCGCCAGCTGATGCGGCAGCAGCTGGCGGAGAACGCGCTGCGTGCCGGAGGCAGTGTCGAGTATCGCGTTCCGCCCGAGTGTCGCGACGGCGGCCGCCTCGACCTCGACCAGCCAGCTCGCGTTTCCCTAGGACTACGCTCCTCGAGCAGAGCGGCACGAGGCTCTCGGCCTCCGACGAGACACGGTGACGTGGATCGCTGCCGGCTCGCGCACCCACGCGATCAGGTTGCGCGCCGTGAGGTCGTCCAGCAGGAACTGGAACGCCTGCGCCTGAGCCCCCGACTCGTAACGTCGACGAACGTCGAACGCGAACCCGGTGGTGTGCAGCGAGTAGCCCCTGAGCCGCCTCGGGGTTTCCCGCGCGCAGAAGCTCTTGGTACGCGTCGTCGCGCACCGAGCTCGTCACCTCGAGCGGCCGGGTGGCCGCGCTCAGCGCCTGAACGCGTGTCCCGATGTAGACGAGCGTTGCCAGCGCCTCGGCGCGCAGGCCGCGATAGAGCTCCTTCGGCTGGCCCAGGCGCGGAGCGAGCTCGCCCATCGTCGCGGTCGACCGCGAACCCGAACAGAGACGGGATCGTCCGGGAGCGGCTGCAGGACGTTCTCGTCCCACGCCTGCTGGAGATCGGTCGCGTCCGCGAAGCGCTCGGTCTCGAAGGGCGGGTGCAGCGCTTCCTCGGCGCTGCCCTTCGCCGCGTGCAGGAGATCGAGCTCCTGCAGGCGGTCGCGATCCTCGCGGTAGAGCCGCATGATCTCCTGCGCCGCGAGCACGCGCCAGTAGTAGGTCGGCGAGTCGTCGCCCAGCCGCGCGAGCAGCGCGTGGGCTTCGCCGTTTCGGTCGGGTGCCGTATCGAAGAAGACGCGTCGCCCACGAGAGATCCTCCTCCTCCACGAGGTCGGGCACGGCGAAGTCGCTGCCGGGTGCGTATGCGCGCAGGACGTTCGAGAGGTTGCCGATCCCCATGTGGTACGAGACGACGGCGAGGTCGTCCCGCCCCAGCCGCTCCCGAGCGGTGGTGAGGTAGCGGACGGTGCCGGCGAGAGCTTGCTCGGGATCGAACCGCGCGTCGATCGCCCGTCGGCGCTCGCGCAGTCGCTCGGCCTCGCGCCACATCGCCACGCTCGACGGCACCGGCGATCTCGCACCGTCAGCCTCCGGCTCTCCTCGAGATCGACGTCCATGCCGAGGAAGCTCTGCCCGGTCTCCGCCAGGATCTGCGTCAGGCCCGATGCGGCGACCGGATCGTCCCCTGCGATGACGTCCGGGCCGTCCGCCGCTCTCGAGGAACACGATCGCCTCGACGAGATCCGCCTCGAAGCCGCTGTCGTCAACCGCGTCCTCGACGAGCGAGCGGAAGGACTCGGTGCGCTCGGCGGTCGCGAAGACGCCGCCGGGGCTCTTCGTGTAGAGCGGCATGACTGAGCCCGAACGCGGCTGCGCGCTCGAGGTCGTCGGCCTCCGAGTCGTCGTATGCGAGCGCGTCCGACGTCGTTCCCTCGACACGTGGCACGAGAACGCCGGTCGGCGCTACCCGTGTCGTGGAGCCGCATCGCCACGACCGCGATGGCCGCGAGCAGGGCCACCGCTGCGGACAGCGGCGACGATTCGACGACGGCGAACGACCACGCCACGGTCATTCTGTCGATTGGCGGTTCGCGGGGTCTGGTGTGACAATGAAGGACATGTCGCAGGTCGTCGATTCCCTCGATGCCGCTCGCGAGGCCGTCGCGCCGGTTCGCCTGGCGTCAGGCCTACGAGGCGTACTCGAGCGTCGACCGGAAGGAGCTGACGCCGGAGGACTACGAGAGCTTCGGCGATGCCGCCTGGTGGAGCGGGAAGCTCGACGACGCGATCAAGCAGCGCGAGCGCTCGTACGCGGGTTTCTCCGCAGCGGGCGACAAGCAGAGCGCCGCACGGCTCGCGCTCGCACTGGCCTGGGATCACGAAGGTCGTGCCGCGTACGCCGTTTCGCAGGGCTGGTTTGCGACTGCGCAGCGACTCCTCGAAGCCCTGCCCGAGTCGGCCGAGCACGGGAGGCTCCTGCTCACGATGTCGTTGACCGCCCTGTTCGAAGGCAATCTGCCGGAGGCGCTCCAGCGCTTCGAGGAGACCTACGAGCTCGGCCAGCGCATCGGCGACCGGGATACGCAGGTCCTCGCCCTGGCCGGCAAGGCGCGAGCGCTCGTGATGAGTGGCGAGGTCGAGCAGGGCCTCGCTCTCCATGACGAGGCCAGCGCCGCGGCGGTCTGCGGAGAACTGCGTCCTTTTGCAACCGGGATCGTCTACTGCATGGCGATCAGCTCGTGCCAGGACGTCGGGCGACTTCAGGCGCGCAGCCGAGTGGACCGAAGCCGCGAACCGATGGTGCGACGAGGCCGATGTCAGCGGATTCCCAGGCACCTGCCGACTGCACCGCGCCGAGATCATGCGCCTGCGCGGTGACTGGCCGGCGGCCGAGCTGCAGGCGGTGGCGGCCTGCGAGGAGCTCAGCGACTTCGACCGCGGGCATCACCGCCGGCGGCCACTACGAGATCGGCGAGATCCGGCGGCGTCGCGGGGACTTCGCGAGCGCCGAGCAGGCGTATGCGACCGCGAACGAGTGGGGGCGGAATCCCCAGCCCGGGCTCGCGCTCCTCCGCCTCTCCGAGGGGAAGGTCGAGAGCGCGGTCGCAGGCATCACGCACTTCCTGCAGGACGTCGAGGCGCCGCTCATGCGGCTGCGTGCGCTTCCCGCGCTGGTGGAGATCGCGATCGCAGCCGGTGACCTGAAGACCGCGCGTGCCGCGGCGCAGGAGCTCGAGCAGGTCGTCGACTCGTACAAGATCGGACAGCGGCGCGCTCCCGCGTTCGACGCGACGGTCCATCTCGCGGCCGGCCGGATCGAGCTCGCCGAGAAGGACTGGGATGGCGCCGCGCAAGAGCTTCCGGCTCGCGCGGGAGGAGTGGCAGCGAGTCGGCGCGCCGTACGAGACCGCGCATGCGCGCATGCTGCTCGGGGTCGCGCTGCGGCGTCGTGGCGACGAGCACGGCGGAACCGTCGAGCTCGAAGGGGCGCTGGCCGCGTTCGAACGGCTCGGTGCCAGGCTCGACGAGGAGCGCGCGAACGAGCTCCTGGGCAGGCTCGAGGCGCGCCGCACGTTTCTCTTCACCGACATCGTGGACTCGACGCGGCTGCTCTCGACCTTCGGCGACGACAAGTGGAAGAAGCTGCTCGCGCGCCACGACGAGCTCGTTCGCGAGCGGATCGCGGAGACCGGCGGCGAGGTGATCAAGAACACGGGCGACGGCTTCTTCGCCTCGTTCGGGAACCCGAAGGCGGCCATCGAGGCAGCCGTCGGAATCCAGCGTGCGCTGGACGGAGAGGTGTTCGCGCCCGACGTCAGGATCGGCATCCATACGGGCGGCGCCTTCCAGGCGCGGTGGGTCGAGCGACTACGGCGGGCAGGACGTCCACGTCGCCGCGCGGATCGGCGGAGCGGCGGCGCCGCCGAGATCCTGGTCAGCGTCGAGACGCTCGACGGCGTCGGCGGCGCGTTCCGGTTGTCCGAGCCGCGCTCCGAGTCGCTGAAGGGCCTCGAGCAGCCCGTCGACGTGGTCTCGGTCGACTGGCGCTAAGCTGACCTTTCGCGAGCGACCGGCGGACGGTGAGCCGGCAGGTCTGCTCGTGCTGCACCACGGGCGCGGCTCCGACGAGAACGACCTGCTCTCGCTCGCCGACGTGCTCGATCCCGAGCGCCGGCTCCACGTCGTCACGCCGCGCGCGCCGCTCGAGCTTCCGGGCTGGCCCGGGTTCCACTGGTACGTCGTGCCGCGGGTCGGCTATCCGGATCCCGAGACGTTCCACCGCGCATACGACGAGCTCGCGGCCTTCCATGACGAGCTCTGGGCAGCGCACGGGCGTCGCGCCCTCGCGCACGGTGCTGGGCGGATTCTCGATGGGCTCGGTCATGAGCTATGCGCTCGGGCTGGGAGAGGACCGGCCCGCGCCGGCCGGGATCCTCGCGTTCTCGGGCTTCGTACCCGTGTCCCCGACTGGGAGCCGGCGCTCGCGGGACGCGACACGCGCGTGTTCGTTGCGCACGGGCGCGCCGATCCGATCATGGAGGTCGGCTTCGCGAGGCGTGCGCGGGAGCTGCTCGAGGCGGGCGGCCTCGACGTCGAGTACCACGAGTCCGACGTCGCCCACCAGATCGACCCCGCTCACGCTGCGGCGGCCGGTCGACTGGCTGGCGACGACGATCCGGTGATCGACCGAGCTCGTCCCGCTCCCGACGACGGGCAGGGTCTTTCGCTCGACTCGCCGCATTCGGCTCTCCGACCGGGCGGAAGACGGGCGGCTCCGGCTGGACTCGGTCGCTCGCTATCTGCAGGACGTCGCGATGGACGACGTCGCCGAGACCGGGCTGGGGGGCTCCCGAACATCTCTGGGTCATGCGGCACATTCGGATCGACGTCGTGTCGCCGCCGCTCGAGGACGACACGTGGAGCTCTCGACCTGGTGCAGCGGCACCGCGAGCGTCGCGGCCGGGCGGCGCATGTCGCTCGTCGGAGACCGCGGCGGCAGGATCGAGCTCGACAGCGTGTGGATCCATCTCGGGCCGGACGCGCGGCCGGCCCGAATCGAGGACTTCGCAGCAGTACGCGGAGGCCGGAGGCGGTCGAGTCGTCTCGACTCGGCTCGAGCTGGCGGCTCCCGCCACCGAGCGGTGAGCGGATCCCGTGGCCGCTCCGCGTGACCGACATCGATCTCCTGGGGCACGTGAACAACGCCGCGTACTGGCATGCGGTCGAAGAGCGGCTGCTCGCCCGGGGCCTGGACGTGCGGCGGCCGATCCGGGCGAGGCTCGACCACCGTCAGTCGATCGACCTCGACGACGACGTCTGGCTCGCGGAGGTGCTCGACGACACGAAGCTCGGCATCGCATTCCACGTCGACGGTGTCGCGAAAGCCGTCGCCTGGATCGAGGCCACGCGATAGAGGCATGCGTGTCCTTCTGAAGAGAGGGATCGGGCTCGTCCTCGCAGTCGGAGCTCCTGGTGACGGTGACCAGCGCGGAGCCTGCAGGAAGTTCCGAACCCAGCCGGAGACTTACGATCTCCGATGCGACGGTCGTCGAGGGGAAGCGACCCAGAGGGTTGAGGATCGCGGCTGCCGGCGACATCGCCTGCGATCCGGAGAGCGGTTCCTTCAACGGCGGTCGCGGCGAGGCGCTCGAGTGCCGCCAGCGTGCGACCTCCGATCTGATCATCGGTGCGGGCTACCGGGCCGTGCTCGCGCTCGGCGACCTCCAGTACGAGGACGGGGAGCTCTCGGAGTTCCGCGCGTCGTACGATCCGTCCTGGGGACGCGTGAAGGCGATCACGCATCCGGTGCCAGGAAACCACGAGTACGAGACGGAGGGTGCGGCCGGCTACTACCGGTACTTCGGCGCTGCCGCAGGCGGTCGCCGAAGGGCTACTACAGCTTCGATCTCGGTGGCTGGCACCTGATCGCGCTGAACTCCAACTGCTCGGAGATCGGCGGCTGTGGCGCCGGCTCGAGACAGGAGAGGTGGCTTCGGGCCGACCTTGCCGCCCACAGGTCGGCGACCTGCACGCTCGCGTACTGGCACCACCCGCGGTTCTCCTCCGGCGAGCACGGGAGCGACTCCACGTACACCGCATTCTGGCAGGCGCTCTACGACGCGAACGCCGACCTCGTCCTGGTCGGGCACGACCACGACTACGAGCGCTTTGCCCCGCAGACCGCCGCGCGGCGCGCTCGATCGCGCGCGCGGAATCCGCGAGTTCGTCGTCGGCTCGGGGGGCAAGAGCCTGCGGACGTTCCCGACCGTTCGTCCATGGAGCCAGGCGCGCGACGTCTCGAGCCTCGGCATCCTCGAGCTCACGCTCCGCGCGAGAGGAGTACGGCTGGCGCTTCCGCCCGGCGGTCGGGTCTTTCACGGACTCGGGCACCGGCTCCTGCCACTGAGCTCCCGCCGCCGAGACCGGGATTTCACCGAGCTCTTACCCCAAACTCAGCTTCGTCTGCTTTCGTATAGGTCCGAGAACGAGAGCCGCGAGAGAGGAGCTCCTACGTGACCGAGCAGTCGGACGAAGCCGCCGTCCCGTCTCCGCCGGAGGCCAAGGAGCAGCTCGAGCAGGCGCTGTTCGAGATCAGGCGCGTCATCGCCGGGCAGGACGCGATGCTCGAGCGGGTGCTCGTCTGCCTGCTCGCACAGGGCCATCTCCTGATCGAGGGCGTCCCCGGCCTCGCCAAGACGCTGACGATCAAGACGACCGCGGGAGTCCTCGGCGGGACGTTCGCCCGTGTGCAGTTCACTCCCGATCTCGTCCCCTCGGATCTGGTGGGAACGCGCATCTACCGCGTCGGCGACGGCGAGTTCGACACGGAGCTCGGACCGGTCTTCTGCAACTTCCTCCTCGCCGACGAGATCAACCGTGCGCCTGCGAAGGTGCAGTCCGCGCTGCTCGAGGTGATGCAGGAGCGCCAGGTGACGATCGCGCACACGACCTATCCCGTGCCCGAGCCGTTCCTCGTGATGGCGACCCAGAACCCGATCGAGTCCGAGGGCACCTACCCGTTGCCCGAGGCGCAGATCGACCGGTTCATGCTCAAGGTCGTGATCGGATACCCGGCGCACGACGAGGAGCTGACCGTCGTCCAGCGGCAGCTCGTCGATTCGCCCGAGCTGCGCCAGGCGCTGTCGCTCGAGGACCTGACGGCGCTGCAGAGGGCGGTCGTCGACATCTACGTCGACCCCTCGCTCGTCAGCTATGCCGTGGACATCGCGACCGCCACGCGCGAGCCCGAGGCGCACGGACTGTCCGAGATCGCGCCGTACATCTCCTACGGTGCGAGCCCTCGCGGCCCGATCTCGCTGGTGCAGGGATCGAGGGCGCTCGCCCTGATCCGCGGACGCGAGTACGCGCTCGTGGAGGATCTGCAGGCGCTCGCGCGCGACGCGCTCCGGCACCGGCTCGTCCTGAGCTACCAGGCGCTCGCCGAGGAGGTGAGTCCCGACGCAATCCTCGACCAGGTGCTCGCAGCCGTTCCGGCTCCGCAGCTCGACCTGGCCCGCATGAACGCCGCATGACGACGCGGATCCGCGAACGCGCTTCTCTCCGCGTCGAGCCCCGCCCGCCCAGGCCCGGGGACGATGCCGGAAGGGTTGCTGAAGGCGCTCGACGTCTCGATCGCGCGGCGGATGGAGGGGCTGCTCGCGGGCGACTTCCGCTCGAACCTGCTCGGAACCGGCTCCGAGCTCGCCATGGTGCGCCCGTACACGCCGGGCGACGACGTGCGGCGGATCGACTGGAACGTGACCGCGCGGACGAACGAGCCGCATGTGCGCGTCGACCTCGCCGAGCGCGTGCTCGTCACCTGGCTGGTGCTCGACACCTCGTTGTCGATGCAGTTCGGCACCGCCGACCGCCGGAAGGCGGACGTCGCCGAAGGTGTCGCGATCGCGATCGGGCATCTCGCGACGCGCCGAGGCAATCGGCTCGGGATCGTGACGTTCGGAGACTCGGCGCCGAGGACGGTCCCGCCGAGGCAGGGCCGGGTCGGCCTCGTCGGCCTGCTGGCCGCCCTTCGCCGAGAGCCCGAGGGCGGAGCGGGTACGACCTCGCTCGGCGAGGGGATCGCACGCGCCGGATCCGTGACCCGGCAGCGTTCGCTGGTCGTCGTCGTCTCCGACTTCCGCGGGCCCCAGGACTGGCGGCGACCGCTGCTCGAGCTGGCGAGCCGTCATGACGTGGTCGCGGTGGAGATCCGGGATCCGCGCGAGCAGGAGCTCTCGAACGCAGGGCTCCTGTGGCTCGTCGACCCGGAGACGGGCAGGCAGCTTCGCGTCGACACGCGCAGTCGCCGCCTCCGCGAGCGCTTCGCAGTCGCTGCTCGGGCAGAGCGAGCGCAGGTCGCGCGGAACTTCACGTCGGTCGGCGTGCGGCACGTCGTTCTCACGACCTCGGGCGACTGGCTTCGCCCGCTCGTCGTCTTCCTGCGCCGGAGCCGTTCGTGACGTTCGCTTGGCCGATTGCGCTCGCCGGGCTCGTGCTTCTCCCGCTGCTCGTCCTCGCCTATGTGTGGTCCGAGCGGCGGCGAACGGCATCGCAGGCGCGTTCGGGAATCCGGCCCTGCTTCCGAACGTGATCGATCGAGAGCCGGGAAAGCTGCGCTTCCTTCCGCTCGCCATCCTGCTGCTCGGGCTCGCCGCGATGATCGTCGGGGTTGCGCGACCGCATGCGACCGTCAGCGTCCCGCGCGAGGAGGCAACGGTGATCCTCGCCATGGACGTCTCCCGCTCGATGAAGGCCGAGGACGTCGAGCCGACGCGACTCGACGCTGCTCGCGCCGCAGCCGAGGCGTTTCTCGCCCAGGTTCCCGAGAAGTTCCGCGTGGGCGTGGTCTCCTTCGCGAGCAGGGCAGCGGTCGGCGTGCCACCGACGCACGACCGAGCGCTCGTGGAGGAGGCGCTCGATTCGCTGTCGCCCGGCGAAGGGACGGCGATCGGCGACGCGGTTGCGCTCTCCACTCCGGCTCGGGCGAGCGACGGCGCGCGGCAGACGACGTCGTGCCGCCCCGCGCGATCCTGCTCATCTCGGACGGCGCCCGGGACGGCGGGCGAGTCGATCCGAGCGCAGGCCGCGCAGCAGGCGAAGGAACGAGGGATTCCCGTGCACACTGTTCTCGTGGGCACGCCCGATGGTGTCGTCGAGGAGACCCTGACCGGTGGATTCCGGCAGATCATCCGCGTGCCCCCGAGCCCCGAGACGCTCGAGGCGCTCGCCCAGGCGACCGGTGGCGAGTTCTTCACCGCGACCGACGACGAGCGCCTGCGCGAGGTGTACGAGGAGCTCGGCTCCCGGCTCGGCGAGCGCGAGGAGTCTCGGGAGGTCACGGACCTGTTCGCCGCGGGCGCGGCCGCGCTCCTGCTCGTGGGCGGAGCGCTTTCGGCCTTCCTCTTCAAGAGGGTTCCGTGAGACGCAGCCTGCGCATCGCGCTGCCTCGTGGCCACGCTCTCGGCGGCGCTCGTCGCAGCGGCGCCCGCCGGGAGCGCGAACGAGTGCGATGGCCTCCAGGTGTGCGTGCCGGTTGCGGGGCCGTGGGTCTCGCTGCCGAGCTCGGGTGGAGCGGCGCGTCCCGGTGTCGCGTGGCAGCTCACGTGCCCTCGCGGGTACATCGTCGGCGGTCTGGACGCCGAGCTCACCCATCGCGCGATCGAGCTGAGCTTCCTCGGGATGCTCGGGAGCCCGGTCAACCCCGGAATCACGACGTCGCGCTCGGCGACCTTCGTCGGGACGTACGTCGGAGCATCGTCCGGCGCGCAGGAGCTTCAAGCCGTACATCGGCTGCATGCCGGCACAGCGGCGGTGGCTCTCGGGTACCGACGTCCGTGTCGGTGTTCCCACCGGGCCAGCCCGTCACTCGTCGCGTGAAGACCGTGCGGGTGCGTCCCGGAAGCGCGACCGTCACGCAGGCGTGCCGTGCAGGTGAGCGTCTCGTCGGAGCGTCGCATGCCTTCGGCTTCTTCACGCGCACGCCACCGAGCGCCAGCCTCGTGTCGAGCGTCGCGGGCTCGCGCAGCGTGCGCGGCGGCACGGTCCGGGTCAGCGTGCGCGGAGACGCGGAGCTCGGAGGAGTCCGCGCGGTGGTCCAGGTGCACGCCTTGTGTGCGAGGGCGCGATGAGCTTCCAGAGCCCGTGGCTCCTGCTCTCGCTCGTCGTGCTGGCGGCTGGCGGTCGGTCGTCTGGCTTCTACGCCGAGCGGCGGCGCATGCGGTACGCGGTCCGGTTCACGAACATGGACGTGCTCGCGACCGTCGTCTCCGGGCGAACCTGGCCGAGGCTCGTGCCGCCCGCGCTCTTCGCGCTCGCGCTCGCCGTCCTTCTCGTCGGGCTCGCGCGCCCTCAGGTCGAGCGGATGGTGTTGAAGGAGCGCGCGACGGTGATCCTCGTCATCGACACGTCACGGTCGATGCAGGCGCAGGACGTCGAGCCGACGAGGCTGGGCGCGGCCCAGGAGGCGGTGCGCACGTTCCTCGACCAGAGCGCCCGATCGCCTGCGGGTGGGACTCGTCGTCTTCGCGGGGGAGACGCAGGTCGCAACTCCTCCGACCCGGGATCACGATCTCGTTCGAACGGCCGTGGACGAGATCGACACGTTCCTGATCTTCGGCGGAACCGCGATCGGCGATGCGCTGGAGACGGCGGTCGATCTCGGAAAGCGAGTCACCGAAGACGAGGTGCCAGAGGGCGAGGAGATCGCGCTGGCCGCTCGCGGCGGCACGAGGTCGTTCGCGCAGGCGACGACGTGCGACGAGCCGGGGCCGGTGTCGGTGCTCTTCCTCTCGGACGGCGCGCAGACGCGGGGAATCCTGCAGCCGCTCGAAGGCGCGGCGCTCGCCCGGGAAGCGTGCTTCCCGGTGTTCACGGTCGCGCTCGGCACGCCGAGCGGCACCATCGCACGCGGTCCCTTCGGAGGCGGGGGATTCAACCAGGTGGGAGCGACTCTCAGCGGATCCCCGTTCCTCCCGATCCCGAGACCCTGCGCCAGATCGCCGAGATGACGGGCGGCGAGTTCTCGGAGGCGCGGACCGCGGACGCGCTCGAGAAGGCGTACGACAACCTGGGCTCGCGCCTGGGACGCGAGCCCGGCGAGACCGAGATCACCTTCCTGCTCGTCGCGCTGGCGGCCGGCCTCCTGGTCGCGGCCGGCGTGCTCGGGGTCGTCGTCGCACCCCGGCTGCCGTAGCGGCTTTCGACCGACGGGGAGGGGTCAGGCTGATCAGCCTGACCCCAGCGAGGTGTGGCGTACTTCCCCTATACCAGCACGATCATGAACGGCTGATCTGCCGGATCGTCACGTCCCGCCGGATGCACGGCAACCCGGAAGACGCCGTCCGGCAGCGGGTCGACGACCGCGTACGCGTTTCCGATTCCGGTCGCGACCGCGACCGACGCGGGATTGCCGACGAAGCGGATCTCGAACACGCCCAACGAGGTCCGCCGCACCTGGATCGCCCTGCGGTTGCAGTTGAACTTCCGGCCGAAGACGACGCCGGCGCTCGTGAACTTGTCGCCGATGTTGGCGATACCCATCGTCGGATTGCCCGTGACGTAGGCGATCCCCCGCACCGCGCCGTTCGAGCAGCGCTGCTGCGCCACGGTCGCGCTCTGGATGCGCTCGCCGACGGCGAACGCCGAGCCGCCGAGCGCGAAGAAGAGCGCGAGCAGCGCGATCCCATGGCCGGCGTGATCGTGCTCCTGCGGATGTTCATGTTCGGCTCCCTCCGTTCGGATTGATCCTCCACGATAGGTTCCCGCAGATGCCAGACGGCACGGCGGTACCGCGAGGGGGCTGGCGAAAGCACCGGAAGCGCATCCTCGGCGGGGTGGCGCAACAGCCGTCGTCGTCGGCGCGGTCTTCGTTTTCGTCCTTCCGCGGATCGCCGACTACCGCGACGTCTGGGAGGTCCTGAAGCAATCTGGGCTGGCAGGACTGGCGTCCTGCTCGCCGGCGCGACGGCGCTGAACATCGCGACCTTTCCCCCGAGCTGGATGGCGGCGCTGCCGGGCCTCGGCTACCGGCAGGCCCTCGTCATGACGCAGGCGTCGACGGCGCTCTCGATGGTCACACCCGCCGGCGCCGCGGTGGGAATGGCCGGGCTCGTACTCGATGCTGCGCTCCTGGGGCTTCGGGCCGGCGCCGACGCCCTCGCCGTGGCCGTCACCGGCGTCTGGAACCAGTTCGCGAACCTCGTCTTCCCAGTCGTCGCGCTCGTGCTGCTGACGGGGATCGACCAGGATCACCCGGCGCTCCGGACGTCGGCGCTCGTCGGCCTTGCCGTTCTCATTATCGCCGTCGTCGCCTTCGCGCTCGCGCTCTCGAGCGCCGACCGCGGGCGCGCTGGATCGGCATCTCGAGTGGCACGGCTGGCGAATCGTGTGCTGCAGGCTCGTGCGCCGCGGCCCCGTCACCTGGGGCGGCGAGGGGCTCGCGCGGTTCCGCTCGGGAGCGCTGGAGCTCCTTCGTCGACGGTGGCATGTCCTCACGCTCGGCGACCCTCGTCGGGCACCTGACGGTCTTCCTGCTGCTCGTCGTCTGCCTGCGGGTCGTGGGGATCAGCGGGGAGGAGGTCTCCTGGATCGAGGCGTTCGCCGCCTGGGCGTTGATCCGGATCCTCGGCGCCCTTCCGCTGACGCCGGGCGGTCTCGGCATCGTCGAGCTCGGGCTCTCCGGCGCCCTGGTCGCATTCGGCGCCTCGAACGCCGACGCCGTCGCGGGCAACGCTGCTGTACCGGTCGCTGACGATCCTGCCCACGCTGGCACTCGGCCTGCTCGCGGCGGTCAGTTGGCGGAGCCATCATCCGAGAGATCGGTTAGGGTCGCAGCAGTGACCCTGGTGAGGGGCAGGATCACAGAGTTGAGGGATCGGTCCTAGGGCTTGATCTCGACGACTGCGGCAGCGCCGGTCCGCTTTTGCGTGGCCGTCTTTCTCGCGATCGCTCTCTGTCGACCCTCGTGCTCGGTGAGCACGGCGGGCGGAGCCGAGCGGGCCTGGCACGCCTACCTCGCGCCGGTTGATGCCTGCGCGGGGTCAGCCGACCCGGCGGCCTCGCCCCGCGCACAGCGGCGCGCGATCGCGTGTCTCGTCAACTGGGCACGCGTCGCGACACCGGCAGGAGGCCCTCTCGCAGTCGCACTCGCTGCAGCACGCCGCCGCGTTGAAGGGACACGGCGTCGTCTCCTGCCGCCAGATCTCGCATACGCCCTGCGGATCGGACGTCGCCGCCCCCGTGCGGCGAGTCCGGATACGCGCCCGCCCGCTTCGGAGAGAACCTCTACGTCGGTGCGCTCGGCTCGGCCAGCGCTCGAGACGTCGTCTCCGCCTGGCTGCGGTCGCCGCCCCACCGAGCGAACATCCTGCACCCCAGGTTCCGCGACGTCGGCGCGGCTCTGGTGCGGGCGGACGGGGTCTTCTACGGCGGTGCCGCCGTCGTCTGGATCGCCGCGTTCGCCTCGCCCCGATAGAGGACTCCCGGCGCGGGTCGGGAACGGCCACGTCAATGAGAGAGGAGAGTCATCTCGACGACATGCGCGCCGCGATTCGCGGCGATTTCGAGCGGCTCGAGGAGCGGCGAGGCGAGCAGGTGCTCCTCCGTCCGCGCGAGCGCCCCGAGATCGCGAGCGCGATCCGAACCGCGCCGCCGACACGCGAAGCGGCAGCCACGGCAGACTGTTGGAAGCGACGAAGTCGGCGCGCCGCCCAAGCGCTCGTGGATCGACCGGTTGCTCGGGCTCTGAGGCTACCGCGCAGCTTCAATAGCGGGGTGGAGAAGGCCGAGCGCGACGCGATCATGCGGCAGGGAGTCGTGCTGCCGGAGACTCCGCGAGATCGACGCGAGCGGGCGGGGCTCGACGAGGATCTCCGCTCGATCCCGCTTCGCGGACAGCGAATCGCGCTTCGCTTGCGGAACTTCCTGCCGCTCGCGGACGCGTACCTCGCGGCGACCCGCGGGCCGCTGCCGTACATGCTGCGCCTGCGCGAGATCGAGCAGCAGACGGCGGATCACGAGGAGCGCCTGGCCGACGCCTGGCGCGCGCTGGCCGAGGACTGCCGACGACGACGCCGGCGTATTCGCTCGCGCGTGGGATGTGGCGGCTCGCACTGGTCGTTTCGTCGAGGTCAACGACCTGATCGAGCGCCACAACCGCTGGTACCCGATCGAGGCCCGGCTGGCCGATGGATCCCAAGACCGGCGACTATGCGCTCGTCAACGGCCGGAACTACCGACTCGAGGCCCTCGATGCCGCGTGGGTGCTCGAGCGCTTCCCGCCGTTCTCCCGTCGTAGCGAGCCACGCTCGTCCCCCACGGTGCGAGCGTGCCGCCGGTCGCTGCGCCAGCCGCGAGAATGGAGGCGTGACCCTCGCCGAGCTCGCCGTCACCGTCGCCGTGCTCGGGGCGTTGGGCCTGGTGGCGCGGCGAGTCGGCCTCTCCGCGATTCCGGCCTATCTGCTCGCCGGCCTCCTGCTCGGCCCGAACGAGCCCGAGCAGCTGGCGCTGATCCAGCCGTCGGAGGTGACCGACTTCGTCGCCGAGCTCGGAATCGTCTTCCTCCTCTTCTTCCTCGGTCTCGAGTTCAGCCTCTCGCGCGCCACGCGAACCGGTCGCCATGTCGTCCTGGGGGGAGCGGTCGACCTCGCCGTCAACTTCGGGCTCGGCCTCCTCGTCGGCGTGGCTGCCTTCGGCTTCAGCTTCGCCGCGCTCGTGCTCGCCGCGTGCGTCTACGTGTCCTCGAGCGCGATCGCCGTCAAGGGCCTGATCGACTTTCGTCGACTGGGCGACGACGAGACGGACCTCGTGCTCGCCATCTCGTCTTCGAGGACATCGTGGTCGCGTTCATGCTCGGGTTCGCCGCTGCCGGAGGGGGCGAGGCGTCCGACACTCTCGTTCTCGTCGCGAAGGCGCTCGGGTTCATCACCGTCGGGCCTCGCCGCCTCGCGCTGGCTGTCGGGGCCGATCGACCGCGCGCTCGATCGGCTGCCGCTCGAGTTCTTCCTGCTTGCGGTCTTCGGGCTCCTCATCGGGTCGGCCGCCGTCGCCGACGAGCTCGGGCTGTCCGAGGCGATCGGCGCGCTCATGGCAGGGATCGTCCTCTCGGAGACCTCGGTCCGCGAGCAGATCGAGGAGCGGTTCTTCAGCTTCCGCGACATCTTCGCGGCGCTCTTCTTCTTCGTCTTCGGGCTGTCGATCGATCTCGGCGCGATCGGCGACGTCGGTTGGCTCGTCGCGCTCGCCGTCGCGCTGACGCTCGTCGGGAAGCTCGGTGGCGGGCTGGTCGCGGGCCGGCTCGGCGGCTTCACGCAGTCGTCAGAGCCTCAACGCCGGGGTCGCTCTGATCGCCCACGGCGAGTTCACGATCATCCTCGCCCAGGTCGCATCCGAGAATCCCCTGCTCGATCCGGCTCAACGGACCGAGACCTCGTCGCCTTCGCCGGCCTGTACGTGCTCGCGACCGCGACGATCGGGCTCGTGCTGATGAAGGAGTCGAAGCGGCTCGGCCGCGCCCTGTTCCGTCCACCTACACCTAAGATCCTCGAGGAGGCTTGAGAGCGTGCCCGTAGACCTGCGAGAGACCCGGCTCCCCGGCGTCGGCGTCAAGTACACGTTCAGAACCGCCCAGGGCGGCCGAGTCGCCGTGATCATGCACGTCGACGGCCAGCGCGAGATCTACTTCTATCGCCGCTCGGACGACGACGAGCCGACCGCGGTCATCGAGCTGCACGACGACGAGGCGCGCCAGCTCGGCGCGATCATCGGCGGCGCGTACGAGCGGCCGAAGATCGTCGAGGAGCTCGAGCTGGCGCTCGGCGAGCTGCACATCGAGTGGATCCCCGTGCCCGACACGAGCCCGGCGATCGGCCGACGCTGGCAGATGCGCGTCTTGCGGGCGCGAACCGGCGTGACGGTGATCGCGATCCTCCGTGAGCCGGAGCCGGTCAGCGGCGCGCAGCCCGGCGACGTCGTCCAGCAGGGAGACACGCTGGTCGGCGTCGGGAAGGCCGGTCAGTTCTCGGCGTTCCGGCGCCTGCTCGCGGAGGGGCCGTTCGAGGAGACCGACCTCTAGGCCGAGGGACGGCGCGCTCGGACGAGCGCGTCGATCGCAGGCCTGTCGGCGTCGTCGACGTCGCGCAACACCCGCTCGGCCTTCTCGATCTCGAGCCCGGGAGCTCGGCAACGATGTCCTCGGGCGTGTAGAGAACGGTCAGGGTCGCTCGGCCCGCCCACGCCCTCGTTCCGGTTCGCGAGGTCGTGGCCGACCAGCAACAACGTCCCGCCGGGCGCAAGTGCCGCTGCGCGCGGGCCAGCACGCGCTGTCGTTCGTCCGACGGGAGCTGAAGAAAGAGAACAAGCACGAGGTCGAACGCTCCGGGCGCGGGCTCGAAGTCCAGGAGGTCGAGCGCGCCGGAAGTCGACGTCGACGCCTTCCCGTGCGGCACGCGCCTTGCCCTTTCGCTATCGCCACCTCCGAGAAGTCGACGGCCGTAACCCGCCATCCGAGCGCGGCGAGCCATACCGCATGTCGGCCCTCGCCGCAGGCGAGGTCCAGCGCGCGACCCGGCGCCAGCCCTTGCAGCTCCGCGACGACATGGTCGGTTCGGCTCGCGGCTCCAGAGCTGCTCCTTCTCGGCGTACTTGCGATCCCAGTGCTCACGCTTCACGCGGACGCCATCCTCGCTTGTCCCAACGCGGTACTGTCGCCGCCAGCGTCAGCGCGCAGAGGCCGGCGCCGAGGAGATACGGGGCGGGGTCGCCCTGGGACTCCGCGAGTGCGCCGCCCAGCGATGGTCCGACAAGCGCGCCGACGTGCCCACGCGGTGTTCATGATCCCGAAACCCAATCCCTGGGCAAGGCCGGCAGCCTCGGCGCGGTGCGAGGTCAGCGCCATTCCGGGTGTGTACAGGCTCCCGAAGCTGATTCCCGGCTGCGCCGATCAGGATCGCGATCAGCAGATGGCTCCGACGACGCGGCCAGCACGACGGCGACGGCGATCGACGCCGGCGAGCGCGAACACGCACGGGCTGGAGACGTCCGACGCCGATCGGTGGCGCGTCCGAGCAGCGGATTGATCACGACCTCGCTCATACCCGCCGCGAAGAAGATCGCGGCGATCCCGAGCGGCGACCACCCGGCGCCGTCCAGCGCAAGAGGCGCAAGGACGACCAGCGTCCCGAAGAGCATCGCCGGAAGGGTGTTCAGCCAGAGCCCCCCGAGGAAGCGGACGTCGCGGAACGCACGCCTTAGCCCGTCGGCAGTCACTCTCTCACCGGGTGCCGAACGTCCGACTGAGCGCGAGCCCGGCGAACGCGAAGGCGACCACCGCGAGCGTCGTCAACGACACTCGGATGCCGACCGTCTCTGCCAAGCCACCGAACATGGGACCCAGGATCGCACCGGCGATGGCCGCCCCGAACGCGAAGCCGAGCATCTCGCCGCGCTTCTCCTTGGGCACGACGCTGGCCACCCAGGAGAGGGCTCCCGCCCAGGTGACGGTGCTCGAGAAGCCCTGGACGAAGCGCGCGCTGCCGAGCGCCAAGGCGCCGTCGGCGACCGCGAATGCGAGACTCGCGATCCCGAGCAGGACGAGTCCCCAGACGACAGCGCTCTTCGGGCCGAAGCGCGCTGCGGCGAGTCCCCCGGGTATCCCTCCGAACAGGGCCCCTGCGCCGAATGCTGCCACGAGCAGCCCGGCTCCGGTCTTCGACAGGTCGAACTCCTCCGCGTAGCCCGGCACCAGAGGAGTCAGCGCCGTGTAGAGCATCGCGTCGACGAAGATGATCGAGCTGACGAGAGCTACGAAGCGCCGCATCGGCCGAGCATAGGGATCGAGTCCCGCGGTGGCGACGCGGGGGCCAGCGGGCACACCTGAGGCAGAAGAAACACACCGAGCCGGTGACGTCCTCGTCCGGCGATTCGACTGACCTCCGCCGAAGCGGGAGCCACTCGGAGAGCCATCAACCTCGGACGCTCCGTACTCGGTGCAGGCGCGACTCTATGCGAACCGCGGCGCGTCGGATTGCAAGGCGATCTACGTGCCGGTAAGCGCGACGATTCGGCGCCGATCGCCCGCCTGCGACCGGTCCAAAGAAAGTGCACCGAGTCGGTGGCGTCTCCGTCCGACAATCCGACTGACCTCCGCCGAAGCGGCTGTCACTCGGAGAGTCATCAACCTCAGACACTCCGTGCTCGGTGCAAGCCGCACACTAGGCGGCCCCCGTCGCCCCGTCAAGGCTGCTCCGAGATGGACTTGTCGCAAATTGCGAAGTTTTCTTTTCACACAGGGTGAAACTGCGCATGAACGCGCTTGCTCTAGTGCTCAGCGAGGAAGAAAAACAGGGCCGGGCACGAAGGGCCCGGCCAGCAGATATTCGCCGAGCCGGGAACGCTTTCGTCCACCTTCCCGACGAACCTTCCGCTTCCGCGTAGTGCTCCTCGGGGGGCTTCGTCCTACCGGCGCCCCGTGCTCGGCGCAGCGGCACTCTATGCAAATCCGGGACCTGCCGATCAAGGCCGTGGCCGAAGGAATCGGGCGCAATTTGCGACATCCGCGCCCGCACGGCGGGTGAGTCTGGCGCCCGCCTTGTTGCCGACCTATGGTGTCGCGGTGCGTGAGCGCGCCCGGGCGGTGGTGATCGGAGGTGGCGTCGGCGGCTGCGCGATCGCTCTACTGGCTCGCGAGGCTCGGCTGGGACGATGTCGTCCTCGTCGAGCGGGCGGAACTGACGAGCGGCTCGACGTTTCACTCGGCAGGTCTCGTCGGGCAGCTCAGGAGCTCGCTCTCGCTGACCAAGATGATGATGGCGAGCGTCGAGCTCTATCGCTCGCTCGAGGACGAGGTGGGGCTGGAGACCGGCTGGCACGAGGTGGGATCGCTCCGGCTCGCATCGACGAGGAGCGGATGGAGGAGATCGCGCGGCAGGCCGGCTGGGCGAAGACCTTCGGACTTCCGCTCGAGCTCATCTCTCCGCAGCGATGCGCAGGAGCTCTTCCCGCCCTCTGACGACCGACGGCGTCCTCGGAGCAGCGTTCCTGCCGACGGACGGCTACGTCGACCCCAGCCAGCTCACGTTAGCGCTCGCAGAGGGCGCGCGCAGGCGCGGGGCCGAGATCGAGCAGACGAACGCGGGTCATCGGCATCCGCATGCGGCGAGGTCGCGTCGAGGCGGTCGAGACCGATCGAGGCGAGATCGAGACCGAGATCGTCGTCAACGCCGGAGGCATGTACGCGCGCGAGATCGGGGCGCTCGCCGGGGTCGACGTCCCGATCGTCCCGATGGCGCACGAGTACCTCATCACCAAGCCGGCCGGGCTTCCACTGGACATGCCGACGATGCGGGATCCCTCGCTGCTCGTGTACTTCCGGCCCGAGTCCGGCGGGCTGTCATGGGCGGCTACGAGCGCAACTGCGCGCCGTGGGGGCTCGCCGGAATTCCCGCCGACTTCAACGCGAGGTTGCTGGAGGAGGACTGGCCCCGCTTCGAGGAGCTGATGGAGAACGCCGTCGTGCGCGTTCCCGCCCTCGGCGACATGGAGGTGGTCAAGCTCATCAACGGTCCCGAGGCGTTCACGCCGGACGGAGAGTTCATCCTCGGCCCCTCCGACGTGCGTGGCTTCTGGGTCGCGGCCGGCTTCTGCGCCCACGGGCTCGCCGGTGCGGGCGGGATGGCGAAGCTCGTGGCGGAATGGATCGTCGAGGGGACTCCTTCGCTGGACGTCTGGCACATGGATTCGCGTCGTTTCGGCTCCTCGTACCGGAGTCGCGAGTACACGGTTGCTCGCACGAAGGAGGTCTACGAGACGTACTACGACGTCAAGTACCCGGGCCACGAGCGCAAGGCCGGTCGGCCGCTGCGCGTGTCACCTGCGTACATGCGTCTCCTCGAGCTCGGAGCTGCGTTCGGCGAGAAGTCCGGCTGGGAGCGCGCGAACTGGTTCGAGCCGAACGCCGACCGCGGCGACGAGTCGCGTCCGCCGCATGGCTGGGCCGGGAAGCTGTGGTCGCCGGCGATCGGCGCCGAGCACCTCTCGTGCCGCGAGACCGCGGCGCTCTTCGACGAGAGCTCGTTCGCGAAGATCGATGTCACCGGCGAGGGCGCTGCGGACTTCCTCGAACGGCTGAGCGGCAACCGCGTCGCGCGTGAGATCGGCCAGGTGACGTACACGCAGATGCTGAACTCGCGTGGTGGAATCGAGTGCGACTTCACGGTCACGCGGCTCGGCGGAGCAGAGCTTCCGCATCGTCACCGGAACCGCTTTCGGCCAGCACGATCTCGCGTGGCTCGTGCAGACACGCCCCGGAGGATGGCTCCGTCCGGTTCGCGACGTCACGTCGCAGTACGCGTGCTACGGGATCTGGGGCCCGAGAACGCGCGAGATCCTGCAGCCGCTGACGACCGCGATCTGTCGAACGACGCGTTCCCGTATATGCGTGCTCAGGAGCTCGCCCTGGGTCGGGTGCCGTGTCTCGCACTCCGCGTCACCTACGTGGGCGAGCTCGGCTGGGAGCTGTACTGCCGCGCGGAGTTCGGGCTCGCACTCTGGGACGCGCTCTGGGAAGCGGGGCGTGAGCACGGTCTCGCTGCCGGCGGTTACAAGGCGATCGACTCGCTCCGGCTCGAGAAGGGGTACCGGGTGTGGGGCTCGGACATCACGCCCGAGGACACACCGTTCGAGGCGGGGCTCGATTTCGCCGTCAAGCTCGACAAGGGCGACTTCGTCGGGCGAGATGCGCTCGCGCGAGCTGCGGAGCCCGAGCGCCTGCTGCGCTGCCTGACGCTCGCGGATCCCCGAGCGGTGGCGTTGGGCTCCGAGCCGGTTCGGGTCGGGGGTGACCTGGTCGGCCGGGTGACGAGCGGTGGCTACGGATACTCCGTCGAGAAGTCGATCGCTTACGCCTACGTGCCGGCCGAGCACGGGGTCGGCACGCAGGTCGAGGTCGAGATCTTCGGCAGTTGGGTAGCCGGGGAGATCGCGGCGGAGCCCCTCTTCGACCCGAAGGGAGAGCGGGTCCGGGCATGAGCGACCTCGCCGATGCCGTCGAGCGCGTCTGGCCGGGACGAGAAGCGCGCGGCGAAGTCTTGGGCGGTGGGATCACGAACCACAACCTCAAGGTCCGGGTCGACGGGGACGTCTTCGTCTTGCGGGTCACGGGCAAGGACACGGACTCAGCTCGGCATCGACCGCACCGTCGAGCTGGAGGCCACGCGTCGTGCGGCCGCGCTCGGCATCGGGCCGGAGGTGGTCGCGTTCGTGGAGCCCGAGGAGTGGCTCGTCACCCGCTTCGTCGAGGGGGAGACCCCCTCCGCCGAGCGCATGCGCGAGCCGGCGATGCTCGCCCGCGTGGCCAGAGCGTTGCGCGCGTTCCACGACGGCCCGCCGATCGCAGGCACCTTCGACTGCTTCCGCGTCGTCGAGAGCTACCGAGACAAGGCACTCACCCGGGGCGGGACGGTCCCGAACGCCTACGAGCGGGCGCACGAGCTCGCGATGCGGATCGAGCAGATCCGGGACAGGCGCGGCGCGCCAAGCCCTGCCACAACGACCTCCTGAACGCGAACTTCCTCTGGGACGGCGAGCGCCTGTGCATCGTCGACTGGGAGTACGCAGGGATGGGAGATCCGTTCTTCGATCTCGCGAACTTCTCGATCAACCACGAGCTCGACGAAGACTCGCGCCGCCGCCTGCTCGAGGCGTACTTCGGCGAGATTCGTCCCGAGGCACACGCGCGCGCTGGAGCTGATGCGGTTCATGTCCGACTTCCGCGAGGCGATGTGGGGCGTCGTGCAGACAGCCGTGTCGGAGCTCGACTTCGACTTCGCCGCGTACGCGACCGAGCACTTCGACCGGCTCGAGCGCACCATCGCCGAGCCTGCCTTCCGAGCTGCGCTCGACCCATGACAGTGAGAGGCGCCTTGCGGCGCCTCTCGTTCCATTCGCTGTCGAGTTTCTAGATCGGTCGAGGACCTGCTTCCGTCGGCAGCTCGAAGCGAGCGCGCTGCTCCTCCTCGAGCCGTTCGAGCTCCTCCTCCGTGCCCATGCGCACAGGCCCCTTGAACCAGTTCTTCGCGGAGAGGATCCACCAACCGCCGAAGAGCAGCAATGCTCCACCGACCAGGAGCGGTGCGTAGTTGACCGCTTCCCAGGTGAACCCGTCGTTCCAGGGGACGCTGATCGAGTAGGGCGGCATCAGGAACACGATGCTGATGAAGAACACCCACACGATCGCGATCGGGTTGATCCACTTGTAGTGGTTTCCGAGCGTCCAGGCTCCAGGCTCGAAGCTGTCCTTCATCCGATAGCGCAGGATCACCGGGAGGATGAACGCGATGTACAGGCCGATGACTGCGATCCCGGTGCCGACGTAGTACCCGATGAAGAAGTTGTAGAGCGTCGGCAGCATGAGCGCCGCGGCCGCGACACAGATCGCGATGACGGCAAAGCGGGGGATGCGGTTGCTGCTGACCTGCCGCCACAACTGGTGTCCCGGAACTGCGCGGTCGCGGGAGAACGCGAACAGCATCCGCGAGGCCGAGGTGACGGACGCCGTCAGGCAGAACATCTGCGCGACACAGCAGATGAACAGAATGAAAGTCCCCCAGCTCTGACCCATCGCCGCCACCCAGCCCGCGGGGACGATGAACAGATCGAGTTGGGGCTCCACCGGCAGCGCTCTCGTGACGGCCACGAGCAAGATGAAGCCGAAGACCACCGATGCCACGACGGACGTGTACATGCCCACCGCGGCCGCGCGGGACGCGTCACGCGTCTCCTCGGCAACGTGGGCCGAGGCGTCGAATCCCGTGATCGTGTACTGCGCCATGAGAAGGCCTGTCAGGAACACGTAGAAGAAGACGATGCTGCCGAAACCGGTCGCTCCTTCGCCTCCCCAGCCGGTCGCGTTCACCGTATCCGTGAAAACGGAGCCGAGGGAGCGGTGGTCGTCCGGGACGAGCAGGAGGACGACGACGATGATCCCCACACCGATCATGTGCCAGTACGCGGAGATCGTGTTGAGCATCGCCGTCACGCTGACCTTGAGCAGGTTCAGGAGCAGCGCCGCGAGGAGCACGACGGCGTAGGACAGGTAGACGTACTCTTTCGTGTTCGGATAGTCGAACCAGTAGTTCAGGAGCGCCGTCGAGAAGATCGCGAGGCCGTATCCGATCGCGGCGGTCACAGCGATCTGCCCGACGAGGTTGAACCAGCCCGTGAACCAGCCCCAGGCCGGGCTCCCGAGCTTCGAGGCCCAGTAGTAGAGGCCACCGGCGGTGGGATAGGCGGACGCGATCTCTGCCATGGAGAGCGCGACGAGCGTGCTCATGAGCCCGACGAGCAGCCACCCCCAGCTCACGGCGACGGGACCTCCTTGCAGGTACGCGATCGAGTACGACGTGAGGCACCCTGCGAGGATCGAGATGATCGTGAAGCTGATCGCGAAGTTCTGGAACCCGCCTACTGCGCGGAAGAGCTCCTGCGCGTAGCCGAGCTTGTGGAGGATGCGTTCGTCCTCCGAGGTCTGATACCCGCCGGGAGCGGGGCCTGTGCTCATTCCACCCTCCTTTTGCGCCGCTGATGCGACTGGGGACGGGGTATTCAGCTACTACCAGGACACTTCTGTCAAGGGACGGCATAGGATCGCGCTCGTGCTGGACTTCGACGAGCTGAAGGCGGAGGTCGACAGCGGCGCCATCGACACGGTCGTCGTCGCCTTCACCGACATGCAGGGCCGCCTGCTCGGAAAGCGGCTCCACGGCGAGTTCTTCGTCGAGGAGGTCGAGGCCGAGCATGCGGTTGAAGGCTGCAACTACCTGCTTGCGCTGGACATGGAGATGGACCCGATCCCGGGTTACGAGATCGCCAGCTGGGAGCAGGGCTACGGAGACTTCGCGCTCGCCCCGGATCTCGGCACGCTCCGGCGCATCCCGTGGCTCCCGGCGACCGCGCTCGTGCTCTGCGACGTCGAGTGGCACGACGGCTCGCCCGTCGAGCCGTCTCCCCGGCAGGTGCTGAAGGCGCAGATGGAGCGAGCGGCGGGACTCGGCCTCACGCCGATGACGGGCTCCGAGCTCGAGTTCTATCTCCTGCGCCAGACCTACGAAGAAGCCTGGGCCCAGCGCTACGAGGATTTGACGCCTTCGGTTCCGTACATCCTCGACTACCACATTCTCGCGTCAACGTACGACGAGGATCTGATCCGCCAGATCAGGAACGGGATGCACGCGGCGGGAATCAGGGTCGAGACCTCCAAGGGAGAGGCCTGGCCGGGCCAGCACGAGATCAACTTCCGCTTCTCGGACGCGCTGACGATGGCCGACAACCATGTCGTCTACAAGAACGGCGCCAAGGAGATCGCACACGCGAACAGCTGCTCGATCACGTTCATGGCGAAGCCGTTCGAGTCCTGGATCGGAAACTCGTGCCATGTTCACGCGTCGCTCTTCCGCGACGGCGAGCCCGCGTTTCGTGACGACGACGTCCTGTTCGATCGGTTCCTGGCCGGTCAGATCGCCTGCTTCGAGGAGCTCGCCGTCTTTCTCGCGCCGACGATCAACTCGTACAAGCGGTTCGCCGCGGGAAGCTGGGCTCCGACGACGCTGGCGTGGGGCCGCGACAACCGCACGTGCGGGTTCCGCATCGTCGGGCACGGGAGCTCGAAGCGCATCGAGACGCGGATCCCCGGAGGGGACGTCAATCCATACCTCGCCTTCGCGGCGATCGTCGCGGCCGGCTTGCACGGGATCGAGAACGAGCTGGAGCTACCGCCCGCGCTCGAGGGGAATGCGTACGAGTCCGACGCGAGGCGCTTTCCTTCCTCGCTCAGGGACGCCGTCGCAGCACTCGAAAGCGGCACGATCGCGCGGCCTGCGTTCGGAGACCAGGTCGTCGACCACTACCTGAACTACGCGCGGACCGAGCAGTCGCTCTACGACAAGGTCGTGACCGACTGGGAGCGGACACGGTACTTCGAGCGCGGATGAGAGCCGTCCTGATATCGAGGATTCTCCCGGCTGTCCACGGTCTCTACGGAATGCTCCGCGCCGGCGGGCACGAGCCGGTCGCGCTCCTCACCACCCGCGCAGTTGCCGAGCGGTACAGCGAGCTCGAAGAGCTTCTGCGCGAGGCTCCACCCGAGCTCGACGTCGTGATCCCCGCCGAGCGGAGCGGAATCGCGCCGCTCCTTCGCCGCTACGAGCCGGACGCGGTCTTCTGCCTCGGCTTCCCCTGGAAGATTCCGGCAGACGCGCTGGTCGTTCCCAGGCTGGGCGCCGTAAACGGGCATCCGTCGTTTCTTCCCCGTTATCGAGGGCCGATTCCCGTCTCCTGGGCGATCCGCAACGGAGAGCGTGAGATCGGCTTTACCTTCCACCGCATGGATCCCGAGCTCGACACCGGGGCGGTACTTGCGCAGACGCGGTTCGCGCTCGCAGACGAGAATTCGTGGGACGAGCTCGGTCCCAAGCTCGAGGGCGCCGCACGCGAGCTCTTCCCGACCGTTCTCGAGCGGATCGAGCGCGGCGACACGGGCGAACCGCAAAGCGAGGACGGGGCGAGCTACTTCTCGTTCTTCGAGCCGGAGTACGCCTGGATCGACTGGACGATGCCTGCGGTGGAGATCGAGCGGCAGGTTCGCGCCTGGCGCTTCCACTCGTCGATCTCGGGCGACCAAGGAGCGCTCACTGAGCTCGACGGCGAGACGGTTCGCGTCCTCCGCGTCAGCCTCGAGCCCGGCAGGGGTCGCGAACTGGAGACCGGCGCTGGGAGCCTGTGGATCGTGGAGACCGAGCCAGCATGAGGCCCGTGATCGGGATCACGACGTACGCCCAGGAGGCGAGCTGGGGAGTCTGGCGCCTGCCCGCAGCGCTGATCCCGCTCGACTACGTCGACGCGGTGGAGCGGGCCGGCGGCCGCCCCGTGCTGATTCCTCCGAGCGAGTCCGGCGTCGCCGAGACGCTCGAGACGCTGGACGGAATCGTGTTCTCCGGAGGTGCCGACATCGCTCCGTCGCTCTACGGCGCCGAGCCCCATCCGGAGACCGACACGCCCCAGGCCCGGCGGGACGCCGGAGAGATGGCTCTGCTCGAGGCGGCACTCGAGCGAGACATGCCCACGCTCGCCATCTGCCGCGGCTTCCAGCTCCTGAACATCGTGCGTGGGGGAGACCTCGTGCAGCATCTTCCCGAAGAGGTCGACAGCGACGAGCACAAGCAGGCTCCGGGAGTCTTCGTCGAGCATTCGGTCGAGGTGAAGGACGGCACCCGCCTGGCGTCGATGGTAAATCCCCGCTCGCAGGTTACGTCGCACCATCACCAGGGAATCGGACGCCTGGGAGAAGGGCTCGTGGAGGCAGCGTGGGCCGGGGACGGGACGCTCGAGGGCGTCGAGGATCCCGACCGGCGGTTCCTGGTCGGTGTGCAGTGGCATCCGGAAGCAGGAGAGGATGCGGCCCTCTTCGAGAACCTGGTCCAGGAGGCGCGGGCGTACCGCGCTTCCTTGGGAAAGAGCTAACTTCGGCGGGAGCCGGAAGACAGGAGATCACGTGTATTGGACTCTGGGAATCATCTACATCGTCCTGACGATCGCGTTCATCGCGGACGTTCTACGCAACTCCGCGTTGAGCACGGGCGGCAAGGTGTTGTGGATCGCGGCCCTGCTGCTCCTCCCCGTGTTCGCCTGGCTCGTCTACGGAACCTGGCGCCTGCGCCAGAGTCGCGGTCTCTAGGTCCGTCGGTGGCGCTGACCATCCTCAACCCGGCGACCGAGGAGCCGATCGCGGAGCTCGAGCAGGCCGGAGTAGAGGAGACCGACCACGCGATCGCTCGCGCACGGGCCGCCTACCCTGCTTGGCGGTCGATCGCGCCGGGCGACCGCGGCAGGCTGCTGCGGCGGCTGGCCACGCTCGTCGAGGAGTACGGCGAGGAGCTTGCCGAGATCGAGTCCAGGAACGTCGGCAAGCCGATCTCGGGAGCTCGAGGGGAGATCGGCATGGTCGCGCAGGTCTTCCATTTCTACGCGGGTGCGGTGGACAAGCACTACGGTCAGACCATCCCCGTCGCCGGCGGCGAGGCCATGACGTTTCGCGAGCCGCTCGGCGTCGTCGGCCTGATCGTGCCGTGGAACTTTCCACTCAACATCGCGAGCTGGAAGCTGGGACCTGCACTGGCCTGTGGAAACACAGTCGTGTTGAAGCCGGCGGAGCTGACACCGCTGTCGGCGCTCAGACTTGCCGAGCTCGTCCTCGAGGCAGGGATCCCGGAAGGCGTCGTCAACGTTCTCGTCGGGAAGGGCTCGGTCGTCGGCCAGCGGTTGATCGAGCACCCGGACGTGGCCAAGATCGGGTTCACGGGCTCGACCGAGGTCGGCCGGCTCGTCATGCAGGGCGCCGCTGGGACCATCAAGCGAGTCACGCTGGAGCTCGGCGGGAAATCGGCGAACGTGATCTTCGAGGACGCCGACCTCGAGGGCGCGGCTGCGTCCGCGCCTTACGCGGTCTTCGACAACGCCGGCCAGGACTGTTGCGCGCGGTCACGGATCCTCGTCCAGAAGTCGGTGTACGACCGCTTTCTCGACGATCTGGTGGAGGCGACGAAAAGCGTCAGGGTCGGCGATCCGGCCGACGAGTCCACCGAGATGGGGCCGCTCATCAGCGCCCAGCACCGCGAGACGGTCGCGTCCTTCGTCGACGGGAAGGTCGCCTTCCGCGGCGAGGCACCCGGCGACCGAGGCTTCTGGTTCCCGTGCACGATCGTGGAAGCGACGAACGAGGATCGAGTCGCGCGTGAGGAGGTCTTCGGCCCCGTGGCAGCCGTCATCTCGTTCGAGGACGAAGCAGATGCGATCCGGATCGCGAACGACACGCCGTACGGCCTCTCGGGCTCGATCTGGACGCGGGATGGGGCCCGCGCGCTCCGCGTCGCGCGTGGACTGGACACGGGCGTGCTCTCGCTCAACTCGAACTCTTCGGTCCGCGTGCAGACGCCGTTCGGGGGCTTCAAGCAGTCGGGCTTCGGCCGCGAGCTCGGCATGCAGGGCCTCGACGGCTACTCGGAGGTCAAGAGCGTGTTCATCTCGACGGAGGAGTGAGAACGTGACCGGGAGGCTCGACGGGAAGGTCTGTGTCATCACCGGTGCCGGCGGCGGCATGGGGCGCGAGGCCGCGATTGTCTTCACGGGCGAAGGCGCGCAGGTCTGCGTCGCCGATGTCGACCAGGCGGTAGCGGAGGAGACGGTGTCGCTGTGCTCCGGCGATGCGTTCGCGGTCCGCGCGAACGTCGCGGACGAGGACCAGGTCAGGCGGATGTACGCGGAGACCGCCGAGCGCTTCGGCGGCGCCGACGTCCTCTACAACAACGCGGGCATCTCACCGGGCGACGACGCGTCCGTCCTGGATACGAGCGTCGAGGCGTGGCAGCGAGTCCAGGACGTCAACACGAAAGGCGTCTTCCTCTGCTGCAAGCACGGCATCCCGTACCTGCTCGAGCGGGGAGGCGGCTCGGTGATCAACGTCGCGTCGTTCGTCGCGCTCCTGGGCGCGGCGACCTCGCAGATCTCGTACACGGCCTCGAAGGGCGCGGTCCTCTCGATGAGTCGCGAGCTCGCGGTGCAGTTCGCACGCCAGGGAGTGCGGATCAACGCGCTCTGCCCCGGCCCCGTCGAGACGCCGCTCCTGCTCGCGATCTTCGGCGACGACCCCGCCGCGTTCGCGCGCAGGCAGGTGCACTGGCCGACGGGACGGCTCGGCAAGCCGCGCGAGATCGTCGACGCAGCGCTCTTTCTGGCGAGTGACGAGTCGTCGTTCGTGAACGGCGCGGCCTTCGTGGTCGACGGCGGCCTGAGCGCGGCGTACGTCACGCCCGAATAGCGGTCAAACGCCGACGACCTGAACCAGCCAGCGGCGGTCCCGCTCGCGGTCGAGCTCGAGGAAGAGCACCCGCTGCCACTGCCCGAGCGCGAGCTCGCCGTCTCGCACCGGGATCGACTCGCCGGCGGGGCCGAGGAGCATCGACATGCAGTGCGCATGTCCGTTCCCGATCTCCATGTCCTCCTCGCACACGTTCTCGGTGCGCCGATCCCAGTCGTCGTGTGCGTAGTAGTGCTCCGAGGGCACGAGTCGCCTGAGCAGGACGGCGAAGTCCTCGAGAAACCCACGCTCCCATTCGTTCACGCGCACCGAGCACGTCGTGTGCGGCGAGTAGACCGAGCAGATGCCGTCCTGGATGCCGCTCTGGCGGACGACGTCTTGCACCTCTCCGGTGATGTCCGTGACGGTCAGCCCGCCGGCGGTACGAAGCTGCGACTCGGACTGGTAAGTCTCCACGCCGACCGACATTGTGTCAGCAGCGCGCAGAGCCGGTTGGGCGGAACCGTCGGTTACGCTGATTCGACCGCGGGCCCGTAGCTCAGCTGGTTAGAGCAGCCGACTCATAATCGGTTGGTCCCTGGTTCGAGTCCAGGCGGGCCCACTAAGGAACCATGCGGGATCGCGCTTCGTCGAGGGGCGCAGTCCCGCAGGTGGGCCACAAAATGGGCCACAGCATCCTGGTCGGCGACGAACTGCGTAGCCTCCGTCTGCGGCCTCGGCACCCTGCGGATCGCTGCACCCCGAGGGGAAGGACCGTGAATATTTCGTGGAACACCCGCGCTCGCCGCAGGCGCGACATGCCGAGGAAATAGACCCATTTGTGTCCTATCGGACGAGGCGAGGACAGGCCACGCTTGCACCAAGCAGACCAAGGCCAGGAGGTCAAGGAATGGATGTCAAGGGCGCAAAGGCGCTGAGCGAGCGCCTCGCAGAAGCCGCACGCAACGTAGATCCACCCCCCGCGAAAGCGGTGGGTTCAGAAGGCACTGACCGAGGGTCAGAGGTCGCCGACGACCGTCGCGAGTTGACCCGATTGTGTCCTGTACGGCCTGGCCGCCCGCACCTACCGTGATACCTCGGTGAGTCCGGGGCTGGGAGCCCGCCGCTCTCAGCGCACCCCTGAAGCAGGTGGGGCCTGCGCGGGCTCGCCGTCACTGCGCGAGAGACTCCAGTCCCTCGGGGTCTCTCGCGCAGCCCTCACTCGTCACGCGGCTAGTCGCCGACGCCGACTCGAGGAGTCTCGGTGTGCGACCGTCGACTCGGGCCGCAGCGTAGTCGCTAGACGCGCTCGAGGCGGCCGGACGAATAGACCCAAACGTGTCCTATCGGGCCAGGCGAGGACAGGACACGCTTCCTAGCGATGGAGGGAGGGGGAACCACCAGCCCCTCCCTCCGTCCTCTACTTGTCAAATGTGCGAACGGCAGCGGCTAGCTGCAGAAGGAGACGGACATGAGGAGCACGAGCGAGGCGATCACGCTCCGCTTCCCTGATGGGAGTTGGGAGTACTGCGGCACAGAGAGAGTGCCCGACGCTGGCGACACTCTCGTGCGAGCGGGCGTTACGTGGATCGTCGTCGGCGTAACGGAAGCGGTCGACGACCACCGAGTCGTAACCATGGCGTTACCGCCACCGGAGGTACGACTGCCGAGCGTGGCGACGAAGACCGGGACGTCGCGGGTAGCGTGACTTTGCCGGGTCGCTTCACCCCGACCGGAGGAACCTGAATGTTTCGTGGAACACTCGCGTTCGCGCTGATCGCGTTCGCGCTCATCGCTGCTACCGGCACCGCCGCTCTTGCGGTCTTCGCGCCCGTGGCTGCGACCGGCGGCGGTAAAGCCCAAGCCGTGGCAGTGGAAGCCGAGTGAGGCGGCGGCCAAGGTCGAGGCGGCGCTCGATGACTTCCACTGGGTCAACGGCGAGCATGGCAACTACGGCCCCGACCTAAAACAGCCAGCGGGCGTCGCATGTCGTGGGACAGGGAAAGGTGTTGCGGGTCGATACGTGGCATTCGCGTGCACGATGCCGTTTGAGATTCCTGTCGGCGGCTTTCAGCCCCTGGTCACGGGGACTCAGCGCATTTGGGTGAAGGTCCGGCGCGTCGGCAAGGGAGGAGCGTGCATCAGTCTCACCAGCGCCGCCTCGATTCGCCCGGAATGCCTTACCGACAAGCGGTTGGTTCTGGGGCCACCTCCTTTTTGGCCCGGGAAGACGGTGCGGTACGACGCGTTGGGCGTGACGCGGCTTGCCCTGTCCCAAAGGTTCGGTCTCAAGATTCCGTTTCCGAAGCTGGCACCGAGTGGCTGTTACGGCATAGACGGCTATCACGAGTGCTTCTTCATGTCCGCCGTCACAGGAACGGCATCGGTGCTGTTCAGGCCGTCCGGCCCGACGATCATCTTCACCTCGCTTGACTGCCAAGGTGCGTACGCAGGTCGCCCCGAGTGCGCGATCACGTAGTCGAGTTGCACACGGGCATGTCCGGTTCCGAGCGATCAGGTGACGGCGTCACGGGTGCGATGCCAACGAGGTGGTTGGCCGCGTCCCTCTCGGCAGTGCTGGTTCGAGTCCAGGCGGGCCCATTCCACACCGCACGGTTAAGCGGAACCCGCATGGTTGAGTGGGTCAGGTGTGCCGGAAGTGCCCCGAATGCTCAAACGGTGCTGCCACCGGTGCTGCCACGGGATTTCGCCGAACATGGCAACGGCCACGTCCATTACGGCCATCTAGGCAGCCGCGCTCGAGCGCGTCATGCTCTCGGACCGGGGGGCAGGGCCTGATCGGTGAGAGCCGCGACATCGCCAAGTTCGTCGTGAGAACGGCTTAGAGTCCGTAGGACCTGAAGACGAGAGTCGCGATAACCGTCTTCGCCGTCCTTGCGGCTGCCGGATGCAGCAACGACCCAGAGGCCCGGCTGTCGGAGTCCGAGTTCAGACAACGGGCTAATGCCATCTGCGTCCAGGCTGAGACACGAAACGCGGCGGGTGAGGCGGCTGCTGCTGCCCCCGAACTGATGGCTGACCTTCGTGACCTGCAACCTCCGAAACGCACAGAGGAAGCGTTCGATGCCTGGATCGAGTCGTTGGAGAACGTCGCAGTCGCGGCGTTTGCGGTCCGAGATGCCTCGAACCCGCCGGAAAGGCGAGCCGCCAACGCACGTCTCTCCGATGCGGTCGATGGGTAAACGAGACGCAAGACACGTTGCCGCTTCCAAAGAGCTGCAAGTCCTGAACTGCCCAGACACCTTGCAGGAACCGCGGATCGACGACCTACACCATGGGTACCTGATCGGTCGGGTGACAATCGTGGACATCTACCCCGGCCAGCAGCTTTCGAACGAGTCCTTCGGGCGCTGAGGGCGGTCGTAGATCGAGGCAGGGAGGCGAGGCACTGGGGCTTCTACACTTGTTCGCATCCTGTGAAATCCCTCGAAAGAGGCGTTTTTGCAGGGTGTTTGGAGGGAATCCTCTGTGTCCCGTACGACAATCGACAAGGGGGAATCCGGAATGTGGACAACCACCAAGGCGGGAAAGGCTGCCGCGGTTGGAGGGTTGCTGACTGCAGCGCTTGCTTTCCTGATGCTCGGCGCAGCTGCGACAGCTGCTCCGCAGGTCGCACCGGTAAACATCGAGCCTCCCACGATCACGGGAACAGCGCGCGTAGGCGAAGCCTTGACCGCCCAGAACGGCACCTGGGAGGGTAGTCCAACCGAGTTTCGCTATCGCTGGTTCCGCTGCAACCCCGGCGGTAACAACTGCACGCTCCTGGCTGCGGACGGAAGGACGTACAGAGTCGGGCAGGGCGACGTCGGCAACACCCTCCGCGTCCGTGTTACAGCGGTGAACGCCGACGGAGCCACGAACGCTCGCTCCGAGCAGACGGAGGTGGTCGGCGCGAACGCGGCACCGCTCACCAACACCGCCCGCCCGACGATCGCCGGTGAAGCTCGCGTGGGGCAGGAGCTCACGGCCAGCGAAGGCACCTGGACGGGCAACCCGACTGCCTTCGCCTTTCAGTGGCAGCGCTGTGACGTCGACTCCTTGACCTGTGCGGCCGTGATCGGAGCGACGGGGAGGACGTACGGCGTCCGCATCGCCGATCTGGGCTTTCGTCTGCGAGTGGAAGTGACCGCGCGCAAAGACGATCGCTCGGGAACGGCAGTTTCGAATGTGACGGCCATCGTCGGTCCGACGAATCCGATCACCAATCGGCGCCCGACGATCAGCATCATCTCGATCCGCTTCACGGGCGCACGCGTCTATGCGCGCTTCCGGATCTGCGATGACACTCCCCGGAACCTCGCGATTCTCGTGACCGAGACGCGTCCGGGTGTTGCCTCGGCCAATCGGCGCTTCGCGACCCGTGTTGCACCGAGGCCGTGCGGTGCATACACCCGAAACTGGCTCCCGGCCCAGCGCTTCCGGGGACCGGGTCGCTACACGATCACGCTCCGTGCGCGTGATACGTCCGGACTGACGAGCGCCCCTGCTCGCCGGACGTTCCGGCGCTAGGCACTACTCCGGCCTGCCCTGGCACCGTTCGCTCACGCGGGCGGTGCCAGGCTCTGTCATGAAAGCTGCTCGTGGTGCCCTCTCGGGCCGCCTCGCCAGGCCGTTATGTCTCGTCAGGGTAAGGGTCCTTTTCGCTGTCGCCGCCCGTGAGAGCTTTCCACCCATAGGGACCGTCGCACTTCGGACAGGGGGGCAACGATTGAACAGATTGAACGCCGAGCTCGTAGCCACAGTTGGTACAGCGATAGGTACCTGCCTGTACGTCGCTTCCCACTGGTGCTGGATCCGCCATGGAAACTCCTCTCCGCTTCGTCACCCCCAGAACCCGCAAGGGCGACGTGTACCTACCCCTCGCGGTCAACTGCCAAAACGCGATAGCTGGACCATGCGAGAACGCGCGTCGTGCCTTCGCAGGGACTCCGCTGCATGCGCTTCCGGCCGGATGATCCGCCAGCGCCGGCATCGCCCGACCGATTCCTGACTGCGAAGCCGGGTAGACGACGTTTGACTCGCGGCTCATACTCCATGACATCTCGGAGGGCACGGCAGCAGGGATCGTCGAGAGCGAGCGTCTGGCGAAGCGCTATTTCGCGCTCTTCGCGGAGCACGCGTTCGAGAGGCTGCGCGAGGTCGTCCATCCCGACGTGGTGCTCGAGCTCAAGGCGATCCAGCCGGGCCACGTCGTTCGGGGACGCGACGAGTTCATACGCTTCTTGGAGCAGGAGTTCGACCGCCATCTCTGGGAGGCGGTGACCCACGTCTTCACGCCACTCGACGAGAACCGCGTCATCGTCGAAGGGCGGGTGCGCTGGTTCGACGACGAGAACGTGCTGCGCGACGACTCGAGGATCTGGGCGCTTGAGTTCTCGGACGGGCTTCTCCTGCTTTCCGCCCCTGCCGCCAACAGGGTCGAGGCGGAGTCGATCCTCTCGCGAGGTCGGGAGCGCCCGTCGCGCGTGTTGCATGATCGAGTCGACAGCGGTTGATGGCGACGGGGAACAAGGGAGGCCGAAGTCCGCGTTCTCCTGTCTCAGGAGACGAGCCAGCACAAGGAGGGTGGACATGACGTTGAAGATCGGCGACACGGCACCGGATTTCGCGGCCGAGAGCACCCAGGGCGAGATCCAGTTCCACGACTGGATCGGCGACTCGTGGGCGGTGCTGTTCTCGCACCCGAAGGACTTCACGCCGGTCTGCACGACCGAGCTCGGCTACATGGCGAAGCTGAAGCCCGAGTTCGACCGCCGAAACGTGAAGATCATCGGGCTCTCGGTCGATCCGACCGGCGACCACGAGAGGTGGGCCAAGGACATCGAAGAGACTCAGGGGCACGCACCCAACTACCCGATCATCGGCGACGCGGACTTCAAGGTCTCGAAGCTGTACGGGATGCTCCTCGCCGAGGTGGAAGGCGACCCGAAGGCGCGCACGCCTGCCGACAACCAGACGGTGCGGAACGTCTTCGTGATCGGGCCGGACAAGAAGGTCAAGCTCATCTTCGTCTACCCGATGACGACGGGCCGTAACTTCGACGAGGTCCTGCGCGTGATCGACTCGCTGCAGCTGACCGCGAAGCACAAGGTGTCGACACCCGTGAATTGGAAAGACGGCGACGACGTCATCATCGCCGGCTCGGTCTCGAACGACGAGGCCAAGGAGCTCTGGCCCGACGGATGGAAGGAGCCGCGCCCGTACATCCGCATCGTGTCGCAGCCACGCTGACGACGACCCAACGTTTCGGAGGAGACGGCAAGGGGCCCGGGTGGGCGGGCCCCTTGCTTCCGTGTGGCGCAACTTCGGGCCAGGCGAATCCGCCTGCGGGGAGAGGAGTCGCGCCGAGGCGGTATCTGTTTCACATCGGCCTGACGTTTGCGAGGTTTTCCAGGCGATTTCCACAGGTGGAAGGGCGGAATTTGGGCAAACTCCGTTGCCTTCGTCCACAGGGGCTGGGGACGGCGCACGAGGAGCGACTGCCGGGAAGCGCGCGGCTACACTCCGCACGTGGCCGAGTACGGCACGCTGAGAGTCAAGACGGGTCTCGCCGAGATGCTCAAGGGCGGCGTGATCATGGACGTCGTCGACGCCGATCAGGCTCGGATCGCCGAGGACGCGGGCGCGTGCGCGGTCATGGCACTCGAGCGCGTTCCGGCGGACATTCGCCGCGACGGTGGTGTTGCGCGTATGTCGGATCCGCAACGGATCCGCGAGATCCAGGAGGCGGTCTCGATCCCCGTGATGGCGAAGTGCCGCATCGGGCACTTCGCGGAAGCGCAGATCCTGCAGGAGCTGGAGGTCGACTACATCGACGAGTCGGAGGTGCTGACCCCCGCCGACGTCGAGCACCACGTCGACAAGTGGCTCTACACCGTTCCCTTCGTCTGCGGGGCCACCAACCTCGGCGAGGCGCTCCGCCGCATCTCCGAGGGGGCAGCGATGATTCGTACGAAAGGCGAGGCTGGCACGGGTGACATCGTCAACGCGGTGACGCACATGCGCGCGGTCTTCGGCGCGATCCGCAGCCTGCAGGCGCTTCGTGGCGATGAGCTGCATGCGGCCGCGAAGGAGCATCGCGCGCCGTTCGAGCTCATCCGCTGGGTCGCCGAAAACGGCCGCCTGCCGGTCGTGACCTTCACCGCAGGCGGAATCGCGACTCCCGCCGACGCGTCGCTCTGCATGCAGCTCGGCGCGGACGGGGTCTTCGTCGGCTCCGGCATCTTCAAGTCCGGCCGCGACCCGTTGGACGATCGCGATGGCTGGGCGGACGATGTTGCGCGTCGCGCCAGGGCGATCGTCGAGGCGACCACGCACTTCGACGACGCGAAGGTGCTCGCCGACGTCTCGACGGGACTCGGACAACCGATGGTCGGCATCTCCGCAAGCACGCTCTCGGACGACGAGCGGCTCGAAGTTCGCGGCTGGTAGGTCCACGATGACCCGCACGCCGCGGATCGGGGTGCTCGCTCTGCAAGGGGCATTCCGTGAGCACGTGCAGATGCTCGAGAGCCTCGGAGCCGACGTCGTCGAGATCCGCCTGCCGGAAGAGTTCGAGGGGCTCGACGGGCTCGTGATTCCGGGCGGCGAGTCGACGACGATGATGCGTCTCGCGCACATCTACGGCCTCGACGAGGCCATCCGCGCCTTCCAGGGGATCGTCTTCGGGACCTGCGCGGGCATGATCGTGCTCGATCGTGAGCACCTCGGGCTCGCCGACCTCGAGGTCGAACGGAACGGCTACGGGCGCCAGGTCAGGAGCTTCGAGGCGGATGTCGCGCTCGCCGGCGAGGAGCAGCCGCTGCATGGCGTGTTCATCCGCGCTCCTCGCATTCGCGATCTCGGCGACGACCCGGAGGTCTTGGGAGAGCTCGACGGCGAGCCGGTGCTCGTGCGCGAAGGACGCCTCCTGCTGTCCGCGTTCCACCCCGAGCTCACCGACGACACTCGTGTGCACCGGCTCTTCCTCGACATGGTTCGGGAGGAGAACCATGTCCGGGCATAGCAAGTGGAGCTCGATCAAGCACAAGAAGGGAGCCGCGGACGCCAAGCGCGGCAAGCTCTTCTCGAAGCTCTCGCGCGCGATCATCGTCGCGGCGCGGGAAGGCGGTCCCGACCCTGCGGGGAACCTCGCTCTGCAGAATGCGATCGAGAAGGCGCGCTCGTACTCGATGCCGAAGGACAACATCGAGCGCGCGATCACCAAGGGATCCGGCGCGGACACCGAGGGTACGAGCTTCGACACCGTGGTCTACGAGGGCTACGGGCCGGAAGGCGTGGCGGTGCTCGTCGAGGCGTTGACGGACAACCGCAACCGGACGGCGTCGGATGTTCGGCACGCCTTCTCGAAGCACGGGGGCAACCTCGGGACGACGGGGGCCGTCGCGTGGCAGTTCGAGCGCAAGGGCGTCGTGCTCGCCGCGGCCGGGAGCGCGGACGAGGAGGAGCTCCTGCTCGCAGCCGCCGAGGCCGGCGCCGACGACGTCGAGCTCGATGGGTCGAGCTTCGTCATCTCCAGTCCACCCGAGGCGCTGACCGCGCTACGGAAGGCCGTCGAAGCAGCCGGCTTCACCGTAGAGTCGGCCGAGCTCGCAATGGTGCCGAAGGCGACGGTCGCGATCTCGGACGAGGCGATCGCGCGTAAGGTGCTCCGCCTCGTCGAGGGTCTCGAGGAGTCGGACGACGTCCAGGACGTGTACGTGAACGTCGACATCTCCGAGGCCGTGCTGGCAGCGGTAGCGTCATAGCGGTGGCCGACTCCGTAACGGTCAACTCCCATGCGGGCGTGACAGCGGATCGAATCGAGTCGCTGCTCTCCGCCCGCCTCTTCCTCGAGCCGCAGCTGGCCGACGGCCGCCTGTACTTCGTCTCGAATCTCTCGGGCCATCTCAGCCTGTATGCGATGGACGTCGCCGGCGGCGTGCCCGAGCCCCTCGTTCCCCCGCAACTCGCGCTCCAGAACCCTGAGCTCATCACCGGCTACCTGTTCCACGTGCTTCCTGGACTCGGTCGGATCATCGTGATGATCGACGACGACGGCGACGAGAACTACGAGCCGTACGTGATCCCCGCCGAAGGTGGCTTTCCGGAGCCGCTCGCGGAGGAGACCTTCCGCGGTCGCCGGTCGAGCCTCCTGGACGTCGACGTGGAGCGCTCCGTCGCCTACTTCAACTCACACTCGCGCGAGGAGTCGATGATGTCCGCAATCCGCGTCGATCTCGGCACGGGCGCATCCGAGACGATCGGCGAGAGCACGTACGGGGCGTACGTCTCCGCCTGGACCCCCGATCACTCACGCGTCGTCCTCGCCGACGGCTACACCATCGGCGACATCGTGCTGTACGAAGTCGCTCCGGGCGGAGCGCGACAGGTGCTCTACGGCACGCCGCTCGACGAGCGCGAGGAGGGTCGCGACTATCCCCTGTCCGGCCTCGGGTCCACCCACGCAACGGTGAGCGGAAAGGGGATCCTGCTCACGACGACGGTGTTCGACGACACCGGCAGCCCGGGCTACATCTCGCTCGATGACCCTGGCGGGGTCGAGCCCGTCACGATCGAAGGGCTGGTTCACGACGGCGCGGGCGAGCTGGAGGGTCTGCAGCACCTCGAGGCCAGCCGCTATGCCGCACTCTTCAACATCGACGGCTGCTCGTGGGTGTACGAGACGGTCTTCGACGAGCCCGCTCGGACACTCGCGGTCAGCCGCGTTCTCGTCGGCGAGGGAGAGCTCTCGGGTGGAATGGTGCACGGGCTCCACTACGACCACGAGAGTGGAGCCTTCGCGCTGTCCTTCTGCACCGCGACCGACCCCACCCAGCTCTACGTGCTGGATCCGACGGCTGACTTCCCACCTGCGAGGAAGACCCGTGAACGGGTGCTCGGACTTGCTCCCGGGCTTCTGTCTCGAGGTGAAGACGCGTCGTTCGAGTCCCACGACGGCCTGCGCGTGTCCGCACGTCTCTATCGCCCGTCGCCCGAGCTCGGCTACGACGGCCCGCGGCCGCTCGTCTACTACGTCCACGGCGGCCCGCAAGGTCAGGAGCGCCCCAACTTCGCCTGGTTCTCGATGCCGCTGATCCAGATCCTGACGCTGGAGGGATTCGCGGTCTTCGTGCCGAACGTGCGAGGATCGACGGGCTACGGGCTCGACTACACGAAGCGGGTCGACCGTGACTGGGGAGGCGTCGACCGGCTCGACCACGTCCACGCCATGACGGAGATCCTTCCGCATGACGAGCTCGTCGACGTCTCGCGCGCGGGAGTCGTCGGGCGCTCGTATGGCGGCTACATGACGCTGACGCTCGCCGCGCGGCATCCCGAGCTCTGGCAAGGAGCGGTGGACATGTTCGGTCCCTACGACCTGATCACGTTCTCGCAGCGGATTCCCGAGACCTGGAAGCCGTACTTCGTGCTCGCGCTCGGCGATCCCGACTCAGAGCAGGACCGGGAGTTCCTGGTCGAGCGGTCGCCTCGGACCCACATCAGCGATATCGCCTGCCCCCTCCTCGTCATCCAGGGGAAGAACGACCCCCGCGTTGTCGAGCAGGAGTCGCGTGACCTCACGGACGGGCTGCGGGGCATGGGGAAACAGGTCGACTACCTCGTCTTCGAGGACGAGGGTCACGACGTCTTGAAGCTGCCGAACCGGGTTCGCTGCTATGACGCGATCGTCGGCTTCTTCTCGGACCACCTCGCGTAGGACCTTGGTAGGGTCGCGCGATGCGCTGGCTCGCGATCGCCGTGGCCTTCCTCGCCCTGGTGCTGGTCGGCGCCGGCTGCGGCGGGGACGACGAGGCGGCGAGCGACACAACCACGCTGACCGACACGACGACCGATGACACCACGACGGACGAGACGACCACGGAGGAGACGACGGACGACGACAGCGGCGACTTCGATCCCCTCGCCTCGGAGGAGTGCGCCGATCTCGTCGAGGCGAGCACGCAGCTGAGTCAGGCCTTCGGCGCTGCTACTCCGTCGGACGAGGACTACGACGACGTCTCGACGTTCTTCGACGAGTTTGCAGAGAACGCCCCGGAGGAGATCCGCGCGGACTTCCAGGTTCTCGCCGATGCCTGGGAAGAGTTGGCCGAGATCCTGCCCGAGCTCCAGGTCGATGCGGGCGAGACACCGGATCCGGAAGCGCTCTTGAAGCTGCAGCAAGCCATTGCCTCGCTGGATCAGCAGGAGGTCTCGGCGGCGTCCCAGAGCATTTCCGAGTGGACGACCGAGAACTGCACCGGCTGATACCGCACGCCTCTTAGAGAAACGTCCGAGGGCCTGCATACCTTTTCTCCGTGAAGGTCCTCGGCATCGACCCAGGGACGGCTGCATGCGGGTACGGGATCGTCCACGGAAGCGACGGCCGCCTCCGGGCGGTGGTCTCAGGCCACTGGCGGACGTCCGCGCGCGAGCGTCCGCACGCCAGGCTGCTGGCGATCTTCGCGGGCGTGCAGGAGCTCATTGCGGAGCACGAGCCGGACGCCGTCGCGCTCGAGGAGTCCTTCGTGGGTGCCGACGCCCGCATCGCGCTCTCCGTCGGTCAGGCGCGGGGCGCCGTTCTCGTCGCGGCCGCGTCCGTCGGGGTCGAGTGCGCCGAGTACGCGCCCGCACGGGTCAAGCAAGCGGTCTGCGGATACGGGCGGGCCGAGAAGGGACAGATGCAACGGATGGTCAAGCTCATCCTCAACCTCGACTCCGAGCCCGGTTCGACGCACGCCGCCGACGCGCTCGCCGTGGCCATCTGTCACGCGCTGGCGCCGCCGCTTCTCGAGGCAGCAGGATGATCTCGCGTCTTCGTGGCGTTCCCGCAGGACGCACGCCGGACGGCCTCGTGCTCGACGTCGGCGGCGTCGGCTACCTCGTGGCGGCGACCCCGAGCGCGCTTCGCCGCGCAGCGGATGCCACCGAGGTGACGCTCGAGACGTACCTGCACGTCCGCGAGGACGCCCTGCAGCTGTACGGCTTCGCGGAGCCAGCCGAACGGGAGCTGTTCCTGCACCTGCTGGGCGTGAGCGGCATCGGCCCGAAGGTCGCACTCGCGGTGGTCTCGAGCGCGCCGCCCTCGGAGCTGCGCCGGGCGATCGCGCTCCGCGATCCCGCGCGATTCCAAGTGATCCCAGGGATCGGCAAGAAGACGGCCGAGCGCATCGTCTTGGAGCTCGAGGGAAGCTCGCGAGCTGAGGACATCGTGCCGCTTCCGTCGTCGACGGCGGCCCCGACTTCGGCGCATGCTCGTCGCACGCGACGCGCTGGTCGAGCTCGGGTATTCTCGATCATCGAGGCCGAGCAGGCGCTTGGCGCCGCATCGATCCGGAGCTCCCGGCCGAGGAACGCGTGCGCGACGCGCTGAGAAGCGCCGCATGAGCAGCCAGTTCCTGGCGCCGGTGCTCCAGGAGGGCGACGAGGAGGTCGAGCAGTCGCTTCGGCCCCGCAGGCTCGACGACTTCGTCGGCCAGGAGCGTACGAAGGAGCAGCTCGAGATCGCGCTCCAGGCGGCGCGAGAACGTGGAGACGCACTGGACCACGTCCTGCTCGTCGGCCCGCCCGGTCTCGGCAAGACGACGCTCGCGACCATCATCCGAGAGGAGCTCGGTGTCGGCATCCGCACGATCGCCGGCCCCGCACTCGAGCGCAAGGGAGACATGGCTGCGATCCTCACCGGCCTGCAGGACCGCGACGTCCTCTTCATCGACGAGATCCATCGTGTCAACCGGGCGATCGAGGAGATCCTGTATCCGGCGCTCGAAGACTTTCGCCTCGACATCATCGTCGGCCAGGGGGCGGGCGCCCGCACGCTGACGCTCGATCTGCCGCCGTTCACACTCGTCGGGGCGACCACGCGCACCGGCCTCTTGACGACGCCGCTTCGAGACCGCTTCGGGATGACCTTCCGCCTCGGCTACTACGAGCCCGCCGAGCTCGCGTCCATCGTTGGCCGCTCGGCGCGCATTCTCGGCGTCGAGATCGAGGATGCCGCCGGCGAGGAGATCGCCGGCCGCGCCCGCGGTACGCCGCGGGTGGCGAACAGGATTCTCAGGCGCATCCGCGACGTCGCTCAGGTGCGTCATGCCGGCGCTGTGACGCTCGACATCGCCCGCGAGGCGCTCGAGCTGCTGGAGGTCGACGACGCCGGTCTCGAGCGCACCGATCGCGACCTGTTGTCGGCGATCGCGCACAAGTTCGGAGGCGGACCCGTGGGACTTTCGACTCTGGCCGTGTCGCTCGGGGAGGAGCCCGACACGATCGAGGACGTCTACGAGCCGTTCCTGCTCCAGCTCGGCTTCATCCAACGGACACCGCGCGGACGCGTGATCACGGCGCTCGGTCGCGAGCACATCGGCGCGTCGTCGGCTTCGGCTTCGGACGGGCTCTTTTGACGGCCGCGCCTCACATCTGGACGCCGGGAATGGCAGGACCGCTCGACGAGTTCGTCGGCCGTGTCACCCGCATGGCCGCCGAGTTCGCTCAGGAGCACGCGCTCGAGCAGGCGGAGCTGCGGATCGAGCTGGCCGACGGCTCGGGGTATCTCGTCGCGGCGATGGCAGCCGAGCCCGGCTTCGGATTCTTCTCGTTCATCCCGCACCGTCTCGACGGAGAGGAGCCCCGCCACGTGATCGTCCCGATCGGCGCGGTGAAGGCGATCGAGATCTCGGCGCCGGACCCCGAGCGGCTCGTCGGGTTCACGCCGGGCGAGGTCTAAGGCGTCTCGAGAGCGAAGCGGGTGACGGTCACCTGCGGTGACAGTCACCGGGCGTTCTCATCCCCGGTACTGGAGCTCGCGCCACGAGGGAACAGGGGCCAGCTCGAGCAGGGTCCGACCCCCCTTCGGCTCCGCGTAGCCGAAGTCGCCGGTGTCGTCCTCCCAAGACACGTCCAAGAGACCCTCCTTGACCCGGTGGTCGAGCCATGCGCCCCGGAAAACGAGCTTGCGCAGCCAGTACACGAGCGACTCCTGCCGCACGAGCGACACGTGCTCCCAGTGCCGGACGAGATAGATTCCGAGCCCGCTGCGCGGCTCCACGATCCGGCCGTCGGCGACGAGCTCGACGAGATCTCCCGCCTCGTCCGAGTCCAGGTCGTTCGAGGCGACGAGCTCGAGCCGCACCGCAGCTGCCGTGACCCGCTCCGCGAAGTCGTCGGAGCTGAACTCGAAGCGATGACCGAGGAACTCGACCACGAAGTCGTCGCCGGAGCGGTAGTTGGCTGCGAGCACTTCGGCCAGGGTATCTAGGCTTCGGGATGTGATGGACAAGCGTCTTTGGGCCCTGATGGCCGTTGTCGTACTCGTCGTCTGGCTGGTCGGAGCGGCCGTGACGAAGTACACACTCGAGCAGATGGCGTACGTGACGCCGATCGCGATGGTCGTCGTCGGCGTGACCATCGGCCTCGTCCTCCTCTGGGTCAAGATCGTGCTGGATGCGCTCCAGCGACGACGGCACGCGGGACGTCAGACGTAGTCGGACCGTCGCGACCCTGATCGCGACCGGGGGCGTAGCCGTCCGGCGGCGTCCGTACCGTCAACACGGTGACGGGCATCTGGTCGATCGGGCCGCTCGATCTCGAGAAAGCGGCGGCGCTCTCGCGGGCGCTGGAGCTCAACGAGGTGACGGCTGCGGTGCTCGCGCGGCGCGGCTACGACGACCCTGAGCTGGCCCGTCGCTTCCTCGACGCCGAGCTTCCGGGTCACGATCCGTTTCTCCTCGGCGACATGGCCGGCGCGGTCGAACGCATTCGGGCTGCGATCGAGGCAGGGACGCGCATCTGTGTGCACGGGGACTACGACGTGGACGGGATCTGCGCGACCGCGCTGGGCGTCATTTTCCTCCGTGAGCTCGGAGCGGACGTGGTCTGGCACCTTCCCAGCCGTTTCGAGGAGGGCTATGGCGTGTCCAGCGCGACGCTCGCCAGGCTGGCCGACGACGGCGTCGGGCTCGTGCTCACGGTCGACTGTGGGATCACCGCCATCCAGGAGGTGGCCGAGGCGAAGACTCGTGGTCTCGAGGTCGTGATCACCGATCATCACCGGCCGGGGGAGACTTTTCCCGACTGCCCGGTCGTCGCAACCATGCGCCCCTCCGCGCATACCTTCCCGTACCCATTTCCCGGGCTCTGCGGCACGGGTGTCGTGTACAAGCTCGGCGAGGCGCTCCTCGGCCCGGAGCATCCCGCGCTGAGACACAACCTCGATCTAGTCGCACTGGCCACGATCGCCGACGTCGTCCCGCTCGTCGACGAGAACCGTGCGCTTGCCTCCGCCGGCCTGCGTGAGCTCGCGTGTACGCGGCGGCCGGGCTTGCAGGCGCTGATGAGAAGCGCACACGTCGATCCGGCTGCGGTCGACGCGAGCGCGGTCGGTTTCCGGCTCGCCCCTCGGATCAACGCCGCGGGGCGACTGGGGCGACCCGACGCCGCCCTCGAGCTGATCCTGACCGCCGACCCAGACGAGGCCCGGAAGCTCGCCACCGACCTCGAGGAGCTGAATCGCGATCGCCAAGCAATCGAGGACCGGATCCTGCGCGAGGCAACCGCGCTCGTGGAGGCGCTTCCCGAGCAGAAGCGCATGCGGCGGGGCTACGTCCTCTGGCACGAGGATTGGCACGAAGGCGTCATCGGCATCGTGGCTTCCCGCCTGGTGGAGAGGTTCAGTCGGCCCGTTGTCCTCATCACCCGCTCCCAGGATGGATGGAAGGGCTCCGGTCGGTCGGTGTCGCGTTTCGACCTGCACGGGGCGCTGGCCAACTGCTCAGCGCATCTGGAGCGTTTTGGAGGCCATCGTGCGGCCGCGGGCCTCTCGCTCGAGGAAACGAGCATCGAGGCGTTCGCCGAGGCGTTCGCCGCCGACGCGGACGCGACTCTTGCCGACGAGGACCTTCACCAGGTGACGACCGTGGATGCCGTCGTCTCGGCCGAGGAGCTCACGCTTCCGCTCGCGCAGGAGCTCGACCGGCTCGCTCCGTTCGGGCTCGGAAACCCCGACGTGACGCTGCTCGTACCCGCCGCACAGCCGTTCGCGCCGGCAACGGTGGGCGAGGGCAAGCACCTGCGCTTCCGCGTGCGCCAGAACGGTCGGGACGCAGGGACCGCGATCGCCTTCGGCCAGGGCTCCCAGCTCGACCGGATTCGCGCGACCGGCCTCTTCGACGTCGCCTGCCGGCTGAAGGAGAACCGGTGGAACGGCACCGTCGCTCCGCAGCTCGTCGTGCGTCGGCTCTTCGACACCTCGGAGGGCTACGAAGCGCTCCGCCAGCGTCTCGCCGACCTGTGGCGTGCAGGTGAAGGCTCCTGGACACCCGAGGCTCGGAGCGTCTTCAGCGAGCTCGGCCTCGACGCCGATGGCGGACGTCGCCGCAGGCAGCTGCTCGAATCGGAGACGTTCCGCGCCCTGCTCGAGCGCGAGGCGGTGGCCCTTCCGAGGGCGGCGTAATTACGGAAGCGGAGCGAGCGCGTCTCGCATGGCGACCGCAAGCCTGCGCGCGAGTCTTTGCCGGAACCAACGACGAATCGGGCTCATGGAAACTCCGAGTTCAACGCTCGCCGACGCGTTCCTCTGCGCGAGAAAGGACGCGCAAACGGTGCTCAGTACACTGAAACCATGACCGTCCTCGATGCCAGGCGACATCACGAGCACCTCGTCGACGAGCTGATCGCCGAGGTCGAGGCGTACAACCCGGAGGTCGACAGAGACCTCCTCCGTCGGGCCTTCGATTTCGCCGAACGAGCCCATCAAGGCCAGACGCGGCGCTCCGGCGAGGAGTTCATCCACCACCCGCTGGGTGTCGCGCGCATCTGCGCCGAGCTCCACCTGGACGAGCAGACGATCGCGGCTGCGCTCCTCCACGACGTCGTGGAGGACACGGGCGCGGACCTCGAGGAAGTCAAGGCGGAGTTCGGCGCCGAGGTCGCGCAGCTCGTGGAAGGCGTCACGAAGCTGACCAGGATCAGCTTCCAGAGCCGCGAGCAGGCGGAGGCGGAGAACTACCGCAAGATGATCGTCGCGATGGCACAGGACGTTCGCGTCATCCTGATCAAGCTCGCCGACCGCCTCCACAACATGCGGACGATCGAGTACCAGACGAGGCCGAAGCAGGCCCAGAAGGCACGCGAGACGCTCGAGGTGTACGCGCCGCTCGCACACCGGCTCGGGATCCACGCACTCAAGTGGGAGCTCGAGGATCTCGCGTTCCAGACGCTCCATCCGCGGAAGTACTCGGAGATCAAGGCCATGGTCGCCGACCAGCGGGCCGATCGCGACGCGCAGGCGGAGAAGGCCGGAGACGTCCTGGGTGAAGAGCTTCGGAAGGCGGACGTGCCCGCGGAGATCACCGCCCGCGCGAAGCACTTCTATTCGATCTACGACAAGATGGCCAAGCGGGGCCGCGAGTTCAACGAGATCTACGACCTGACCGCCATGCGGGTCGTCTGCGAGCGGACCGCGGAGGACGGGACACGCGACTGCTACGCGGCGCTCGGGCTGATCCATTCCCTCTGGAAGCCCATGCCGGGGCGGTTCAAGGACTTCATCGCCATGCCCAAGCTGAACCGCTACCGCTCCTTGCACACGACGGTCATCGGGCCGGAGGGCCGGCCGCTCGAGATCCAGGTGCGGACGCGCCAGATGCACGAGGAGGCGGAGTACGGGGTCGCCGCGCACTGGCTGTACAAGCGCAGGCGCGCAGGCGCGAAAGCCGACGACGAGTGGCTGGTGTGGGTCAAGTCGCTCATGGACTCGCAGCAGGACGAGCAGGACCCGAGCGAGTACATGCGGACGCTCCGCACCGACCTGTTCTCGGACGAGGTGTACGTCTTCACCCCGAAGGGCGAGGTGAAGGTGCTGCCTTCGGGCGCCACGCCGATCGACTTCGCCTATGCGGTGCACACCGATGTAGGGCACAGAACCGTGGGCGCCAAGGTGAACGGCCGAATCGTCCCGCTCCACTTCCGGCTGTCGAACGGGGAGTTCGTCGAGATCCTCACCTCGAAGACCGGCCGTGGCCCGTCACGCGATTGGCTTGCCGTGGCGAGGTCTTCCCGTGCCCGCAACAAGATCAGGCAGTGGTACCAGCGCGAGACACGCGGAGAGACGGAGGCGAAGGGGCGCGAGCTCCTCGACCAGGCGCTGAAGGCGCAGAAGCTCCCCTACCGGAAGCTCCAGGGCTCGAGCGTGCTCGCCCAGGTGATCCGCGAGACCGGCTTCAAGAAGGCGGAAGACTTTTACGTCGCACTCGGTGCGGGGAAGCTCCAGCCGGGTCAGATCGTCAACAAGGTCATCCAGCGGCTGAAGACCGACGAGGTTGCCGCGGAACCAGCCATCACGACGAAGCCCTCGCGCGCCAGGACGGCGGTCTCCTCGAACCGGCTCGGGATCACCGTCCCGGGCGTCGAGGACGTGCTCGTCCGACTCGCCAAGTGCTGCACCCCCGTGCCGGGCGACCCTGTCCTCGGCTACATCTCGCTCGGGCGCGGGATCACGGTGCACCGGGACGATTGCCCGAACGTGAAGGCCCTCCAGCGAAACCCGGAGCGGTTCACCGTCGTCGAATGGGAGGGAGGCGCGTCGGCCAGCTTTCTCGTGCAGATCGCCGTCGACGCCTGGGACCGCTCGCGGCTCCTCGAGGACGTCGCCCGAACCTTTGCCGAGCACGGCGCCAACATCGTCTCCTACGGCGGCTCGGTCGAGGACGGGATGGCGCGCAACTGGTACACGGCCGAGGTGGGGGACGTGAAGGAACTCCGCTCGCTCCTCGCCGCGTTACGGAACCTCGACGCCGTGTTCGACGCGTATCGCGTGACGCCCTCCTGATCCGGCTGCGGTTCGGCTGAGCCTGACCGCAGACCGTCAGTCGCCCTGCGGCCAGCCGGGAAGCGGGCGCACGGTGACGAGATCGTCGTCCTTACCGGCCATGTCCGCCCACTCGGGCTTGAGCTCGAGCGCGCGACGCACGTGCTCGAGCGCCTCCTCTGGCCGGCCTGCGAGCGCTTCAGCGCAGCCGAGGTTGTAGAGCAGCGCCGGATCGTCTGGGTGCTGCTCGAGACCCTTTGCGATGTCCGCTGCCATGGCCTCGTAATCGCCGCCCCCCCGATGCCGCTCCGCCGCGAAGGACTCCTCCCACGGCGAAGGCTCGTACGCCTCGTTGCGCGGGCCGCCGACCGCGAGCACGGACGTGTCGGGCTCCTCTGCACGAGCGTGCCGCTTTACCGCCGGGTCACGGATGAAGACCACCGTCCCGGCGGGGGCGTCGAGTGTCTCCTCCCCCAGCGTGAACGTCGCACGGCCCGTGAGCACCACGTAGACCTCCTCGTGCTGATACGTGTCCTCGGTGTGCTCTTCGACGACGTCGTCACCGGCGTTCGGTGCGATGTACGCGTTGATTCCGAAGGCGCCGATGTCGAGCGTCCGTCGCACGGGGCGCCAGAGGAGCGTTCCGTCGACGACGGGGATCGGATCGATCTCGTCGAGACGAAGGCTCTGCCAGCCCTCGGCCACTACGGAACCCGTTCCGGACGCTTGCCGAGCGTGACCTCGAGCGTCCGCCGGTTCCCGTTGCGAACGACGGTGATCGAGATCGAGTCTCCAGGTTGCCTCGCGTCCACCGCGCTTTGCAGCTCGGCGGAGCTCGAGATCGGGTTGCCGTCGAGTTCGACGATCACGTCGCCGCCGCTCGGAACCTGCTGGCCGTCGACCGTCCGAGTGTCCGTTGCCTCGCGCAGACCGGCCTTCTCTGCGGGAGTGCCGCTTCGTACGTCGGTGACGGCGACTCCGTCCGCAACGCCGATCATCTCGACTCCGAGGTAGGCGTGCTCGGCCTCGCCGGTCGCGATGAGCTGAGAGACGATCGAGCGCACGGTGTTCGACGGAATGGCGAACCCGACGCCGTCCGAGCCACCCGACTCGCTCTCGATCTGCGCATTGACGCCGATGACCCGGCCTTGCTGGTCGAGGAGCGGGCCCCCGGAGTTCCCATGGTTGATGGCCGCGTCCGTCTGGATCGAGTCGTTGATCGTGAAGTTGTTCGGGGCTGTCATCTGGCGATGGAGCGCGCTCACGATGCCGCTCGTCACCGTTCCCTCGAGCCCGAAGGGGCTTCCCAGAGCGATGACGCCTTCTCCGACGTCTACGCCGCTCGAATCACCCAGGCGGAGCGGCGCGAGGAACGACGCGGGCGTGTTGACGTCGATCACCGCGAGGTCGGTCGAGGGATCGGTGCCCACCAGCCGCGCCCTGCGCGTGGAGCCATCCCAGAAGCGAACGGTGATCGAGCTCGCGCCCTCCACGACGTGCTGGTTCGTGACGATGTGACCCGCCTCGTCGAAGATGAACCCCGAGCCCTGAGCCGACTGCGACCCGCTGAACTCCGTTGCAGTAGCGGCGATCTCGACCACCGCTTTGTAGGAGCGTTGGTAGATCGAGGCGATGGAGAGACCTTCCGCGGTCGCGGCAGGCTCCGAGTCGGCGACGCTTACCTGCCGGACGACCGTCGTGGATTCGTCGGAGAGCACCGCATAGGCAGCCGCACCGGCGCCGGCGCCGAGGCCGAGGGCGGCGATGAGCCCGGCGAGGAACAGGGGAGTGCGGCTGCGGCTGGAGTTCACGAGGCGTCCTTTCGTGTAGAGGTAGAGCAATAGCAGCCGGAGCCACTAAGCCGTCGCTGAGAGCCGCCTAAGAAGTCGCTAAGACCCGCTCCTCGCGTCACTGCCAGTGCGCACAATGCGCTCGATGGAGATCCTTGTCGTGGACGACGAGCGAGCCGTGCGCGACTCGCTGCGACGGGCGCTGGAGCTCGAGGGGTACGGCGTCGAGCTCGCCGAGGACGGTGAGCAGGCGCTTCGCCGCCTCGAGCTCGATCCCCAGCCGGACGCGGTCATCCTCGATATCCTCATGCCCGGTGCCGACGGGCTCGAGGTGTGCCGGCGTCTCCGACGCTCCGGCAACGAGATCCCGGTGCTGATGCTGACCGCTCGCGCCGAGGTCGACAGCCGCGTTGCCGGGCTGGACGCGGGCGCGGACGATTACCTGCCGAAGCCGTTCGCGCTCGCGGAGCTGTTGGCTCGCTTGCGGGCGCTCTTGAGGAGGCTCGGAAACGGCGACGGTGCGACAGACACCCTCCGCTTCGCCGATCTCGCGCTCGATCCTGGTACACGCGAGGTTCGGCGAGCAGGTGATCTGATCGACCTCACCCGAACGGAGTTCGCGCTCCTCGAGCTCTTCCTTCGCAACCCTCGACAGGTTCTCACTCGCTCTGTCATCTTCGAGCGCGTGTGGGGATACGACTTCGGGCCGACCTCGAACTCGCTCGACGTCTACATCGGCTACCTGCGACGGAAGACCGAGCTGGGCGACAAGCCGCGCCTCATCCATACGGTGCGCGGTGTGGGGTACGCACTGCGCGCGAGATGAGCTTTCGGGCGCGCATCGCGATCGGGGCCGCGGCGGCGGTCGCCCTGGCGGTCGTAGTCGCGTCGGTTGTCGTGTTCTTCGTGGTGCGCGGCGAGCTCAGGTCACAGATCGACGACACGCTGGAGGAGCGCGCACAGGAGATCTCTCGCATTCCGCTTGCCGAGATTCCGCTGCGGAGCGGTGAGTCCTTTCTCGGGATTCGGCCGGGCTTCGGCGAGCCGAACACGCTCGTCCAGCTCGTCAAGTCAGACGGAGACACGCTGCGGCAGCCCTACGAGAACATCGAGCTTCCCGTGTCGGACGAGGTGCTCGCACTGGCTCGCGCGGGCTCGCGCGGGGAATCCGTCAGCTCGGAGACGACCGTCGAGGGGAAGCATGTGAGAGTGCTCTCCGTCGCCTACGGGCCTGGGTATGCGGTTCAGATCGCGCATCCGTTGACGGAGATGGATGCAGCTCTCGCTCGTATCCGGCTGTTCCTGATCGTCATCGCGCTCTCCGGAATCGGGATCGCGGCGGCACTCGGGCTCGTCGTCTCGCGCGCTGCGCTCGCGCCGGTCCGACGGTTGACGGAGGCTGCCGAGCGCGTCACGGAAACGGGTGATCTCTCCGAGCGCATCGAGCTGCGTGGGCGCGACGAGCTCAGTCGTCTGGCCGGGAGCTTCAACACGATGCTTGCCGGCCTGGAGGACTCCAATCGTTCCCAGCGACAGCTCGTGGCCGACGCGTCACACGAGTTGCGCACGCCGCTCACGAGCCTCCGCACCAACATCGAGGTGCTCGCGGGGAACCGCGCCCTCCCGGCGGACGAGCGCAGCCGGCTTCTCTCCGACGTCGTGGAGCAGCTCGGCGAGATGACGACGCTCATCGCGGGGTTGATCGAGCTCGCCCGTGCCGAGCAGCAGACTGCCTCGTCGGAGGACGTTCGCCTGGATCTCGTCGCTGCCGACGCCATCGAGCGCACGCAGAGGAACCGACCGAGCGTGGCCGTCAAGGCGAACCTCGAGCATTCCGTCGTGCACGGTGTGTCCGCGACGATCGACCGCGCGATCGGCAACCTCATCGACAACGCGGCCAAGTGGAGCCCGCCGGGCACCCAGATCGAGGTCGACGTTCGGGAAGGGCAGGTTTCGGTTCGGGATCACGGCCCCGGAATTGCTGACGAGGATCTTCCGTATGTGTTCGATCGCTTCTACCGGGCCCGCTCCGCCCGCGGAATGCCGGGATCGGGCCTGGGGCTCGCGATCGTCCGCCAGGTCGCCGACACGCACGGCGGCGATGTCATAGCCGAGCGGGCCGAAGGTGGAGGCACGCGGATGACGCTGCGACTCCGACGCCCGCCCGCCCCCGTCGGCTGACGTCGTTCTTAGCCGGTTAGTAGCCGTCCTTCAGGACGATCTCACCCGGGTTGGGGCTCGTCGTTCGGGCGCAGGATCCCGCCTGGGCCAGCGTTCGGGAATGCACCAGAAAACCGACTAGCGGCACCCCCGGCAGGTGGGCAGACGTTGGTTCTCAGCTTGTCGAAGGTGGAACCTGCGCTCTTAGCGAAGAGCCTCCTCGAACCGCGGGTCGTCGCGTACGGCGGCAAAGTCGTCGTCTCTGCGCGCGTCTTCCCGGAACCGCGGTAACAGCTCGACGGACCGGCGGAGGTGGGCGAACGTGTCGTCGCTGGTGTCGCCCGCGAGCGTTGCGAAGCACGCGTAGTTGTAATGCAAGCCCGCGTGGTCCGGCATGCGCTCGAGGGCACCGCGGACCGCTTCGAGCGCGTCGGCGTAGCGCTGTTCGCCATAGGCCTTCATGGACTCGCTGTGGAATGGCCACGCCTCACCCCAGTCGACCCCCTGGTACGCCTCGCCGGGCGTGGCGCCGACGGCAAGGACGGTTCCTTCCCCGGTCGCCTTCCGCCGCGACTCCGGCCCAACGAACACGAACGTCCCTGCGGGCGCGTCGACCGTGTCGCCGTCGAGCTCGAAGGTCGCATTCCCGTCGAGCACGATGTACAGCTCCTCCTGGCCAGACCCGGACTCGTCGTGCTCGCTGATCAGGGTGCCATCCTCGCTGGGCGTGTAGGCGTTGATTCCGAATGCGTGGATCCCGAGGTGCTCGCGCACCGGGATGTCTCTGCCGCGCCGCTCGATGTCGTCGAGAAGCGTGACCTTCCACTTCGGCTTGTCGCTCATCGAATCTCCTCCTGGTAGCGCGGGTCGCTGGAATCGTCGATCGTAACCGGGAAGAAACGCGGTGAAACGGTCACCAAGTTCCCGAGGCATGTGCCGGTGTTTCGCGGCTCGCCTGCGCGAGTGTGCTGTCGCTAGAGCCCAGTCGGGGTAATCGCAACTCTGTAGTCACGATCAACGCTCTCTCGACCGGGCTCGACCGCGCACAGGCGGCCGTGCTGCCTCTAGCTGAAGAACGAGCCACATGTGCTGCTCGCAGACGAGCCGGACCGGGAACCTCGACTCGGAGACGGGCTCCGAGATCATCGAGCTCCTCCTTCAGCTCTCCGTGGAAGGCCGGAGGACCGTCGTTGTCGTGACGCACGATTCCGACATCGCGAAGCGCTACGGCCGGGTGATCCGAATGCAGGACGGGCCGGCTGCGAGACTCTTAAGAGTCTCTCAGCCCGCTCTTAGAGGGCTCTGGTCTCATCAGCAGCATGGACAAGCAGACACGGATCAAGCTCGTTGCAAGCTCGGCTGTGGCGCTCGTACTCGCTGTTGCGCTGGGCGCAACGGTCGCCATCGCAGCATCGGATGCGCGTACTGCGAACGACGAAAGCCAAGCGGTCATCGACGATGCTGCCGGGGAGCTCGGCATCGAGCCGAGCGCACTCGAGGAGGCGCTCGAGCAGGCGTTGAAGAACCGCGTTCGAGAGGCGGTCGAAGCCGGCCGGCTCACGGAGCAACAGGGGGCGGAGCTCGAGGAGCGGATCGAGTCGGGAGAGACGCCGCTTCTCTTCGGCGGCTTCAGGCGCTTCCACAGCCTTGGCCATGACGGAGGCCATGAGCACCTCGGTCGGCTCGCCGGGCTCGAGACGGCGGCGTCTTATCTCGGGCTGACGCAGGCTGAGCTGCGCGAGCAGTTGCGGAGCGGAGTGACGCTCGCGGACCTCGCGAAGGACGCAGGGAAGTCCGTGGACGGTCTGGTTCAGGCGCTGGTCGATGCTGCCAAGAAGGAGCTCGATGCGGCGGTTGCGGCAGGGAATCTCACGAGGGAACGCGCCGACATGATCGAGCAGAACCTCGAGGAGCGTACGACGGCTCTCGTCGACGGCGAGCTCCGTCGAGGCCCGTTCGGGCCCGATCGGGACTTCGACGGCGGTTTTCGCCACCATGGCGAATCGCCGTTCTCCAGGCCCCGAGCCTGACGAGGTACCACCCGAATGGGGGAGGAGATCCCCCGTTTGGGTGGGGTACCTCGTTCGAGGGATTGCATCCCCCGAACGCGTGACTAAAGAAAGGTGTGGGGAGAGGGAAGGGGGCCGCGCGCTCGCCGTCTGGCGGGCGCGCGGCATTCCTCTCCCTGCTCGGCTGCGAGCTCACGCCTCGAGGTCGCGCCCCTCGAACGCCTTGACCGTTTCGCGAATCACCTCGGGGATCGGTACCGGCCTCCGCTCGGCGAGGTCTACGAGCACGACCGTGAGCTCGGCCGTGACCATCAGCTCCTCGTCGGGGAGCCGATACGCCGCGCATTGATAGGTCATGCTGGTCGTCCCGATGCGGCTGACCCGGACGAACGCCTCGATCAGGTCGTCGAAACGAGCGGGCGCGTGGTACTCGACCTCGAGCGCGCGCATGACCAAGTCGCCGCCCGCCTCCGAGAACGGCGCACTTGCGAGATGGCGGTGGTACTCGGTGCGCGCGTGGTCGAAGTAGGGGAGGTACCGGCCGTAGTACACGATTCCCTGGGCATCCGTGTCCGAGAACCAGACGCGCGCCAGCGCCGAGTACTTGAACGGCGGCCTGCGATCGGTGACACGACCGAGCTCGAGCCCATCGTCCATCCCGCGATCCTAAGCCTCTCGGCCTGGGCTGTTTGTAGCGACCCGTGCAGGAGGAGTAACGTGGATCTCTTCCGAGCATAGGAGGGGACTATGCATCGCAGGCATCTCTCGACGGCCTTCGCCGCGGTCGTCATCGGCCTCGTCTCCGTAACGGGGCTCTCGGCGGCGAGCTTCACACTCGGTCCGCTCGTGCAGGTATCGGGCGCGAGCCCGTTTTCCGCCACCTGTGACGGCGCCGCCGGTCAGACCGGCACCGTGTTCCTGGACAGCGAGGTCGAGCCCTGGATCGACGTTAATCCAGTGGATCCTCTGAACATGGTCGGCGTGTGGCAGCAGGACCGCTGGTCGAACGGAGGATCGCGCGGGAACGTCGCGGGCGTCTCCATGGACGGAGGCGCGACGTGGACGATCGTGAACGCGCTCAAGACATCGCTCTGCACGAGCGGCACACTCGCCAACGGCGGGGACTACCAACGCGCCACCGACCCCTGGGTCACGTTCGGCCCGACCGGGATCGCGTACCAGCTCAGCCTCTCGTTCAACGACCTCCAGCCGCCGATCACGACCCTCGACTTCGACCACGCGCTGCTGGCCTCGAGATCGACGGACGGCGGTCTCACGTGGAGCGCTCCGGTACGCGTGATCAGGGACACGGCTCCCACGGTCTTCAACGACAAGCAGTCGATCACCGCCGACCCCACGAACGCGAGTTACGTCTACGCGGTCTGGGATCGCCTGGTCTTCCCGGGGAGCGAGCGCGCGAGTGTGGTCGCTTCGTTTCGCACGAGCTCGTTCAGCGGCCCGGCGTGGTTCGCGCGGTCGTCGAACGCCGGTGTGACGTGGGAACCCGCCAGGCAGATCTTCGACCCGGGCCAGCGCGACCAGACGATCGGCAATCAGATCGTCGTCCAACCGAACGGCGACCTGGTCGACATCTTCACGGAGTTCAACAACGAGAACGCGAAGAAGCGCCGCGGCGGGTTCATCCGTGTCCTTCGCTCGACCGACAAGGGCGACACCTGGTCCGGGACCCTTCGATGTCGGCAGGCTGGGAGCAATCGGAGCGGTCGATCCCGAGAGCGGCGATCCGGTGCGCGACGGGGCCATCATCCCGGACATCGCGGTCGATTCGGTGAGTGGCAGGCTCTACGCGGTCTGGCAGGACGCGAGCTTCAACGGCGGACAGGCGGACGCTATCGCGTTCTCCCAATCGCTCGACGGCGGTCGCATGTGGTCGTCGCCGATCAAGGTCAACAAGACTCCCGGCGGGATTCCGGTCGGGAATCAGCAGGCCTTCACGGCATCTGTGGATGTGTCGGCGAACGGCACCGTCGCGGTGACGTACTACGACCTCCGAAACAACACCTCCGCTACTCCACTGCTGACGGACTACTTCGTCGTCCACTGCCATCCGACGTCGCCGACGGCGTGCCTCAGCCAGGCGAACTGGGTGGACGAGCAGCGGCTCACGGACGTCTCCTTCGATATGCGCCAGGCGCCTTTCGCGGGCGGGTTCTTCACGGGCGACTACGAGGGACTGGCGAGCGTCGGGAATGCCTTCACGCCCTTCTTCTCGCAGCCGCACGGGACCGATCCCTCCAGCGTGTTCTTCCGCCGCGCCGGCTGAGAGCACGTGACCCGGCGCGGAGGTGAACCCTCCGCGCCGGGTCAGCTGCGGATGAGCGCCACCACCTCAGTCCCGCTTCGCCTCCATCCGTTCGTGCGACAGAGCCTCGAGGTTCAGGCGCAGCAGCGGCTCGGTGTTCGAGGGCCGCACGTTGAAGTGCCAGTCGTCGAAGTCGACCGAGAGCCCGTCCAGATGCGAGATCCGCCCACCTTCTCCCGTGTACCGCTCCTTCAGCTCCTGGAGCTTCAGGGGGACGTCCGCGACGGGCGTGTTGATCTCCCCCGTGAGGAAGAAGCGCTCGCGGAAGGGCGCGAGGAGATCCGAGAGCATCTTCCCTCGCCGCGACAGGAGCTCGACCATGAGCAGGAACGGAACGACGCCCGAATCGGCCTGCGAGAAGTCGCGGAAGTAGTAGTGCGCCGAGACCTCGCCGCCGAAGGCCGCGCCCTCCTTCCGCATGCGCTGCTTGATGAACGCGTGCCCCACGCGGTTGACGAGCGGGACGCCTCCAGCGCGCTCGATCGTCTCTGGCACGGCTCGGCTCGCGCGGACGTCGTAGATGACCTTCGCGCCCGGCTCGCGCTCGAGAATGCTCTCGGCGAGGAGTGCCGTGACGAAGTCCCCGGGAACGAACTCGCCGGTGTCGTCGACGAAGAAGCAGCGGTCGGCGTCTCCGTCGAAGGCCACCCCGAGCCCCGCGCCCTCCTCCTGCGTCCTCGCCACGATGAACTCGCGGTTCTCCGGCAGGAGCGGATTCGGCTCGTGGTTCGGGAATGTCCCGTCCGGCTCGAAGAAGCAGCGAACGACCTCGAGCTGCGGAAGCCGCTCGAGCACTGGCGGAAGCATCACTCCGGCCATGCCGTTGGCCGCGTCCACGACGACTCTCAGCGGACGAATCGAGGCCGGGTCGACGAACGACAGCACCTTCTCCACGAAGCCCGGCCAGACGTCCTCCTGGCGCACGTCCCCGCGATTCAGCACCGGACCGAACCCGACGAGGGCCAGAGCGCGGATCTCGGCCAAGCCGGAGTCGCCGCCGACAGGAAGCGCACCACGCCGGACGATCTTCATCCCCGTGTACTCCTTGGGGTTGTGGGACGCCGTGATGCAGGCCCCGCCGTCGAGCCCGAGCTCGACGACGGCGAAGTACACCATCTCCGTCCCGACGAGACCAATGTCCAGCACGTCCGCCCCGGCGTCCGCAGCACCCTCGATGAACGCGGAAGCCATCGCAGGTGACGAAACCCGCATGTCGCGACCTACGGCGATCGCACGAGGCTCGAAGTGCTCGACATAGGCGCGTCCCACGCGGTGCGCTCCATCCTCGTCGAGCTCGTCGCCGTAGAGGCCCCGGATGTCGTAGGCCTTGAAGACGGTGGGATCGAGCACAGAGCTGATGCTAGTGCGGACAGGCCGAGCATCTGCGGGATGACCCGCGCCTCCGTCGTCGTTTCTACACTTACGTCATGGAGCGAAAGCTCGCCACCGTTCTGTTCATCGATCTCGTGAACTCCACGGGCCTGGTCACCGGCTCCGATCCGGAGGTCGTTCGGCGTCGTGTGAACCAGTTCTTCGACAAGGTCTCCCACTGCGTCACCCTGCACGGAGGGATCGTCGAGAAGTTCGCCGGCGACGCTGTCCTGGCAGCCTTCGGCGTTCCGCAGGCGCACGAGGACGATGCCGAGCGAGCCGCCCGGGCTGCTCTTTCCATGCGCCAGGCGATCGACGAGCTCGGGCTCGAGGCGAGAATCGGCATCGAGGCCGGAGAGCTCGTCGTCGAGGACTCCGAGTCCACGTTTGCAACGGGCGAGGCGGTGAACCTGGCTGCCCGTCTCCAGCAGGCAGCGAGGCCGGGAGAGATCCTGATCGGGCCGACCGCATACCGCCTCGCAGGTGCAAGCTTGGTCGTCGAGGACGCCGGCCCCCTGGAGCTGAAGGGGATGGGATCTGCGCTGCGAGCGTGGCGCTTGGTCGATGCCGTGGACGGCCCTGCCCGCCCGACGGGGCCACGCGCCCCGCTCGTCGGCCGCGAAGCCGAGCTCGAGCTGCTGGAGAACACGTTCGCGCGCACGGTCCGTGACGGACGCGCGCACCTCTTCACCATCTTCGGCGAGCCAGGCGTCGGAAAGAGCCGGCTCGCCCGCGAGTTCGTGGACGGTCTCGAACGCGCCAGCGTCCTTTCCGGTCGCTGTCTGCCATACGGAGAGGGCGTCACCTACTGGCCGCTCGCCGAGATGATCAAGGCTGCTGCGGGGATCTCGGACGACGACCCGCTCGAAGAGGCGTTCGCGAAGCTCCGCGAGTGCTGCGAGGAGGAGACCGTCGCGGACGTCCTCGGACTCGCGTCCGGCATGCTCGAAGCCCTCGAGGGCGAGCGGAGCTCGCAGGAGATCACGTGGGCAGCGCGCGAGATCATGGTGACGCTGGCCGACGTGCAGCCGCTCGTCCTCTTCTTCGAGGACATCCACTGGGCAGAGGAACCATTGCTCGAGCTGATCGAGCACCTCGCGGACTGGGTCCGCGCTCCACTTCTCGTCATCTGCCTCGCGCGACCCGAGCTTCTCGAGCAGCGGCCGGGCTGGGGTGGAGGACGCGTCCGTTCGACCGCGATCGAGCTCGAGCCGTTGTCGGAGGAAGAGAGCGAGCTGCTCGTGGAGAAGCTCCTCGCCCAGCTTGCCGGCGTGTCGGGCGAGCCGCTGAAGGCTCCTTCACGGGAAGTGCTCGAGCGAGCGGAGGGGAACCCGCTGTTCGTCGAGGAGACGATTCGCATGCTCGTCGAGAGTGGGAGCGGAAACGGTTCGCCGGACCGCATTCCGGACACGCTGCAGGCGCTCATCGCGGCGCGCATCGACCATCTGCCGGCTGCAGCCAAGACGCTTCTCCAGCGCGGGTCGGTCGTCGGTCGGGTGTTCTGGAAGGGCGCGCTCGAGCACCTCTCTCCGGACGTCGAGGACATCGATGCGTTGCTCGAAGATCTCCAGCAGCGGGAGTTCGTCCTGCGGGAAGCTCGCTCGTCGATCTCGGGCGAGCCCGCGTATCGGTTCAAGCACCTCCTCATTCGCGAGGTTGCCTATGCAGGGCTCGCCAAGCTCGCCCGCGCTCAGTATCACGCTCGGTTTGCCGAGTGGCTCGCGGATCGAACGGGCGAAGAGCTTCTCGAGATTCGTGCGTACCACCTCGACCAGGCCGTCGAGTTCCTGACCGAGCTCGAGGGCGCGCCGCCCGAGGAGCTCGCCCAGGAAACTGGCGCCGCGCTCGTGAAAGCCGCGAAGCGGGCAATTGCGCGTGAGGCATATCCGACTGCGCGCCGTCTTGGACTCCGCGCGCTCGAGCTTCGCCCGACGCTCGGCGCTCGCTACGTCGCTGCGCGCGCAGCCTGGCGCCTGCAGGACTGGTCCGCCGTCGAGGTCGAGATGACGAAGGTTCGAGACCAGGCGCACGAGCAGGGAGAGCAGGTCATCGAGGCGCTCGCGCTCACCGCGCTCGGAGAGGCCACGCTCAAGCGCCACGGCGACTGCACGGAGGCAAAGGCGATCGTCGACAGCGCTCTCGAGCTCCTCGCCGGCAAGGAGGACCCGGTCGCCCTCTTCGACGCGCTCTCCGTTCGGGCGCATGCCGCAGGCTGGCTCGGAGAGATGGAGGACTCGGTCCGCTTCATGGAGCAGGCGTACGTGATCGCACTGGATGCCGGCCGCAAAGACCTCCAGACGATTGCGGCACAGCTTCTTGCACAGACACACATCCTTCGGCTCGAGCTCGACGAGGCCGAGCTTCTTCTGACGCGCTCACTGGAGCTTGCCGGCGAGAGCGGCAGTGTCCGCGCGCGAGTCGGGGCAACGCTTTCGTACGGGTGGTTCCTCACGCTGAAGGGCGAGCTCGACGCGGCGGAGACGCTCTTCGAGGAGGTGCGCGCGAGCTCGGCGGAGCTCGGCGTCGAGCCAGCGGTCGGTGCGGCTCTGGCCAAGCTGGGCTGGATCGCACGCTTGAAGGGAGATCTGAAGCGTGCAGAGAAGCTGCAACGGGAGTCGCTCCGGATCACCGAGACGAGAGGCGATCTCGGTGTTCTCCCCGACCAGCAGGCCGCCCTCGCCGAGACGCTCGCAGATCTGGGGAAGATCGACGAGGCGGAACGGCTTGCTCTCGATGCTCGGTCGAACGCTGGCGTTCGAGACACCAGTGCCCGGGTCGCGGCCGCCACCGCGCTGGCAGCGGTCCGGGCGGCTCAGGGACGCGGCCCCGAGGCGGAAGAGCTTCTCGACTCGGCTCTCGCGCTGGCGCGCGAAGGCGAGTTCAAGGTGTTCGAGCTCGAGCCGCTGGCGCGTATGGTCGACCTCCGGCGCACCTCCGGCCGAAACGGCGCGAGTCCCTACGAAGCGCGCTTGGCCGAGCTCACGCCGATGCCCTCGAGCACCGCGCGAATCGCCTGACTCGACCGTTCGTCAGGCGACTCCGAGATGACCGTGGCCGGACGCTCGAACGCGTCGAGCGCATCGCGGAGCGGATCGGCGCGTAGCGTCCCGTCGCCGTAGGAAAGGTGCTTCGTCTCGTTGCGGTTCGCGAAGGCAATGTCCGAGAAGTGGATGTGAAAGGGTGCTTCGGGCACGAGAATCGCGTCCACCGCGCGAAGCGCCTCCGTAAACGGCTCTGCGGCGAGAAACGCCCCGTCGCTCGTCGCGTGCATGTGCGCGAAGTCGAGCACCGGCCGCACCCAGGTCGTCCGTCTGGAGATCTCGACGACGTCGTCGAGCGACCCGAGGTCGCGCACGCGCCCCATTACCTCGACGCCGAACGTCACTGCGCGATCCTTGCCTTCGAGCCGTTCTCGAAGCGTCCCGAGCTGCTCGACGACCGCGTCGAGCGCGTCCTCGCGGCTTCGGCCGAGCAGGAATCCGGGGTGGAAGACCACCAGCTCGGCGCCGCAGGCGGAGGCGATGCCCGCGCTGCGGTCGAGCGCTCCCACCGCGGAGGTGAACTTGCGTCCGCTCGCCTCCAGGTGGCCCATGAACCCGAAGAGCGGCGCATGTACCGACAGTGCGATGTCGTGCTCTCGCGAGAGCTCGCCCAGTCGCCCCGCGAACGGGTAGTCCATCCAGAAGCCGCTCTCGAAGTCGATCTCGCAGGCCGTATAACCGCGTTCGAGAAGGATGTCGAGCGCTTTCTCGGGCGACTCACGCGAAGGAAAGCGCGCAGGCCCGACGCGGATCCTCGTGGACACGCCCTCATGCTAGTAGCCGATGTGATTGGCTCTCGGGCGTGAAGGCAACGATGCTCCTTGCGGACTACGCAGTCGTGTCGGACGGCAAGCTCACGATCGTCGGAGGAGGTTGGTCGCAAACGGGCCCCGAGCCCGCATCCTTCGGCATCGGCCTCCTGATCCAGGTGCCGTGGGACCAGGCGAACACCATGCACGTGTTCGCCGTGGAGCTCGTCGACTCGGACGGAGCGGAGGTCGTTCTCGAGACGGACGACGAGGACGCCGAGCAGTCGGTCGCGTTCGGCGGGGAGTTCGAAGTCGGGCGGCCTCCAGGCCTCAAGCCAGGAACGCCTCTCGACTTCCCAGTTGCGGTGAACTCGACGCCACTGCCGCTCGAGCCGGGACGCTACGAATGGCGTCTCACGATCGACGATACGTCTCGCGAGGACTGGACACTCCCCTTCACCGTGCGGGACGAGGAGGCCTAGGGAGCTGAGGGCGTCAATTCCGTCCGACCACCTGCGTACGCTCGAAGCGTGTCCAGGGAGCCCTCTCGCATCGATCTGCTCGAGCTCGACATCGACCTGCGCATCTCCGATCTCTGGCGCGAGGCCGTCGACGTATCAGAGTGGAATCTCGAGGTGGTCGCCGCGTTCATCCGCGCCGCCTACGGCAAGGGCTACTGCGACGCGCTGACCGAGGAGTCCCGCGGCGAGCTCTGCATGGAGCATGGCTACAGGCTCCCAGAGCGGCGCGTTCCGACGTCGGCTTGGCCCGAGCGCGACGCGGCGTAAGCACCTGTTCACCGGATTTCCCGGCCGTCGGGGCTAGACTCCCGGTGTGGCACGCACGGCTAGTCCTGCGCGGCTCGTGATCGCGCTCTCGGTGGCTGCAGTCCTCGCCGTCTTTCTCCTGTACACCTCGATAGCCGGAGGTGGCAACCCGTCGCTTGCTCCCAGCGAGCTCGCGGGTCGAACAGGTGAAGTGCAGCTCGCGGGGCTGGTCGTTGGTCCCGTAGCCGGGGACGCTCACGCCCGGGGCTTGACGTTTCGACTGCGCGACATCGGCGAGAAGACGGGAAGTGCCGTCCCGGTCAGGTATGCGGGATCGGTCCCGGACCTGTTCAAGGTCGGACGTCACATCGTGGTCGACGGTCGGCTGCGGAACGGGACCTTCGTCGCCGAGCCCGGCTCGATGATCACGAAGTGCCCCTCGAAGTACGCGCCCAAGCAGAGCGGCGACCCAGCGTAAATCCAGATGGCCGAGCTCGGTCGCGCTGCCCTCGTCGTCAGCCTCGGTCTGTCCGTCTACGCGCTCGTGGCGGGCGCCGCCGCGGCGCACCTCGGTCGCCGGCGGCTCGCGTTCTCGGCACAGAACGCGCTGCTCGCCGCCTTCGGCTCGACGCTCGTCGCCTCGGCCGTGCTGTTCTCCGCGCTGCTTCGCAACGACTTCTCGTTCACCTACGTCGCGAGCACCACAAGCCAGGCGCTGCCGACCGCCTACACCATCTCGGCCTTCTGGGGCGGACAGGAGGGCTCTCTCCTGCTCTGGCTACTCGTCCTCACCGGCTTTGGCGCTGCTGCGGTTCGCTTGAACCGTGGCTGGGCGCGTGACCTGATCGTCTGGGTCGTGCCGGTCTTCGGTGCGGTCGCGACGTTCTTCGCCTTCCTCCTCGTCGCGGTCGCCAATCCCTTCGCGACGCAGGCGGCGCCCGCGGACGGCCTCGGGATGACGCCGAGCCTGCAGAACCCGTACATGCTCGCGCACCCGCCGCTCCTCTATCTGGGCTACGTCGGTCTCACCGTGCCCTTCGCCTTCGCCATCGGCGCGCTGATCTCGGGCCGCACCGACGAGCGTTGGCTGGTCGCGACGCGCCGCTGGACGCTCGTGGCCTGGACCGCGCTCGGCATCGGGCAGCTCCTGGGCGCGCACTGGGCCTACGAGGAGGTCGGCTGGGGCGGCTACTACGCGTGGGATCCGGTCGAGAACGCCGCGCTCATGCCCTGGCTCGCAGCAACCGCGTTCCTGCACTCGGTGATGATCCAGGAGAAGCGCGGCATGCTCCGCGTCTGGAACGTCCTCCTGGTTCTCCTCGCTTTCTCCCTTTCGCTCTTCGGCACGTTCCTGACACGCTCGGGCGTCGTCAACTCGATTCACTCGTTCACGCAGAGCTCGATCGGGCCGTGGTTTCTCGCATTCATCGGAGTTGTCGTGACCGTGTCCCTGGCGCTCGTCTTCTGGCGCCTGCCGAGGCTCCGGTCGCCGACCCGGCTCGAGTCGCCGATCTCGCGTGAAGCCGCGTTCCTCTACAACAATCTGCTCCTGCTGGCGCTCTGCCTGACGATCTTCTGGGGCGTCGTGTATCCGTTGCTGTCCGAGGCGGTACGCGGCGAGGCGGTCGTGCTCGGCCGCGAGTACTACGACTTCTTCCTGCGTGCCTTCGGTCTGCCGCTGCTCTTGCTCATGGGAGTCGGGCCGCTCATCGCCTGGCGACGAGCGTCTCTTCACAGCCTCCTGACGTCATTTCGATGGCCGACGGGCGTCGCCGTGGTGACCGGGGTCGTCCTCCTCGTGCTCGGTGCCGGCAGCTCGATTCCCGGATTGATCGCGTACACGTTCGCGTCCTTCGTGATTGCCACGATCATCCTCGAGTTCGCACGTGGCACCAGAGCCCGCAAGGCGCTCGGAGCGACGTCGTGGCCCGGGGCGTTTTCGTCCCTGATCGCTCGGAACCGTCGCCGTTATGGCGGCTATGTCGTCCATGCCGCGATCGTGCTGCTGGCGATCGGAGTCGCAGGATCCAGCGCGTTCGACACCGTGGCCGAGGCGAAGCTCGAGCGTGGGCAGTCGATGGAAGTCGGCGACTATCGGCTCGAGTACCGAACGCTCGACGAGCGCATCGCCGCAAACGCGACCGAGATTCGCGCGGAGCTCGCGGTGAGTCGCGGCGACCGCGACCTGGGGACGCTCGAGGCCGGGAAGAACGCGTACACGATCGAGGATCAGGTCTCGAACGAGGTCGGGATCCGCAGCGATCCGCTGACAGGTGAGGATCTGTTCGTCATCGCCGAGCAGATCGACCCGGACGGCGCAGTGTACTTTCGCGTTTTCGTGAAGCCCCTCGTGAACCTGATCTGGCTCGCAGGGCTCGTCTTCCTCCTCGGTTCCCTCATCACGTTGTGGCCCGACGCGCGCGAGCAGCGCCGTCTTGTCGAGAGAACGCGGGAGCTGGGCGTTCCCGCGACGCGTTGACGCTGGCCTTGGTTCTCGCTGCGCTTCTCGCGGTCGCCTGTGTCGTCGCCGTAGCGCTCCCTTTTCTTAGGGAGCCCGAGCCTGCGTCCGACGCCCTCGACGAGCTCGACGCCGGTGAGCGGCGTCGCCTGGAGCTCGTCGAGACGCGCGACCGGGCTCTCGCCGCCCTCAAGGAGCTCGAGTTCGATCATCGAACCGGCACGGTCGCCGACGACGATTACCGAACGCTCATAGGGCCGCTCCGTCGCGAGGCTGCGAGCGCGCTGCAGGAGCTCGAGCGGGAGGGTGCCGCACAGGCTGTGGAAGAGGTCGCCGGGGAGGGACGTCCGACCGGCGAGCGAACCTCGTGAGCATGCGACGACTCCCGATCCTGCTCGGGCTCGCACTTGCTCTCGTGTTCGCGGCCGCGGCGGCCGGCCAGGATCCGGAGGCGGAGAAAGCGCAGGTCGACCAGCGCATCGCCGAGCTCGAGGCGGAGATCTCGGCTGCAAAGGGGCAGGAGGGCGTCCTCACGTCTCAGCTCGGGGCTGTGGTGAGCGAGCTCCGAGCCGCGCAGTCGGCGGTGGAGCGGGCCGAAGGAGGCCTCGACCTCCTCGAGACAGAGCTCGCGACCGAGCAAGCCAGGCTCGAACGTCTCACCGTGCTCCTGGGCGCGCAGACCCGACGCCTCGAGCGGCTCCAGGAGGAGTACCGTCGTGCGGTCGCGATCCTGGAAGAACGCGTCCGCGCGATCTACATCGAGGAGGAGCCCGATGCGCTCTCGGTGCTGGTCTCGGCGACCACGTTCGGCGACCTGATCGACGGCTACGAGTTCGTGAACCGGATCGGGCTCCAGGATCAGCGGATCGCGAGCCAGGTGGAGACGGCGCGGCGACGAGCGGCGGTGAAGCGTCGTGCGACGGAGCGTACGCAGCGCCTGACGGCGGCAACCGTGTCGGTGATCGCAGCGCGCACCGACGAGGCTCGCTCCGTTCGGAACGAGCTGGCGTCGAATCGCGACACGCTCGCGGCAGCCCGCAGGCTCAAGCAGAGCGCTCTGGCGAGCTCGCGGGACACCCGGGAGGAATACCTGCGGGAGGTGGAGGCGCTCGCAGCGCAGAGTGCGTCCCTCGCTGCTGCGATTCGGGATGCCCAGGCGGGAGCGGGTTCGACCGGAACCGGCACGCCCTCCGCGTCGGGCTTCATCTGGCCGGTGAACGGAGCTGTCGTCAGCGGTTACGGGATGCGCTGGGGCCGCCTGCACGAGGGCATCGACATCTCGGCACCGAGCGGAACGCCGATCTGGGCCGCCGCCTCCGGCACCGTCATCCACGCGGGCTGGCTCGGTGGGTACGGGAACCTGGTTGCCGTCGATCATGGGGACGGTCTCGCGACGGCATACGCGCACGCGTCGGCCATCCTCGTCGCCGTTGGGCAGGAGGTGAGCCAGGGTGAGACCCTCTCACTCGTCGGCTCCACCGGCAACTCCTCGGGCCCGCACCTCCACTTCGAGGTGCGCGTGAACGGCGTCGCCGTCGACCCGTTGCTGTATCTCTAGGCCGCAGCCTCGGCCGACGGCGCGGCCGAGATCTCCGACGGAATGACGCAGTGCAGGTCCGGATACGCGCGCCAGCGCTCGTCCAGGCCGAGACCGTAGCCGGCGAAGAGCTCATCCGGAACCGTGAACCCGATGTACCGGAGGGGCAGGTCGTCGACGAGGCGCCGGTACGGGCGATCGAGGAGGGACACCGCCGCGAGGCTTGCCGGATTGCGAAGCGCGAGCGTTCTGCACAGGAAGTGCAGCGTCAGCCCCGTGTCGATCACGTCCTCGACGATGAGCACGTGGCGACCCTCGAGCGGCGAGTCCACGTCCTTCAGCAGACGCACGCCGCCGTCGCCTGAGCCGGTGTATGCGGCGAGCTCCACGAGGTCGAGTGTGTGCGGAATGGGGAGTGTGCGCGTGAGGTCGGCCAGGAAGACGACGCTCGACTTGAGTGGCGCGATCAAGATCGGGCCGAGCCCCGTGTAGTCACGGGCGATCTCTTCGCCGAGCTCCGAGACGCGGGTCGCGATCTGTTCGCGCGTCAGGTAGACGGCACCGACCGCGCCGTGCTCGGATGCGATGTTCACTTCCATTGCTAGGAAGCGAGGCGCAACCGGTGGCGCTGGGCAAGGCGCTCGATATCGCGTCGGTAGAAGAGCTTGACCCGAACTTCGGGATAGAGCCGTCGGATCTCGCGAAGCTTGCGGTTCTTGCGGGTCACGAGTGACTGCTTCATCACCGTGACCTCGATGAACAGACTCTGATCCGGGAGGTAGAAGTCCGGCGTGAAAGCACTCACGACTCGGCCCTCGGCATCGCGCTCGAGGACGAACGAGCGCGGCTCGTAATCCCACCGGATGCCGTAGAAGTCGAGGATCTTGGCACATTCGAGTTCGCTCCGATTGGCGAACTGCGGAGGCTTGGAGCCACAATATGCCTGGAAAACGGGACTTTCAACCCGCACCTTGGCCACGGTACCAACCGCCTCGGACGCTGCTCCCTTCGTACACTGTGGCCATGTCGGGCTCCGCAGGCGCCTTCCGAATCGCCCAGATCTCCGATCTGCACTGTGGCGGCCCGTACTTCGAGGTCAGCCTCCTGGAGCGCGCGATCGGCGAGATCAACGAGCTCGGGCCCGACGTCGTCGTGTGCTCGGGAGATCTCACCACCTTCGGCTTTCGTCACGAGTACCTCACTGCCCGCGAGTACATGGATCGACTCGACTGCGAGTCGATCGTCGTCGTGCCCGGAAACCACGACTCCCGCAATGTCGGGTACGTGCACTTCGAGGAGATGTTCGGCGAGCGCAACTCCGTGCTGCGCAAGGACGGCGTCGCCATCGTCGCGATCGACTCGAGCGAGCCCGACCTCGACCACGGGCAGATCGGGAGGGGGCGCTATCTCTGGATCGAGGAGCAGTTCTCCCAGGAGCCGTCGGATCTCAAGATCTTCGTGCTCCACCATCACCTGCTGCCGGTGCCCGGCACCGGGCGAGAGCGAAACGTCGTGTACGACGCGGGCGATGCCATCGAATGCCTGCAGCGATCAGGGGTGCGCCTCGTGCTCTCCGGACACAAGCACGTGCCGTATGTCTGGCGGCTGGAGGATCTGTTCGTCGTGAACGCGGGAACCGTCTCGTCGCTCCGTCTGCGCGGGAACACGAGGCCCTGTTACAACGTCATCGAGGTCGCCGACCGCAAGGTCGACATCTGGCGGAGGCATCCGTTTCACGGCGAGGTCAAGCTCGTCTCCTTCTCGCTCGACACGCTCGAGTACGCGAAGTTCACGGGCGGGATCGAGAACGAGATCACCGCCAAGACGTGAGGGCGCTCGCCCTCGTCGACGGGGAGCACTATCCACCCGTCGTCCGCGACGCGCTCATGGAGCTTCCTTACGAGTTCGTCGCAGCGGTTCTCGTCGGAGGGGCCGAGAAGCTTCGCGGCGGAGCGGACTACGGCGTGCCGCTCGCCGAGGACGTCGACGGGGCGTTGGCGCGCTATCGACCCGAGATCGTCGTCGATCTCTCCGATGAGCCCGTGCTCGGTCCGGTCGAGCGCCTTGCCCTCGCAAGCCGCGTGCTCGTCCACGGAATCCCGTACGTCGGCGCGGACTTCCGGTTCGAGCCGCCGAGATTCGAGCAGTTCGAGCTGCCTTCGATCGCGGTCGTCGGCACGGGCAAGCGTGTCGGAAAGACCGCAGTTACCGGGCACGTTGCCCGTCTGCTGGCCACGGAGAGCCGCGTGGTGGTCGTGGCGATGGGAAGGGGAGGGCCCGCGGAGCCCGAGACGATCAGCGTGGCGCCGACGCTCGACGCACTCGTTTCGCTCTCGCGAGCAGGACGTCACGCGGCATCCGACCATCTGGAGACAGCTGCGCTTGTGGGTGTCGAGACGGTGGGCTGCAGGCGCTGTGGAGGCGGGCTCGCCGGCGCGGTCTTCGTGTCGAACGTCCTCGAGGGCGCGCGGGTGGCGACCGGGCTCCAACCCGACCTCGTCGTCTTCGACGGAAGCGGCGCGGCGCTGCCTCCGATCGCTGCCGACCGGACGATCACAGTCGTCGGCGGCCATCAGAGCCCCGGCGTCGCGGCCGGGTATCTGAACACCTTTCGTCTTCTCCTCGCCGACCTCGTCGTCCTGACGATGGCGGAGGACGGCTCGGAGTGGGAGCGGACCTACGAGTCTGTGAGGGCCGTCGTCTCCTCGGAGGTCGACGTCGTCCCGACGATCCTTCGGCCGCGGCCGACGACAAACGTCCGTGGACGGAAGGTCGCGTACTTCTGCACCGCCCTGCCGGCCGCGCACGAGGTGATCGCGGAGCATCTCGAGGCTGAGCACGGCGCAGACGTCGTTCGTATCTCGGGCAACCTTGCGGATCGCGCTGCGCTCCGGGGTGAGCTCGCAGAGTTCTCTGCTGACGTGTTCCTGATCGAGCTGAAGGCTGCCGCTATCGATCTCGTAGCCGAGTTCGGTCTCGCGCAAGGGGCCGAGGTCGTGCTCGCGGCCAACGACGTCGTCCCGCTCTCGGGTTATCCGGACCTTGACGAGATAGTCCTGGAAATGTCACGAATACAGGTATGAGCGAACGCCGTCACGTCACGCCACTGCCGCTCGGCGGCGAGATTCCGTTCTCGAAGGGGCTCATGGCCCGCGCGCTCGTCGTCACCGGACTCGATCCGGAACGGTCGTATCTCATCGCGCATCGCGCCGATCGCGACCTCGCCGAGCGCGGGGCCTCGACTCTGGATCTCGATCGACTCGGGGAGCTTGCCGCAGACGTGATCGGTGACGAGCACGCGGCGACCACGGTGGGCCGTCTCAAGCGGTTGAGCGCGCTCCAGCAGCTGGAGCAGCCGCTGCTCCTGCTCGTCGGCGGTGCGACCGGCACGGGCAAGTCGACGATCGCGACCGAGGCCGCGCACCGGCTCGGCATCACGCGCGTCACCTCGACGGACTTCATCCGCCAGACGATGCGGGCCTTCTTCTCCGAGGAGTTCATGCCGTCGGTTCACTACTCGAGCTTCGAAGCGCGGCTTGCCCTGACGCGCGCGGAGGAGGAGGAGTCGGGCGATGCCGCGATTCTCGGTTTCCTGGATCAGACGAGAAACGTCGTCGTCGGCGTTCAGGCCGCTCTCGAGCGTGCGGCGACCGAGCACTGGTCGCTCGTCCTGGAGGGTGTCCATCTCGTCCCCGGGATGATCGCGACCGAGTTCCCAGGAGCGTTCGTCGTCCAGTGCGTGGTCGCGATCGAAGACGAGAACCTCCACCGTAGCCACTTCTGGGTGCGCGACTACGCGACCGAGGGACTGCGCCCGCTCGAGAAGTACCTCGACGCGTTGCCGCAGATCCGGCAGATCCAGGACTACCTCGTGGAGCGGGCTCGACGCTACGACGTGCCGGTCATCGTCAACGACTCACTCGACCGGGCGATCGGGGACGTCATGGATCTCGTGCTGCGACGCGCCGACCAGCTCGTCAGCGTCAGGTAGAGCGAGCACTCTCGATCTGGGGCACCCTGAGTACACTGGTCGCATGGTCACCCGTGACGACGTGGTCGAAGCGTTGCACCAGGTCGAGGATCCCGAGCTCGGGATGGACATCGTCGAGCTGGGCCTCATGTACGACGTCGAGGTCGACGCGGGCAAGGTCAAGGTCCTGTACAGCCTCACTTCGATGGGATGCCCTGCGGGAGCCATGATCGCGGACGGCATCCTCGACGCGGCCCGGTCCGTCCCCGGTGTGGAGGAGGCCGAAGCCGAGCTCACGTTCGATCCGCCGTGGACACCCGACCGGATGTCGGACGACGCGAAGTTCATCCTCGGCTTCGGCTGACCAGCTGGCGCGCGAGATCCCGAAAGGCGCGCGCGTTCGGCGGCCGCACGGGCAGGCCTCATTCGCTTCTACGCCGGGATCCTGAGAACGATCTTCCCGAACTGCGCGCCTGACTCGAGGCGCTCGTGGGCCCGAGCGGCGTCGGCGAGCGTAAACACGCTGTCGACGTGGATTCGTGCGCGGCCTTCCTTGATGAGCTCGTATGCGCCCACGAAGTCCGAGGGCATTCCCATCGTCGATCCGTAGATCGTGAGCTGCTTCCACCACAGGCGGTAGAGGCGCGCGGGCGGACTATGCCCGGTGGTTGCGCCGCACACGACGACGCGGGCTTCACGTGCCGCGGCGGCGAGTGAGCGTTCCCAGGTCGCCTCGCCGACGGTCTCGACCACGACGTCCGCGCCGGCGCCGCCGGTCGCCGCTTTCACGGCCTCGACGACGTCATCCTCCGCATGATTGACCGCGACATCTGCGCCCAGCCCGCTTGCGAGCTCGAGCTTCTTCTGGCTCGATGAGGTAACGATCGTGCGGGCGCCTAGCGCACGGCAAAGCTCCAGCGCCGCGAGGGCCACGCCACCCCCGATGCCCCAGATGAGCACCCACTCGCCTTCACGCAGCGCCGCCTTGGTCACGAGCATGCGGTACGCCGTCTCGAATACCAGGGGGAACGCAGCGCCTTCCTCGAATGACAGCTCCTCGACGAGCGGGTAGAGCTGTGTCGAGGGGATCGCCTTCAGCTCGCAATAGGTTCCGTCGGTGTGTTCCCCGATCACCGTGATGCGGTCGCCGTGGACGATGCCGGGGTTGGAGACGACGCGGTCGCCGACCGAGAAACCCGCGACGCCGTCGCCGAGGGCAGCGACGACTCCCGCCGCATCCGCGCCGAGAATGCGTGGCTTGGGAACGGAGGGGAGGCCCTTTCGTATCCACACATCGAGATGGTTCAGTCCCGCCGCTCGAAGCTCCACCAGGACTTCGCCGGCTCCAGGCTCGGGATCGGGAACGTCCTCGTAGCGGAGAACGTCGGAACCACCGTCCTCGTGAATGCGAACGGCCTTCACGAGGCAGAATCCTCTCATGACAGCGGCGGAGCTGACTCGGCTGGCCGAGGATCTCGAGCTCGACGTCCTCGGTGCAGCCGTGGCCTCACCCTACGAGGACACCGAGCAGCACATCCGCGAGCGCAAGGAACGCGGGCTCTTCGCCGGGATGCGCTTCACGATGGCGCGTCCCGAGATCTCCTGTCATCCGGAACAGCTCCTGGAAGGGGCGCGGAGTGTCGTTTCCGCAGCACTCTGCTACTACGAGGACGGGCCGGAGCCTGATCCTGACGAGGGGCGGCTGCCTCGCTACACGTGGCGCGACGCGTATGCGACGTTGCGTGACAGTCTGGAGGAGCTCGGCCGCCGGCTAGGTGGCACGTATCGGGTTCTCGTCGACTCCAACGACCACGTCGATCGCGAGGCTGCGGTGCGGGCCGGCGTGGCCTTCTACGGCAAGAACACGATGGCGATCACGCGGCGGTTCGGATCATGGGTTGTTCTCGGAACGCTCGTGACGGACGTGGAGATCGAGCCGAACGTGCCGCTTGCTCTCGACTGCGGTTCGTGCCGGCTCTGCATCGATGCGTGCCCGACCGGGGCCCTCGACGAGCCGGGTGTGCTCGACGCGACGAAGTGCCTCTCGTACTGGACGCAAGCCCCGGCGCCGATTCCGGAACAGTTTCGGGCGGAGCTCGGGGACAGCGTCTACGGCTGTGACATCTGTCAGGACGTGTGTCCGTGGAACCGGGGGGTCGAGCGGCGGCGCGAGCACGTCACACCCGCGCTCGAGTCGGTGCCCACGGTCTCGCTCAGGGACTGGCTCGAACGAGACGGAGACGAGCTCGTCGCCGAGTTCGATCGCCTCTACGTCCCGCGTAACGATCCGCGGTGGCTGCAGAGAAACGCGCTCCATGCCGCAGGCAACATCGGAAGCCGTGAGCTGGTGCCCGTGGTCGAGCAGTATGCGCAGGGCGACGATCCGGTGCTGCGAGACGCAGGCGAATGGGCGCTCGTCCAGCTCGATCAGCGATTCGCATGACGACGGCGGACAGGGAGCGGTTGGCCATACTGGTGCACGAGGTTCGGAGTCCGGTTGCCGCGCTTGCAGCCGTCGCCGAGACATGTCGCAACAACCGGCTCGAGACATCCGCGCGTAGCCCCCTCGTCGACCTCGCCATCGCCGCTTGTCGCGGAATCGAACGCCTGGTCAGCGATGCAACGGTCGCTTCGGTACGGCCGGAGGAGGTCGACATCGGGCGGCTCATCGAGGAGGTGGTTGCAGCGGCGATGCTCGGAGGAGGGAACGTGCGCGCGCAGATCGATTCCGACCTGCCCCGGCTCCGCGCCGACTCTCTTCGTCTGCGGCAGGCGCTCGACAGCCTCGTGTCCAATGCACTCCGGCACGCCGGCTCCTCGAAGGAGGTGCTGGTACGCGCACGGCCGTCGGGGGCGGCCGTGCTGCTCTCGGTAGCAGATCAGGGATCCGGGATTCCGTTCGACGAGCAGGAGCGGATCTTCGAGGCCGGCGTTCGGTTGGACGCCGGGAACCCAGGATCGGGGCTCGGGCTCGCAGTAGCGCGTGCGATTGTCGAGGCGCACGGGGGAACGCTGACCGTTGTGTCGGCTCCGGTCGAAGGGGCGACGTTCACCGTCGCGCTTCGGTCACTAGCCGGCCACCAACGCGCTCGACTCCTATAGGCGGAGTAACCTTCCGGCCTTATCGTGCTCGGACATCTCGAATATCGCTTGGATCCTTCGTATGAAGCCTTGCGTCGTTGCGACGCGAATCGGCAATCGCCGGCGCCTCGTAAACCTCGGCATAACCGGGCTGGACAAAGACGAGATACCCGTTCGTGCGGCGGCTCAATCCACCCAAATCCCATCGGCTCGCCGTCCTTCGTCTCGCAGCGGCGATTTGAGCCGTGGATCAGAGCCGCCCGCTGAGAAATGGCCGGAGGCGCTCCGCACCAAGGACGATTCTCTTCGCGCCACCCGGGCTGTTGTCGCAGCACGAAGACGCTCAACGAGGTCTTCGAAAGTCACGGTCTCCGACCAGACACCGACTCGCTCCACCGATGGCCCCTTGGACGTACGTCCCGTGTCTGCTCGAGCACACAGGTGCAGCAATGTTCCGCGTTGAGGCGGTCAAGCTCAACGCGGACGCCTGGTCATCACCGCGGCCCCTTGACCTTCGAGGTTGACAGGCGGGGCGCAGCTCGACCATCCATCAGGCGGTCGGGGGTCACTTCTCCGTCGGCGCACCCGGCCGAAAAGCCAGGCCAGACGCCCGCCACACCAGTAAGGATCAGCTACGAGAGCGCCGCGGTGTGGGGCCGCGGCGCTCCTGCCAAGAGTCAGGGCTGAGCTCCAGCCAAGGCGACGGACGCCGCTGTAGTTCGAGCTCCCTCTGTACGTTCGTGTCCAGACGTTCGTTCCATAGTCCTCGCCTTTTGCCTCGATGATCTGGTCTGTGCCATCGGCATTGGGTCATAGATCATCCCTATGTGGTGGTCGCTTGCAAAGGCGTCCATTTTGATCGCGGCCCGACTTGGACAAGGGATAATTGGGCGCGCCATCTGCGCCCATGAAGTTTCGGCCAAATAGGTCCGTGGATGTACCTCAGCCGCCACCATTGGTGAAAGCCGCATCTGCTCTTGTCCTCGGTCTCGCGCCATACCTTGAATGTGAATCCGGAGCAGTCGGCGCCCTCTCCGCCCGTTCCTCCGTTCTCCTTGCGGTCGCCCGGCGAGTCGTCGACGTCGTTGTCGTTCCAACAGCCACCCGCCCACTGATACCCCTCGTTCCGCGCATACAGCGCGACGGTGATCGAGCCGTCCCGCGTGATGTACGACGTCGGTGTCGGAGCGTTGTAGTTGCAGTTCTGCGCAACCCACTGAGTGTGGTACGCGCCCGCGGCGCCGGCACCGGCAACCGCGAAGGCGACGAGAAACACGACAAGGAATTTCCAGGCGTACGACATCACTCCACCTCCAGATCGAAGCGGTCGACGAAGAGCCCTGCGGGTGTCGAGCCGAGTTGGTACAGCGACGTCCCACGGAGGCGGAAGCGCGACAGCGGAGCTGTTTCCGCCCAGTCTGCAGAGTCCAAGGAGAAGTGCCGGGCAACTCCGCGCCGATCCAGGACGAGGGCGACGAACTCGTCACGTTCGTCCGTGAAGACACGCGTCACGAGGACGACGCCGGTGCCGTGAGGCTCGGCGAGCTGAACCTCGGCCAGCGGCGTCTCGCTCGTCACGAGCCATGACCTCTGAACTCCGGCACCGATCAGCGCGACGCGCACCTCGTTACCGCTGCGCAGGGTCACGATCTTCCTGTCGTCGGGCAGCGGCCGAGCAGACTCGGCGGCTTCGATCTGTCCGGAGACGCTGACCGGGCGTCCTTCCCGCGCCACCGGCATCCACTGTGCGGTGGAGCTCTGCAGTATGACCGGGCCCTCCGATCCGATGCGGACCTGCGACGGCCGTCCGGACACCGCGCTCGTCGACTTGGGGGTGCCGTTGCGACCAAAACTGCGCAGGAGCGGTTTTCCCTGCGTACCTGTCGTCTCGAGAACGTAGACCGTGCCGTCCTGGCCGATCGACATGTCAGCAAGAGTTCCGTTGATCTCGAGCGGCACTACGTCTGGCGTTTCTCCATCTTGCTGCCAGCGAAGCAGACGTCTGTTCGCCTCGTCCAGCACGACCACTGAACCGTCCTCCTCGACATCGAACGCCGAAGCGCCGATCGGGGTCAGGTTTCTACCTTGCTCGAGACCCGCCTCTGCACCACCGGTGCCCCAGGCGGCCTCCGCGACACGGGCGTCGGCCTGGCGTTCCCTGCCGAAGCTGTGAGGTCCGAGCGCAACCTCGACGCTCCGCCCGAGCGGCAGGCTCCGCTGAGGAGCCTCCGAGCCTCCCTCAGGAAGGGTGGTGACCATGCCGATCGCGTCGCTTCGAAACACGGCGTAGTACGAGAACCCGGTCGGCGCCTGGGCGATGGCTTCCGGGAGACGTGCCACAAAGCGTCCTCCGGACGCGCCCCGCCCCTCTCGCACGGCGATCTCCTGAAACGTGCCGGTATCGCCGGCACGTGCGAACACCTTGCCGTCCGCAGCGCAAGGTGTTTCGGCGTCAGGCTCCGAGCGCGCGCAGTAGACGTCGTAGCGGAGCTCGATCTGCTCATCGGGGGTGGTGAGGAGAGGAGGAAGATGGGTTGCCTCGAGCAGCGGCTGCTCTGCGGGCTGGGCTAGCCGGTGCGCCAGTGCGGTGCCCGCAAGGACCACCGTGACGATGCCGGCCAGAGCCCCTGCGAGCAACCCCGCAGCATGCGACAGCTTCGAATGAGAAGGTCGGATCTCGTCCATTCGCGCTCCTTGTTGTCGTTTGCGACAACGGTAGCGCGTGCATTGGGACGAAAACGCTTACGTACTCATCTCGGCACCGATTCGGCGCAGACTCGTTTACGGTCAGCGATGCGTCGGAACGCGGCCGGTCTCGCGCTGAAGACGACGCGCTCGCTTGGCGACGGCATCACGTAGACGCTGAGGCTCGAGCACGACGGTCTCGCCGCGGTCGGCGAGCACTTCCGACAGCAGCCATTCCTCGGTCTTGTACGGCACGTCCGCGATCGCCGACCCGTCGGTCAGGGGACGTGCACCCCGCTCGAGCTTCCAACGCGCGATGACGGGCGAGTGGTGCAGGCGGGCAACGCGAGGGTTGGTGAGGTACGACGGGTCGAATCCGTCACGGGGCTCGAACCGCTCGTCGGTGAGCTGGGCGGAGCGCATGCGGTCGAGTCGAAACGTACGGGCGGCGTCGACCGTCCGATCCCATGTGTGCACGCGCCACACCGGCAGCTCTCGCTCGATCGTGTACGGCTCCACATGTCGAAGGGACGGGCTTTCGATTCCTTCCTTCAGATACTCGATCTCGACGACGCGCCGCTTTTCCGCGCCCTGGCTCAGCACCTTCACGAGCGCCTCCTCGTCCAGGGCCACCTGCGGCTCCGGGGTTGCGGCAAGATCGAACCTGCCGAACGTCTCCTCGAGCTTGCGGCGAACGCGCTTCAACTGCGTATGGGCGTCCGCTGCGATCGTCGGGCCGACGTACTCGATCGCGAGACGGATTGCCCGTGCCTCGAGGGGGGTCAGCTTCGGAGACCGCCGGAACACGTCTCCGTACAGCTCCTTGTCCACTCTCACCACGTCGCCGTCGTGCATCGCGTAGACGGCGTAGCACCCTCCGCCGAAGTTGACGAGGTTGAGGAGCGAGAGATGCTCCTGGAGCTCGTCGAGCGGGATGGAGATACGACCTGCCAGCTCGGCCGCGTCCAACACGGCAGTCCGCTCCTCGCCGCACGCTGCCAGAAGCTGGGCGAGCAACGCTTGAAGCACCCCGAAGCGCTCGGGTGCGACGGGGCCGACCGGCCGCTCGGGAAGCGGATGCCTCGGGTCGATCCGCTTGGGTCCCGCGGGCACCGGGGCAGGCCCTCCGTGCGACTCCACGAGGACGGCGAGCCCCTCGGCGACGGCACTTCTGAGCTCCTCCGGCTCGAGGGCGACCGCACGACCGTTCTGGCGGAGGACCCAACCCGCGAGGAGATGGACATTTGCGAAGTCGGTCTCGAAGACTCCGTCCTCGACCGAGCCGGCGTCGGAGAGCGTGCGCTCCACCCACCAGGCCGTGTCGTCGGAGACCGCGATTCGCGCGGTGCCGACCGCCTCGCCGATCTGCCAGGGTCGCGGCACGCGGTGCTCCTCGACGTCGAACTCCGGCGGGACGCGGAAGTCGCGCTCCCGTCTGGTGGCAAAGCGGATGTCCCCGCGAATTCGCGAGACCTTGAAGGTTCGTACGGTGGCGCGATCGAGGTCCTGGCCGATCACGTACCAGTTTCCGTCGTCCAAGCGAAGCGCGTAGGGGTTCATGACACGCTCTCCGGGTCGTGACCGCCTCGGGCTCCAGTAGCCGAAACGAACCGTGCGCTGCTTCGAGATCGCGGATTCGAGCTTCGACAGGCGCCCGGCGAGCTCGGGAGAGTAGTCGGGCGCGCTCACGCGGACGCGCTCGGCCGTTTCCGTCGGGGGCTCGGAGAATCCGGTGCGTCCGAGGGCGAGGTTTTGCAGCGCCAGCCGGAACGGCTCGGCGTACGCGAACTTCCCCTCGAGGTAATAGAGCGCCGTCTGGAGTGCCGCGAGCTCGTCGTCGTCGAGCTCGAGCCGGTCGAGAAAGTAGTGCTCCGAACGGAGCGTGTAGAGCTCCTCGCCCGTGAACTCGTCGCGCTGAGACTGAAGTGGAACGCCCAGCGCGGTCAGCTCGGCGCGGTCCGAATAGAAGCGTCTCGCAAACGCCTCGTCCGACATCTCGCTGTACCCCTCGACGTTCGACTTGACGTCTCTGGCCGTCAGCGGACGGCGCTCGGCCATCAGGAAGGCGACGAGCGAGAGCTGGCGGATGAGCTTGTCAGCGTCGTGCGACATGCGCGCTGCGAGCTTAGCCGCTGTCGGCCGGCGCGAGATCGTGAATCCGCTGGGCCGCGGCGGGCGAGACCGGCGTCAGGCCGCGGCAGCCGCGTGCTGCTCGAGGTGCTGGTGGGACGGGCAGTAGTCCCGCCCTGGAAGCGGCGTCCGCTGGCACGCTTTGCCCTTCCGTGTCGTGGCATGGCAGCGCGAGACCCCACCGTCCAGCATGCCCGTCTCGATCTGATGCTCGATGAACGCCGTGGCTGCCCCCACGCCCTCACGAACGGCCCAGGCGACCTGCGCCTGCGCAGTTATCGGGAAGTAGCGCCTGATATCCGCGAAGAGCGCCCGGTCGGGACACGCGAAGTAATGCGGGTCCTCGGCGAGCCGCTCCATCGTCTGCTCGCATTCACCGAGCACCGCACGACGATATTCGAGCTGCGTGCCGCGGTCTGCATACGGGTCGATCAACGACTTTATCGAGCGGTAAATCGCTCGCGAGTATTGATACATACAGGAGCGCAGCTGCGCGATGTGGTCTTCCAAATGAACGCTCCAACTCCCGGAGGATCGCTCTCAGTGGGCGGAATTCGACTGCTTCGAAGCTCCGCAGCGGAGAGTGTAGCGTCTTTTCGGCCTTGTTACAAAGTCGGGATCCAGGGTCGTCTATCCTGACAACGTACGAGCCGGGTCAGGGGACGATCCGGCGCACGGTCGCGGTGCGGGCGAACCTGCGTGCAGGCTGCAGATTGCTCGTCGCTTCGGCCTCGGACCCGTAGACGCCCGAGAACACCACCCAGTAGCCGGGGTGGAGGCTCGCATACTGCGAGGAGTCGAGGATTCCCACCTGCGAAAGCCCGCGTGCACCGGCTTTCTGGGCTCGCGCGACGGCGACCCGGCGTCCGCCGGTCTGGGGGAGCGTGGCGAGCGCGATCGTCCACCCGTCCTCACCGGCGGGCCAGTCCGCAGCACCCGCCGCAGCGCCCTCGGCCGGAGCCGGAAGCGTGGTGGACGCCGGGAGGGTGGCAAAGCCGCCGGTTGCGGTCACGAGGGCCGCTCGATCGCTTCCGCCGTTCGTCGAGGCGACGGCCAGCGAAGCGCCGGCAATCGCGACGACGAGGGCAAGCGTCGCGCGGACGAGCCAACCCGACCGACGTCCCCGTGAGGCATCGACTGCGCCGGGGCCGGGGAGGCGCGCCCCGCACTCGAGGCAGTACTCCTGATCGACGGCGACCTGTGCGCCGCAACGGGGACAACCGTTCACTGCGTGCTTCCTGTCTCGCCGCCGGCCGAGGCCTCTGCGACGGGCCGCCCGCACGTCGCGCAGAAGCGCGCTCCCAGCAGGAAGGGCGCTCCGCAGACGCAGGTCGCAGAGGCGCGGCGAAGCCGCGCGCTTCCGTCGAGGAGGGCGTCGATCTCGTGGATTCGTGCTTCGATGGCGACGAGCTCGGCGCAGCGCTCCACGACGAGACCGGCCTTGAACCGGTCTCGCTTGTACATCTCGAGCGCCAGCCCGCCGAGGTCGCGGAGTCGCTCCTCGCGCACCTGGAGCAACGACTTGCGCTCGCGCCGTAGCTCGCGCGGCACAGGTTTGGACGAAGCGGCGGGTGTGGCCGAACCTCCTACCCCTGTCGTCCCGTCTCGCTGTCTCGGCACCGGCCTAGCCTAGAGCTGGAGGACGACGAGTCGTTCCTCGGTCATCTCACGAACGGCGTACGCCGGCCCCTCGCGCGTGTTCCCCGAATCCTTGAGTCCGCCGTAGGGCATCTGATCGGCGCGAAACGTGGGGGCTTCGTTCACGGTCACCCCGCCGAACTCGAGGGCTTGCGAAGCACGCAGTGCGTCCTTGACGTTCCCGGTGAACACGCCTGCCTGGAGCCCGAACCGCGTGGAGTTGGCGAGCGCGATGGCTTCGTCGAGCGTGTCGAAGGGGGTGACGGTGCAGAGCGGCCCGAACACCTCCTCGCAGGAGACCTTCGCATCGGGAGGGGCGGCGGCGATCACGGTCGGCAGCAAGAGCTCCCCCTCGAGCGTGCCGCCCGTCAGTACCTGGGCGCCACTGCTCTTCGCCTCCTCGATCCACGCGAGGATGCGATCCCGGTCGGAAGCAGAGATCAACGGGCCGACATCGGTCTCCTCGTCTGCGGGATCGCCCACGGTGAGTGCTTCGACGCGGGGCAGGAAGCGCGCGAGGAAGTCGTCGTACGAGCTCCGCTCGATGTAGATCCGCTGCACGGAGATGCAGCTCTGGCCGGCAAAGGAGAACGCGTTCGCGGCAAGGCGGGCTGCCGCGTCGTCGAGGTCCGCGTCCGAGGCGACGATGACGGGCGTCGCGTTTCCCAGCTCGAGATTCACGCGCTTGCGCACAGCTCGCTCGCGCAGCTTCCAGCCGATGGGAACCGACCCGGTGAACGTGATCAACTTCACGCGCTCGTCCTCGACGAGGACGTCGCCGATCTCTCCCGCGGGTCCGCAGACGACGTTCAGCCAGCCCGCTGGTAATCCCGCCTCGCTTTCCAGCTCCGCGAGGAAGAGGGCGGAGAGAGGAGTTTGAGAGGCCGGCTTCAAAACCACCGCACAGCCGGCAGCGAGCGCGGGAGCGACCTTGTGGGCGACGAGATTGAGTGGGAAGTTGAACGGCGAGATCGCGCCGACGATCCCGATCGGCTGCCTCAGCGTGAACGCGAGCTTCCCGGCTCCCGCCGGTGAAGCATCCATCGGGACGACGTCTCCGGCGAGCTTGCGAGCCTCTACGGCCGCCATCGTGAAGGTCGACACCGCGCGGGCTGCCTCGACCCGTGCCGCCTTCATCGGCTTCCCGGCTTCGGCCGAGATCGTCCGGGCGGCGTCGTCTGCACGCTCGGACAGAAGCGCAGCTACGCGATCGAGGATGGCGGCGCGCTCGTGAGCGGGTAGCGGTTCCCGCATCGCGTGATCGGCCGCGCCCAATGCGCGGCGCGTCTCTCCCGCACCGGCCCTCGGCACTCGTCCGACCAGTGTTTCGTCGTACGGGGAGAGTACGTCGATCCATTCGCCCGTCTCGACCCACTCACCCCCGATGAGGAGCTTCCGCTCGACCGCGGTGGTGGCCATGGCGAGAGTGTAGTTGCCGCCAGCTAGAGCCCATGCGCGCGTTGTACGCTGTTGTCGTGCGGGATGCGTACATCGTCGATGCGGTCCGCTCGCCGATCGGAAGACGGAACGGCTCGCTTTCGGAAATCCGGGCCGAGGAGCTCGCAGCGCAGGTTCTGAACGGGCTCGTCGATCGGTTGGATGTCGAGCCCGGCGAGATCGAGGACGTGCAGATGGGCTGCGTGACGCAGGTCGGCGAGCAGGCGCTAAATGTGGGCAGGCAGGCCGTGCTCGTCGGGGGCTGGCCGGAGACCGTATGCGCCTCGACGATCGATCGCCAGTGCGGGTCTTCGCTGCAGGCGGCTTTCAACGGCGCGTCCGCCGTGCAGGCCGGCCATCTCGACGTGGTCGTCGCTGCCGGTGTGGAGCACATGACTCGCGTGCCGATGGGCTCGAATCTCGGCGAGGCTGGCTGGGGGGCTGTCAACGAGAAGATCGGCGAGCGCTGGCCGATCGTGCCGCAGGGCATCTCGGCGGAGGTGATCGCCGAGGAGTGGGGTCAGACGCGAGAGGAGCTCGACGCCTACTCGTACGAGTCGCATCGCCGCGCGATAGCTGCGATCGACGAGGGTCGCTTCGAGCGCGAGATCGTGCCTGTCGAGGCAAGCGCGACGGGGGCGGTCGTCCTCTTTGCGGTCGACGAGACTCCCCGCCGGGATACGTCGATCGAGAAGCTGGCCTCGCTCCAAGCCCGCCTTCAAGGCCGACGGGGTCGTGACAGCCGGCAACTCGAGCTCGATCGTGGACGGCTCGGCCGCGATGCTGCTCGCGAGCGGAGAGGCGGCAGAGCGGCTCGGGCTGACGCCTCGCGGCAGATTCGTCTCCTTCGGCCTCTCGGGAGTCGACCCGTACCGGATGCTGCACGGAAACCCCGAAGCGTGTGCACGGGCCCTCGGCAAGGCCGGGCTCACCTGGGACGACATCTCCGTCATCGAGGTGAACGAGGCATTCGCGTCGGTCGTGCTCCAGTTCCTCGCAGACACGGGCCTGCACGAGCGCTGGGAGGCCGGTGACGTCAACCCGAACGGCGGTGGAATCTCGCTCGGGCACCCGCTCGGGGCGACGGGGGCGCGGATCACGGCGACCTTGCTGAGCGAGCTCGATCGTCGCGAGGCCCGATACGGCATCGCGACGATGTGCATCGGGCAGGGGCAGGCGATCGCAGGAGTCGTCGAGCGACTCTGAGGGCGGCTCTGTCGATCAGCTCGGCTGATCGACGGAGAACTCTAGCGCGACTGGTGCTGATCCAGCGAGCGGCGAGCACGATGTGGACATGTTCGGCTATGTCCTCATCGCATTCCTGGTGATCGTCGGGCCGCTTGCGTACTTCGCCGGAGTCGACTCTCGGATCGACGAGAAGTCGCGCTCGGCATCGCTCCACGAGCTGACCGGGCCGCCGCATCGTAGCCTACGCCCGTTAGGCTGGCGCGTCGTGAGCGCTCCCGAGATCCGCACGATCGGCGTCGTCGGCCTCGGCGCCATGGGTGCCGGTATCGCGCAGCTGGCGATCGAAGCGGGCTACGAGACCATCGGTCGCGAGGTGACCGACGAGCTCGGCGAGAAGGCTCGGGATCGGATCGCGCACTTCCTCCAGCGGAAGGTCGACAAGGAGCGGATGACCGCCGACGAGCGCGAGGCGGCGCTCGAGAGACTTTCTCTCGACACGGAGCTTGCCGCGTTGTCGGACTGTGACCTCGTCATCGAGGCGATCGTCGAGGAGCTCGACGCCAAGCACGCGCTCTTCGCGGAGCTCGAAGGGATCGTCCGACCGGATGCGATTCTGGCGACCAACACGTCGGCGCTCTCCGTCACCGAGATCGCATCCGCAATCTCCACTCCCGAGCGGGTCGTCGGCATGCATTTCTTCAACCCTGCCCCCCTGATGCCGCTGGTGGAGATCGTCAAGGCGGAGCTGTCCTCGGATGCTGCCGTCGACGCGGCCTACGCCGTCGGCGAGCGGCTCGGCAAGCAGCCGATCCGCTGCCATGACACTCCGGGATTCGTCGTCAACCGCGTCCTCATCCCTCTCCTCAACGACTGTCTCCGCGTCCTGGACGAAGCGCGGATCTCACCGGAAGACCTCGATACGGCGATGACGGCAGGCGCGGGCTGGCCGATGGGGCCCGTGCACCCTCGTCGACCTGGTCGGCATCGACGTGCACGTGCACGCGTCCGAGGCGCTGTACGAGAAGCTGCGCGAGCCGCGCATGGCGCCTCCGCCGCGGATCGTGGCGATGAGGAACGCGGGGCTGCTCGGCCGCAAGAGCGGCCGGGGCTTCTACTCGTACGACTGAACGCTGCCGACGAAGATCCGCCGAAGCGCGTCGAAGCGGTTCCCGGCTGCCCGTAAACGTGGACACGGTCGCCCGGCTCGAGCACCGTCTCGGGTCCGAACTCCTGCGGTTGACCTTTGCGGACGATGACCCCGACCCACGCACGCTCGGCGAGTGGCAACTCCTTGATCCGTCGACCGCTCGCGTATGCCTCCTCGCCGACGGTGAACGCGAGCACTTCGGCGAGATCGTGGTTCACGGTTCGGAATGGCACTTGCAGGCGCCCGGCAGCGTAGGCGATCGACCCTCCCTGCACCAGCACGGAGAAGAGAACAACGACGAAGATGATCCCGTAGATCCGTCCCGACTCCGGCACGCCCGCGAGCACCGCGAGCGCGCCGAGGAGGATCGGCACGGCCCCCTTCAGCCCGCCCCAGACGATGAAGATCTTCTCGCCGCGGCGCAGGCGAACTGGCACGAGCAGCGGACCGACGGCAAGAGGGCGGAGAACGAACGCAAGGATGACTGCGAGAACGACGCCTTCAGCCCAGGTCCCGGCGTCGTCGAGATCGCTGTAGCCGATCGAGAGCCCGAGGGCTGCAAACGCCGCGATCTCGGCCAGTGCGGCGAGTGACGCATGAAAGGATTCGATCTCTCCTTTGCGAGCAAGCGCCACGTCGCCCAGGAGCACACCAGCGACGAAGACCGCCAGAAATCCTGAACCATGGGCGACCGAGGCAAGCCCGTAGATGATTCCTGCTCCGCCCAGCACGCGAATCGGGTAGAGCGCCGGGCTCGTCAGCCGGACGCGTCGGAAGACGGGGAGGAGCAGCATCGCGCCTGCGACTCCGACGGCGAGGCCAACCGCGATCTCGATCGCGAACTCCTCGAACACGATCGCCAGGCTCTCGCCGTCCTGCGTGGCGAGCTCGATCATCCCGATCATCAGCGCGATCCCGACCGGATCGTTCGTTCCCGCCTCGCCCTCGAGGATCGTTCCTGTCCGCCCGCGGATCTCCCGACCGCCAAAGACGGAGAATGTGACTGCGGGATCGGTGGGTGCGATCGCAGCGCCGATCAGTCCTGCCGTGATCCACGAGATGCCGAGGAGGTAGTGGGCCGCGAGCGCAACGAGCCCCCAGGTGGCGAACGTGCCCAGGATTCCGAGCGCCAGGATGGGCTTGGCCGATCTGCGAAAGCGCGCGAGGCCGATGTGGAGGCCCCCGTCGAACAGGATGACGACGAGTGCAACCACGCCGATCCGCTCGACGACCTCGATCGACAGGGCGTCGCGGAAGGAGTTGAAGGACGCCGCGAGCACGCCTGTCGCGATCAAGAAGAGCGCAGCGTTCGGAACCGAGATCCGGTCGGCAACCCGCATCCCGAGGACGGCCAGGAACACGCCAGCGGAGACGATGAGGACGATGGTTCCGAAGTCGGAGATCTCGGTCATGAGCGGGGACCTGGGAATCTACGACGCTGAGCAGGCACGAGCGGTCTTACAGTCTCCTTACACGGTTTTGATGCTGGACTCACGCCGAATCCCGATACTGGGCTTGGCGTCATGCGCAAGCCAATCCTCCTCGCGTGTTCGATCGCCGCGGCCGCGGTCCTCGGGGGCTCCGCCGGAGCCGCCGGGCCGGACGTCGGCGTGCTCTCGGTCGAGGACGGAAAGGGCATGGTCATGCTCGACTTGAAGGGCTCCGTTCTCGGACGCCTCTCCACCGGCACCCTCCGGGTGACCGATCACACACCGTGGGACCGCTACTCGGCACTCGTGGGCGGGAAGAAGCTCACGCAGGAACGACTCGGACCGAGGACCGTCGTCTACCGTGGCCAGGGGCTTCGCTTTCGGATGGTCGGCGGCGGCTACCGGATCGTCGTTCGAGGAACGGGAATCTCGGTGTCGGCAGTCGGCAGAGGGGTGGTCTCGCTCGACGGCGAACCTCGAGTGGCCGGCGAGGATGTAGGTGTGTACTCCCTCGAGGACGGCGTCGACTGTGACGTCGAGCGTGTGCTGTGCACCGCACTTCCCGACGAGCCCGAGCGTTTCACCTTGGGTGCGCCGCCCGGGGACGGGGGTCGAGCGCAGAAATGAGCCAACAGCAGCACGCCATTCTGGTCGTGGAGGACGAGACCTCGATCGCGACCTTCGTCGCCGCGTATCTGCGGAACGCCGGCTACGGCGTGCGAACCGCGTCCACCGCCCAGAACGCGCTCGTCGAGCTTGCCAGTGAGCCTCCCGCGTTGATCATCCTCGACCTCAACCTGCCGGACGGCGACGGGGTCGAGCTCTGCCGTCGGATTCGGAAGGCATCGGACGTCCCGATCCTGATGCTCACCGCGCGGGACGAGGACGTCGACAAGATCATCGGCCTCGAGGTCGGCGCAGACGACTACATGACGAAACCGTTCAACCCGCGCGAGCTCGTCGCCCGGGTCAAGAGCGTGCTTCGACGCGCGGCCCCGGACCGGCGCCGCGGCGAGAGCGAGGAGCTGCGACACGGAGACCTCGCCATCAACTCGGGAAAGAGAGAGGTGTACGTGGGAGACGAGGAGATCAGGCTCGCGCCGAAGGAGTTCGAGCTTCTCTGGGAGCTCCTCGACCACCGCGGAATCGTCCTCACACGCGACCAACTGCTCGAGCGCGTCTGGGGATACACGTTCGCCGGCGACACGCGGACGGTCGACGTGCACGTTCGCCAGATCAGGCGCAAGCTCGGGGACGCGTCCCCGATCGTCACGGTGTGGGGGGTCGGGTACAAGGTCGCTAGTGACCGCACGCCCGCCCCGACCGCGTAGCGCTCTACCCTAGGGAGCGCCCATGCTCGGGACGCTTCGCTTTCGGCTCACTGCCCTCTTCCTCACGGTCGTGCTCGTCTTCGGTCTGGTCTCGATCGCCCTCGCCGTGAGGCTCTTCCAGGACGTGACTCGTACGGAGTCCGTCCGCGAGCTGTCGCGTGAGGCTGCGGGCCTCGCCGATCTGTATGCACAGGCCGCTCTGCGCTCCAGCGACGAGGGCACGCAGGCACCTGCATTCGCGGCCCGGAATCTCGAGCTCGCGACCGGGGACGAGCTCTTCTACGTCGGTCTGTCGCTCTTTCCGGGTCAGCGCTTCGGGCTGATGCGGCTGCCTCGCAGCGCGCTCGGGGACGTGGAGCTTCCGCGTGACCGGCTGGTGACGTTCGAGTTCACGCCGCCGGGCGAGGACACGCGGCTTATCGCAGCGGCGCAACCCGTTCGCCTCGCCCGTGGAACGGAGGCGTTCGGTTGGCTGGTCGTCGCCAAGCCGGTGACGGAGCTTCGCGCGCAGTGGCTGACACTGTTGGGACGGCTGGCGCTTGCCCTCGCGGTCGGGATCGGTCTTGCCGGACTGCTCTTCTGGTGGTTGTCACGACGTCTCACCGAACCCGTTCTTACCCTCACGCGTGCGACCCAGGACGTCGCCGCAGGTCGGTACGACGTCGAGATCCCGGACTCGCGTGGAAGCGACGAGATCTCGCTGCTCAGCGACCGCTTTCGCCGGATGGTCGCCAAGCTCGCCGAAGGGGAGCAGCTCAAGCGCTCCTTCCTCATGTCGGTCTCGCACGAGCTGCGCACGCCGTTGACCGCGATCCGCGGCCACGTGGAGGCGCTTCGGGAGGGAATCGTGTCCGAGCCGGAGCAGGTTCGAAGCTCACTCGACGTGATCGCGTCCGAGGCCGACCGCCTCGAGCGGCTGGTAGGTGACGTCCTCGATCTGGCGAAGCTCCAGGCTCATCGCTTCACGGTGCGGCAGGAGGAGGTCGACCTCGGGCGCGTTCTCGACCACGCGTACAGCTCCTTCGCCGAGGAAGCTCGTCGCCGCGAGATCGACTATCGGCTCGAAGCGGTCCCCGAGCCTCCGGTGATCGTCTCCGACGGCGATCGGGTTCTCCAGGTCATCTCGAACCTGCTCAGCAATGCGTTCCGCTGGACGCCGGACGGGGGCCGGATCGAGCTCCAGCTGGCGGCCGACAACGGAACGGTGCGCGTGGACGTTGCAGACTCCGGTCCCGGGATCACGGCGGGGCAACGCGACCGCATCTTCGAGCCCTTCATCTCGACCGATGTGAACGGGACCGGACTCGGGCTTCCGATCGCGAAGGAGCTCGCGGTCGCGCTCGGGGGCAGAATCGAGCTCACATCCGCGCCGGGCAGCGGGAGCCGCTTCCGGCTCGTTCTGCCGGCCGGCGTCGACGCTTAGGTTTCCCTTACGCGGCCGCTGCGTGCCCGACGAGCGCCTCGACGTCGCGCCGTGCCGAGTCGTCCACATCCTCCGCGGCGTCGGTTCGGTGCCGCTCGAGGCGTGCCAACCGTGTGTCGATCCCGCGCCAGCCCGAGCTCACGAGATCCACGAGGAGCGCCAAATCGTCGACGCGTGCATGACGCTCGGCGAGAAGCTCTCCTTCGATCCGCTCGAGGCGTCGGATCGCCTGATTGAGCAGTCCCCGGATCTCGGCAATGTGACGGGCGACCGGAAGCACCTCTGTGCGAAGCCCGTCGCGGACTGCGACGCTGACCTGTGCGGGAACCGACGCTTCGAGTCCGGCTGCCGCTTCGGCGAGCCCCTCGATCTGTCGGCGCGAGCGCTCGAGTGTGGCCTCGAGCACGGCCGGCTCCGGCCGGCCGGCGGCCGCGTCGGCGATGCGCTGTTGTGCACGTTCCAAGGCGAGTGCATCCATGGGCGCCGAGGCTACTCTCCGCGCCGGATGGACACCGCGGTCCTCGACTACGAGCTTCCTGGGGAGCTGATCGCTCAGCGCCCGCCGGCGCAACGCGACGACTCGCGCTTGCTCGCATTCCGGCGATCGTCCGGGTCGATCGAGCACCGGCGCTTCGTCGAGCTACCCGACCTTCTCGAGCGCGAGCTGGTCGTGGTCAACGACACGCGCGTGGTCGCGGGTCGATACGAGGTTCGGCGCGCGACGGGTGGTCTCGTCGAGGTGCTCCTCGTCGAGGAGCTCGAGGATGGTCTCTGGGAGGGGCTCGCACGACCGACGCGGAGGCTGCGACAAGGGGAGCGCATCGGGCCGGTCGAGCTCGTGGAGTCGCTCGGTGGCGGCCGCTGGCTCGTCCGCCTCGACGGGAGCGTCGACGGCGAGACGCCACTCCCGCCGTACATCCGCGAGCGACTGGACGATCCCGAGCGCTATCAGACGATCTACGCGCACGAGCCGGGCTCAGCCGCGGCCCCGACCGCAGGGCTCCACTTCACACCCGAGCTTCTCTCACGGCTCGACCACGTCGCCGTGACGCTCCACGTCGGCCTCGACACGTTTCGGCAGATCGCCGTCGACCGTCTCGAGGAGCATGCGCTGCACGGGGAGCGCTATCGGGTGGGGTCGGACGCGTGGGAGCGGATCGCTGGTGCCGAGCGTGTGCTCGCGGTGGGGACGACGACCGTGAGAACACTCGAGACCGTCGCCCGCACGGGTGAGCTCGTCGGGCGTACCGAGCTCTTCGTCATCCCCGGATTCGAGTTCCGGCGCGTGGACGCGCTCCTGACCAACTTCCACCTTCCGCGGTCGAGCCTGCTCGCGCTCGTCATGGCCTTCGTCGGGGTCGAGGAGACACGCGAGATCTATCGAGCCGCGATTGCCGAGAGGTATCGGTTCTACTCCTTCGGCGACGCGATGCTGGTCCTCTGACCGTCGTGTCGGCTCGCGATCGGCGCGGTTTCGGCACGATCACGTCTCACATGCGTACGCACTTTCGGATTAGGCTCGAAGTGGGAGGAGGCGAGGGGTGGCCCCAGGTTTTCTCTCGCCCGGAGCACACGGGAGCCGCCTCTTGAGCGACCTCCTCTGAGCGCTTTTCGGATCACGGCGAACGACGGCGTCGCTCGCGCCGGCGTCCTCGACACGGCACATGGTCCGATTCCGACACCGGCCTTCATGCCCGTCGGCACGAAGGCGACGGTGAAGTCACTGCACCCCGACGAGGTACGCGCCCTCGGCGCCCACGTGATCCTCGGGAACACGTATCACCTGCACTTCCGTCCCGGAGAGTCGGTGGTCGAAAGCCTCGGGGGGATCCATGCGTTCTCCGGCTGGGACGGGCCAATCCTGACCGATTCGGGTGGATTCCAGGTTTTCTCGCTCCGGGACACGATCCTCGCTCTGGACGACGAGGGTGTGACGTTTCGCTCGGTCTACGACGGATCGGCCGCCCGTTTCACGCCCGAAGAGGTCGCGGACATCCAACGTCGTCTCGGCTCGGACATCGCGATGTGCCTGGATGTCTGCCTCCCCGCTCCTGCGCGGCGTGATGAGCTCGAGCGGGCGGTTCGGCTCACGACGAGCTGGGCGGAGCGCCAGGCGAACGCGCCGAAGGCAGCCGGCCAGCTCCGCTTCGGAATCTCCCAGGGCGGCACCGATGAGGAGCTACGGCGCCGCTCACTCGAGGAGATCTCGGCGCTTGCGTTCGACGGCTTCGCGCTCGGCGGTCTCGCGGTCGGCGAGTCGCGCGAGGAGATGCTGGACTGCGTCGACTGGGCAGCGGCGGCCCTTCCGCGCGACAAGCCGCGCTACTTCATGGGAATCGGCGATCCCGTGGGGATTCTCGAGGTCATCGCCCGCGGTGTGGACATGTTCGATTGCGTGCTGCCCACGCGTACGGCTCGCACAGGCTCGGCGCTGGCCTGGGGCGGACGGCTCAATCTGCGGAACGCCCGTTACAAGAGCGATCCCGACCCGCTCGAAGCTGAATGCGGCTGCCCCGCGTGTAGCCGCTTCTCGCGCGCGTACATCCGACATCTCGTGACGCAGGAGGAGATCCTCGGGTTGCGGCTGCTGAGCCTGCATAATCTCTGGTTCGTACTCGACCTGACCGCACGCGCGCGGGCGGCGATCGAGCGAGGCACGTTCACGGCCTTCAGGCGGGACGCGCTCGCGCGGCTCGCCCATGTGCCCGAGGAGGAACCGTGAGCTTTCTGATCGTGATGGTGCTCTTGCTCGTCGTCATGTACGTGCTGATGATCCGTCCGCAACGCCAGCGCCAGCAGGCGCAGCAGAGCATGATCGACGGCGCCGGAGTCGGGGACGACATCCTGACGAGCGGGGGGATCTACGGGACGATCACCGAGATCGAGGACGACGACGTGGTCGTCGAGATCGCGGACGGCCTCACGGTGCACATGACGCGCCGCGGGATCGCCGCGGTGCTGCCGCCCGAGGAGGAAGAGGAGGATGCCGAGGAGGACCTCGACATCGTCGATGCGGAGGCCATCGAGGACGCGGCACGCGACGATGAAGCCCTCGTTACGACCGACGAAGAAGCCGTTACGAGCGGAGCCGATTCGGATCCAGCTGCGTCCGACCGCCGATAACCTGATTCGCCGACCGTGAACCGACGCACCTCCATTCTCGTCGTCGGCCTGCTGGCCGCTGCCCTCGTGGGCGTTGCACTGCTGGCCATCCCGGGATCCCCCTTGAAGCAGAGCCCCACCCTGGGGCTCGACCTGCAGGGAGGTCTCGAGGTCACGCTCCAGGCCGTCCCGCCGCCGGATCGCGAGCTCACTGCGGCGGACCTCGAGCGTTCCGTCGACATCATGAGAAACCGCGTCGACAAGCTCGGCGTGACGGAGCCCGAGATTCGTACCCAGGGCGACGACCAGATCACCATCCAGCTGCCCGGCGTCAAAGATCCTGCCTCGGCGGCGGAGATCATCGGCACCACCGCACAGCTCGAGCTCTACGACCTCGAGACGTCGCTCGCCGGACCGTCCATCTCGATCAGGGGGGAGCCGGTCGAGAACACACGCCTCTACGACCTGCTGGCACGCGTGCAGGCGCAGGTGGAGGGCGAATCAGATGCGTACTACCTCGTGAACCCGAAGACGAAGCGCGTGGTCAGCGGCCCGTTCGGATCGAGAGCCGACGCGCTCCGAAAGTCCGACGGGAAGGTACCGCCCGGCCGCGAGCTGTTTGCGGTGCCACAGAACATGGTCGTCATCACGTGCGGCGAGCCTGCTGCCGTATGCCCCGGTGGGCCGCAGGGAAGCGGCGTGCCACCGGACCGCACGTACTACTACCTCTTCAAGTACGAGCCGCCCGAGATCCCGCAGATGACGGGTGAGGACCTCAAGCTCTCGGGCACACGCGCGGACTTCGACACGAGCCCGAGCGGTGGCGGGCTCCCGATCGTGACGATGGAGTTCACCGGACGCGGCGCGGACAGGTTCGAGGAGATCACCAGCGCCGAATACGTTCGTGGGCGACTGCGGGGGACACCGCAGCACTTCGCGATCGTGCTCGACCGGGAGATCAGGACGTGGCCGCAGATCGACTACACGGACTCGAGCCTCGCCGGCGGCATCGGCGGCGGGCGGGCGCAGATCCAGGGCCTCGACTCCATCGACGAGGCGCAGGACATCGCGATCGTCCTCCAGACGGGCGCGCTGCCCGTCAAGTTCGAGACGCTCGATCGCACCGACATCTCTGCGACGCTCGGGAAGGACTCGCTTCGAGAGGCCTGGCAGGCCGCGATCGGCGGGATCATCCTCGTCGCCTTCTTCCTGCTCCTGTTCTATCGCTTCCTGGGCCTCGTGGCCGTTACCGGCCTGATCGTCTACGCCGCCTTCCTGTACGCGACGATCCTCCTCTTCAACGTCACCTTGACGCTGCCAGGCTTCGCAGGCCTTGTGCTCACGTTCGGCGTCGCAGCCGACGCGAACATCGTCATCTTCGAACGGATCAAGGAGGAGGTGCGCGCGGGGAGATCCGTGCGCGCCGCTATCTCGCTCGGCTACAAGAAGGGCTTTGCGACCATCGTCGACGCCAACGTCGTCACGGCGATCACGGCGATGGTGCTCTTTGCGGTCGCAACCGCCAGCGTGCGCGGCTTCGCGCTGATGCTCCTGATCGGGACGGCGCTCTCGATGCTGACCGCCGTGCTCGCGACGCGGGCGATCCTCGTTCTTCTGGCCGGATTCGGATGGATCGACAACCCGCGGCTGATGGGGACTACGGGCAGGGGCATTCCACGGTGGCTGCGCGCCGACTACATCGGGAGAAGACGTATCTGGTTCGCGTTCTCGGGGATCGTGGTCGCGATCTCGATCGCCGCGATAGCCATCCAGGGCCTCAACCTCGGGATCGACTTCCGGGGCGGAACGCAGGTCACATTCCGCACGCCCGAGTCGACCTCCCTCGAGGAAGTGCGCGGCCAGGCCGCGCAGATCGGCCAGGAAGGAGCGGTGATCCAGGGCCGCGGTTCCTCCACGGACGGGCAGTACACGAGCTTCCAGATCCGAACCGAGTCGCTGACGATCACCGAGCAGAACACGCTCGAGCAGGAGCTCTCGAGCGCGCTCGGGGCGACTGCGTTCGGCGCCAAGAACGTCTCGGAGAGCTTCGGCCGGCAGATCGCGAACTCGGCGCTCTTCGCGATCATCGTGAGCCTTCTCCTGATCGTCGTCTACATCTCGATTCGCTTCCAGTGGAAGTACTCGGTCGGCGTCCTCGTTGCGCTCGCGCACGACGTCGTGATTACGGTGGGCGTGTACGCGCTGACCGGGAGAGAGGTGTCCACCGCGACGGTCGCTGCTGTCCTCACGGTGCTCGGCTACTCCATCTACGACACCATCATCATCTTCGACCGGATCCGCGAGAACGTCCCGTTGATGCGACGCGCGTCGTTCCGGGTGATCGGCAACGTGTCGCTCTGGGAGGTTCTGCCGCGCTCGCTGGCGACGACCTTCATCACGCTGCTCCCGGTCGCGTCCCTCTACTTCTTCGGGGGAGACACGCTCAAGGATTTCGCGTTCGCCCTGCTCGTCGGGATCGGCTTCGGTTCGTACTCCTCGATCTTCCTGGCTGCGCCGCTGGTCGCCGTCCTCAAGGAGCGTGAGCCCGAGTTCGCACGCCGGCGCGACGACCTCGGAGCGCTCGAGGGCGTCGAGTCGGTCGGTGGCATGCTGCTCGACGAGCCCGGCGACGAGGACGTGGACGTGGACGAGGAGAGCGGGACCGACGGCCGCCCCTCCGAGGCGCCGCGCGCTCCGGCTCCCATGCCCGCTCCGACCGCTGGTCCCGGCGATCTCACGGCGAAGTCCAAGCGGGAACGCCGCCGGCAGCGCCGCGCCTCGAGGCCGCATGGCCGAGCACGCTAGCCCCGACCGCGGGCTGCTCGAGACGCTCGCGCTCGCGGGGATCGGCGTCTTCGCGCTCGGAGCGGACCGTGCGGAGGAACTTGCGGACGAGCTGGCGCATCGACTCTCGATCGACCGGGACGAGACCCGTGCAGTCGTCGTCGACGTGCTCGAGAGCTGGCGTCGAGAGCTGCAACGGGTGAGCGAGTCCTCGAGCTCGGCCGCCTCGCGGGTCGGCGCCGAGCTCGGTGTGGCGTCGCGTGCTGCCGTCGACGAGCTCGAGCTTCGCGTCGCGCAGCTCGAGCACCGGCTGAAACTGCTCGAGCGCTGAACGAGAGCGAGGCATGCCTCGCCCCTACAATCGGAACATGGCCACCCGGCAGGCAGGGCCGCCCCGCAGTCTCGGACGACTGTCGGAGATCGCGCAGGTGGCCGCGCGACACGGCTTCGGCTACGTCCTGCGCAGAAATCGGCTCGGCGATCTGCTGTCCGGTGACAACGGGCGCGGCGCGGACGGGAACGCCTCCGAGCGCGGCCGCCGGCTGCGGGAGATGCTGGACGAGCTCGGGCCCACCTTCGTCAAGTTCGGGCAGCTGCTGTCGACTCGACCCGATGTCGTCCCTCCGGACATCGTCGTCGAGCTCCGCGGGCTGCAGGACCAGGTAACCCCGTTTCCGTTCGAACAGGCGCGCGCGGTCGTCGAAGCCGAGCTTGGTCTCACCGTCGAGCAGGCGTTCGTCGAGTTCGACGAGCAGCCGCTCGCTTCGGCCTCGATCGGCCAGGTGCACCGGGCGGTGCTTCCGAACGGGGCGGAGGTCGCGGTCAAGATTCAGCGTCCGGAAGCCGCGCGGCAGGTCGAAGCCGATCTCGTGCTCCTGTACCAAGCGGCGAAGCTCCTGCGTGAACGCGTGCGCGCGCTCGAGTTCATCGATCCGCAGGAGCTCGTCGACGAGTTCGCTCGTTCGATCCGGCTCGAGCTCGACTACGGACACGAGGCCCGCAATGCGGATGCGTTCCATCGCAACTTCGCGCGCACGCCAGAGGTCGTTGTCCCGGCGGTGATCCGTCAGTACTCGACGGAGCGCGTGCTGACGCTCGAGTTCCTCCGCGGCAAGAAGGTCTCCGAGCTCGACCTTCCGAGCATGCGGCCGGACGAGCGCCGGGACGTCGCCTACCGAATGGCGGACACCTGGATGACCATGGTCTTCCGCCACGGCTTCTTCCACTCGGACCCCCATCCGGCGAACATCTTCATCCTCGACTCCGGTGAGCTCGGCCTCGTGGACTTCGGACAGGCGGGGAAGCTCACGGACGAGGACATGTCGAAGCTCACGCGGCTCTTCGTGGATGCGGCGACCGAGAACATCGACGCGATCCCACGGCGCATGAGGGAGCTCGGTGTGCGCTACGCGCCGGAGCGCGAGCAGGAGTTCCGGGCGGAGCTCCGGGTGCTGTTCGACCGCTACTACGGCACTCGGCTCTCGGACATCGACCCGCTGCAGGTGATCCGCGAGGCATTCCAGCTCATCTACTCGCTGAACCTGCGCCTCCCGACGCGCTTCGTGATGCTGGACAAGGCCATCGCCACGCTCGCTTCAGTCGGCGCCGAGGTCTATCCCGACTTCAACGTGTTCGAGGTCGCCAAACCGTACGCACGCGGCCTGCTCGCCGATCGCTACCAGCCGCGAATCGTGGCGCAGCGCGCGCGAACCGAAGCGCTCGCGCTCGGTTCGATCGCCCGCGAGCTGCCGTACCAGGTGAGCGAGGTCCTCGAGCACATGCGGGAAGGGACGTTCCAGATTCGGTTCGACAATCCCGGTCTCGACGAGCTCGACGACCACATCGATCAGGCGTCGAACCGCCTCTCGGTCGCCTTGATCGTGCTCGGCGGCCTCCTGGGCTCGTCGATCATCGGGGTGTTCGCGCAGGAGGGACCGCAGATCATCGGGCTGCACGCGCTGTCCGTCGTCGGCTTCGTGCTTTCGGGCGCGTTCGGGCTCTGGGTGATCTGGGGCGTGCTCCGCCACGGACGGCTCTAACCCCCAGCCGCGGCCGCAACTACCCTGGCTCCATGGAGGTCGCCCGTCCCCTGAGGGACGCGTTCGAGACGAGGATCCGCGCCCTCGAGAGGAACCTGTCGCCGTTCGCGGTTCGCTCGTACGCGACGCGTGGGCGCGAGCTGCCCGAGGAGGAGTCCGCCGTGCGGACGCCGTTCCAGCGGGACCGCGACCGCATCGTGCACTCGAAGCCGTTTCGGCGCCTGAAGGGGAAGACGCAGGTCTTCATCGACCCCGCGGGCGACCACTACCGGACGCGTATGACTCACACGCTGGAGACGACGGCCATCTCGAGGGTCGTCGCCCGGGCCCTGCGCTTGAACGAGGATCTGGTCGAGGCGATCGGGCTCGGGCACGACATGGGCCATACGCCGTTCGGACACGCGGGCGAGGACGCGCTCGACGATGCGGTGCGCGGGCGATTCGGCCGGCGCTTCCGGCACAACGAGCAGTCTCATCGAATCGCCCGCTCGCTCAACCTCACGGACGAGGTGTGCGACGGAATCCTCACCCACACCGGCGAGCAGGAGCCCGCTTCGCTCGAAGGGAAGATCGTGCGACTCGTTGACCGGGTCGCCTACATCAACCACGACATCGACGACGCAGTGCGATACGGGCTACTGCGCGAGGAGGATCTTCCGATGGACGAGATCGCCGTGCTGGGCCCGACGGGCTCCGCCCGGATCGACACGCTGGTTTACGACATCGTCGAATCGTCCGACGGCGTCCCCGACATCCGTCAGTCGCCGGACGTCGGGGAGGCGATGCTCTCACTCCGCGCGTTCATGTTCGAGCGGGTCTATCTCGGAGACCAGGCCGTTCCCGAGCACGAGCGTGCGCATGAGGTGATTCGACGGATCTTCGATCAGCTCGTCGAGCGCGGAGATGACGTAGACGAGATCGTCGACTACATCGCTGGCATGACCGACCGCTTCGCGCTCGAGTACTAGGCCGACTCCGAACACGACCGTCACGCCCTTGCGTTCACGGCGTGGCACCCCGGTGGACACGGTGCTGAGAGCACGGCGTGGGCGCCGAGTAATCTCGACCTGTGGCGCGAATCAGGGACTCCTCGGTGCGCGACGTCACCGGGGCGGCCGACATGGTCGAGGTCGTCTCGGGCCGAACGCAGTTGCGGCGCGCTTCGGGATCGCGCTTCACGGGTCGCTGCCCGTTCCACGAGGAGCGGACGCCGAGCTTCTCCGTGAACCCCGCCGAGAAGCTCTACTACTGCTTCGGCTGCGGGAAGGGCGGCGATCTCATCTCCTTCGTGCGCGAGACCGAGAACCTCGACTTCGTGGGCGCGATCGAGTGGCTCGCGGAGCGCTTCCGGGTTCAGCTCGAGTACGAGGAGTCGTCGCCGCGAGTCGAGGCGGATCGTCGTCGCCGGGAACGGTTGTTCGCAGTGCTCGAGCAGACGACCGCGTACTTCGAGCGCCTGCTCTGGGAGGGAGACACCGGCGCTCCTGTGCGTGCGTATCTCGCAGAGCGTGGTCTCGGGGAGGACGCCACGCGCGAGTTCCGGCTCGGGCTCTCGCCCGGTCGCGGGCTGGTGGAGAAGGCCGCCGAGCGAGGCTTCACGACCGACGAGCTCCGAGGCGCTGGCCTGGCGACGGTGCGTGGCGGCGACTACTTCCCCCAGCGGCTGATGTTCCCGCTCGCGGACGCGCGTGGGCGCGTAGTCGGCTTCCAGGCGCGCAAGATCCACGAGAACGATCCGTTGCGCGGGAAGTACGTCAACTCGCCCGAGGGCGACCTCTTCCACAAGAGCGCGATCCTGTACGGGCTCCATCTCGCGCGGACGGCGATCTCGAAGCAAGACCGGGCCGCGGTGGTGGAGGGCAATACCGACGTGATCGCGCTGCGGCAGGCGGGCTTCGAGCCGGTCGTCGCTTCGATGGGAACCGCGCTGACCGAACGCCAGCTCCGAGAGCTCGGACGGCTGACGCGGAAGATCTACCTCTGCTTCGACGCCGACGCGGCGGGCCAGGAGGCGACCCTGCGTGGGATGGAGCTCGCTGCGCTCCAAGGGTTCGAGGTGAAGGTCGTGACGTTGCCGCAAGGGCAGGACCCCGCCGACGCTCCGGACGGCTTCGAGGACCGCCTGGGCGGAGCGGAGAGCTACCTGCTCTACCGCGTGAGGCTCGAGCTCGATCGCTCTGCCGATCGCCAGGAGGGCTTCGTGCGCGTGCGCGAGGTGCTGGCGAAGGCCGAGGACTCCCCCGAGCGGCAGGAGGCTCTCCGCCTGCTTGCCGATCGGCTCGATCTTCCGCGGGAGACGCTCGCCGGGCTGGCACCCGCGCGGGGAGGCGCAACCGCCGCGGTCGGCGAGAACACGAGGCTGTTCGATGCCGGGGATCGCCTGGAGCGGGACGCGCTGGCAGCGTGCCTGGCCCACCCGTCGCTCGTCCGTGGGCTCGGTGAGCTCACACCCGGCCACTTCGATTCCGACGTCACGAGGCAGTTCCGGGCCGCGCTCGTGGCAGGAAGAGACGACCCGGAGCTGACTGCGCTCAAGGCGGAGCTCGACGCGAGAGCTGCACGCGAGGCGATCGACGAGCGAACCGGCCAGGAGCTCCTTCTCCGACTGCGTGAGCGGAAGCTGAAGCGCGATCTGGCGGGGGCCGACCTCGCTCGAACGACCGAGTTGCAGGCGCACCTGGCCAAAGTGCGGCAGGCGCTCGCCGAGCTGACGTAGGCCTACGTGTAGCCGAGCTCGCGCAGCAGGTCGCCGGCCTCGGCGAGGACGTCCTCGAGCTGCTCCGCGGTCAGATCGTCGCGGTACCGCCCGACCGAGGAGTCGTGGGCGCGGGCAAGTGCGGGGGCCAGCTCGTTCTCGGGCGCGTCGAGGTGGACGGCGAGCATGTGCGCGACCGCGGTCGGATCGACTGCAAGCTCTTCGTAGCGCAATTCGAGCGCGGCGGAGCGTGGCGCGCGAGCGGCGCTCACGTACCGCCTCCACGCCCACGCTGCACGCCGGGCGTCGCTCGCGGCCTCGAACTCTTCGCGGCGCTCGGGCTCGACCCAGAACCGCGCGTACGATCCGTAGGCGATGCCGGCGTCGTCGGTGCGCGCCTGGTGGGGGCGAAGCCACGGTTTCTTCAGCAAGGAGCAGACCACATCTCGCCCGTCCCGGACGATGTGCACGATGCGGGACTTCGGGTACGCGATGGGGAGCATGTCGACGAGATGGGCGAGCTCCGGCGACTGCTCGACCGCCCTCACCGAGCCCACAAGACCCACTCGTCGTGCGATCGCCAGGATCCTACGCAGGCGTCGAGCGGCCTCGTCCGGAGCCAGCGCCGCGAGGTCCGGGACGGCTGCCTTGACGGGCGCGACTTCCCCGAGATCGACAAAACCGGGTAGCGATCCGATCGCACCGGCGAGGAAGGTCGTCCCCGAGCGAGGTGATCCGACGACGAACACGAGCCGATCGTCGAGCTTCCCTAGCCGCTCGCGGAACGAGGCCCCGCGCCTCGGTGCGAGCCGTTTCGCGACGCGAACGTGATTCGCGGCGGAGTCGACGAAGTTCTGCATCGCGCGATTCTCGCAGCCGCCTTCCTGGATGCGATCGTCCGACTGTCAGTAGCGTTTGACACGGCGACCGGGCTGATCGAGAGTGTGCGCACGACCCGGGGGCCGAACCCAAAGCGATGACGAGGGCATTCGCAGCTGCGCTCGCGTGCGTCGCCCTGTTGGCGTGGGGGGCAGCTGGCGCGACCGGTGCGGACCAGGTCTCGCGCACGCAGCTCGGCGTTCTCGGCGAGCCGACCCGCTTTGCAGCGCAAACGGGCCAGTGGTCGGCAATACGGCATTCGTTCATCGGCTGGCATCAACCGAACACGCTGCCGAAGCTCCTCGACCGGTTGAAGCCGCTCCCGATGCTCGCGATCAAGACCGGAGGCGTCGTCTCGCCGCTCGACATCGCGCAGGGCAAGGGAGACGGCTTCCTGGTCGAGCTGAACCGCGTGCTGGCCGGCTTCGGTCAACTCGTCTACGTACGGCCCATGCCGGAGATGAACGGGCACTGGAACGAGTACTGCGCATTCAACCGTGACGGCTCGTCACGCGGGCCGCGCTACTCCACCGCGGCCTTCCGGAAAGCTTTCGCGAGGATCGCTCTCTTGTCCCGCGGCGGGCCTGCGGGGAAGCTGAACGCGAAGCTCCGCAAGCTCGGCCAGCCGGGGGTCACCGCCGATCTCCCTGTGACGAATGCGAGGCTGGTCTGGAACCCGCAGGGCTTCGGCAACCCGGATACTCGGGCGAACTCGGCGCAGGCGTACTACCCGGGAGACGCCTACGTGGACGTCGTCGCGAACGATCTCTACGACCAGGGTTTCAAGGCCGCGTGGGATGCGAACGAGGCGCTCTACGCAGCCCATCGAAACAAGCCCTTCGGGATCGCCGAGTGGGGTCTCTGGGCGATCGACGACCCCCCGTTCGTCGAGCGCATGGCGACGTTCGTGAAGAGTCACCCACGCATCGAGTTCCTCGTCTATTTCAGCGGGAGGCCGGGCTCCATCTGGGATCTCGCGAGCAAGCCGCGGAGTCGTGCGGTGTATCGCCGCGTGATCACTCCGCTCGGCCGCTGATCGAGCGCCGGCTCTGGCGCCAAGTCCTGCGCCATGCGGGTCGATACGAACCCCCGTGTGGCCGCAGAGTCATCTTGTCCCGCCGTGATCGTCTCCGCCGTCGTCAACGACATGCTCTCGCCCGAACTCCCAGCTCCGCGCCGCGCTCGAGGTGTTTATTCGGCTCGAGTCACGCCGAGCGCTTCACTAGGCTCGAAGGAGCGTGTCCGAACCCGCCACTCTCTACCTTGACCTACTCAAGAGATCGCTTACTCGAGCTGTCTTCGACGAAGTCCTTGTTCCGCTTCGTCTAGAGGAACCCACGCGCAAGAAGAGGCTGCTTCGGCCCGTCGAGAGGCTCTTGAGTCATCGCCGGATCGTGTTGTCGCGCTCGATCTCGATGCAGGGCGCCTTCGCAAAGAGCCCTCCGCGACAGATCCGAACAGCCGACACGCTCATCGGCCCGGCGGGTCTCGACAACCTCCAGTTCCTGATCGAGGACGTCCTACGCAGTGATACGCCCGGTGACCTGATTGAGGCCGGCGTCTGGCGTGGAGGCGCGTCAATCTTCATGCGCGGCGTGTTAGCCGCCCACGGCGATCCGACGCGCGTCGTCTGGGTAGCGGACTCCTTTGCGGGTCTACCCAGTCGAGGAACGACGCGCTGGCGCGAGGATGACACGGACATCGACTGGGCGCGGCTGACCTGGCTGGCGATTCCGCTCGACGAGGTGAGAGGTGCGTTCGAGAGGTATGGCTTGCTCGATGACAGGGTCCGCTTCCTCCCCGGCTGGTTCCACGAGACACTTCCACAAGCGCCCATTGATCGCCTCGCCCTGATGCGACTCGACGGCGACATGTACGGCTCCACAATGGACGCGCTCGAGAACCTCTATCCGAGGCTCTCAGTTGGCGGATACGTCGTCATCGACGACTACCAGATCGCGGGATGCCGCTCGGCGGTCGACACATTTCGCGAGCGGAACGCAATTGACGACGAGCTCATCCAAGTTGATCGCGCGATCGTTTACTGGCAGTGCAGCGCCGTTTAGCCGTGACCTCTACGCCGTTGTCGACGACGCCCTCTCGCCTGACTTCCCGCTCGGCGATTCGCTCGAGGTGTGCATCCGCCGCGAGGACGCCGAGCGGTTCATCGAGGAGGTGCAGGGCGACCAACCGGAGACCGTCGCGAAGCTGCGGATCGCGGAGCGTATGCTCGAGGCGGGCGGGCAGAACCAGGCCGCGGACACGACGAGATCGACGAACGCCGCGAAATCAAAGCGCGCGGCGGTACGCCTCGAATTCGGCGTAGAACGTCTCGACGCTCTTGCCAAATGCGGCCGCGAAAGCCGACGGCCATGCTTCGCCCCGCCCAATTGCCTCGAAGTAGGAGAGCATCTTGGCAGACCCGCCTTCTCCGATCAGCCGGTCGACGGCGACCGCCGAAATTGCGTACGAGGCGGCCTGAGCTCGCAAGAAGTCAGAGGAGATCGCCGTTTGCTGAAGCGTCACAGACGACGCCTTCACTTGCCGGAGCAATCCCCTCCGCACGTCACGCATGGTGGTGATCCGAGCACTCGCGAGCGCCAGGTAGCCGACTAACTCAGCGTGACCTGCTTCCAGCCAGCGTGGTCCGGCCCTCCAGATCTGCTCGGTTCCCGCGAAGGCGTCCCCGCCTCCGAGTTCCAGGTGGAGGACATGGGCGAGGTCGGCCACTGCAATCTTGGTTTGATTCGAGCGGTTGGTGAGACGCTCGCTGAACCAGAGCGGGCCGACCCATATCTTGCGAGGTTGCACTGCGACAAAAGTCCCGCGAGTCCAGATGATGCGTGAGGTCTCAGGAGTCGCTCGAGCCGTTTCGCTGTAAACGCGGATGAGCGCTTCGTTGTCAGTGTGGGCCCACACGGTGAACGGCGGCAGCTCGCGCCCAAGCCCGGAGCGGATGAAGCGGGCTCCGAAGTCGAACGCGTCCTGGAGCGATTGCTGCTCCGTCGGCGGTACCTCCGGGCCAAAGACGTAGGTTGCAGGAGCGCCTGGACCAGCCGGCGGAGCTGGGGGAGGAGGTTGAGGTGATGGGGCTGGTGGCAAGGGCGAAGCCGGCTCCGGGCCGTGGACTACCTCGCAGTCGCTTGAAACCTTGTCTCGGACGTCTCTGAACACCGTGTCGCGACCTGGCCCGCACCGGAGCTTGTCCGCGCCGGGACCGCCGACAAGTCGATCGTTGCCTGGGCCTCCGACGAGGACATCGTTGCCGCCAGCACCGAAGAGCTTGTCGTTCCCTGCATTGCCCGAAATCTGGTCCGCCCGTGCGCCTCCCCGCAATGTGTCGTTTCGTGCCGTCCCGTTGATCGTTGCCGCCCAGAGGGAGCCGGCGGCGAGAAACAGCACGGCGATGGAAAGCACGCCAATCCGAGCCGCAGGCCACTTCACAACCGCCACGACCCTACTACTACCTTGCTGATCGAAAGCCAAACGTTCACGACTCCTTGCTCCGATTAGAGGACGTCCGCATCTCTCTAGCCCTTTGAGCTTGACTTCAGGTCACTGCCGGAAGTCGCGCGCTTCTTGCGCGAGCTGGTTGGGGTCCGCGCTCCAAGCAGCGATCTCTCGAGCGCGTTCGAGCTCGGCCTTCTTCCAGGGCACGTTGTCGGGATCGTCGTCCCACATCGTCTCGGTCACCGGCGTTCGCTCGGAGCTCAGCCCAAGCCGACGTTTCTGGTCGGCACTAAAAGGCGAGTTCGTATCGATCCCCCGAGTCGCTCGTCTTCTGCCACCCGGCGTTCGGCACGCCGCTCGATGCATTGAAGGTGAGTGGGTACATGCGGAAGGCGATCACGATGGCCGGGATCGAGCGCCCGATTCGCCCCTGGCACGACCTGAGACATACCGCGCTCACGCACGGCGCGGCCGCGGGCAACCCGGCCGTGTACGTGCAGGCTCGAGCGGGGCACGCGCAGGCGACGATGACCGAGCGCTACCTCCACGCGGCGCAGGTTGCGTTCCCCCGTGCCGCCGAGCGTGCCGAGGAGCGCCTCTTCGCTGCGATAGCCTCCGACGAAGAGCCAACCCGAAAGAAGGAGCAGACGTGTCACTAGCTCGTGTCGTCACCTTTACCGGCGTCTCCTCGGACCGCATCGAGGAGATCAGACGGGAGATGGATGAAGGCGAGCAGCCTGAAGGACTCAACCCGTCTGAGATGTTCGTGCTTCACGACCCGGACTCGAGCGAGGCGGTCGCAATTCTGTTCTTCGATAGCGACGAGGACTACCAGCGCGGGCACGAAGTGCTCGACGCAATGCCGACGCCCGAAACCCCTGGGCAGAGGGCATCGGTGAAGCGCTACGACGTCGCTATTCGAAGGAGCAGGTAAAGCGGAGGTAGAGGTATGAAGTTGGGTACGAGACGAGGGCGCCTTACCGGGCGCCCTCGTCGTATCTAGCCGCTTTGCAGGTACTTCGCAGCTCCCCGGGTTGGACTCGAACCAACAACCCTCCGGTTAACAGCCGGATGCTCTGCCAATTGAGCTACCGGGGAAGGCAGCGCGCGGATTGTACCGGCCGCCTTTTGCGCTCTCGAAGAGGGAGGAGCACGGCGCCGGGCCGAGAACCCCCCTGCATGCGTCGCTTCGCCGTCGTCGGCGTCGCGCTGTCCATCGGCGTCTGCGGTGTTACCGAGGTTGGCAAGGCAGCCAACCCACGCATCGCCGCGGTCCAGGTCGGGTTGCGGGCGCACGGGTTCGAACCGGGTCCGGTCGACGGGCTCTCGGGCCCGTTGACGCGCGGCGCGCTCGCGTCATTCCAGCGCACGAAGCGACTTCCGGCCGACGGCAAGCTCGATCGCAGGACGCGGCGCGCGCTCGGGAAACGGGGCCGTCCATTGCTCGGGCAGCGCGAGCTCGCCATCGGCGCGGTCGGTTGGGACGTCGCGGTGCTCGAGTTTCGTCTGAGGCCGCACGGACTTCCAGGGCGTGCCGTGGACGGACGCTTCACGGGCGCGACCGCGGCAGCTCTCCGACGCTACCAACGTGGTCGTGGGCTCGCGGCCGACGGGATCGCGGGCCCGAACACCTATCGCGCGCTCGCAAGACGCGCCGTCGCACGGGTGCACGTCGTGCAACCCGGGGAGAGCTTCTTCTCGATTGCCGCTCGCTACCACGTCAGCCCCTGGCTCCTGGCGCGACGGAACGAACTCCCCCTGACGCGCGTCATCGTCCCCGACCAGCGGCTCGCGCTCCCTGCGGGAGCCCGGCTCAGCGCTCCTGCGGCGACGGGCCCTTCGGCAGGTCGCGACGCGGTGCGCGCCGCGATCGACCGCTGGGCTCGTATCTACGGCGTCGATCCGCGGCTCGCTCGGGCTCTCGCCTGGATGGAGTCCGGCTTTCAGCAGGATGTCGTCTCGAGCGTCGGCGCGATCGGTGTCATGCAGCTCCTGCCCGAGACCTGGGAGTTCGTCGACACCGTGCTCCTCGGAGTCCGCACGCCTCGGAGCTACGAAGGAAACGTTCGCGCAGGAGTTCGCTATCTGCGTTGGCAGCTCGACGAGTTTGGAGGGAACAGGCGGCTTGCGCTGGCGGGCTGGTACCAGGGTGCACGGGCAGTGCGCGAGATCGGCCTGTACGACGATACGAAGTTGTTCGTGCGCGTCGTGCTCCAGCTCTACGGCACGGTCTGAGGCGGTTCGAGCTCGCCGAGAGCGATTGCGACCGCATCCCAGAGCTGGAGCTCGCGACCGTGCTCGAGGGCACTCGCGAACGGGGATGCGTTTCGTCCAGCAGCAGACCTCCTCGACGCCCCCGCTCGCCGGGCCATCTCGGCAGTCGCTCGGCCTCACGCTCGGCAGCATCCCAGAGCACACCCGCGCGCTCGAGCTCACCTCTCGCGTGTGCAACCTGCGCCATGCCCGCGACCGAGTAGAGCGCCTAGAGTCGGTTTCCTGCTCGCGTTCCATGACCAACGCCGCGCACCCTTGTTGCTCGGCCTCGGCCAGGTCGCCGCGCTCGAAGGCGAACATGAGCAGGGCGTGCAGCTGACCGGACTCCCACCACGCCCAGCCCGCACCGTGGGCCATCATCGCGCTCTGCGTCGTGAGCGCCTCCGCGCGTTCAACGTCGCCCTCCAGGCGGGCGAGCTGACCGAGGAGATAGAGCCCAGTCGTCTCGATGAACGCGAACCGGCCGTGGGAAAGTGCGAGCGAGTGTCGGTGAGCTCGCGCATCCGCTGCCAGTGCGCGGCGAACGCCTCTCGCAGTACGCGACGGTGCTCTGCCAGGGCATCTGCATAGACGTCCGGGCCGAGCAGGTGCAGCAGCCGCGTCGACCCCTCGATGTCCGTGAAGAGGAAGGTGACGGTGCCGGACGGCAGCTCTCGCGCACGGGGAGGCTAGTGGTGCGTGCGCATCAGCCCGTTCAGCGGATGCGCACGCGGGTCGAGCACGTTCTCGGCCTGCTCGGCGCCCGTGACCGGGAGCCCGGCTCGCTCCAGGAGCCCTACCTGCACCAGGAGCGACGCCTGGTCCCAGTAGATGTGCTCGTGGGCGAGCTTGTCGCCCTCGAATCCCGCCACGACGCAGAACGCAAGCCGTACCGGCCTGCCGGTCGGAGTGACACCCGGCAGAAGCTGATCCATCTCGATGTCGTGGGTGAAGGAGAGGACGAGCTCGTCGACGACCTGCCCCTCGCCGACCGTGCGCGAGACGGGAGTGATCTCGGTGTCCTGCGGCCACTTGCCGATGAAGTGCTCCCCGTAGAACCGGCGCACCTCGTCACGACCCACGCCTCCTGTCATCGCGGGTACGTGGTTGACGTACGGGGCCTCGGTCATTGTCGCCATCGTCGCCTCGAGATCGAGGTGGACGAACTCCGCGGTCACGTGCTCGTCGAACACCGCCCCGATGTCCGCGCGCTTCCCCATCTGCTCAGCCTAACGGCTCAGTCCGAGACGGGAATCGCCTCTCGCTTGACACGTCATCGCGCCGCGCGTTGAATCTCGGCGTGCTCCTGCGTGAGGTCTCCTACGCGCGCCCGGCGACCGTGGAGGAGGCGGTGTCGCTCCTCGGCGCGCACGAGGGAGCGCGCGCGCTCGCGGGTGGGCAGACGCTCGTGAACGTGATGAAGGCGCGGGCGGCAACCCCCGAAGTGCTGGTGGACCTCGCGGATCTCGGCGATCTGCGCACGATCGGCTTCTCCTCGGACGGCCTGCTCGAGATCGGCGCGATGGTGACGTACACGCAGCTCGTCGGCTCGTCGGAGGTCGAGGTCGCGCGGCCGATCCTGGCAGAAGTCGCCGCGACGATCGCAGACGTCCAGGTGCGAAACCGCGGCACCGTCGGTGGAAACGTCTGCGTCAGCGACCCGACGAATCACCTACCGCCACTCCTGCTCGCGCTGGCGGCGTCGTTCACGATCCTCGGCCGAGGCGGTGAGCGCACGGTCCCGGCGGACGAGTTCTTCGTCGGCGTGTACATGACTGCGGTGGTCGAGGGAGAGCTTCTGACGAAGATTTCGGTTCCACCGGCGAGCGACGCCGGCGACGGGTTCTCGGGAGTCACCATCGGTAGGCATGGCACGTACGTGGTCGATGCCGCCGCCACCGTGTCCGGCGAGGGCGTTCGGATCGCGATCGGATGCGTTGCGGCGACTCCGGTGCGCGCGACGGAGATGGAAGGGCGTCTGCAGGGAAGCGACTTCTCCGAGGACGCGGTTCGCGAAGCTGCGAAAGGTCTCGGTGCAACGCTCGACCCGCCGTCGGACGTCCACGGGTCAGCCGACTATCGGCGTCATCTGGCGGAGATCTCGGCGGTGCGGGCGGTCGCGCAGGCGGCCGGGCGGA
>CAWIZT010000017.1:0-113462 GCA_963840705.1 uncultured Actinomycetes bacterium | reverse complement strand
GCAGAACGCGATGTCCTCCTCGAGCTCAGGCGCGTTCTCGAGCAGGTTGCGTCCGCTCTTCGAGGCGCGGAACGCCTCCTCCGCCCCGCTCCAGGTGCTCGTGAGCCGCGCCGCCGCCTCGGCCGCATCGCTCCGCTCCCAGGCCAGGAGCTCGACGATCCGGCCGGCGACGTACGCGTCGTCGAGCGCGAGCGTGCCCTGCACCCCCGCGCAGACGACGATCACGTCCTCGTCCGCAGCACGGGCCGCTTCGACGACCGCGGAGAGGTTGAGAAGCGATGCGACGAGGACGCGCTCGCAGCGCTGCTGCCGCCGAGACCACTGCCCGGGTGCCGTTCGTGGTCGAGAGAATCACCGTCTTCCCCGACGGGCTCGAGGTACTCCCGCGGAGAGTTGCCGAGATCGAAGCCCGGGATCCGCACGGCGTTCCGCTCGCCGCCGAGCACGCCCTCTCCGAGCTCTTTCCGGAGCGCCTGCGCCTCCTCGACCTCGGCCGTGCAGAACACCCGCTCGTACCCCGAGGCGAGTGCCTGGCACATCGTCGTCGTCGCCCGGATCACGTCGATGACGATCCCGGTCGGGGCGGCTCCGGCCTCGTCCGGTGTGAACGCGACGTGGACCCGCACAGGGGTACGCTAGCCGCGGTGACCGAGCCGCTTCGCTGCTACCGCCACCCCGACCGGGAGACGTACGTCTCGTGCACGGAATGCGGGCGCGGGATCTGCCCGGACTGCATGACGTTCGGGCCGGTCGGGATCCGCTGCCCCGACCACGCGAGCACCGGCGGGAAGGTCGCGTCGCCGAAGCGGGCGGCACGCAGGGCAAGCGCGTCGCTGTCGCTCCAGGGACCGTTCGTGACGTTCGCCCTGATCGGGATCAACGTCACCGTGTTCATGCTCCAACTCGCCTTGGGGTCGGGTCTCAGCCCGACGTCGGACTGGATCTTCGAGAACGGCGTGCTGTTCGGGCCGCTCGTCGCCGAGGGCGAGTGGTGGCGCCTGATCACCTCCGCCTTCCTCCACGGGAACCTGCTGCATCTCGGGATGAACATGCTCGTCCTCTGGATCATCGGCCCCGCGCTCGAGGACTACCTCGGACACGGCAGGTATGCGCTCCTCTATCTCGTGTCGGGGCTTGCGGGGGCCGCGGGCGCGCTCGTCTGGTCGCCGCTCGCGCCGGTCGTCGGAGCCTCGGGCGCGATCTGGGGGATCATGGGTGCGGCCGCCCTCTTGGAGTGGCGACGGATCTACGTCTTCGGCGGGCAGGCGATGGGGCTCGTCGTCTTCAACCTCCTCTTCACGTTCCTCATCCCCGGAATCTCCATCGGCGGCCACATCGGCGGGCTGATCGGCGGAGCGCTGGTCGCGCTCGCGTTTCTCTATCTCCGCCGAATGCCGGCGGTCGCGATGCTGGCGGTCGTCGGAGTCGGCGCGCTCAGCGTCGCGGTCGCCTTATCCCAGGTCTAGGCTCAGCCGCCGATGGCGAGCGCGGTGACGCCCGCCTCGGCGAGCGCAGCCTGCGCCGCGGCGAGCCGTGCGAGCGGCACGCGGAACGGCGAGCAGGACACGTAGTCGAGCCCGAGCCCGTGGCAGAAGGCGACCGAGCGCGGCTCGCCGCCGTGCTCGCCGCAGATCCCGAGCTTGATGCCCGGCTTCGCGCCTCTCCCCCGCTCGACCGCGATCCGCATCAGGTCGCCGACGCCCTCCTCGTCCAGCACCTCGAACGGGTTTCGCTCGAGGATCCCGTGCTCGAGGTAGAAGGTCAGGAACTTGCCCTCGGCGTCGTCCCGCGAGAACCCGAGCGCCGTCTGGGTCAGGTCGTTCGTCCCGAAGGAGAAGAAGTCCGCTTCCTCTGCGATCTCGTCGGCTCGCAGGGCAGGCGCGCGGAAGCTCGATCATCGTGCCGCACAGGTACTCGACCGTCGGCTCCTCGGCGGCGACCCGCTCGGTCAGCTCGCGGAGCCGGGCGAGCTCCTCCCGGAAGCCGACGAGCGGGTGCATGATCTCGACCAGCGGCGCAGTCACCGGTTCGCTCCGCGACCGCCCTCGCCGCGCGCACGATCGCGCGCACCTGCATCTCGTAGATCTCGGGGAACTGGAGCCCGAGCCTGCACCCGCGCGTGCCGAGCATCGGGTTCGATTCGTGCAGCGCCCGGATCCGCTCGCGCATCGCGTCGGAGGTCGCCTCCTCGAGCGGCGGCAGGAACTCGTGCAGCGGCGGATCGAGCAGCCGGATCGTCACCGGAAAGCCGGCCATCGCCTCGAAGATCCCCTCGAAGTCGCCCTGCTGCAGGGGAAGCAAGCGCTCGAGCGCCGAGCGACGCTCCTCCTCGTCGCGGGCGAGGATCATCTCGCGGACGATGGGGAGCCGGCCCTCGGCCATGAACATGTGCTCGGTGCGGCAGAGGCCGATGCCCTCGGCGCCGAACTCGCGCGCCTTCGCCGCGTCCTCGGGCGTGTCTGCGTTCGCACGCACGCGCATGCGCCTGAGGTCGTCCGCCCAGCCGAGGATCGTCCCGAAGTTCTCGTCGATCGCGGGTGGGACGAGCGGAACGGAGCCGATGATCACGTCGCCGGTCCCGCCGTCGATCGTGATCAGGTCTCCTGCCCGGAGCTCGCGTCTCGCCGATCTTGACCGTTCCGGCCTTGTAGTCGATCGAGAGCCCTTCGCAGCCCGCGACGCACGGCTTCCCCATGCCGCGCGCGACGACCGCGGCGTGCGAGGTCATGCCGCCGTGCGCGGTCAGAACGCCCCGCGCGTGGATCAGGCCGTGGATGTCGTCGGGAGTCGTCTCCCAGCGGACGAGGATCACGTCCTCGCCGGCCTTGCCGCGCTCCTCGGCGGTGTCCGCGTCGAGGACGATCGCGCCGGAGGCCGCGCCGGGCGACGCGTTCAGGCCGCGCGTCGCGACCTCGATCTCCGCGCTCGGGTCGATCCTCGGATGGAGGAGCTGGTCGAGCTGCGCCGGATCGATGCGCGCAACCGCCTCGTCGCGTGAGATCAGCTCCTCGTCCACCATCTCGACCGCGACCCGGAGCGCGGCGGCGGCAGTTCGCTTGCCGGTCCGCGTCTGCAGGATGAAGAGGCGGCCCTTCCTCGACCGTGAACTCGATGTCCTGCATGTCTCGGTAGTGCGACTCGAGCAGCGCCAGCGTCTCCAGGAGCTGGTCGAACGCCTCGGGCATCTTCTCGCGCATCTGCTCGATCGGCTCGGGCGTGCGGATCCCCGCAACGACGTCCTCGCCCTGCGCATTCGAGAGGAACTCGCCGTACAGCCGCTTCTCGCCCGTCGCGGGATCGCGCGTGAAGCAGACGCCCGTTCCCGAGCTCTCGCCGCGGTTCCCGAAGACCATCTGGACGACGTTCACCGCGGTGCCGAGATCGTCCGGGATGTCGTACGTCCGCCGGTAGACCTGTGCCCGCGGCGAGTTCCACGAGTCGAAGACCGCGCGATAGGAGCGTCGCAGCTGCTCGGAGGCGTCCTGCGGGAACGGATGGCCCGCGCTCTCCTCGTAGATCTCGCTTGAAGGTCTCGACGAGCTCGCGCAGATCCTCGGACGAGAGCTCCACGTCCTGGGTCACCCCGCTCGCCGCCTTCAGGTCGGTGAGCGCCTGCTCGAAGCGATGGCCGTCGACGCCCGCAACGACTCCTCCGTACATCTGGATGAGCCGGCGGTACGAGTCGAGCGCGAAGCGCGCGTCGCCCGTCGACGTCGCCAGGCCCTCGACGGCGACGTCGTTCAGGCCGAGGTTCAGGATCGTGTCCATCATCCCGGGCATCGAGACCGCCGCCCCGGAGCGAACGGAGACGAGGAGCGGGCTCTCCGGGTCGCCGAACCGCCTGCCCGCGCGCTCCTCGAGCGCCGCGATGCGCTCCTCGATCTCGCGATCGAGGCCCTCGGGTACCCCGCCGTTCGCGGCCATGTACGCGCGGCACGCTTCCGTCGTGATCGTGAACCCCGCCGGGACCGGGATCCCGAGCTGGGTCATCTCCGCGAGGCCGATGCCCTTTCCGCCGAGAAGCTCGCGCCCGCCCCCGGAATCCTCGTCGAAGTCGAAGACGTAGCGCATTTGCGGGAGGAATCTACACTCGTCCGATGCCTGGCCACATCCTTGCCGGCGGCGGCTCGTCCCTCGGCGGCCCGTTCGACGAGCTCGTGCTCGAGCTCGGCGGGCCGCGCGTCTGCTTCGTGCCGACCGCCAGTGCCACTCCGGAAACACGGCTCGTCTCGTTCTACGAGTCCTTCGCCCGTCGCGCGGAGCCGAGCCATGTCGTCTTCAACCCGTGGCCGCGCGAAGATCTCCGCGAGCACGTTCTCGGTCAGGACGCGATCTACGTCGCCGGCGGGAACACGGCCAACATGCTCGCCGTCTGGCGTGTGCACGGATTCGACGTGCGTGCTACGCGAAGCCTGGAAGCGGGGAATCCTGCTCTGTGGCACGAGCGCGGGGATGATCTGCTGGTTCGAGGCGGGCGTGACGGACTCGTTCGGCCCCCAGCTCGAGGGGATGCGCGATCTCCTCGGCTTCCTACCCGGAAGCGCCTGCCCGCACTACGACAGCGAGGACCGGCGGCGCGTTGTGTATCGAGAGCTCGTCGACGCCGGGTTTCCGCCCGGGTACGCCGCCGACGACGATGCGGCGCTCCATTTCGTCGGAACCGAGCTGCGTGAGGCGATCTGCCTGCGGAGAAGGAGCTCGGGCGTATCGCGTCGAGCCTGGGATGGAGACTCCGCTCGAGACGAGGCGGCCCGTCCCGTGAAACGCACTCAGCGCGAGGTCGACGACTTCCTCACGCGAGAGCTGAGCTCCGCGATCCAGGCGGCGGCACGCAAGCCGAGCCAGATCGGGGTCAGGAGCACGTAGAAGACGAGAGTCCCCGAGGACGAGGAGCAACCACCAGAACGCCATCCTCGGAAACGGGAGCCAGCCCTTTCTCCCGCAGATCGCCCTTCCCCCCGGGAGGTGGCCGGAACGGGTGGCGGAGCGGCACCTGTCCGGGTGCGCCGTACGGCTTCGACTCGCGCTCGTTCATACGTGGGCAGCGCGCTTGCGCTTCTCGACCAGGCGGATGATCCGCATCGCGGTCTCCTCGACCGAGAGCTCGGACACGTCGATGACAGGGCAGCCGAGTCGGCGGTGGATTCCCGACGCCTCTTCGAGCTCCGCGTAGATGACCTCGAGCTCGGCATAGCGTTTCTTGGACGCGCCCATGCTCTTCACGCGCGCGGTGCGGATGTCAAGCAGGCGCTCCGCCGCGATGGTCAGCCCGACGATCTTGGCCGGATCGATCTCGAAGAGCTCTTCCGGAAGCTCGATCCCACGGACGACCGGCACGTTCGCCGCCTTGTGACCGAGGTAGCCGAGGAAGATCGACAGTGGCGTCTTCGAGGTGCGCGAGACGCCGACCAGCACGACGTCCGCCTCGTCGAGCCCGCTCCCCACCCCGTCGTCGTACTTGACCGCGAACTCGATCGCCTCGATGCGCTTGAAGTACGAGGAGTCGAGCGGCGCGCGCGCTCCGGGCTCCATGCGCGCGGCCACCCCGGCCACGCGCGAGATCGAGTCGATCGGATGTCCGAGGAGATCGCAGTAGTGGACACGGGCGCGGCGGCAGAGCTGGCGCATCGCGTCTCGGAGCTCGGACCCGACGAGCGTGTAGACCATGACCGCCGGGCCGGCCACGCGCCTGCTGTACGGCGATGTGCAAGTCCTCGACGTTCTCGGCGCGAGGATGCCGGATCTCGACGAAGGGCTGGTCGGGGAACTGCGCCTCGAGGGCGAGCACGAGCCGCTGTGCGGTCTCGCCGGTCGAGTCCGAGACGATGTGGAGCTCGACGGGGACGCGGTCGGTGTCGTTCGCGCTCATCGGCCGGAGGCTAGCGCTCGGCGAGATCGTATGCTCCCGATGCCTACTGACGAAGGAGAGACAATGGCATTCGCAGAGCTCAAGGCGCGACAGAGCGTCATGTGGGGCAATGGTCCCTACGAGCGCATCACGAACACGCTGCGTGACATCCACGAGCTCGTCATCGAGCGGGCCGACCCGAAGCCCGGCGAGCAAGTGCTGGACGCGGCTACCGGCACGGGCGCGGTCGCAATCCTCGCCGCGAAGCGCGGCGCTGATGTCGTCGGCCAGGACCTCGCACCCGTCCTGATCGAGACCGCACGGGAACGGGCCGCCGAGGACGGCGTCGAGGCACAGTTCGAGGTCGGCGACGCCGAGGCCATGACGTACGAGGATGCGAGCTTCGACGTCGTGACGTCGACGTGCGGGGTCATGTTCGCGCCCGACCACCCGGCCGTCGCAGCCGAGCTCGCGCGGGTCATCAAGCCGGGAGGACGGCTCGCACTCGCATGCTGGACTCCCGAAGGCGGGCTCGGACAGATGTTCCGGATGATGGGGCCATTCCTGCCGCCGCCGGCACCGGGTGCGGGGAGCCCGTTCACCTGGGGAACCGAGGAGCACGTTCGCGAGCTCCTCGGCTGACGCCTTCGAGCTCGACTTCGAGGAGCACGACTCGCCGCTCGTGGTCGAGTCAGGCGAGGAGTACTGGGAGCTCTTCTCCACGTCGTACGGGCCTACGAAGACCGCGGCTGAGGCCCTCGATCCCGATCGCCGGGAGGAGTTCCACCAGACCTGGGTCGAGTTCTTCGAAGGGCATCGCGAAGGCGACGAGGTCGTGCACCACCGGGAATACCTCCTCACGCTCGGCACGCGCCGATAGCGCAAGCGCTCGGCGAGTAACGTCTCGGCCTATGCCCGAGGCCGTCACGATGGACAAGATCGTCTCGCTCGCGCGCCGCCGCGGGTTCGTGTTTCCGTCCTCGGAGATCTACGGTGGGCTCGGGTCGTCGTACGACTACGGGCACTACGGCGTGCTGCTCAAGGAGAACGTGAAAGCGCGCTGGCTCGAGGCGATGGTGCGCGAGCGGGACGACATCGTCGCGCTCGACTCCTCGATCATCCTGCACCCCGCGGTGTGGGAGGCGTCCGGGCACGTGACGGGCTTCGCCGACCCGCTCGTCGACTGCCGGTTCTGCAAGCGCCGTTACCGGGCCGACCAGATCGCCGACGTCGGAGTGCGGCGCCAGGCCGAGCAAGCACCCCGGCGAGACCGACAAGTGCGACCTCACCGAGCCGCGCCAGTTCAACCTCATGTTCTCAAACGCGGATCGGGCCGGTCGAGGAGACGGGGCAAGACGCGTACCTTCGCCCCGAGACCGCGCAGGGGATCTTCATCAACTTCAAGAACGTCGCCCAGATCGCGCGGCGCAAGCCGCCGTTCGGTATCGCGCAGATCGGGAAGGCGTTCCGGAACGAGATCACGCCCGGAAACTTCATCTTCCGCACGCTCGAGTTCGAGCAGATGGAGATGGAGTTCTTCGTCCCGCCTACCGAGGCCGACGAGTGGTTTCGGTTCTGGGTGGATGAGCGGCGCGCATGGCACCTCCGCTACGGCATCCGCGAGAGCCACCTGCGCGTGCGCGAGCACGACGCGGAAGAACTGTCGCACTACTGCAGCGCTACCTCGGATCTCGAGTACCTCTTCCCGATGGGCTGGTCCGAGCTCGAGGGGATCGCGCATCGTGGCGACTTCGACCTCGAGGCGCACACGGAGGCTTCGGGGACGAAGCTCGAGTGGGTGGACGGTCAGGAGCGCTACACGCCGCACGTCGTCGAGCCGGCTCTGGGCGTGAATCGCTCGATGCTCGCGTTCATCGTCGACGCGTACGACGAGGAGGTCGTTGCCGAGCGCGAGCGGACGGTGCTTCGGCTACACCCCGCACTGGCGCCGGTGAAGGTGGCCGTGCTGCCCCTGATCTCGCGGAACGACGACATGGTGGGGAAGGCGCGGTCTCTGTACGAAGAGCTTCGGCGGGTCGTGGTCGCCGAGTACGACGACTCGGGCCAGATCGGCCGCCGCTATCGCCGCCAGGACGAGATCGGCACGCCGTACGCGCTGACGATCGACGATCAGACGCTCGAGGACGACACGGTCACGATCCGCGACCGCGATTCGCTCGCGCAGGAGCGAATCCCGATTTCAAGTGCGCGTGCTTTCGTGCAGGACCGGTTGGCCGAGGACTGGACGACGCCGAAAGCCGAGTAGTCGCTATCGGCTTGGGCGCTCGAGAGCCTTGTCGCCAGGCTCCGCGAACCCGAACCTGCGGTAGAGGTCGTGGGCGTCGGCCGTGTGCAGGAACCACTTCGTCTTCGCAAGCGGCCCTTCGTCGACGCTGAAGCGGACGAGCTCGATCCCGAGGCCGCGGCCCCGATGCTCTTCGAGGACGTAGACGTCCGCGAGGTAGGACTGCGCGTGGCCGTCCGAGAGCGTCCGCGTGAAACCGACCTGCTCTCCTTCGTGGTACAGACCGACGACGCGGGCCGCGTTCTCGATCAGCTCGTCCTGCACGGCTCGCGATCGTCCCTTCGCCCAGTACGACTCCCCGCCCAGGTAGCGATGAACTGCCTCGCGGTCGATGCGCTCGGGGTCGTCGTCGAGCTCGTACCCGTCTCCGAGGTGCGCTTCACGATCCTGCTGTTAGCCCTGTGGATAACTCGACACACTCTCGGTGCGCTTTCCGACGTCCGTTCGGGACATGCCCAGGGTCAGACCCTCGTTTCTCTTGTTGCATGGACGTTCGGCCTCGCGGCACGATCACGCCGTCAGCGTGCGCAGACGAAAGCCGCCGTGGAACTCGTACGACGCCACGACGACCGCGAGGACATCTCGCACCGCTCGCTCCCCCAGCCCCAGCCCGTGCGCGTCCGCGAGTGGCGTCCAGAGCAGCTCGAGAATGCCGCGAAACCCTTCCGGAGCGAGCATCACGGTCTCCGTCGGAGCACACGCGGGGCACACACCACCGCCCGCGCGCGGAAGGTAGCCGACGAGTCCCTCGGTGCTGCCGCACTCGACACAGCTGTCGAGGTGCGGGACGTACCCCGAGAGCCAGAGCAGCTTCAGTTGGAACGCAAGCGCGAGCGGATCGAGGCCCGCACGCCCCCGCAACCCCGCCGGGAGCCCGTCGAGTGCCTCGATGAAGCGGGTCAGCGCCTCGAACGCGCGCGCGTTTCGCTCCTCTTCGACGTAGAGACGCAGCATCGCCTCGGCACCAACGAGCCCGACCGACAGCCGGTACGGGTCCTCGCGTGCAGGTCGGTGCGGATCGACGAGCGACGCCCCCGTGACCGTGTGCAGCTCGCCGGAGCCCTGGTGGAGAAGCAGCTCGACGTGGGAGAAGGGCTCGAGCCGCGCGCCGAAGCGTGACTTCGTCTTGCGGACACCTTTCGCGACCGCCCCCACGCGCCCGCGATCGAGGGTGTAGAGATGGAGGACCCGGTCGGCCTCGCCGAGCCGGAACGAGCGCAGGACCACCGCCTCCGTCTTGTAGGTCCGCCCCACCGAGCCAAGTCTACGGCGGGCTCGTGCTGGTGCCGCTTTGGCTACTGCTCGTACGTCTCGAGGACCTCGGGCGAGCGAACATCAGCCCCTCCGGGATCCCGTCCCGCCTCACGCAGGGCGCGGCGTTGCCGGAGATAGTCCCAGCACTGGTCCAGCGAGACCTTGATCGACGCGAGTCGCTGGCGGTCAGCCTCGGTCGCATTGCCCGCGGCCTCTCGCTCCCAGAGCTCGTGCTCCTCCGCGACGAGCCTCTCGATGCTGCCGTGAACCTGCGCGTCTTCCATCGCTCCTTCCTACCCGGTCCTGCCAGCGGCTAACCCGATGGCTGGCAGCGCGGGCAGTACCAGGTGCCGCGGCCGCCGGCCCGCGTCTTCGCGATCGTCGTGCCGCAGCGACGGCACGGCAGGCCGTCGCGTCCATACACCCGAAACTCGTCCTGCATTCCGCCGCGCGATCCTTCCGGAGTGCGGTACTCGGAGAGTGTTGATCCCTGGACGCTCGATTCCCGCGCGGAGCGCCGCCCGGACGGCCCGGTGCATGCGTCTCACCTCGTCCGGATCGAGGCTCGCCGCCGGCCGCAGCGGGTTGACGCGCGCGCGCCAGAGCGCCTCGTCCGCATAGATGTTCCCGATGCCGGCCGCAACGCGCTGGTCGAGGAGCACCGCCTTGACCGGCGCCCGGCGCCCGGCAAGTCTCGCAGCCAGCCACTCGGCGGTGAACCGCGGGCCGAGCGGCTCGGGCCCGTTCTTGCCCGCCAGGTACGGCTCGAGCTCGGTGTCCTCGAGCACGAGCCACGTCCCGAACCTGCGAACGTCCCTGTATCCGAGCCTCGTACCGTCGTCGAGCTCGAGCACCGCGCGCTCGTGACTCGTCGGCTCGAAGCCGAAGCTTCCGGTCATGCGCAGGTGGACGAGCAGCGAAAGCCCGCTCTCCAGGCGCAGCACGAGGTACTTCCCACGCCGCTCGACCGCGACGATCGAGTCCCCCTCGAGCTCCTCGGCCACCTCGAAGAGGTCGATCGGCCGCGTGAGGCGCGGGTCGAGAATCTCCACGCGCACGAGCAAACGCCCGACCAGCCGCGGCTCGAGCTGCGCGCGGATCGTCTCGACCTCCGGCAACTCAGGCACTGCGCCAAGTTACAACTTGTAACTTGGCGCCTTCGAGCGCTACTCGATGACGTCGAGGAGGATCCCGTGCGCGTGCGGAGCGGTGTCGCCGAGCTCGTACGCGGCGACCACGGCTTCGACGCCCCGTGCAGCCGAGTCTTCGTCCCGCGCGTGTACGTCCGCGAGCAGATGCCCCTTCCTGACGGTCTCCCCGCGCTTCACCTGAAACACGACTCCGACGGCGTGGTCGATCGAGTCCTCCTTCGTGCTCCGCCCTCCGCCGAGCTCCAGCGCGGCGATCCCGACGTCCAGAGCGCGAACCCTCGTCACGACGCCGTCGCGGGGCGCGCTCACCTCCTGCACGACGGGCGCCTGCGGCAACGCGGCGAGATCGGGATCTCCTCCTTGAGCGCGGATCCAGCGCTCGTAGGCCTTCAGCGCCGAGCCGTCGGCGATAGCTCTTTGCGCGAGCCGTCTGCCCTCCTGGACATCGACGCCGAGATCGGAGAGTGCGAGCAACCGCGCACACGCCTCGAGGACGAGCTCCACGAAGTCGTCCGGCCCATGTCCGGTGATCGTCTCCACGGCCTCGCGTATCTCGAGCGCATTCCCCACCGTTCTGCCGAGCGGCTGTTCCATGTCGGTCAGCAGGCAGACCACCTCGCGCTCGGCGCGCCGGCCGAGATCGACCATCTGCTCGGCGAGGATGCGGGCATCGTCGAGGGTCTTCATGAAGGCGCCGTCGCCGACCTTGACGTCGAGCACGATCGCGTCCGCGCCCCCCGCGAGCTTCTTCGACATGATCGACGAGGCGATGAGCGGCACGATGTCGACCGTAGCGGTCACGTCGCGGAGCCCGTAGAGCATCTTGTCCGCCGGCACGAGGTTGCCGGTCTGGCCGATGATCGCGAGACCGACATCCTTCACCTGCGCGACGAACTCGTCCGTGGCGAGCTCCACGCGGTAGCCGGGAATCGACTCGAGCTTGTCGAGCGTGCCACCCGTGTGGCCCAACCCGCGGCCGCTCATCTTCCCGAACGGCACGCCGCACGCGGCGACGATCGGGCCGACCGCGAGCGAGGTCTTGTCCCCCACTCCACCCGTCGAGTGCTTGTCGACGACGCGCCTGCCGAGCGCGCCGCCGAGATCGATCGTCTCGCCGGAGTTGATCATCGCGTCGGTCAGAGCGTGCGTCTCCTGCCCCGAGAGCCCGCGGAAGTACACGGCCATGCACCAGGCGGACAGCTGGTAGTCGGGCACCTCGCCGCGGGCGTAGCCGAGGATGAGCTCGGAGATCTCGTCGGACGAAAGCTCCTCGCCGTTCCGCTTCCGCTCGATCAGCTCCGCGGGGCGGATCACAGCTCGATCTGGCGGCCGGGCAACTTCCGGCCGGGGGTCTTGCCTCCGAGCCAGGAGTTCACGGTCGCCCCCACGTCGGCGAACTCCCCTTCCTCGTGCACCCGACCGGCGGCGTTCCGCCCGGCGGCATACGCAAGCAGGAGGGCGTGCTCGCGAGAGTGATCCGTCGACGGAGTCGTGGGGTCACAGCCGTGATCCGAGGTCACGATCAGGAGGTCGCCCGGGCGGAGCGCTTCCAGGATGTCCGGCAGGCGCCGATCGAAGTCCTGGAGGCAACGATGGAAGTTCACCGGGTCGTTGCGGTGCCCCCAGAGCATGTCCGTCTCCACGAGGTTCACGAAGACGAAGCCGCCGTCGATCGACTCGAGGAGCTCGATCGTCGCGTTGATCCCGTCCACGTTCGACTTCGTCGGCCGTGACTCGTGGACGTCCTGGCCCGCGAAGATGTCCGAGATCTTGCCGACGCCGTAGACGGTGTTCTCCGCCTCGCCGATCGTCGTCAGGTAGTTCGGGCGGGGCGGCACGAGCGAGAAGTCGTGGCGATTGGGTGTCCGGGTGTAGTTCCCGGGCTCCCCGACGAAGGGCCGCGCGATGACCCGACCGACGGCGTGGCGGCCGGTCAGGATCTCGCGTGCGACCCGACAGCCCTCGTACAGCTCCTCGAGCGGAATGGTCTCCTCGTGCGCGGCGATCTGGAAGACGGAGTCCGCGGAGGTATAGACGATCCACTTTCCCGTCCTCTGATGCTCCTCCCCGAGCTCCTGGATGATCTCGGTCCCGGAGGCCGGCTTGTTGCCGACGACTCCACGGCCGGTTCGGTTCATGAACGGGTCGATCACGTCGTCCGGGAATCCGTGCGGGTAGGTGGGGAACGCGGTTGGCGTGACGATGCCCATGTGCTCCCAGTGGCCTGTGGTCGTGTCCTTGCCCTTCGACCGCTCGAGCAGCCGCCCGGCGACCGCCGGCGCACCCGGCTGAGCCGGACATCCTTCGAGCGGTAGCGCGTTTCCGAGGCCGAGCGCCTCGAGATTGGGCAGGTCGAGCCCTCCGACGGCGCGGGCGATATTCCCTAGCGTGTTGGAGCCAGCGTCTCCGTACTCCTCCGCGTCCGGCAACTCACCCGCACCGACGGCATCGAGCACGATCACGCACGCCCGCGGCACTAGTGGTTTCTCCGGGAGGTTCGGTGCTGATTGGCCGAGCGAAAACCGAGCAGCGCTAGGACGCAGGGAGCCTCGATATCAGTAGATATCGGGGCGACTGAGGACGACGCGATGCGAAGTGTTTGCAGCCGGCCAAGCAGTGCCGAACCTCCCGGAGAGACCACATGGGTATTCTATGGCGGCTTTGGACACGGCTCTCGGACTGCTCGCCCTTGCCGGCTATATCGCTGCGATCGTGGGGCTGGCGGCAGTGATCACGTACACCGTGATCAGGATCTTTCCGACCGAGCGGAATCCGAAGAAGCCCGACAAGCCGGACAAGCCCGCCGCGAACGGCAGCGGCGAGGGCCAGGGACGCCTGTTCCGCCGTGCGAAGCGCGGAACCGGCTAGGGGCTCGGCTCGCTCGTCCGTCTGCGGAGTGCCAGCAGGCCGCCGGCGGCGGCGGCGATCGCCACCACGACGAGCAGAACCTCGATGAGGTAGTCGTTTCGCTCGAAGAACGTGCGCCTGTCTGCTGGGGGCTCGAAGAGCTCGTTTACACGCTCGACGCCGAGCGTTCCCTCGCGTGCGGACTCGAACCCGGTCGCCGCCGCCGGCAGACGCGCGAAGTCGTACGACGGGGCAGCCACGGTTGGAGCGCCGTACAGCAGGCGGAACGGAGGCTTGTACCCGCTCGCCAGGAGGAGCGGGCGTGGCATCGCCTCTGCGTCAACACGAAGCCCTTCCAGCGGCGCATCATCTCCGTTTCGAACCGTCACCCGGAGAAAACGATGGCGCGCAGCGAGTGAGATCCTCGAAAGGTCGACACCGGGAAAGCGCGCAATCTCGCTGTCGCTCAACGGGACAAAGGTCGTACCGTCGTTCGACCCTTCGACCGCTACCCCTCGCACATACCGGGGCGTGCTCGAGCGGATGCTGAGACGGTCGACCGGAACTCGCGCGAACCCGAGGTCGAGCGTCACGACCGTTGCTCGCTCGCGTTCGCGCTTCCTCGAACGAGCCGCGACGGGCTCCACCAACGGCTGTGACGGATCACGGGCAACCGTCGCGCCGGTGATCGCGGAGACGCCATGCGCCTGCACGAGCAGGAAGCGGTAGTCGGTCGGCGGGAAGACCGCGGTCGTGCTTCGAGCGGCGACAGCCCCACGGACCGCGTAGATCGGGGTCGTCGAGAGCGTCGCATACGTGCCCTCCGCTCCGGTGTTGCTGCCCTGTACCTCGACATCACCCACGAAGACGCGGTCCGGGATGTCCAGCGCGATGCGGTCGATTACCGGACGGACCGGTCCACGGTCGACGACGACCGTCACCGTGTCGCCCAGGCGTCCGCGCGCCACCAGCTCGACAGCCTGGCTCGGAACCGCAGCAGGAGCGGGCTCGGGTCGCCATGGCACCTGCTCGCCATCGGCATCGAGGATCCGCAGGTCCGGGAAGTCGACTCTCGCGTGACCGTACATCCGAGCGTCCGGCTCGAAGCGCACCGGTGTCCCGTTGGGGCCGCTCAGAGCCCGCGTGTGCCGGAACTGGGTCTCGTCGACGTCGACCGCGACCGCCACGAGCGCCGCTGCGAGGATGGCGAGCAGCATCACGAGGCTCTCTCGACAGCGCGCACCCGCTGGTACGCGTAGGCGCCGCCGAGGAGCAGGAGCCCGACGGCGACGAAGGAGAGGACGCGGTAGAGCTCGTCGAGCTCGGACAGGTCGTAGAGAAAGAGCTTCGCGACCCCGAGGCCGAGCAGCGCGAGCCCGCCGAAGCGCAGCTCCCGAACGTCGCGTACGAGGCCGCCGACGATGGCCGCGAGCCCGACCGCGCCCCAGAAGCAGCTCAGCACGACCTGCGCGGTCTGGGAGCGCTCGAGCGCGTCACCTTGGATGACGTCCACGATCAGCAGCGACGCCGCGTAGACGAAGCCTACCGCTGCAACGGCCAGAAACAGCATCCGCAGATCCGGCCACTCGACGAGCGCGCCCATGATGACTGCCGATACAGCGACGCACAGGACCGCGACGATCGCGGAGTCGAGACTCGCAACGCCGTCCACGAGCGACTCCGGTGGCGCCTCGTCGACCAGCGTGTGCAGCGCGGCGAGAGCGAGAAAGGCGCCCGAGAAGACGAGTGCACGTTGCTCGCCCGTCGTGCGCGCGACCCACGCGAGAATCGCGGCCTCGGCAGACCAGGCTGCAACCAGTGCAGGGCCATCGAGCGCGAGCGCGAGCGTCACGCCGGAGAGGCCGAGACCGACCGCAACCAGCAGGGTTGCGATCTCGCTCGACATCCGTTGGCGGAACCCGAAGCCTCCGAGGACGATGTGCGCGATCGTGAGTCCGAGCACCCAGGTCGTGGCACCCGTGGAGGAACCTCGTTCGTCGATCAGGTACCAGCCCACAGCCGCCGCAAACCCCGCGTTGACGAGAAGAACAGACGCGGACGAGGGTCGCAGCGCGGCGGTGGGGACGCGGAGCTCGTATCCGATGGCGGCGATGACAAACAGGCACCAGTACAGCGCCAGCACTGCCAGGGGCAGCACGAGATCGTCCCTGTCATCGGCCCAGAACGCGAGCTGCGGCGCGGTGAGCAGGAACGCGCCGACCGAGAGCCAGCCCCAGCGTTGCCGGAGGACGATCGCCACCGCTGCAACGAGGGCGATCACCGTGAACGCGAGCGCAACGGTCGAGGTCCCGCTGTCGACGAGAACGGGCGCCGCCAGCGCGCCGAGGATTCCCAGCGCCGCAACGAACTGCGATTGCCAGCGAACGGCGATGGCCGCTCCGGCCGCTCCAATGATCCCCGCGACGAGGAGGCCCGGCTCCTCCCCGATGACGCCCTGCACGGCCGTCGCGTAGGTGAGCGAGGCATAGAGCGAAGCGAGTGCGGTCGCAACCGCGGCCACCGCAGCATCGGTCTGCCCACGCCGCTCGTACAGGAACAGCCCCACCCCGAGGAGCAGCGTCGAGCCCATGAAGGCAAGCGCCACCCGTGCCTCGACCCCGATCCAGCCACGATCGACGGCGATGACGAGGAAGAGAACGACGCCGATGAGAATCGCGAGCCCGCCGACCGCGGCCAGAATGCGTCCCCCGAGCAGGTCCTCGAGCGTCTCCCCCGGCTTCATGACTCTGCGGGGCGGAGCGGGCGGCGCCGGAGCCGCGGGAGGCGCTGCGAGCGGCGGCGCGACGGGCTGAACCGCGGGCCGCTCGGGCGGCGAAGCCGGCGGAGGAGGAGCCGCAGGCGGGGGTTGAGCCGCCGTGGGCGTCGTTCCGGGAGGCTCGAGCTCGATCTCCTCGAGCCGACTGATCGTATTCCCGAGCCCGGTCGATCGCCCTTCGGGACGATTGCGAGCTTGCTAGGCGACCGTTGCGGCGCGCGCGTCGTCGAGCGGCGTGTACTCGAGCCCGTGTGCTTCGGAGACCGCTTCGTACGTGATCCGCCCGCCGAAGACGTTGACCCCGCGTGCGAGCTCGGGATCGCGAGCGATCGCGGCGACGACGCCGTAGTCGGCGAGCGTCTCGACGTACGGCAGCGTGACGTTCGTCAGCGCCCGGGTAGAGGTGATCGGCACGGCGCCTGGCATGTTCGCGACGCAGTAGTGGATGACGCCGTCGACGGTGTAGACCGGGTCATCGTGGGTCGTCGCGCGAGATGTCTCCGCGCATCCGCCCTGGTCGATCGCCACATCGACGAGCACCGATGCCTCTTTCATCCCACTCAGCATCTCCCTGGTGATCAGCTTCGGAGCGAGCGCGCCTGGGATGAGGACGGCGCCGATGACGAGGTCGGCCTCCCGGATCGACTCCTCGATCTGGAGGCTCGACGACATGAGGAGCATCACCCGCCCGCTCATGATCTGCTCGAGGTAGCGCATGCGGTCGACCGAGCGCTCGAGGATCGTCACCTGCGCACCGAGCCCGATCGCGATGACCGCCGCGTTGTAGCCGACCATCCCGCCGCCGATGACGACGACCCTGCCCGGGGTGACGCCTGCAACACCGCCGAGCAGGATCCCGCGGCCGCCCTTCGGCTTCTCGAGATAGTGAGCCCCGGCCTGGGGAGCGAGCCGTCCGGCGATCTCGCTCATCGGAGCGAGCAATGGGAGCGCGCCCGAGTCGGTCTCCACCGTCTCGTATGCGATGCCGGTGATCCCGGAGTCCACGAGGGCTCTGGTCAAGGGCTCGTCCGCCGCGATGTGCAGGTACGTGAAGAGCGTCAGGCCCGGGCGGAGGCGCGAATACTCGATCGCGATCGGCTCCTTCACCTTGAGCAGGAGCTCGGACCTGCCCCATACGTCGTCCACGGAGACGATGGCTGCTCCCGCACGCTCGTAGGTGTCGTCCGGAAACGCGCTTCCGAGCCCCGCGCCCGCCTCGACGAGAACGTCGTGGCCGCGCTGGACGAGCTCGCGTGCGCCCGCGGGCGTAAGGGCGACACGATGCTCCTGTGGCTTGATCTCCCTGGCGACACCGATCCGCATGGCGCGCGGACGATAGCGACCCATGCGCGGTCGACGCGGTCCTCGCCGGCGGCGGGTTCGGTCTAGGTGGCGCGAGCAGCTTCGACGAGCGCGAGCGTGACCTCCACCATCGCATCGAGATCGTGAACGGCGATGTGCTCGTCGGGGGTGTGGATCTCCATCATCCCGTTCGCCAGGTTCACGCACGAGAGGCCACGGGCATTGAAGACGTTCGCGTCTGCGCCGCCTCCGCTCAACGCATACGTCGGCTCGAATCCGGCCGCGCGCAGGGCGGTGGCGGCGAGCACCACCGGCGGATCGCTTTCGCGGAACCGGTAGCCAGGGAAGCTCGGGCGCACCTCGCTCTCGACCTCGCACTCGTCGAGACTCGCTGCGAACGCCGCGGTCTCCAGCATCTCGCGCACGAGGTCGACCGCCTTGCGCTCGTCGTGTGAGCGCACCTCGGCCGTGAACGAGCACCACTCGGGGACGACGTTGCGCGCCGTGCCGCCGGCAACGACGCCGACGTTCGCGCTCGTCTCCTCGTCTATCCGTCCCAGCCTGAAGTCGGCGATCGCCCGCGATGCGGCCGCGATGGCCGAGCGGCCTTCCTCGGGAAACATGCCCGCATGAGCCGAGCGTCCGTGGAAGCGGAAATCGAGCAGCCGCCCGTGGGGCGATCCGAGCACGATCTCCCCGATCGGCGCTCCCTGGTCGTAGACGAACCCGGTCTCGGCGACAAGCCTCGTGTGGTCGAAGGCGTCGGCACCACGCAGCGAGACCTCCTCCTGGGGGGTGAAGATCAACTCGATGCCCGCGTGCGGCACCCGCTCTTCGGCGATCCGTCGCGTGGCCTCGAGCATCACGGCGACGGCGGCCTTGTTGTCCGAGCCGAGGATCGTGCCGGCGGCGTTCCGGACGATCCCGTCCTCGCCGATGACGGGAGCGATGGCCGCCTCTGGCGGAACCGTGTCCGTGTGCGCGCAGAGAAAGATCGGAGTGCCACCAGCGCCGTTCGAGGCGGGGAGCCGGCAGAAGATGCTTCCGGTCGTCCCTTCGAGCGCCGCAGCCGTGTCGTCCTCGTCCCACTCCAGTCCGAGATCGGTGAGATACGAGCCGACTCGATCTGCGACCGCGCGCTCGTTTCCCGAGGGGCTGGGGATGGCGCAAAGCTCGAGGAAGAGGTCGACGAGCGGTGAGGTCAGCGGCTGCGGGGCCAGGTCCACGGGTCTACGTTACTCACCGGCAGGCGCAGATCTCGCGGCCGCCCCGCGTCAACCAGCGACCGCGCGGACGCCGCTTCGAGAACGCGAGCGTTCGAGCGCGGCCGCGACGAACTCCCGGAAGAGCGGCGCCGGCCTCGTAGGGCGCGACTTGAACTCCGGGTGGAACTGGCTCGCGACGAACCAGGGGTGTTCGGGCAACTCGACGATCTCCACGAGCCTCCCCTCCTGAAACGTTCCCGAGACGACCAATCCCGCCTCGACGAGTTGCGGGCGAAGCTCGTTGTTGACCTCGTAGCGGTGGCGATGGCGCTCGTGGATCACGGGCTCGCCGTACGCCTCGCGGGCACGCGTCCCTTCGGCGAGCTCGACCGCCTGCGCGCCGAGTCGCATCGTGCCGCCGAGATCCTCGATCTCCTTCTGCTCCGGCAGGAGATCGATGACGGGGTACGGCGTCTCCGGATCCATCTCGGTCGAGTTGGCTCCGTCCAGCCCCGCGATGTTTCGCGCGAACTCGGACACTGCGACGTGCATGCCGAGGCAGAGGCCGAGGTACGGGATCTCGCGCTCGCGCGCGACGCGGCAGGCGAGGATCTTCCCTTCCCAGCCGCGCGAGCCGAAGCCGCCCGGGACGAGGACGCCGTCCACCTGCTCGAGCTCCCTGACCGCCTCCTCGTACGACATGTGCTCGGCATCGACCCAGCGCACCCGGATGCGGCAACCCGAGTGCACGCCGCCGTGCTTGAGCGCCTCGTGCACGGAGAGGTAGGCATCGTGGAGCTTCAAGTACTTGCCGACGAGCGCGATCTCGACTTCCTCCCGGAGCTCGCCGCTCCGCTCGGTGAGCTCTCGCCACTCGCCGAGGTCGGCGGCCGGAACGTCCAACCCGAGCTTCTCGCAGACGAGCGCGTCGAGGCCTTCCGCCTGCAGGGTCTCGGGAACCAGGTAGACGTCGGAGACGTCGGGAGCGGCGATCACCGCGCGCAGATCCACGTCTGCGAACAGCGCGATCTTGTCTCGGATGTCGTCGGAGAGCGGCTCGGTGGAACGACAGACGACGATGTCGGGATGGATACCGATGCGCCGAAGCTCGTTGACCGAATGCTGGGTCGGCTTCGTCTTCAGCTCTCCCGCGGCGGGGATGAACGGAACGAGGGTCACGTGCAGGTAGAGCACGTTCTCGGCGCCAACCTCGCGGCGGAACTGCCGGATGGCCTCGAGGAACGGGAGCGACTCGATGTCGCCCACCGTGCCGCCGATCTCCGAGATGACGACGTCTGCGGGGGAAGCCTTCTCGGCGCGGCGGATGCGCGCCTTGATCTCGTTCGTGATGTGCGGGATGACCTGGACGGTCGCGCCCAGAAACTCACCTTTGCGCTCGCGGCGCAGGACGCTGTCCCAGATCGCTCCGGCGGTATGACTCGCGTTCCGCGACAGGTTCTCGTCGATGAAGCGCTCGTAGTGGCCGATGTCGAGGTCGGTCTCGGCGCCGTCCTCGGTGACGAACACCTCGCCGTGCTGGAACGGGCTCATCGTCCCCGGGTCGACGTTCAGGTACGGGTCGAACTTCTGCGCGCTGACGGAGAGGCCGCGCGATTTCAGGAGACGCCCGAGCGAGGCGGCAACGATCCCCTTCCCCAGCGCGGAGACCACTCCACCCGTGACGAACACGTACTTGGCCACGGAGTCTCACCGTAGCAGCAGGCACGGCGGGTTGGGTCAGGCTCCGGCCTGACCCCACGGCTACTCCTTGAGGGTGGCGAGGAACTCCTGCCCGCCGAGCATGCGCTCGACCTCCTCGCGGCGGAGGAGGTCGTCCAGCTCCTCGATGCGGGTGTGGGTCGGGTCGCCGGGAACCTTCTCCACGCGGAGGTGCCGGTCGGCGATGCTGGCGATCTGCGGGAGGTGGGTGATCGTGAGGACCTGAGCCCGCTCCGCCAGGCGCTGCAGCGTCGCCGCCACCGCGTGCGCGGTCACGCCGCCGATCCCCGCATCGATCTCGTCGAACACCAGCGTCTCCCCGCCCGCGACGGCGGCCAGCGCGAGCGCGATCCGCGAGAGCTCTCCGCCGGAGGCGGTCTCGGCCACCGGACCGAATGGCAGGCCCTGGTTGGGCCGGATCAGAAACGCGACCTCGTCGGTGCCGCCCGCGCCGGGCTCGCACTCCCGAAGCTCGCAGAGGAACTCCCCTTCTCCCAGGCCCAGGCCTCGGAGCTCAGCAGAGACAGCAGCGGCGAACGTGCTCGCCTGCGAGCGCCTGACCGCGCGCAGCTCTTTGCCGAGCGCACGCACGCGGGCGTCCGCCCCTGCGACCGCGTCGGCGGCAACCGCCGCGGGATCGTGCCCTGCTGCGGCCTCGTCGAGCTCGAACCGAGCAGCTGTTGCCCGTTCGAGCAGCTCCTCGAACGTGGAAGCGTCGAAGCGGCGACGGAGGTCGGCGATCCTGGCGAGACGTTCTTCGACCTCCTCCAACGCTCCCGGATCCGCCTCGAGCGATGCGAGGAAGCCGTGCAGGTCGCTTCCTACCTCACCAAGGCGGAGCGCGACGTCGCGTAGCTCGGTCGTTACCGCGCCGAGCTCGGGCGCGAGGCGCTCGAGCGGCGCCAGGAGGCGTTCCGCCCGTGCGGCCAGGGAGGCCGCACCCTCGCCTTCCTCGGGAGCGACCGCCTTCGCCGCGCTGGACGCGGCCTCCTCCAGCTCGGTGGCGTGACGAAGTCGCTCACGCTGTGCGCGGAGCCCATCCTCGTCCCCCGGTGCGAGTCCGTCGGTGTCCTCCACCAGCGCCTCGAGCTCCGCGAGACGAGCAGCGGCGGCGGCGGCATCGCGCGTCAGCTCCTCATAGCGGCGGCGCGCTGCCCCGAGATCTCTCCACGCGACGCGGGCAGCGCGCCGGCGCGCGACCTGCTCGGGGCCGCAGAACGCGTCGAGCACCTCGAGCTGAAAGGAGGAACGCGCAAGGCGGCGCTGCTCGAACTGGCCCGACATGGAGATCAGCCTCTCTGCCGCCGCGGCCAGGTCCTCCCGCGCGACGGCGCGGCCCCACGCGTACGCGCGGGTACGGCCGTCCCCGAAGACACGCCGCGCGAGCACAAGCTCCGCCTCCCCCTCGGGTCGCAGCTCCGCGAGGGTCGCGACCTCCTCCTCGTCGAAGAAGCCCTCGGGAACTTCCAGCTCTGCCTCCACGTACGCCTCGGACCCCTCGGCGCCCACCGACGCCGCATCCGCACGGGCGCCGAGAAGCAAGCCGACGGCCTGCGCGAAGATCGTCTTCCCCGCTCCCGTCTCGCCCGTGATCACGTTCAACCCAGGACCGAACGCGAGGTTCGCCTCCCGGATCAAGACGAGGTTCTCGATGCGGAGCCTACGAAGCAAAGCTCTGGCGGTACCGGCGCACGAATGTCGCCTCGGGAAGCGTCGCCAAGAGGGAGCGCTCGGGGCCGATGCGCACGACCGCACGCTCGGCCTTCGCGAGTGTCGCGACCCGATGCCCGTCGACGAGAACGCCCGCCTCGACGCCCACGGTTCGGTTCCAGACGATGACGTCGGCGCCGGGAGGGATGACGAGCGGCCGGGCGCGCAGCGAGTGCGCCGCGACGTACGTGAGCGCCATCGCCTCGAGCCCCCACACCAGGACCGGCCCCCCGTTCGAGAGGTTGTACGCAGTCGAGCCCGAGGGAGTCGCGCAGATGATCCCGTCGCAGGGCTGTCGCCCGAGCTCCTCGCCGCCGACCGCGAGCTCGAGCTCGATCATGCGACCGAGCGCGGCGCTTGCCACGACGACGTCGTTGACGGCTTGCCGCATGCCTTCGGGGTGCTCGACCTCGAGCGTCGGAAGCTCGACGACCTCGTACTCACCGGCGAATACCCGCGCGAGCCCGGTCTCCAGGTCCTTTCTGGGCATCGAGCTCAGGAATCCGACGCGCCCGAAGTTGACCCCGATGACCGGCACGCCGGTGCCGAGAAATCTGGTCAGTGCGCGCAGCACGGTCCCGTCGCCGCCGAGCACGATCGCGACGTCGGCGGCATCCGCACCGTCGTCAGCCGGTTGCTCGAGGAGCTCGACGCCGTGCTCGTCCGCAACCGCCTGCAGGCGCGCGAGTCCGGAGCCGATCTGGGCAGGCTGACCGTGCATGACGACTGCCGCCCGTTCGATCGGTCTACGCCGCGCCGACGGCTTCGGCGATCCAGCGGTCGATGTCATCGTGGTTCGCCTCGGTGGGCCGGTTGACGAGATGGATGAAGAACTCCCGGTTCCCCTTGGGGCCGGGTAATCCTGAGTCTACGACGCCGACTGTCTGTCCACCCCAGGTTCGTGCGGCTTCGATCACGGCTTCGAGGACATTCCGTTGCACCCCGGGGTCGCGGACGACCCCTTTCGGCGCCTCGGCGCGGCCGGCCTCGAACTGGGGCTTGACGAGCACGACGGCCTCCCAACCCGGCCATGCGAGCGCGAGTACCGGAGGAAGCGCTTTCGCGACGCCGATGAACGAGACGTCGCAGACGACGAGCTCGGGCGGAAACGGCAGCTCCGTCAGCAAGCGGGCATTGGTCCGCTCGAAGACGTGCACGCGCGGATCGGCGCGAAGCCGAGGGTGGAGCTGGCCGTAGCCGACGTCGATCGCAATCACGCGAGTCGCACCCGCCTGAAGCAGGCAGTCGGTGAAGCCACCAGTCGAGGCGCCGACATCCGCGCAATCGCGCCCCACGACCTCGACCGCGAACGCCTCCAACGCGTGGGCGAGCTTCTCGCCGCCGCGGGAGACGAACTGCGGCAACCGCTCGACCCTCAGCTCCACCTGTTCGGCCACCTGTTGGCCCGGCTTGTCGTAGCCCGGAACGAGCCCGGCGAGGACAAGCGCTTGAGCTTGACTTCTGCTCGCGGCGAGACCTTGCTCCACGAGGAGGACGTCGATCCGCTTGCGCGTGGGTTTCAACGGGGTCTGCCCAGGGAACTAGATGCGCCAGGAGGTGAACAGATGCCAACTTGGCTCTTGGTCTTGATCATCGTGCTCGTCGTCCTCGCGCTCTTCGGGGGCTTCGGATACTCCCGTCGATAGGAATGATGCGCCAGGTCACCCGCGGTTGGGGAGCGGAAGCCTGTGAGGTAGTGCCGCTACGAGATCGACTGCGCGCGAGGTAAGGGCGGAATTCGACTCGCGCGCGGTCAACTCGTCGTGCCCTCCAGCGCGCGCCGAAGAATGCTCAGGTAACGCGCCGCACCCCCACGAGGCGCTGTCCGTAGTTCGTGCTCGCGAGCCGGATCACCTGGACTTCAGTTCCAGAGTACGGCGCGTGCACCATCCGCCCGCCTCCGAGGTACAGGCCAACGTGCCCGATCCCGGAGAAGACGAGCACGTCTCCCGCCTTCATCCGCGACCGCTCCACCGGGGAACCGGTGCTCCAGAGCGCGTAGGAGCTGTGCGGGACATCGACGCCGACGCGGCCGTACGCCCAGCGCACGAGGCCGGAGCAGTCGAAGCCGGACTCGGGAGACGTTCCTCCCCAGCGGTACGGCGTACCGACCGCCTCGAGCGCGATCTTCGCCGCACGTTCGCCGACGCTCACGCGCCTGGGCGTCGTGTGCCACGGAGAGGGATGCCCATCGGCATAGCTCCGGGGCTGCAGTGCATTGGCATCGACTCTCAATCCCGACGTCGACGCGGTCGCCGGAGGCAGAGCCATCGCGAGGGCGACCAATGCGAGCGCGGGCAGGAGTCTGTGGAGACGGAGAGACATGCGTGAGGAGGGAACGGCGGTACGCGCGCGAAGAACATGGGTTCGGCGCGAGCCTGACTGTTCGTTAGCGCCGGATGCTAGCCGGAAACGAGCAAGCGTCAACCCTCAAACGGTTCTCGAAGCCAGCCCGTCGACGAGCTCGCGCAGCACGGACGTATCGGCGGCAAGGGCATCCAGCCGCTCCAGCGCACGCCGAGCCGCCTCGTCCGCGAGCCGTCTTGCTCCCTCGACTCCGAGACGCCCGGCGAAGCCGTCTCCGTCCAGGATGTCGTCGACCACCTGGAACAACGGCCCCAGCTCGTGACCGAAAGCCCGCCACGGCCCCTGGTCGACTGGCGGCAGGCCGACCGCGCTCAGGGCGAGACCTACCGACGCAGAGAAGAGACGCCCGGTCTTCAGGCGTTCGACTTCGGCCAGGTCCTGGTCGTCGCCCGCGATGTCGCGGTGCTGGCCGCCGATCATCCCGACGGTGGCATCCACGAGCTCTCGCGCGATCGCCGGATCGTCATACGAGAGCGCGAGCCGGAAGGCCTCCGTCAGCAGGGCGTCACCCGCGAGGAGTGCGGGGCCCTCCCCGTAGTGCACGTGCGTGCTCGGGCGGCCTCTGCGCTCTGCGTCGTCATCGAGCGCGGGCAGGTCGTCGTGGACGAGGGAGAACGTGTGCACGAGCTCCACAGCCGCCGCTGCGGGCAACCCCACCTCGATCGTCCCCCGAGCGGCGTCCGCGACTGCCAGGCAGAGAACGGGACGAACCCGCTTTCCTCCCGAGTCCAGCGCGTACCGGAGAACCACCTCGAGGTCGCCGAGCTCGGGTGAGAGCGGAAGCGTGCCGAGATACGCCTCGAAGACGTCGCGAAGCTCGTCAGCCGTCCGCATCCGCGATCGTCCGTGCGCGCGTCAGCTCGGCTTCGATCTGCCTGGCCAGGTCGGCCAGGTCGGCGATCAGGTCGACCGCGGCATCGCCGTCGACGTCGTCCGCCTGTGCGAGCCGTTCGAGCTCGTCCCGCTTCCCATTCAGCTGGGCGAGCAGCTCCTCGGCGCGGGCGAGCGGTTCATCCGCAGCGGTCAAGCGGCCGCCTCCTCTCGAGCGATCCTGCCGAGGATGCCGTTGACCAGCCGGCCGGCCTCCTCCGACGCGTACCGCTTCGCCAGGACGACGGCCTCGTTGATCGCCACTTCGGGGGGAACCGTGCCCTCTTCGAGCTCGTAGACACCGATGCGTAGCACGTTGCGCTCGAGCGTACCCAGCCTGTCGGCGGGCCACTCCTCAGAGGTCTCCGTGATCCGCAGGTCGAGGCGGGCCACCCGCTCGGACACCGCCTGCGCCAGCGACGAGGCGAACGCGTCGGGCTCTCCCTCGAAGAGCGAGGCCAGCGGCTGCCCGGTCAGATCCCACTGGTAGAGGAGGAAGAGCGCCTGTCGACGTCCGGCGCGCCGTCCGACCGGCGGGCTCACGAGACCGAGAGGGAAGGCACCCTGCCCTCCAGATCGCCGAGCGTCGAGGTCGAGTAGTCGCCGCTCCGAAACTGCTCGGAGGCGAGCACGTCGAGAGCGAGCTCTCTCGTGGTCGGGATCCCCTCCACCTCGAGCTCCGAGAGAGCACGCCGGGCTCGAGCGAGCGCCGCCGGCCGCGTCGTGTCCCACACGATCACCTTCGCGATCATCGAGTCGTAGTACGGTGGAATCTCGCTTCCCGACCGGACGGCCGTGTCGACGCGGATCCCGGCGCCGAGTGGCGGCGTGAACCGGGTGACGGTGCCGGGCGCGGGCGCGAATGCTCGCGTTGGATCCTCCGCGTTGATCCTCATCTCGATCGCGTGCCCGTGCCGGGGCGCGCGTCCGGTGAGCTCGAGTCGCTCACCCGCTGCGATGCGAACCTGCTCGCGCACGATGTCGATGCCGGTGACGAGCTCCGACACCGGATGCTCGACCTGGAGCCGGCAGTTCACCTCGATGAAGTGAAAGGCGCTGTCAGGCCCGAGCAGGAACTCGAACGTTCCGGCATTCCGATAGCCGATCGCCGCGCACGCCCGCTCGACCGCGCTCTCCATCTCTTCCCGCACGTCCGGATCGAGTGCCGGCGAGGGCGACTCCTCCACCAGCTTCTGATGCCGGCGCTGGATCGAGCACTCCCGCTCTCCCAGCGTGAGGATTCCTCCCTCCGCATCGCAGAGCACCTGGACTTCGACGTGGCGAGCGGGTGTGAGCGCCTTCTCCAGGTAGAGCGAGCCGTCGCCGAAGGCCGCCTCCGCTTCGGCACCCGCCGAGGCAAACGCGCCCTCCAGCTCGTCCTCGGCCGCGACCATTCGCATGCCCTTGCCTCCGCCACCGGCTGCGGCCTTCACGAGGACGGGGAACCCGATCAGGCGCGCGGCCGCCCTCAGCTCGGCGAGGCTGGCAACCCCCTCCGTCCCCGGCACCAACGGAACTCCCGCGCCGCGCATCTCCGCCTTGGCGAGAACCTTGTCGCCCATCCGCTCCATGACCTGCGCCGGCGGCCCGATGAACACCAGGTCCGACTCCTCGCAGGCCCGAACGAAAGCCGGGTTCTCCGCCAGGAAGCCATATCCGGGATGGACCGCCTCGCAGCCCGTGGTCTCTGCGGCCGCGATCACGTTCGGGATCCGCAGGTAGCTCTCGGCTGCCGGAGGTGGCCCGATGCAAACAGCACGATCTGCAAGCTCGACGTGGAGCGCATCCCGGTCTGCGGTCGAGTACACCGCAACCGCCTCGATTCCGAGCTCGTGCAGCGCACGAATCACCCGGACGGCGATCTCGCCCCGGTTCGCTACGAGGACACGCGAAAACACCGCCGTCTCGCCTAGAGGACTGGCGGCGCGAGGGCGGGCTCGATCTCGAACAGCAGCTGTCCGTACTCGACCGGCTGGGCGTTCTCGACGTGGATGGACGCCACGGTTCCCGCTACCTCCGCCTTGAGCTCATTGAACAGCTTCATCGCCTCGAGAACGCAGAGGGTCTGGCCCGGGACGACGGCGTCCCCGATGTCGACGAATGCGGGCGCTCCGGGGTTCGGCGCACGGTAGAACACGCCGACCATCGGAGACTCGACACGCGTCGCTGCGGCGGTGTCGGGCTGCCCGGCGGACGTGGCGTCGAAGTCCTCGCGCTCGTCGCGCGCGACCGGCAGCGCCGTCCCCGTCACCGCCAGCTCGTCGGCACGACGAACGGACACGCGCATCCCCTCGTCCTCGATCTCGATCTCCCCTACTCCGCTCTCCTGCACGATCTTCACGAGCTCGCGGATGCGTTCGGCGCGCTCGGCATCCTCGTCCTCGGCGATCAGGACGGCATCGCGCGAGTGCCGCTGCCTGATCATGCGCAGGAGCTCTTCCGCGTCCGTGCCGAACGTGGCGATCAGGACGAGCTCCTCCTCGCTCGCGGCCAGGCCCTCCGCCTGCTCCCGTACGTCCTCCGCGGTGGGCGGGTCGTCGTCGAGCGTCGCAGCCGGTGCGAGCAGCTCGATCGCGCGCTCCACCGTCGGGTCGATCGGCTCGGGTGTCACGCCGTAGCCACCCTGGACGAGTCCGCGGAACTCGTCGATCACGGTTCCGTAGCGCCTTGCCTCCAGCACGTGCAGAAGCGCCTGTGAAGCCAGGATCTGGCCGATCGGCGCCGCGAGCGGTGGCCAGCCGGCCTCCGCGCGCACGCGCCCGACCTCCTCGAGGACGTCCAGGAGCCGGTCGGCGGCAGCATGGGCGCGAAGGTGAACCTCGAGCGCGGCAACGAGCCCGGCGGGCAGGTCGTACTCTGCCGCCCGCACGGCGATCCTCGGGGCGACCGGTGCGACCGGCTCGTCCCCGATGTACTCGTCGATGACGTCGGCAGCCTCCCACAGCTTGTCGGTCTGAATCCCCGTGGCGTGGCCCAGTCCCTCGAGCGACTCGGCCAGTGCCTCTCCCGAAACGCGATGGAGACTGAGGGCGAGCGGATAGACGGCAGTCGCGACGAGGTCGGCTCCTGCCTCGACCGCCGCCAATGCCGAGGCGATGCCGAGCCCGGCTGCGCCCTGCACGTAGAAACCCACCGAGAGCCCGCTCGTTTCGCGGATCCTGCCGACGAGCTCCTGCGCCTTGTGCGGGAGAAGCGCGCCGGTCGGATCGTTGACGACGACGCGCGTCGCTCCGAGGTCGGGCAGCTTCCGCGCTTGGTCGACAAGCGTGTCGGTCTCGTCGGTGCGGCCGGGGCTGTAGACGAGCCCCGCGTGAAAGGTCCCGCCGGCGCTCGTGATCGCCGCGCCTGCCTCGCGGAGGTTGGAGACGTCGTTCAACGGGTCGTGCAGCCGAAAGACCTCGATGCCGTTCTCTGCCGCACAGGCGACGAAGCGGCCGACGATGTCCCCGCTGACGGGTCGCGAACCGACGAGGAAACGTCCTCGCAGCGCGATCCCCAGCGGTGTCGAGGTGCGGGCCTTGATCGCGCGGATCCGCTCCCACGGGCTCTCGACCCGCCTCCGCACCGTCGCGTCGAAGACACCGCCACCCGAGATCTCGAGGCACGCGAAGCCCGCTCCGTCGAGGATCTCGGCCACCCGCAGGATCTCCGCAGTCGGAAGCCGCCCGGCGAGAGGTTCCTGAGAGAGCAGCCGGATCGTGGTGTCGACCAGCTTCGGCATGACCGTGGACCTTAGCGACCCCGCTTATAGAGCGAAATCGGCGTGGTCAGGCGCGCGAGATGTACCGGCCCTCGCGCGGATCGACCTTGATCCGCTCACCGCGATCGACGAAGAGGGGAACCTGGACAACGGCCCCCGTCTCGAGCGTCGCCGGCTTCGAGACGTTCGTGACCGTGTCGCCACGAACCGCCGGCTCCGTCTGTGTGACCGTCAGCTCGACCGAGGCAGGCAGCTGGATTCCGGCCGGCTTGCCGTCCACCGCCAGCATCTGCACGGAACTCGACGGCGCGAGGTACGCAAGCTCGTCGGCAACCTCCGCGTGCGGCAACCCGAACTGCTCGAACGTCTGCTCGTCCATGAAGTGGGCCTCGGATCCGTCGTCGTACATGAACTGAACGCTCTTGACCTCGGTGTGGACGCGCGCGAACTTCTCCCCGGCGCGAAACGTGCGATCGACCACCGCACCGGAGCCGAGCGCCTTCAGCTTGGTGCGCACGAACGCGCCGCCCTTGCCGGGCTTCACGTGCTGGAACTCGACGATGCGCCAGACGGAGCCGTCGAGCTCGACGTGCATGCCGTTGCGGAACTGGTTCGTGGTGACGGTCTCGGCCATCGCGCGCGCATTGTAGGGACGAGGCGTGCCCCGGCCCTACGACACCGTGATGAGCTCCTTGGAGAAGTCTGTCAGCCGCTCGCAGCCGTCGTCGGTGACCAGCACGAGGTCCTCGATGCGCACGCCGCCCTCGCCTGGGAGGTAGATCCCGGGCTCCACCGAGACGACGTTTCCCGGCTCGAGCACATCGGTCGACTCGACCCGCAGACTCGGAGCCTCGTGAATCTGGAGGCCGACACCGTGCCCGAGGCCGTGCCCAAACGCCTCGCCGAGCCCGGCGTCGGCGATCAGCGAGCGAGCCGCGGCGTCGGCGTCCTTCCCGTGCACGCCGGGCCCAACCGCCTCCAGGCCGGCGAGCTGGGCTTCGAGGCAGAGCGAAAAGATCTCCGACAACCGCTCGGAGATCACGCCCACCGCAAAGGTGCGCGTGCAGTCCGAGCAATAGCCGTCCAGGACACAGCCGGCGTCGACGACGACGAGCACGCCTTCCTCGATGGGTCGATCGCCCGGCACTGCATGGGGCGAGGTCGCGGTCTCCCCGGCCGCGACGACGGCGGGAAACGACACCCCTTCGGCGCCACCCTCGCGAAAGCTGCGCTCGATCCACCACACGAGCTCCTGCTCCGTCCGGCCGCTGAACCGCTCGTTTGCGAGTGCGCCGAAGACCTCGTCGGAGAGTGCACTCCCGCGGCGCATGATCTCGATCTCGGGCTCGTCCTTGACCGCACGCAACGACTCGACGAGGCCCGAGGCCGGAACCGGCTCGACTCCCGCATCCACGAGAGCGCGGTATCCCGCATAGGGGAGGTGACCCTCCTCGAAGCCGATTCGCCTGCCTGTGAGCAGCTCACCGATCTCGGGCACGAGGTTTCGGGCGGTCTCGACGAAGGTCACGCCCTCGATCTCGCGACCCCGCGCCGCGTAGCGGAAGTCGGCGTACAGCGTCGCCGTCGCGTCGGGCTCGACCAGAACAGCGGCGTTCGAGCTGTGCAGGCCGGTCAGGTAGCGGACGTTGGCCTGGCCGCCGAGCACGTACGGCGGGCCGGCGACGAGGAGCGGCTCCTCGAGCAGCGCCGCCAGCCGCTCGATGCGCGTCACGCGAACGCGCGTTTCACGCGCGTCCCTGCATGAGAAACTCGAGGGCCTCGCGGTACCCGTCAGGGCCCTTGCCGATGATCCTCGCCTCGACGACGCCCTCCAGCACGGAGACGCGGCGCCAGTCCTCGCGCTCGTCGATGTTCGAGAGGTGCACCTCGACGACCGGGACCGTGAAGAGATCGACTGCGTCGCGAATCGCCCACGAATAGTGCGCCCAGGCGCCCGGGTTGATGATCACACCGTCCGCCCAGTCGAAGGCCTCGTGACACCAGTCGATGAACTCCCCCTCGTGATTTGTCTGTCGCGCTCGCACCGTGCACTGGAGCTCGCTCGCCCATTCGTAGATCCGGGTCTCGAGCTCGGAGATGCTGATCCCGCCGTACAGCGCAGGATCGCGGCGGCCGACCACGTCGAGGTTCACGCCGTTCAGGACGACCACCCGCACCGCGGGACCCTATGCGATCAAGGCATCGAGGGCGGAGCGGATCTCACGCTCGTCGAGCTCCACGCCGAGCTTCGGCGTGCCGGGCTTCTCGAGCAGCACCAGCCGCGGCCGTCCGTCGACCGCCTTCTTGTCGAGCCGGAGCGCAGACCACGCGTCCTCTCGATCGACGTCGGCCGGCTCGGGAGCGAGAAGCTCCTGCACCGCCTTCGCGTCGTCCTCGAGCCCCGACAGCCTGAGGGCGGCGAGCAGGCCGAGGGCGACCGCTCGCCCGTGCGGGAGCGTGTACCGAGATGCCGCCTCGAGGGCGTGCGCGAACGTGTGGCCGAGGTTCAGCTGCGCTCTCGCCCCGCGATCGAGCGGATCGCGCAGACAGATGGCCGCCTTGAATGCAGCGCAGCGTCGGACCTGCTCGGGTGTGGTGAGCTCCCAGAGCGGCTCTCCGGCCAGGAGCCCCGTCTTCACCACTTCCGCGAGGCCGTTTCGAACCTCCAGTGGAGGAAGCGTGACCAGGAGCTCCGGGTCGATGACGACCCGAGCCGGCCAGTGAAACGCGCCAACGGGGTTCTTGCCTCGTTCGAGGTCGACGGCGGTCTTTCCGCCGATGGCGGCGTCAACCTGGGCGACGAGCGTCGTCGGTACCGGAGCCCATGCCACCCCTCGCAGGTACGACGCGGCCACGAAGCCAGCGAGATCGGTGGTGGAGCCGCCCCCGAGCGCGATGACGGTTCCCAAGCGATCGAGACGTAGGCTCGACCAGAGCCGCTCGGCTTCGCCAAGGCGCTTGCCGTGCTCCCCCGCGGGTACGACGTGAAACGCGGAGAGTCGTTCACCGAGCGCCCGACGCGTACGCTCGCCATGGAGCGGCTCGACCCCGGCGTCGACGACGAGCTCGATCTCGCCATCCCCGGGCACAAACCCGCCAAGGCCGTCGGCTGCTCCCTCCCAGATGTGAATTCCCGACGCTGCCAGCACGATGCCGTCGAGATCGCGTGCATGGCCGTCCGCAACCGCTTCGTAGAGCGGCGTTCGTTCCTCGAAGAGCGCCGAGAACTCCTCCGCGTTCCGCGCGAGCGGACGACCTCCCGACGAGACACGCTCCCACGCCTCGTCCGGGGTCGTCTCGAGGAGAACGCTGAATGCATGCTCGGCGAGGGCGATCCGCGTCGGCTCCGCGCCGAGCGCGCCCCCTCCCAGCTCGACGACCGCGGGAAGGCGACGCGTGAGGATCTCGATGGCCAGACGCTCTTCGAGCTCCCGGAATCCCTCCTGACCACGCTCGGCGAAGAGCTCCGCGACCGTCGAGCCGGTCCGCTCCTCGATGACGGCGTCCACCGAGACGAACGGTCGGCCCAGCCGCTCGGCGAGCTCGGGCCCGACTGTCGACTTCCCCGCGCCCATGAATCCGACCAGCGCGAGATGCCGATCGAGCGCGTTCAGTTGCTCTGCCAGCGGATGCGCTCCAGGTACGAGGCGTGGGCGGCGAGAAGATCGGCGAGCGCGTCCCCGCCGAACTTCTCCCGCGCCGCGCGGGCAAGCTCCCACGCGACTGCCGCCTCGGCGACGACAACGAGAGCTTCGACCGCCTGCACGTCGCTCCGCTCGACGAGTGCCTCGCCGGGCGCGCCGGTGTCGAGGTCGACCGAACGGAGCGGGCGCATCAGTGTCGGCAACGGCTTCATGGCTGCCCGGACGACGATTGGCTCGCCGATCGTGACTCCGCCTTCCAGCCCGCCGGCGCGATTGGTTCCCCGACGGCGATTGCTGTCAATCTCGTCGTGCGCCTCTGATCCCCGGAGGCGCGCGAGCGCGAACCCTGCACCGATCTCGACGCCCTTCACGGCCTGGGTCCCCATCAACGCGGCCCCGAGCCGTGCGTCCAGCCTCGTCTCCTTCTCGGCGTACGACCCGAGACCGGGCGGAACCCCCCCGGCGACCACCTCGACGACGCCGCCGAGGGTGTCGCGGTCGCCCCGCGCCGCCTCTGTCACTCGTCGCCACTCCTCCTCGGTCGCCACGCCGCCGATTTCGAGGACGCGCCCGTCGACCTGGACGCCGATCTCCCGCAAGAGCGCCTTCGCAACCGCGCCGGCCGCCACCTGCACGGCCGTCTGCCTCGCGCTCGCCCGCTCGAGTGCATCGCGCGTGTCGTCGAGTCCGAACTTGAGCGCACCCGCGAGATCCGCGTGGCCCGGCCTCGGAAGCGTCACAGGCGTCGTGCCCTTGCCCGTCGGGTCGCCCTCGGGCGGCCACGGGCTCATCCCCCACGCCCAGTTCTCGTGATCCAGGTTGCGGATGACGAGCGCGAGCGGCGACCCCAGCGTCCGGCCGTGGCGCAGGCCGGCGAGCACCTCGACGCGATCCTGCTCCAGCTGCTGCCTCGGGCTGCGGCCGTAGCCCTGCTGCCGTCTGCCGAGATCGTGGTCGATCGCGTCCCGGTCGAGCACCAGGCCGGCCGGAAGACCAGTCACGATCGCGACGAGCGCGGGTCCGTGCGACTCCCCGGCAGTTCGGAGCTCGAGCGTCACACGGGTAAGCCTACGGCCGTCCGCATCACGTCGATCGGGGCGGGTACACCCGTCCAGAGCTCGAACGAGGCGGCTCCCTGCGCCACGAGGACTTCCAACCCCGCGATGACCGTCGCGCCCGCGCGGCGCGCGGCAGCGGCAGTTGCGGTATCCGGGTACGGGAGGTCGACCAGGGTCTGTGCCGGGCCGAGCTCGACGAGCACCTCGTCGCGGACGGAGGTCGCGTTGACGACCAGATCAGCGCCTTCGACATGCGGTGGCCAGTCGGTGCGTCTGAAGAATCTGTGCGCATCAGGCAGCGCTTGCGCGAAGGCCGTAGCGGAGCCGCCGTCACCGATGATCACGGCATTCTCGGTTGCAAGTCCCGCGAGAATCGCCGCGTCCGTCGACCACCCCTCGACCCGTTCCCCACGGACGACGAGGGTGTTCACCGATGGCGCATCGGTCTCGCAGAGTTGCGTGACCGCCAGCTTGTGCGGGGATGTGACGTTCGCACCGGCGAAGCCGAGCCCGAGTAAACCGGGCACGGCCTCTGCGAGCCGCTCCGGCGGCGTCGGCAGCGGAACGTAGGCCCAGTCGAGATCGAGCGCTGCAAACGCGGCATTGTGCATGCGGGGAGAGAGCGAATGCCCGACCGGCCAGCCGAGGAGCCCGACGAGCCGCGTCGTCCCCCTGATCGGAACGACGTCATTGCGGTGGTGGCTCGACATCGAGCTGGATCAGCAGCCGAAGCCGTACTCGCACTTCTTCTCGAAGAACTCGGCCTCGCTGGCCGTGAAGAAGTGATGCACCCCGTCGGGCTTGCGGACGAAGAACAGGTGGTCGACACGTGCGGGCCTGGCGGCTGCGCGGATCGACGCCAGACCCGGGTTCGAGATCGGCGTCGGCGGAAGGCCGAGCCGCAGTCTCGTGTTGTAGGGGCTGTCGCTCTCGAGATCCGACTGCTTGAGGGACTCGGTCCCGGGAACGTCCCGACCGTAGCGAATGGTCGCGTCGATGCCGAGCGCCATCCCGTTTCGGAGCCGGTTGTAGATAACGGCCGAGACGAGGAGGCGCTCCTCGGGCGCGACGGTCTCCTTCTCGATCATCGACGCGATGATCAGCACGTCGTAGGGCGTCAGGTTCTTCGATCGCGCGTAGCGGAGATCGACGCTTCGCCATTGACGTCGGAAGGACGCGAGCTGCTCGCGCACGAGCCTCTCCGAGGAGGTCAGCTTGGTGAACTCGTACGTCGCCGGAAACAGAAAGCCCTCGCTCGAGCGGGTCCGCGCCCAGTCCTTGCGAAACTCCGCGGAAGGGGTGGCGCGAGCGCTTGCGCGCAGGTAGCCCGAGGCGGTCAGCCTCGGCGTCACTCGACGCTTGCGGATGGCGATCTCGCGGACGGCGCCGACCCGCTCCGCCATCTCGCGGCGCGTAAACCCCTCCGGAAAAATGATCCGCAGCCGTGCGAGCGGAGGCGTCGTCTCGACCGGTGCGGGCGGTGGATCTTCGTGTCTGCACCCGGAGAGCACAGCCGCGGCCAACACGACGCCCAGGGCGAGCATCCGCCGCGCGCTCATCCCGAGCTCATCCGTGCCAGATAGCTCTCGAGGAGATGCGCAGCCGCGCGCGCGTCCTCCGGAGCAGCACCGGGAGCCCCCGCGGCGAGCGCAGTCGTAAAGCGCTCGTCGTAGCTCGTGACGGGAACCTCGAGAAGGACGCGCAGCGCGCGCACGAATTCCTCCGTCTCCTGCGCCTGGCTCCCCTGCTCCCCCCGTAGGGTCAGTGGAAGCCCCACGACGACCTGCTCTGCTCCCTGCTCTCGGACGATCTCGCACACACGCGCCAGCCCGTCGGGTGTCGCAGCGCGCTCCACGACGGCGAGTGGCCTCGCAATCGTTCCGGTGGCGTCGGAGACCGCGACGCCGGTGCGCGCGGCGCCGAAGTCGAGCGCGAGCACCTTCACAGCGCGCTCAGGATCAGACGCTCGGCCTCCGCCAGCGCCTCCGGAAGCTTCGCCGGATCCTTCCCACCTGCACGTGCCATTGTCGGGCGCCCTCCGCCCCCGCCACCGACGATCGCGGCGGCCTGACGAACGACATCCGCTGCGCTGATCCGCTCCGCCACCTCCGCGTCGAAGTTCGCGACCAGATGCACGGTGCCGTTCTCGCTGGTGCCGAGCACCACGGCAGCGGGTTCATGGCTCTGCTTGAAACGGTCGGACAGATCGAGCAACCCGTCGGCGTCCACTCCGTCCACCGATTGCACGATGACGTTCACGTCCCCTTCGACGCGAACCTCCGCCTCGACCTCCTTTGTCGCTGCTACGGCCGTGCGCTTCCTCGACTCCTTTCGCAAGGCGTCCAACTCCTCCCGCAGCTGGTCGACTTCGCGTGAGCGCTCGCGCAGGAATGCCCACGCGGCTCCCGAGGTGAGCGCCTCGATGCGGCGTGCGCCGGAGCCGATCGACCCCTCGGAGAGAATCGCGAACGCGCCGATCTCGGCCGTCGACCGCACGTGCGTCCCGCCGCAGAGCTCCGTTGAATAGCCGGGGATCTCGACGACACGCACGATGTCCCCGTACTTCTCGCCGAAGAGCATCATCGCCCCCAGCCGGCGAGCTTCTTCGATCGGCGTCTCGAAGACATTCACCAGAAGACCCTCGAAGATCTTCTCGTTGACCCGCCGCTCGACGTCGTCACGCTCGTGCGCGGTGAGCGCCTGCCCGTGCGTGAAGTCGAACCGAAGCTTGTCGGGCCGTACGGCCGAGCCCGCCTGCTCGACATGGTCGCCGAGCACCTCGCGGAGCGCTCGGTGGAGGAGATGGGTTCCCGTGTGGTTTGCCATCGTCGGAAGACGGAGGTCCCGGTTGACGACGGCCCGCACCCGCTCGCCGACGGCGAAGCCCGAGCCACGCAGAAGCAGGGCCTGATCGGCATCCACGCGGTACGCATCGACGAGCTCTGCGCGCGCGCCGCCGTCGGAGTCGAGCTCGACGTGACCCTGATCGGTCACCTGGCCGCCGCCGGCCGGATAGAACGGTGACTCCCGCAGTTTGGCGAGGAAGAGCCCGTCGTCGAGCTCCTCGAGCGCGCCGATCTGCGTCAATACATCGAGCTTCCGGTCGCCCACGAACTCGGTTTCGAACCCTGCGTTCCGCGCGAAGTCGGCGGCTCGCAGGAGCTCGGAGCCACCCGTGGCCCGCGAGACCTCTCGGTGCCGCTCCATCTCGGCGGCATATCCATCCACGTCCACTACCTGGCCGCGCTCGCCCGCGAGCTCCACGGTGAGCTCGAGCGGGAAACCGTAGGTCGCCGCGAGGGAGAATGCCTCCTCGCCCGAGATGGCTTCCCTGCCGGCCAGCTCGTCGAAGAGCCGCATCCCGCGCTCGAGTGTCTCGCCGAAGCGCTCCTCCTCGAACCGGACGACACGCTCGATGTCTCCGGCCCGCTCACGAAGCTCGGGATAGGCATCGCCCGCCTGGCCGACGACGATCGAAGGCAGCCGGTAGACGTCGGAGAGGCCGATGCGCCGCGCCTGGAGAATGGCTCTGCGGACGATGCGCCGGAGGACGTACCCGCGGCCCTCGTTCGAGGGCGTCACGCCGTCGCCGGCGAGAAACGTCATCCCGCGGCCGTGGTCGGCGAGGATGCGATGCGCCTTCGTCGCCTCGGCCGAGTCGCCGGACGCGACCCCCGACTCGGCCGCGATCCACTCCGTGAGCTCGCGGTAGCCGTCCGTGTCGTAGACCGACATGACGCCCTGGAGGATGCCCGCGGCGCGCTCGAGACCCATGCCGGTGTCGATGTTCTGAGCGGGAAGAGGAGTCAGCATGCCGTCCGCGTGCTGCTCGAACTCCATGAAGACGAGGTTCCAGAACTCGAGAAAGCGCTCACAGCGCGTGCACCCGGGAGCGCAGTCCGGCTCACCGCAGCCGGTCTCCTCGCCCCAGTCGTAGAAGATCTCCGAGTCCGGCCCACACGGCCCCGGACCGCCGACCGACCAGAAGTTCTCGGACGTCGGCAGAGGGACGATTCGCTCCGCGGGCATGCCGATCTTCTTCCAGAGCTCGATCGTGATCTCGTCCGGCCCGAGCCCGAGCTGCGGGTCGCCGGCGTGCACCGTCGCCCAGACGCGATCCCAGTCGAGCTTCATCCGCTCTCGGATGAACTCCGTCGCGAGCTCGATCGCCCCTTCCTTGAAGTACTCCCCGAACGAGAAGTTGCCGAGCATCTCGAAGAACGTGAGGTGCGACCCGTCGAGCCCGACCTCGTCGATGTCCGGCGTGCGGAAGCACTTCTGGACGGTCACGGTCAGTGGCGCCGGGGGCTCCTCGCGTCCGAGGAAGTAGGGCATCTGCGGCTGCATGCCCGCGGTCGTCAGGAGCGTCGAGTGGTCGTCCGCGCGCGGAATCAACGAGGCGGACGGCACGCGCAGGTGGCCCTTCTCCTCGAAGAAGGCCAGGAAGCCCTCGCGCAGCTCAGGGGTCGTTCGCATCACAGGAATTCTACGAGCGGGGACGCAGCCCGCCCCGGAGCACTACGTGGCGGGCGGCGTGCGATCGGTCGAGCTTCGGCCGGCGCCGCGGAGCTCCTCGTCGAGCTCGCTCTCGCGGCGCGCTGCCGCCTCTTTCGCGACGGTGACCGCCTCGCCGACGTCGTGTCGCGAGCGGAGGGCCGAGAACCCGTGGGACACCGCAGCGGCGAGGCCGGTGACCTTCTTCACGGGAGTGGTGATCGCCGTCGAGACTGCGCGAACCGCGGTGTCTGCGTTATCCGCCATGGACACCGCGCTGTCGGTGACCACGTCGAGTTTCTCGATCTGGTCGTTGACGCGATCGACGGTGCCGCCCGCCTTGACGATCACCGGCAGCAGGTCGCGCTCGGTGCCCGTGATGAAGGAGGAAAGCCGCCCGAACGTCCCGCCGAGCCGGACGAGCATGTAAGCGAGACCGAACCCACCCGCGACGAAGAACACGGCGAGCGCGTAGTTCAGGACGTCGCCGGAGGTCGAGGCCAGAACCGTCATCGCGCGGATCCTAGTCGAGCGGCGAGGCCTAGTTCCGCCAAGCCCTCCTAGCCCACACTCGTGATGACGCCGGCGCCGACCACGGCGTCACCGTCGTACAGAGCCGCGATCTGGCCCGTCGCAACGCCTTGCACCGGATCGTCGAGCTCGAGCGTGAAGCCGCCGTTTTCGACCCTGACCTTCGAAGCGACCGGGGCCGAGCGGTAGCGCAGCTTCGCCTGAGCTCGTTCGGCGGCGACGTACAGACGGCCCTCTGCGTGGATCTCGGCCACCGCGAGCGCCTCGAGGTCGCCGACGACGACCGCATTGCTCGCGCGGTCGGTACGCAGGACGTAGAGCGGACGCCCTGCCGCGAGGCGAAGACCACGGCGCTGGCCGGGCGTGAACGCCCAGTAGCCGTCGTGCCGGCCCACGACCGCACCCTGCTCGTCGAGTATCTCGCCTTCGCTGCGCGGCAGGCCCTGGCGCTCGAGAAAGCGCCGGTAGTCGTCCCCCGCGAGGAAGCAGGCCTCCTGGCTCTCGGCCCGTGTCGCCGCGGCGAGCCCTGCGCCGGCCGCTTCGGCGCGCGTCTCGTCCTTGGTCTGCTCGCCCAACGGGAAGCGCACGCGCTCGAGCACGCCGGGATCGAGCGTCGAGAGCATGTAGGACTGGTCTTTCGCGTGATCGGAGGCACGGGCGACGAGAAGTCGGCCGTCCCGCTCCACGACCCGGGCGTAGTGCCCTGTCCACAGCGTCTCCGCGCCCGCACGCCGAGCAAATGCGAGGAGTGCGTCGAAGCGGAACACGCCGTTGCAGCGGGCACACGGGTTCGGTGTGTCGCCGGCCGCGTAGCCGGCGACGAACGGGTCGACCACGGCCTCCCGAAACGCCTCCCGCAGGTCGAGCGTGACGTGTGGCACGCCCACGGCATGACAGACGGCACGCGCCTGCCCGACCGCCTGCGAGGAGCAGCACGCGCGCTCGGAGGAAGGGCCGGCCGGGTCCTGCCAGAGGCGGAGCGTGACGCCGACCGCGTTCGGCGCCGCGCGGAGCAACGTGACAGCGCTGTCCACGCCGCCGCTCATCGCAACGGCGGCGCGCCCGGGACTCGGGGCTGCGCAGAAGACCTGACCGAGCGCCGCCGCGAGCGCTTCCACGACGAGCGGCTCGCCACCGACAGCGGCAGCTTGGAGCAGCGTCAGGCCCTTGAGCGAGCAGTCGAGGCCGTGCGCATCCGCGCTGATGATCCGATCCCGGTCGACGACGAGGCGGACGGCCGCCCACTGGCCGCCGCGCGTGGCATCGCCCATGACCTCCCTCGTCATGGAGCCAGGGTAGTGGAGGCAGCGTCGACGCTCGAAAAGTGCTCCACCCTGCCGGTGATGCCTCAGCCCCCGAGAACCTGGCTTCGCCAGGTGGGTGCCGTGCGGGGCGTCGGCAACGCCTATCCCCGACGCCGGCTCCCTTCACGTGTGTGTTGGTTCACGTTTGGACCGAGGCCACGCACAGGGTCGAGCGAGGCCATCCTACCGCGTGACGAGTGCTAACCGGTCACCTCGGTGGCGAACCGCCATTCGATCTCCGCGGTCTCGTCGAGACCCAGGATGCCCGCGAGGGCTTCCGTGACCTCGAGCTGGCGCCCAGGCTCGACGAGCTTGTTGTCGATCACCTCGCTGAGAACGAGGTTCTCGCCTCTTCGAAGCACGATCTTCGCGCCGCAGGGGAGCACCGGATGAGTCACTCCTAGAGCCTGCGCAGCGAGCACTTGACCGCACGTCGTTCGTTGCGCATCGCCCGTTTGCCCCCGGGAGCCCGCGAAAGCCGTGTTCCAGCTCGCCGGCGCAGATGCACTCCTGAGCACCGCTGCATCGTCCTCCTGGGAACGCCGCTCGACGGCGGCCAGCGCGAGCACCGCGCCGAGGAGAGCAACGCCTCCGAGAACGAGCAGACGATGCGCGAGCAGATCGAGCACACGGGGAAGTGTTGCGGATCGAGCCGTCGAGGCGGCGTTGCGTCTGATTCGTCAGGCGGGATCGCCGAGCACGCGGACACCGAGCTCGGCAAGCTGTGCGGCCGCAATGGCCGAAGGCGCTCCGGTGAGCGGATCGGATCCGCTCGACACCTTCGGAAACGCGGTGACCTCACGGATGTTCGGCTCGCCTGCGAGCAACGCGATGAACCGGTCGAGCCCGAGGGCAAACCCACCGTGCGGCGGAGCCCCCATCTGCAGAGCCTCGAGGAACCATCCGAACTTCGCGTCTGCCTCTTCTTCGCTCATGCCCATGGCTCGGAAGACCCGCTGCTGGACGTCGGAGCGGTGGATCCTGATCGAGCCGGAGCCGAGCTCCCAGCCGTTCCAGACGAGGTCGTAGTGCAGGCTGAGAGCGTTCGCCGGATCGCGCTCGATCAGCTCCTCGTGACCGTCGAGCGGGCTCGTGAAGGGGTGATGGACGAACGTCCAGCGACCGGTCTCGTCGTCGAGCTGGAAGAGCGGGAAGTCCAGGAGCCAGTGGAAGTCGTCACGCGTCTCGTCGACGAGATCGAGCTCGCGCCCGAGGTGCAGTCGGAGCGCACCGAGCACGCGTTCGGCGACGGGCACCTCGTCTGCCACGAAGAGGACCGTCGAGCCCGGTGCGGCGGCGAAGGCAGCGAGCTCGCGCGGTGACAGGAACTTCGCGATCGGAGACCGCACCTCCCCCTCCTCGTCGACCACCAGATAGGCGAGGCCCTTCGCGCCCCACTCCTTCGCGAAGACCTCGAGCTTGGCAAGGTCGCCGCGTGAGAGCGGCTTCGGGACGACGAGGAAGCGCACGGTCGACGCGCCGGCGAAGACCCCGAACTCGGAGCCGCGGGTCACCTCTCTCCCGTCCTGGATCTCGAGCCCGAAGCGCAGATCCGGCTTGTCGGATCCGTAGCGCAGCATCGCGTCGCCATACGAGAGCCTCGGAAACGGACGGCGTGGTGGCTCCCGGCCGAGTGCCTCGAAGGAGGCGGCGACGACGGTCTCGAGCACCTCCAGCACGTCGTCGCGCGTGGGAAACGCGAGCTCGAGGTCGAGCTGGCGGAACTCGAACTGGCGGTCTGCACGCAGATCCTCGTCCCGCCAGCACGTAGCGATCTGGTAGTAGCGGTCGAAGCCTCCGACCATGAGCGCCTGCTTGAAGAGCTGTGGGGACTGGGCGAGGGCGAAGAAGGTTCCCGGCTGGAGACGGACCGGGACGAGGAAGTCGCGAGCCCCTTCGGGCGTTCCCAAGGTGAGGCCCGGCGTCCAGATGTCGACGAACCCCTGGTCGTCCATCGATCGACGGATCGCGGACACGACCGACGCGCGGAGCCGAAGGTTGCGCTGCATCCGCTCGGTACGCAGGTCGAGCCAGCGGTAGCGCAGGCGCAGCGTCTCGTCCACGCCCTCCTCGTCGAGCTGGAACGGCAGGGGTGTCGAGCGCGACACGATCTGGAGCTCGTCGACCTGCAGCTCGACCTCGCCGGTCGTCATCTTCGGGTTCACCGTCTCGGGAGAGCGGGCGACGACCTCCCCCGTGGCCTGCAGGACGAACTCGTTGCGAATCTCCCGCGCGAGCTCCGCGGCCGCCGGTGCACGCTCCGGATTGATCACGACCTGCATGAGCCCCGTCGGGTCGCGGAGGTCGACGAAGACGAGCCCGCCGTGGTCGCGCCGGCGGGCGACCCAGCCCGCGAGCGTCGTTGTGCGCCCCACGTCTCCCACGCGGAGCTGGCCGCACATGGCGTCTCTCCAGCTCACGACGTCAACCCGGCGAGGACGTCCTCGAGGGCAACATCCTGGTCGGCCTGCCCTCGACGTCGGACAGTCGCTCCGTCCTTTCGAACCTGGACGATCGTGGTCGCTCCGAGCCGCGCCGCCTGGGTCAGCTGGCCCTTGAGCGAGCGATCCGCGTAGTCCGTGTCGCTCGCGATGCCGCGCGCCCTCAGCGCTCCGAGCCAGCTGGCGATCAACAGGCGCGACGCTCCGTCGTCGATTGCGAAGAAAACGTCGGTCGCCGGTGGGCTCGCGTGGACACCTGCTTGCTCGACGGAGTACACCAGACGCTCGATCCCCGCTCCGAAGCCGACGCCAGGAATCGGAGGGCCGCCGATCTGCTCCACGAGGCCGTCGTAGCGCCCGCCGCCCGAGAGGGCGCTCTGGGCAGGACGGAGGAACTCCCAGGTCGTGCGCGTGTAGTAGTCGAGGCCGCGTACCAGCGTCGGGACGAGCTCGTAGGAGACACCGCACGAGTCGAGGTCCAGACGAACGGCCGCGAAGTGCTCCATGCAAGCCTCGCAGAGCGACTCCCCGATCTTGGGCGCGCCCTCGAGCGCCTCCTGCACGGCCGGGGGCTTGGCGTCGTAGTTGTCGAACACGCGGAGCGGGCTCGCCGAGGCTTTCTCTCGGGTCGGAGCGTCGAGCCGGTCGAGGTTCGCCGCGAGCCACAGGTTCAGCCGCTCGAGATATGCGGGCCGGCATGCATGGCAGCCGATCGAGTTGAGCGCGAGCGTGAACTCGGTCACGCCCAACCGCACGAGCAGCGCGTGGTAGAGCTGGATGATCTCGGCGTCGACCGAAGGGTGCTCGGATCCGATCGCCTCGACCGAGAGCTGCCAGTGCTCTCGAGTGCGCCCGCGCTGAGGCGCCGCGTAGCGGTACATCGAGCCGACGGTGTAGAGCTTCACCGGCTGTGGCTCGCGGTGCATGCCGTGCTCGACGTACGCGCGGCAGATCGGAGCGGTTCCCTCGGGCCTCAGCGTGAGCGAGCGGCCTCCGCGATCCTCGAACGTGTACATCTCCTTCTGCACGACATCGGAGCCCGCACCCGACGTTCGCTCGAAGAGCGCCGTGTCCTCGAACACGGGCGTGACGATCGGCCGATACCCGTAGAGCGCGCAGAGTCGCTCGGCTTCTCCGACCACGAGCCGCCAGAGCGGCTGCTCCGCCGGAACGACGTCGTGCGTCCCTCGCGGTCGCTCGATCTTCGCCTGAGAGCTCACCCGGTGCGCTCCGCGCGCAGCTCGGCGAGAAACGGGTTGTGGACGAGCTCCTCGCCCAGCGTCGTCGTGGGGCCGTGGCCCGGGTAGACGACTGTTTCCGAAGGCAGCGCGTCGACCAGCGAGCGAATCGAGGCGATCAGAGTGTCCCACCCTCCTCCGGGGAGGTCGGTGCGTCCGACCGAGCCCGCGAAGAGGACGTCACCCGAGAAGAGGCCTCCGTCTGCGTAGTAGGCGATGTGAGCCGGGGAATGACCGGGTACCGAGAGAACGTCGAACGAGAGACCCGCGACGTCGACGGTCTCACCGCCTCGCAGCAGGACGTCCGGCGTATGAGGGCGGAGCGTCATCCCGGGCGGCGTGAAACGGTTCGGATCCTCGAGCAGCGAGCGTTCTCCTTCGGCCATGTACACCGGTGCAGCGGTGGCGTCAGCGAGCTCGGCGACGCCGACGAGGTGATCCCAGTGGCCGTGCGTCACGAGGATCGCGACGCACCGAGCGCCAGCGTGCGCCAGCGCCTTCTGGAGGTCCGCCGCGCCGCCGCTCGGGTCGACGACCACGGCCTCGCGCCCTGCGGAATCGGCCCGAGCGATGTAGCAGTTCGTTCCGATCGGTCCGAGTGGAAGCTGGTCGACGATGAGCGCCATCAGCGGTTCGTCAGCTCTTGCCGGTCTCGCGTCGAGCTTCCCGCTTCCTGAACGAACGCCAGAGGACTCCGTCGAGGAAATAGCTGAAGGGAATGAAGATCGCCACGATGAACGCGGCCTGGGCGATCTGCGCCCCGAGTGTGAGATCGCTCGACAGGAGCATCACCACGACGAACATGATCGGAGCGAAAACGAGCCCGCGCTTGAGCGTACGTCGCCACGAAGGCGGCTGCACGTCTCGGCCCACTCGAGCGGGAGCGGGGCGGCGGGGTTGCGAGCCCGTCTTCCGGACGGGAACCTCTTCCGCTTCGAGCTCGTTTCCCTCCGCGTCCTCCCACACGTACTCGTGCCGGTGCTCCTTCGCTCGGCGGCGACGCTGCTTGCGGGTTGGCATGCCGCGATTATGCCCGGCTGTTCCAGGCCATCCGGCCACCTTGGAGCACGGTGTGCACCACAGGGCCGCCGAGGTGGTAGGCGAGATACCGCCAGTCCTCCGCGGCGAGGAGCACAAGGTCCGCGTCGTACCCCGCCACCAACCGCCCCTTCCGCCCGGCGCGTGCGAGCACGTGGGCGGCGTTCACCGTGCACGCGACGAGTGCCTCCTCGGGGCCGAGCCCGAGCTGCGTGCATGCGAGGGAGCAGACGATCGGCAGGCTTTCGCAAAAGGCGCTTCCGGGGTTGAAGTCCGTTGCGAGCGCGATCGCGGCTCCCGCGTCGACGAGCGCCCGCGCCGGCGGCATCGGTCGTCCCAGGAAGAGCGCGCTCGCAGGTAGGAGAACGCCGAGGACGTCACTCGCGGCGAGAGCTGCGATCCCGTCGCGGCCGGTGCTCTCGAGGTGGTCGACCGAGCGTGCGCCGAGCTCGATCGCGAGTGGAATCGCTCCCGCCTCGGTGAACTGATCACCGTGCAGACGAAGCTCCAGGCCGGCCCCGCGACACGCACGGAGGTAGCGACCCGCTTCGTCGACGTCGAAGGCGCCGCGCTCGAGGAAGACATCCGCCGCCTCGGCGAGTCGAGCCGCGTCGGGCAACACCTCCGCGACGAGGAAGTCGACGTACGCCGCGGCGCCCGCTTCGGCGAACTCGGGCGGCACAGCATGGGCGCCGAGCCAGGTCGCGACTCCGCCGGCCGCACGAATCGCACGAAGCTGTGCGAGCTCCGTCTCACGATCGAGTCCGTATCCCGACTTTGCCTCGAACGTCGTCGTGCCGGAGCGGAGCATCCAGGCGACGTGACGCTCGAGTGTTGCAGCAAGTCCGCCCTCACCGGCCTCACGTGTCGCCCGGACTGTTGCCAGGATGCCCCCACCCGCCGCGTGCAGCTCCTCGTAGCCTGCTCCCGACGCTCGCAGCGCGAACTCGCCGACCCGGTCGCCCGCGAAGCACGCATGGGTGTGACAGTCGACAAGGCCCGGAATCGCCGAGAGGCCGCGCCCGTCGAGCTCTTCGATCTCGCCGGACAGCGGCTCGAGATCGCGCATCGCTCCCACGGCCGCGATGCGACCCTGCTCGCAGAGGAGGTAGGCGTTCTCGAGCACCTCCACCGCGCCCAGCTCCGCCCCTCGCAAAGGAGCCGAGCCGCCACTCGGGGTCGCGACCTGCGCGAGATCCCGTATCAGCAAGCCGGCCGGCAGGGGCTCCGCGACGGGGAGGCTCACGAGAGCGGTTCCGAAGCCGGAACCGACGGAAGGTCCAGTCCGCCTCGGCGTGCGGCGTCGAGCGCCTCCTCGTAGCCGGCGTCGGCGTGGCGCATCACACCGGTTCCGGGATCGGTCGTGAGCACCCGCTCCAGCTTGTCACCGGCGGCCGTGGTGCCGTCGGCGACGACCACCATGCCGGCGTGGATCGAGTTGCCGATGCCGACCCCGCCGCCGTGATGCACGCTCACCCACGTCGCTCCCGCAGCGACGTTCAGGAGGGCGTTCAGAATCGGCCAGTCGGCGATCGCGTCGGACCCGTCCTGCATCGCCTCCGTTTCCCGATACGGGGAGGCGACGGAGCCCGAGTCGAGGTGATCGCGGCCGATCACCACGGGTGCGCTCACGCGGCCCGAGCGCACGAGCTCGTTGATCGCCAGCCCTGCACGGGCGCGATCGCCATAGCCGAGCCAGCAAATCCGAGCCGGCAGACCCTGAAAGGCGACACGACCCGGAGCGAGCTCGAGCCAGCGACGGAGGAGGGCATCGTCCGGGAAGCGCCTCGCGAGCTCGATGTCGATCGCCTCGATGTCCGCGGCGTCCCCCGAGAGCGCCGCCCACCGGAACGGCCCGACGCCACGACAGAAGAGCGGCCGGATGTAGGCCGGGACGAAGCCCGGGTAGGTAAAGGCGTTCGCCACGCCCCCTGCAGACGCTTCCCCGCGTAGATTGTTGCCGTAGTCGAAAACGTAGCATCCGCTCCGGACGAACTCGAGCAGGCCCTCGACGTGAGCCGCGATCGACGAGCGCGTTCGCCGGAGATACTCGTCGGGATCGCTTGCCCGAAGCTCGGCTGCTTCGTCCACGTCGAGCCCGGCCGGGACGTATCCGTTCAGCGGATCGTGCGCTGCCGTCTGGTCGGTCACGAGATCGAAGTGCTCACCCCGCCTCGCGAGCTCGGGGACGAGCTCCGCGGCATTGCCGAGCAGGCCCACCGACACGGCACGCCGCTCCTCGGCGGCGGCTCGCACGCGCGCGACCGCGTCGTCGAGCGAGTCGGCAGCCTCGTCGAGGTAGCGCGTCTCGAGCCGACGCTCGATCCGCGACGGATCGACCTCGATGCACATGATCGCCGCGCCCGCCAGCGTCGCGGCGAGAGGCTGCGCCCCGCCCATCCCCCCGAGTCCGGCGGTCAGGATCGTGCGGCCCGAGAGATCAGCGCTCCCGAAGTGCTTCTCCCCCGCAGCGGCGAACGTCTGGTAGGTGCCCTGCAGGATCCCCTGGGTGCCGATGTAGATCCAGCTTCCGGCGGTCATCTGCCCGAACATCGTCAGCCCTTCGGCCTCCAGGCGGCGAAACTCGTCCCAGGTCGCCCAGCGTGGGACGATCAGCGAGTTGGCGATGAGGACTCGTGGCGCCCATTCCCCCGTCCTGAAGACGCCGACCGGCTTTCCGCTCTGGACGAGCAACGTCTCGTCGTCGGCGAGGCGGAGGAGAGTTCTCACGATCGTCTTCAGAGCATCGTGGCTGCGGGCAGCCTTGCCGGTGCCGCCGTAGACCACGAGCTTCTCGGGATGCTCGGCGACCTCGGGGTCGAGGTTGTTGAGCAGCATCCGGAGCGGAGCCTCGGTCTGCCACGAGCGCGCGTTCAGCGCCGACCCACGAGGGGCGCGAATGCAGCTCAGATCACCCGCGAGGGCGTCGACAGCAGCTTCGGTCGTTGCGACGTCGGTCATGCGATCGCCCCGATGCTCGACTCCGCCGCGGCGACCACGTCTCTCGAGCTGATTGCGCTCGCGACCTGCTCGATGTCGGCCGACAGCGAGCGGTCTTCGGTCAGCCTGGACGAGAGCGAGCGGACGAAGTCGTGGACCCTGCGCACCCCCTCGCCCGGCTGGAGCGGCGCGAGGAACTCGACCGCTTGCGTGCCCGCGAGAAGCTCGATCGCGAGCGTACGCTCCGCGTTGTCGAGCACGCGTAACGCCTTCAGCCCGGCGGCGTTTCCCATCGAGACGTGATCCTCCTGCCCGGCGCTCGTCGGGATCGAGTCGACGCTCGCCGGATGGGCATGCACCTTGTTCTCGGACACCAGTGCGGCCGCGACGTACTGGGGGATCATGAATCCCGAGTTGAGACCGCCTTCGCGGACGAGAAACGGTGGGAGCCCGTCGGAGAGGCTCGGGTTGACCATCCTCTCGGTGCGCCGCTCCGAGATGCTCGCGAGCTCCGCCGCCGCCATTGCGAGCACATCCAGAGCGAAGGCGAGCGGCTGGCCGTGGAAGTTGCCGGCCGACACGATCTCGCCTTCGTCGACGAGCACGAGAGGATTGTCGGTAGCCGCATTCAGCTCGACGACGACGGTCGCCTCGACGTAGTCGAGGAGATCACGGCAAGCACCGTGCACCTGCGGCGCGCACCGAAGGGAGTACGCGTCCTGTACGCGGTCGCACCAGCGATGCGACTCGCTGATCGCCGATCCGTCGAGAAGTCGCAGGACATTCGCCGCCGCCTCCTGTTGCCCCTTCAACGGACGGGAGCGGTGAATGGCCGGCGCGAAACTCGTCTTCGACCCCTGGAGCGCTTCCAGCGACAGCGCGCACGCACAATCGGCGGTCTGCGCCAGGCGCTTCGCGCGCTCGACACCGAGCGCAGCCATTGCGGCCATGAACTGCGTGCCGTTGACGAGGGAAAGTCCTTCCTTGCTCACCAGGCGGATCGGTTCGAGCCCGACCCGGCGAAGCGCTGCTTCCCCGTCCAAGACCTCGCCACCGACGACGGCCTCGCCTTCGCCGACCAACGGGAGAGCCAGATGCGCGAGCGGCGCGAGGTCTCCGCTCGCGCCCACCGACCCGCGAGCGGGCACCACGGGCACAACGCCCCGATTCAGGCATTCCACCAGCAGCTCGACGGTCTCCACTCGAGCGCCTGAGTAACCCTTGGCGAGCGCGTTCGCGCGGAGCAGCATCGCCGCCCGGACGACGCCGTCGGGATAGGGCTCGCCGACACCACAGGCGTGACTTCGGAGCAGCCGCAGCTGGAGCTCGTCTGCCAGCTCCTCGGGGATGCGAGCAGTGACGAAGCGCCCAAATCCGGTGTTGACGCCGTAGGTGTGCTCGCCCTGCACCGAATCGACCAGGTCACGAGCGGCCCTCATCCGGGTTTTCGCCGTATCCCCGATCTCGGCCGTAGCACCGTGAACGGTGACGTCCCACACGTCCGCGAGCGTGAGATCCTCTCCCGTCAGGACGAGCGACCGGGGCACGGGTCGAGTCTAGAGCGGAGACGAGCCGAGGGCCCGTTCGAGCACGCGAGACTCGTCCACCCCGGGGATGGAGACGCCAGCCGCAACTGCGTCCGCCAGCACGCGCCCCGGGACGAGGCCGACCAGCTCGCCGCCCACCACCTTGACGCCCCGCCAGGCTGCTTCCTGCCGCACTCGCTCCACGACGTCATGGACCGGCGAGCGCTCGAGGTCGAGCACGTTCATGCTCACCTGGATGCGTCCCGCGCTCTCGAGCTCGAGCCCGATGGCCTGTACGCCCGGCATCCCGCCGCCCGACTCGCGGATCGACGCGGCGATCGCCCGCGCCACTGTGACGTCACCCGCGCCGAGGTCGACGTTGTACGCGACGAGCGGCGGACGCGCTCCCACGAGAACCGCCCCGAAGCGCGGATCGACGGTCGAGGGGCCGGCGTCCACTCGGAGCTCGCGTGCCTCCAGGCGCCGCACGAGCTTGGGGAGGCCTCCGGAGCGAAAAAATGCGGGCCGTCTGCCGCCGCCAACCGTGCCGTAGAGGAACACCGGGAGCTCGAGCTCGGCCCCCACCCGCCCGGCGACGGCGCGGGCGGCGTCCTCGGCCAGAGCGACCTGCGACGGAACGAGGTGCACGAGCGGGACGACGTCCACGACCCCAACCCTGGGATGGACGCCGTCGTGCTCGCGCAGGTCGACGAGCTCGAGGACGCGCGCGATACCGGCCAGCAGCGACTCGACGAGCGGTTCGCCCTCTGCGGCAATCGTGAACACCGAGCGGTGGTGATCCGCGTCCGCGTGGACGTCGAGAAGCTTCGCGCGGCTGGCGAAGGCGTGTCCGATCTCCTCTATCGCGCTCGCGTCTCGCCCTTCGGAAACGTTCGGCACTGCCTCCAGCACGATCCGTACCCTACGAGCCAGGTGGCGGCCGAGGACGATCCGCGGGCACGACCCCAGTCCGCTCGGCGGACCTTCGTTCGGCTGCTCGCGTTTCTCCGCCCGTATCGGGCCTCGCTCGCCGTCTCCTCGGCCCTCGCGATCGCCTCGCAGCTGGCGGGGATCCTGGTTCCGGTCCTGACCGGGTTCGTGATCGACGAGCTCTACGGAAACCCGGACTCCAGGGTCCTCGTGTTCTGGATCGGCGCGATCGTCGCGCTCGGGCTCGTGCGCGGCGCGCTCATGCTCGGCCGCCGACTGCTCTCCGGCAAGCAGGCGCTCGCGGTCGAGTACGACATGCGGGACGAGCTCTATGCCCACTTCCTGCGCCTGTCATTCGGCTTCTACGACCGGAGTCAGACGGGGCAGCTGATGTCCAGAGCGACGATCGACCTGCAGTCGGTGCGCTTCTTCCTCGGGTACGGGCTCATCTTCTTCGCGCAGCACGTGGTCACGATCGTCGTAGTCTCGGCCGTGCTCTTCCTCTACAACTGGCAGCTCGCTCTCGTCTCGCTGGCGATCACCCCCGCGATCGTCCTCATCGCGCAGCGCTACAGCCGTGTCTCCCATCCCGTCCTCCGTGACGTGCAGGCGAAGCTCGCCGACGTCTCGACGGTCGCCGAGGAGAGCATCGTCGGGGTGCACGTCGTCAAGTCGTTCTCGCAGGAGGAGCGTCGAGGGGAGCAGTTCACTCGCGCTGCGGACTCGGTCTTCGAGCACACGCTCGCAGCGAACCGGCAGCGTGCGCTCTACGTTCCGCTGCTCAGCTTCCTCCCACTCCTCGCACAGGCGGCGGTTCTCCTGGTCGCCGGGCGCATGGTGGTCGAGGGGACGCTGACCCCGGGAGACTTCTTCGCTTTCTTCCTCCTGCTCGCGATGCTCGTGATGCCGCTCCGCATGCTCGGGATGTGGGTCGGTCAGGCTCAACGGGCGATCGCGGCAGGCGAACGTATCTTCGAGGTTCTCGACGAGCCCGAGGAGATCTCCGACCGCAAGGGAGCACGGCCACTTCCGCCTGGTCCCGGGCACGTGCGCTTCGAGGGTGTCGACTTCGGCTACGAGCGGGATCGTCTCGTGCTCGACGACGTCGATCTGGAGATCCCGGCCGGGCGCACGCTGGCGCTCATCGGTCGAACCGGCTCCGGCAAGACCACCTTGGCCGCGCTCGTACCGCGCTTCTACGAGGTCACGCGAGGGCGCGTGCTCGTGGACGGTGCCGACGTCAGGAACGTTCAGCGTCGGTCGCTCCGTCGCGAGATCGGCGTCATCTCCCAGGATCCGTTCCTCTTCTCCGCATCGGTGCGGGACAACATCGCGTTCGGCCTGCCGGACGCCCCGCACGAGGCCGTCGAGGCGGCCGCGCGTGCCGCACAGGCCCATGACTTCATCGTCGACGACCTTCCGCAGGGCTACGACACCGTCATCGGCGAGCGCGGGATCACGCTCTCCGGAGGGCAGCGACAGCGGATCGCGATCGCGCGAGCGCTTCTCATCGATCCGCGCATCCTCGTTCTCGACGATGCGACGGCGTCGGTGGACGCCACGACCGAGGCGCGGATCCGTGCGGGCCTCCGGGAGGTGATGCGCGGCCGCACGACGATCATCATCGCCCATCGACTGTCGACGATCGCGCTGGCAGACGAGATCGCCGTGCTCGAGAACGGACGCATCCTCGCGAGGGGGACGCAGGCGGAGCTCCTCGCGGAGAGCGCGCTCTTCCAGGAGATCCACGAGCACGGTCTTCTTCAGCAGGTGATCGCCGGATGAGCGCCTACCGCTCTCGCGCGCCGGCAGGTCTTGCAAGACTCGCCAGCCGGTCTGATTCGACACGCACTAGGCCTGAACACGTTTCCCATACGTACGCATTTCCGCGTTACGCTCGCAGTGGGTGGTGGGCCGGGGTGCCCCGTCAGAAGGCCGGAAAATGAAAATTTGGCAGGCGGGAAGCCACCTCACCGACGACCGGTCTGCCCGCGTCGACGACTGGACCTGGAGGCAGACGCGGCGACGCCTCGGCGTCCTCGTGCGACTCGCCCGCCCGTATCGGGCGCGCGCGGCGATCGCCATCGTCACGCTCGTCGCGTACACGGTCGTCGCGCTGCTGCCGCCCTACCTCGCGAAGCTCGCCGTCGACGACGGGATCGCGGCTGGAGATCTCCGGACGCTGACCCTAGTCGTCATCGCTTTCGTCGCGGCGGGAATCGCGGCGTTCGTGCTCTCGGGCCTCCAGACCTACTTCACGGGGTGGGTCGGCGAGCGCGCGCTCGCGGATCTCCGCATCCGGCTGTTCCGCCATCTCCAGCGACTTTCGCTCGGTTTCTTCGAGCGCAACCGGACGGGCGCGATCGTGAGCCGGATCACCAACGACGTCGAGGCTCTCGACCAACTCGTCACCGACGGTTTCTCCAGCCTCGTCCAGAACAGCCTCGTCCTCATCGGTACCGCGATCGTCCTCTTCCTCCTCGATTGGCGCCTCGCCCTCGCGACGCTGCTCGTCCTGCCGTTGATGGGGGCCGCCACCGCGTGGTTCCGGGTCCGCTCGAATCGCGCGTACCGGCGCGTGCGGGAACGCTTGGGGCTCGTCACGGCCACCCTTGCCGAGGACATCTCGGGGATGCGAGTCGTGCAGTCGTTCACGCGCGAGCCGACCAGCCAGACGAGCTTTCGCGGTGTGAACGAGGGATACAAGGCCGCGAACTACGAAACCGTCGTCCTGAACGGCCTCTACTTCCCGGCGGTCGACGTGCTCTCGTCGGTGGCCACGGCGATCGTCCTCGGCTTCGGCGGCGCGCTGGTCATCGACGGAAGCATCACCGTCGGAACGCTTCTCGCGTTCACGCTCTACCTCGCCAACTTCTTCGACCCGGTCCAGCAACTGTCACAGCTCTACAACACGTTCCTCTCCGCGACGGCCGCGCTCGACCGCATCATCTCCGTCCTCGACGAGGAGCCCGAGGTGGTCGATGCGCCGGACGCACACCCGCTTCCTCCGATCAGGGGCAGCGTTCACTTCGACCATGTTCGGTTCGGGTACTCGAACCTGCCGGACGTCCTCCACGACTTCGATCTCGACGTGCCGCCCGGCACGACGGTCGCCCTGGTCGGCCACACGGGTGCAGGGAAGTCCACGATCGCGAAGCTGCTCGCGCGCTTCTACGACCCTCGCGCCGGACGGATCACGATCGACGGCCACGACCTGCGGGACGTCACCCAGGCCTCGCTGCGGCTCGGACTCGGGATCGTCCCCCAGGAGGGGTTCCTCTTCGCGGGCACGGTCGCAGACAACATCGCCTTCGGTCGCTCGTCGGCGAGCCGATCCGAGATCGAGGCCGCGGCGCACGCGGTCGGTGCAGATGGCTTCATCGCCGAGTTACCCGAGACCTACGACACGGAGCTCGGCGAGCGCGGTTTCAGGCTCTCACTGGGTCAGAGGCAGCTCGTGGCGTTCGCGCGTGCGCTCCTCGCCGATCCGCACATCCTCATCCTGGACGAGGCCACGTCCTCCGTCGACATCGGGACCGAGCGCAGGATCGAGCGGGGCCTCCGTCATCTGCTGGCCGGGCGAACGGCCTTCGTCATCGCGCACCGCCTGTCCACGATTCGTCGCGCGGACCTGATCGTCGTGCTCGACCACGGACGCATCGTGGAGCAGGGGACGCACGACGAGCTGATGGCCGCCGGCGGTGCATACACCCGCCTCTACGGTGATTGGGCAGCGGAGGTCGCCTGACCGGCGAGCGTCTAGGCTCCGTTCCGAATGGGTAGCGAAGGAGACACCGACTCCGCGATCGACGAGGTGATCGAGGAGTCGATCGCGATCGAGAGCGCGTACGCCACCCTGCTCAGCCCGACCGAAGCGGTCGCGGCCATGCACCTCCGTGTCCCGGCCCGCGGCAACCGCAAGCTCCGCCGGGTACTCGATAGGATCGGGGCGGACGACCAGATCAAGGCCTGGTGGCACGTCGCGAACGTGAACGCCGTGGTGCGCCTCGAGATCAACGACCACTCGTGGGTGCACGTTCAGATCGTCGCGAACATCGCGCTGAAGTTGCTTCGGCAGCTCACGAAGCACGGAGTGGAGCCCTCGCTCGTGCACGATTACCGGCTGACCGCCGACGAGTCCGAGGTCGTCGTGGTGCTGGCTTCCCTCTTGCACGACATCGGCATGTCCGTTCACCGCCGCGATCACGAGGACTGGAGCCTCTTCCTTGCCGAGCCGAAGATGCGGGAGTTGCTCCAGGACATCTACGACGAGCCGGACCGGACGGTGGTCGTCTCGGAGGTGCTGCAGGCGATTACGAGTCATCGTGCCGACGGTGAGCCGCTCTCGGTGGAAGCCGGCATCCTGCGCGTCGCGGACGCGCTGGACATGGCCAAGGGCCGCTCGAGGATCCCGTTCGAGCGGGGCTCGGTTTCCATCCACTCGCTCTCGGCCGCCGCGATCGACGAGGTGCGCATCGGGGACGGCCAGACCCGGCCGATCCGCGTCGAGATCGTGCTGAACAACTCGTCGGGGATCTACCAGGTGGATGGGCTGCTCAAGGCGAAGCTCCGGGGCTCGGGGCTCGAGCCCTACGTCGAGGTCGTCGCGCGCATCGACACCGAGGCCGAGAAGCGACTGGTGCCGGTCTACCACCTGGAGATCGGCGGTTCCGACAAGCCGTAGGAACCGCGAGGGCATGCTCTAAACTGAGCGAGCCGTTGCGGGATCGTCTAACGGCAGGACGCCTGGCTCTGGACCAGGAAGTTGGGGTTCGAATCCCTGTCCCGCAGCCATCGAGCCGCAATTCGCGAAGTTGTCTTCGAAGGTTACGCTCGTAACATGCTTTCTAAGCATTTTGTAACGCATGAGCCTGTAGCTCGTGCGCGCTCCTGTAGCGTAAACCGCATCGCGTGACACGAGCGGCCCCTCCTGGGCGGGCCGCGCCCCTGTCGTCGACAAGGAGGTTCGGCCCTGAAAGCCCTATTCGTTGGCTTGTGCGTGCTCGTCCTGGCGACACAGGTCTCTGCGGTAGCGAAAGGGGAGAGCTCTCGAACGTCGGCCGCTCCACCTCGAACGGTCGAGGCGGACCGACCCGCCGTCTCCTTGGAGGTGCGCCTCGAGCAAGAGCTCGCAGCTGCGCGAAAGTACCGCTCTGTCATCCGCTTCTTCCAGAACCATCGCTCGCTTCTCAGCTCGACGGAGCATCGAGAGGTCGCGAGCGTTGCGCTCCGGCGCGCGCGACAGCGCCTCGCACGCGCGACGAGGACGATCACGGCGCTCAGCAGGGGGGTCGAGAAGCGGGAGGTCCGGCGCCTGGCCAAGGCCCCGCCGAAGGTCGCCATCTGCAAGGTCTTCGGCCGCCGTTACTGCGGTCAGGCGCTCAAGGTGTCCTGGTGCGAGTCCCGCCATTCGACGAGGGCGAAGAACGGTCAGTACCTGGGCCTCTTCCAGATGGGCTGGAGCGAGCGCCGCTTGTTCGGACACGGCCGGACGGCCCACCAGCAGGCCATCGCGGCCCACGAGTACTTCGTCCTCTCGGGACGTGACTGGAGCCCGTGGAGTTGCAAGCCGGCTTACGGCTACTACTAGGAGGCAAGCGGCTTTCGTCGCAAACTGCGAACCGTGTCGCCGATGCGGGTTTCATTTCTCCCGCGCTTCTGCTAGGTCCCCGGGTGTGTGGGGACAGCGCAAGCGCGACCGCCTGCGAGCTCTTGACGAGGCCAGCGCCTACGCTCGCTGCCATGGCGACCGTGACGAGAACGTCCGGCTCGTGAAGCTCCCCCCACGCCGGATGCGATACGAAGACGTGCTCGCGAACGGCGAGACGATCCGGCGAGGGTTCGAGGATCGCCTGGACACGCGCGAGCCTGAGTCCGCTTTCTAGCGCCTGACAGGATTCCTCGAGCCCCGTGGTGGGCTTCCAGCGCCGAAAGAATACGCACCGCTGTTTCGCTACCCTAGGGCGCGCTCGGCCCATTCGTCTAGTGGCCTAGGACACCGCCCTCTCACGGCGGCGGCACGGGTTCGAATCCCGTATGGGCCTTTTCCCCGTTTCTGGGCCTAGCGATTTGGCTTAGTAGAGCGAAATCAGAGTACGGGCGAGTACGGGCGAGCTCGTGGCGTGGGTGCACGGGGTGTGTCACAGGATCAGTGGCTGGCAACGCGGACGTTCCGCGTTTGCGCAGACTCAGTGGACTGAGTCTGGCGCTCTTCGACCGGGGAGCAAGTTCCGAAAACGGTTTTGGGAACTCGGCGGCAGTTCGCGGCCGACCCGCTCAGACCCGATGGGCACGGCCTGCGCAATTGCGCGGGCCGGTCAGACCCGATGGGCACTGGGTCGCCGATCGGCGACACGCTCAGACCCGTTTGCGATGGCGCCGGTCGCCTCTATCGCTGGCGCTTGCCGCGTGCTTCCTTGGCGAGCAGCGCAGCCACCGGATCGCTTCCGGGCGACGCGCCGCCGACACCTCTCGTGATGAGCGGCAGTCCACGGCGACGATCTCTGTTGTGCCCATCGGCCGAACGACGGACCGGCACGCCGGATTCGTTCTCGACCTCGGCACTTTCGAGCAGGAGCTTCTCGAGCTTGCGCTTGTCCTCGAGTTCCTGAAGCTGGCGGTTGAAGCGCGGCAGGGGCTCGGGCACTCCCTGACCTTACGCTTATGCTTCGCGCACGTCGTATATGATCGGCTTATGCGCGATATGGCGGAACCGAAGACGCACATCAGCGCCAAGGTCGCCCGTTCAGATCGCGAGCACCTCGAGTTGCTGGCCGCTGAGCGTGACCGGACGATCTCGTACGAGGTCAGGCAAGCGGTGCGCATGTACCTCGAGCGCGAGCACCATCCTCGAGGGCTGATGGCTGCGGCGAGCTCGCCTGAGTCCAGCCGGCCCGCCTCCAGCTCAGGGGACACGCCATGAGCATCCGGTCGACGCTGCGGATGAGCGACGAGAGTCAGCTCCTGGAGGGCACGCCCGCCGAGGTGGCCGAGAAGAAGCGCAGGGCACACGACGCGAAGCTGCGGCCGAAGCGCCTCGAGGTTGCGCGGCGCAACGCGAAGTGGACGGAGATCGAGAACGACCTCGTCCCCCGCGGGCGTGGCTGGCTCGTGAGCGCGGAGACGGATGCGATCTACCGGCCGGCGAGGGGCGAGATCTTCGAGCCGTACTCGGTCGACGTGGTGGCTGACATGAGCGAGCTCTGGTTCTACGCCGACGAGCGCGATGGTGAGCTGCACTTCCTCGAGCGAGTCAAGACCCCGGCGACGTGGAGTGAGCACGTCGCAAGGCAGGCGGCGAAGAAACGCAGCCGGGCTGCGCCGGAGCCTCGGATCAGGCGGGGCAAGTGAGCGTCGCCGCCCTCTTCCGCCTGACGCCCGTCTACGACGCGCGGATCGCCAACGACCCGAAGCTCGCCAGGTCGGTGATGGTGCAGAGGGGTGCCCTCGACACGATCTCGCGCGACGGGGTGATCCCGGTCGTCATCGACCACGCGAACCCGCGTGAGGAGGCGAACGTCATCGGCCGCGTGGTTGAGCTCTACATCGCGCCGGACATGAACGGCGGCGTGGTGCGCGACTGGTACTTCGCCAGTGCTCGAGCTCGATCGTCCTCCCTCCTGGTTCAAGCGGAACAGCGCAGTCTCGTGGAGTCACATTCCGCTCAGAACGCAGGACGTCAACGGGACGACCCGCCTGCTGCGTGGGCTCATCACCGAGGTATCCGTCTTGAGCCCGAGCGTTCAGCCCGCCGAGTCGATGGCTCGCGTTGTCCTGGTGGGCGACGCACGTTCACCGGCAGCGGGTAGGCGATCGCTTGGCCGCTGACGCGACGATCATCCACACACCGCACGGTGCGCCGATCCGTCGCTACTTCGAGACTGAGATCACGGTGCGCTGAGCGGAGTGCTCAGGCCCTCGTGAGGTAGCTGTGAACGTCGTAGAAGCGCGTCTCTGGTGGCTCCGTGATCCCGACCTCCGCCGAGTAGGGGCCGATCTTCTCAGCCGCGAACTTGTCGTACGCCTCTCTCGTCTCCCACACGTCGACGACGCGCATACCGTCATCCGTCTTCGCAACCCAATGTGAGATCGCACCCGGTGGCGTCGCTCCGCCCGGTGTCAAGCCCATCTTCCCGCGGATCTCGTCGTACTGCTCGATCGTCGCTCCACGGAAGTTCATCTCGATCGCAACCGCCATCCCGAACTCTCCTCTCCTAGAAGTCGGAGGACTCTACGCGGTCGCATCAGGTCGTACAAGGCGACTCTTTGTTGACTCTCGGAGCCACGACCCCCGCCGTTACTTTTCCCTCCCCGTGCCGTGCGACGGGAGGGCGGCTTCGTGGGCAACCGCGCCTCGGAATGCCCCTGACGTGCCCGAGGCTGGACGATGAGGCTCAGCGAGTCAGCATCTCACAGATCCGCGGGATGCTAATGGTCTCCTGTGGCTCCGTGATGACCTCGCCGGTCGTGAGGTTGACCTTTAGAAGTCCGGTAACCGTCTGGAAAACGACCCGTCCGGCAATCATGAGGATGTGTGCCCCGTCTGGCTGGACCTCGAGCAGGTCGACCCCACCATCGTGGAGCCGCACGGAGTTATCGCCTGCGGTGACGACCACGTCCACATGGATCGAACGAAGATCTAGCGGGCCCACTTCTCGATCCGGAAAGGTCAGGAAGACGATGCGAGCACTCTCGGTCCGGGTCACTTCAACGCCACAGGTTTCTGTCAGGACCTCGTCTTGGATGGTGAGGAAGAAAGTTACGGTCTGCCGCTCTGGTGTCGCGGCGGCCGCGGTGATGGCCGTCACGGTAAAGATCAGCGCGGCCAGCACAACGCTGACAACAACGCGCCGCAGATGCTTGCCCATTGTCCCCCCGTTCCGGTTCGCAAGGGAAGCCCTGGCTGCCCTTGATTCGGCCCATCGTCTCAGCGTTCTAGCCGTAGAGTCAAGCCAAGTCTCGAGGGCGGCTAGTCCTTTCCACCGTTTCGCCAATGAGCGGGGACGATAAAGCCGTGCCAACCCGGAAGAATCGCCCTTACCCGTCGGCCTATTACGGCCAGGCTCACAAGGCGATGCGCCTTCGGCTCGACCCGGTCGTCCAGACCGGCAACCGTCCCCTGCGCCCGCTGCGGCGAGCTCATCGAGCCCGGATCCAAGTGGCAGCTCGACCATCGCGACGACGGTCGCGGCTGGCTTGGCCCAGCCCATGCCTCGTGCAACGCGCGAGCCGGCTGGGAGAAGATGGTCGCCTCAGTCGCCTCGGCCAACGGCTACGCGCATCGACCTCGAGGAGCAGCCGTACAAGTGGTCGCAGCGATGGAGCGAGGATCCGCCGCCGGGCACGACGGTGAACGTCGGCAACGGCTTCGTCGAGATCTATCTCGGGAACGGGGTCTGGCAGACGGTCAATCGGCGCAGCGTCGGCTACTAGCCGCCGCGCTACGGGACCTCCGACTTCGGGTGTACGCCGAGCGGTACGGTCAGACCTAAGTCTACCCATTCCCAGGAGGAGGCCATGAGCGTCACGCGCGAAGGCGGCTGTTCTTGCGCAGCCTTCCGCTACCGCCTCACGTCATATTCGCTCTTCGTCCACTGCTGCCATTGCTTGAACTGCCAGCGGCAGACCGGGCGCGCCTTCGTCATCAACCTTCTGATCCAGACCGATCGTGTCGAGCTGCTCGCCGGCGAACCTGAGCCAGTCGACGTGCCGCGCGGCGGCAGTCAGAAGCAGAGGATCTTCCGCTGCCCGACCTGCCAGGTGGCAGTATTCAGCCGCTACACCCGCGCGACGGTCAGATTCGTTCGCGGCGGGACGCTCGACGATCCCTCGAGTGTCGAGCCGGACGTCCACATCTTCACGCGGTCGAAGTTGCCCTGGGTCACGCTTCCCGAATCGACCCCGGCGTTCAACACGTACTACAAGACCGAGACGCTGTGGCCGGCTGCCAGCGTCGAACGTCTCGCGGCGCTCAAACGTCAGCCCGCCGCGAGGACTTCTTGAGGGCCGGCCGCCGACCTGGTCGAGAACGGCGAGTGGGCCGTGGGTGAAGTCGGCCGACTCGAGTTTCCTATCCCCCGATCGAGGCATAATCGAGGCGGTGTCTGACGCCTCCGCGCAGTCTCGGGTTCTCTTCCTCTTTCCTGACTCAAGCGAAATTCGGTTTGTCCGGAAACCGAAACCCGGTGACCGCATTCGAAGCGAAAAGGGAGACATCTGGACGGTCGGGGAAGTACAGAGGAGCGGAATCGATACCTACACGGCGGCATGTGTCGCGCCGTCTCCGGGCGTGCGCACGCTCGCTCTCGACCTACTTGAGCTCGTCCGCGAATCGATTTCCCAGTCTCGACTCGCCGATGCAGATTCGCCAGCGGATCAGTCAATAGATGTACGTCTTCGAACAGAAAACGACTACGGACGAACGATGCAGGTGCCGATAGATGAGCGCGTGACCGACGGCCCAGATTGGGTGGTCATGACCGACGGCCCAGATTCGGTGGTCGTGACCGACGGCCCAGATTGGGTGGTCGTCCCTCCGGATGTTTCGACTGCCTTCGACGACCGCGACGACGGAGCCGACGGGCGGGAAACAGCAAGCCCCAGCACAAGCGCAGCGCCGGCGTCCACGGGAAGCACACGTTCCCCGGCCACCCAACGCTGGAACCATGAGGACTTGATCCCGGAGCGCCCTGCGTGGATGGATGCCGGAAGCTATCGCCAGCTCGCGGAGCTACGGCGGGAGCTCGAGCAGCCGACTGGGGCGGAGGAGGTGCGGCCGAGCACGGCGTCGGCGATCTGAACGAGAACGACGAGTGGATCGCCGGCGACGTCAGCCGACTCGAGCGCGTCTAGAGCCGCCAAGCGCGTTACCACGCTGCTGCCTCGTAACGCGTCTGTGCCTGCGCTCTCGCACTCCGGCCACTCTCCAGCCGCTCGCGCATGCGAGCGTCGATCTGCTTGCGGACGAAGTCGCGCTGCTCACGCGTCATGCGACCAATGAGGCCAGCCGTTCTCATGGCAGTGACGGTAGGTGCGGGAAGCCAGGCCGTACAGGACACAATCGGGTCAATTCGCGACGGTCGTGGGCGACGTCAGTCTGCTCGAGCGCGACTACCCGCCGCGCTGCCCTCTCCCACGCATACGCCGCAGCCAACTCGCCCTCGAGCGGCAGGTTCGGCAGCTCGCGGGCGGCGTCCTCAGCCATCCACAGAGCTCGGCGCTCGATCGCTCGGCGGAAGCGGACGTGAGCATTTGCTTCCGCGGTCACGAACGTATGTTCCCACGCGGCGCAAGTTTACGTAGCCTGGCAGGCGTTTCACACCCGCGATGAATGCGGTCGAGTTCAATGCGCTTGGAGACCCACGAGGAGGGGGCGACCAACCAACGACCGGAAAGGCAGATTTGATTACTGACCTTAGTCCAGAGGCCAACAAGCCTCCGGAGCGCCTTAAGCCATTGGAACCCGAGTGGCCTTACGAAGAAAACGCAGCGCGAGCGCGAGGAGCGAGCGAGGAAGCTCGTCGGGGAGGATTAGGCGCCCGTTGAGGGTGCGCTTCGAGGCGTGGGTCGCCAAGAATCACTCGAGCCTCTACCGCCCGAACGATCGCGGCTGGGTCAAGGTCAAGAACCCGAACTACTGGCGTCGTGACGCTGAACGCGAGGCACTCGTCCGCTCGCAGGAGCGTTGGGCGCGGGGTCGCGGTTACGCTTCGGGCGCGAGTCCGAGCTGACCGAGGAACTCCATCTGATCGAAGTAGAACCGGTGGCTCGTCACAGCGCCGTTTTCGACCGTGGCGATGTCCACGCTTCGAACACGGACTCGCTTGCCCGTAGGCGGGATGCTCTCGCCGGTGGGCGCGTCGAGCGGACCCGTGTGCGTGCCGACGACGTAACCCTCATCGATGGCGGTGTTTCCTGCCTCGTGCTCGTGCAGCGGCTCCCATGACACGTCGGGAAACGCCTTCTGGAACCCACCGAACCAGCCGACGATCGCGTCCGTGCCGGTGAGAGTGCCCTGGTCAGGCGTCTCGATGGAGGCGTTCTCGGGGTAGAGGCTCCTCAGCGTGTCCTCGTCGCCGCTCATGACCGCTTCTGTAACGCGATCCATGACATCTCGCGCTTCGCCCATCGGCTTGCTCCTTCCGTGAGGGTCTGCGGTCGATCCTATTCCGAAGCTGCTCACCGCACAACAGCGAACGGGCAAGGACCACGATGCGTTTAACGTCGGTCTAGCTACGAGCTACGACGCAAAAGGACGGCCGATCGCGGCGAAGCCGGAGCGTCGGGCGCGAATTCCCGCCTAGCGCACTCCGGGCAGAACGGCAGAAGCTCGCCGCACGCCGTCCGCACCAGTAGCCCCAGCGGCTCGGCGATCGCTGTGAACTCGTCGACCTCACGGCCGCACTCCTCGCAGCGTATTCCGGCGGACTCGGGCGGGAGCTCGTGCGTCACTGCGCGGCGAACCTACTGCATCGGCCGTCGGCGGTGGGGGAGCGCGGGCTCTTCGCCCCGGCGCTCCTAGTTGCGCGGCCCGCGCTAACGGGATTCGTCCCCCCACCCCTGATCTGATCTTCGGCACTAGCTCGTTTGAGTCAACCCGAAGGAGGCACAAGAGACTCGAGATGCCCCGCCAGCGCCGCGGGTCTCGCGATCTACTGAAAGACGAAGCCCGCTTGCGCGGGCTTGTCTGACCTTTTCGACACCCGGCAAGACGGGCACGACCGATGATAACGAGGACGTCGGACGGGGTCGTCCGATGGCGTCCCTATGATCGATTGGTTATGACGTTGACCGCGTCGACACCGACACCGAGACGGCTATGTCCGCTCGCGACGTAGCTGCCCCCGACCCAGCGTGGGATCGGTTTGCGCCGCGACTCCTTGCCGACTTCCAGCGCTCGTACGCCGCGAAGTCGCCTGCAGAGCAGGAGGCAATCCACGTAGCTTCCGAGGCCATTCGCCGTGGCCGCGTTCCGCGCAGGTTCGGGAAGTGGTCGCCAGTCGCCTACGGCCTGCACGTCATGCGGCAGAGCAGGCTCCAGCCCGTTCGACCGCAGTGCCGCAGTGCTCGGACGCATCGCGCTCGGCGTCTCTGCTCGTCGCGCTCGTCTCGCGGCAAACCTCGAAAACCCGGCGGGTCAGATGACCCGCACCCACCACCACTAGCTCGCCCGAGCAGAGGGCGGCGATGACGCCGTCCCGCGAGCATCTGCATCGCCTCTTCGACGGACTCGAAGGCTTCGTCGCGCTCGGGATGGGCTTCGGCGGCTACTTCGAGGGCGACTCGTACAAGTTCCCCGACGGGCAGTTCTCGGAGATGTTCTGGCTCTGGCCCGAGCACGAAGACCACCTGCTCGCGAAGGTCGTCGAGCACGTCGAGAAGGCGGACATCTACATCTGCCCGCTGCTCCGTAGGACGCGATCGCGGAAGCGGGACGAACGGCGCTCTCGGCAAGTGCGCCTGGGCCGACATCGACAAGCAGGCACCGTCGGGATGGGAATGGGGGCATCCTCGGGCCGTCGAGCTTCGTCGTCGGTTCGGGGCGCGGGCAGCATCCGTACGTCGCGCTTCCCGAGCCCATCGCTGCCGACGAGCTCGAAGAATCTCAACCAGCGTCTTGCGCAAGGCGCTCGAGGCCGACTCGGGCTGGTCGTCGACGAAGTACCTGCGGCTCGCGGGACGCTGAATCACAAATCCCGTGCGCGGGGTTTCGAGTCGGCGCCGGTCGACTTCCTCGAGGTCGTGACCGGCGAGCGCGACTGGTCGATCGAGGAGCTTCGCGAGCTGCTCCCGGCCGGTGGCGCCAATGGTCTTTCACCGCAAACGGCGACACGCCGACGATCGAGGCGCTTGAGCCCGAGCACGTCCCTGAGCACCTTCTCGTTCGTCGAGACGAAGAGCCTGGAGATCATCCGGGCAGCTCAGTCCTTCTGGTTCGTCGCCGCCTGCATCGACGCCGGCCTCAGCGACGAGGAGACGATGTGGCTCGCGCTCGAGCACAAGCCGACCAAGGCGAAGTTCGGGAACGAGAAGCCGGAGTACGACCGCCGCGCGAAGGAGATCGCGCGGTCGATTCGGAAGGTGCGTCCCTCGGGGGCCGCACTTGGGACGCACCCTGCGAATCCCCCGGAGGCTGGGGTGGAAATGCGTGCGTCACCGTAGGTGCGTCCCTGCGTCCCGACGTAGTAGGGACGCAGGACGGGACGCACCCACTTCAGCCTCCGTCTCGTGGAGGTTGAAGAACCCTCTCTCGTCGTCGTCGAGGCGGCGGCGTTCGCGGCCGTCGAGGAAGCCTCCGCGGAGCCGCTTCTGGGCGACGCGGACGGAGACGGTTCTCGCCGCGGGCGGCTCGGTCACCTGGTACGGCGACGGGGGCGCCGGCAAGACGACGCTCGGGCTCGACCAGGCGGTCCACCTTGCCGCCGGGCCGCGACTGGCTCGGCTTCCCGGTGCCGCGCCGCTGCGCCGTGCTCTGGATCGAGAACGAAGGCCCGCGGGGCAAGTTCCGCGAGAAGCTCCGCGCGAAGCTCGCCGCGTGGGAGCGGAGCCCGTCGCTCGAAGGCCGTCTCCACGTGCTCGAGCAGCCCTGGTCGCTGTTCACGTTCCCGAACGAGACAGCATCGCGCCGAACTCGTCGCGCTGATCCGCGAGCTCGAGATCGACGTCGTCTTCGCGGGGCCGGTGCAGCGGCTCGGCGTCGAGGGCGGCGGCACCCCGGCGGAGATTCAGGCGTTCGTGAACCTGCTTGAGCAGGTGCGGGTCGATCTCGACCGACCCGCTCGCCTACGAGCTGATCCACCACGAGAACAAGTCGGGCGACGTCTCGGGCGCCTGGGAGGGCGCGACCGACACGCTCGCCCACGTCCAGGCGCGCGGGAATGGCCACACCGCGATCGTCTGGCGGAAGGTGCGCTGGGCATCCGAGCTGCACGGCAAGACCTGGAAGCTCGACTGGCGCCCCGGCGAGTCGTTCGAGCTCGATGAGACCCCCGAGACGACCGACGAAGCCATCGCCGACCAGCTGCTCGGCCTCGTTCGTGAGGCGCCGGGCAAGTCCTGGAACAGCTACGACGAGCTGCTCCAGGGCAAGGGCAAGCGGAAGCGTGTCGTCCGCGACCAGCTTCTTGAGGACGGCGGCTCGTGAACGCTCGGCACCGCGAAGGCGATGCGGCTCTTCCTGCCCGAGCAGGTCGACACGCTTCCGCTCGACGGGGAGGACGCATGAGGGCGACTGCCCGCCTGCTCGCGCTCGGTTTCGTGGAGAGCTTCGAAGTCAATAGCGACGTTCGCGTCCTGCGCGAGCCCGACAGCCTCGCGACCGCTCGGCAGCTCTACTGGCTGAACGCGCACGGCCTGCTCGCGGTCGTCGAGCCCGGACAGGTCGAGCCGATCACGAAGGGCGGGGCGGCGTATGCGATCGACGCCGTGGAGAGACCTTCGGCGTGAACAGCCGCCCCCCACTCTCGGAGCTCCTGGCCGACCCCGCCGGCATGGTGCTGCGCACCGACCTCCTCCGGGCGGGCTGGCCCGAGCGTGCGGTCGATGCGCTCTTCAAACGCCGTGGACGGCGTTTGCCGGGCTACTCGAGGCCCTTCGTACTGGCGGCGGACGTAGCTATTACCCAGGTAATAAGCGCAGTGGACTGCGCCTCCCCACACCCCGTGGACGGGGTCTCCGCGGCCATGTCGTCCACCGCGGCCACAACACTTCCCAGCGGCTTGCCCGGAACCGCCTACATCGTCGCCCGCGGTGAGGGGCCGAGCAGGCGGTTCCTCGTCCGATTCAAACTCGGAGGCCGCGAGTCGAAGATCGAGTACGCGGGCTCGTTCCGGCGGAAGTCGGATGCGGTTCTGCGCCGGAACTTCATCATCACCTTGATCGCGTCCGGGCTCGGGTCGGAGATCCGGCAGCGGCTGCGCTCGACCGACTCCCCCAACGGCGCCGTCACCGTGCAGACCGCCGCCGAACGCTGGCAGGCATCGCGTGTAGACGTCGCCGCGGGCACGGCCCAGACGTACAAGGTCGCGCTGGCAAGGATCCTCCCCAGGATCGGTGACAAGGCGCTCGAGGAGATCGACGTGACCGCTGTCACCGACCTCGTGGCCGAGCTGTCGGGACTCAAGCGCGAGTCGATCAGAAAGACGTTGAACGTGCTGGCGATGGTGCTCGACCACGCGCGCGTGCAGCCGAACCCCGTGCGCGACCCGCTGGTGAAGCTTCCCCGCGGTGAGCGCAAGGAGGTCAACCCGCCGACCGCCGAGCACATCCTCGCCGTGCACGCGCTCATGCCGTCGCGCTACAAGCTCCCACTCCTGGTGCTCGATGCCACCGGTATGCGGATCGGCGAGTTCGAGGAGCTCGAAGTGGGGCGACGTCGACGAGCCACACGGGCGCTGGCGCGTCTCTGCGGGTGTCTCCAAGTCGGGAACCGCGCGATGGGTGCAGCCCCCACCGGAGCTGTTCGAGGCCGTCACCAGGCTCGTGCCGCGCGACGATCGCGTTCCCGACCGGCAGGTGTTCATGGGCTTCGGGGGCGACAGGTTCCGGACGAGCGATCACAAGGGCGTGCACCGCCTCGGGCGTCCCGACCTTCTCACCACACGATCTGAGACATCGCCGGGTGAGCCTGCTCCATCTCGGCGGGATGCCGTGGGCACGCATCGGTGAGACTCGTCGGTCACGGCGACGTGATCACGACGGCCCGGACGTACACACACGTCGTCGCGTCCGAGGACGAGCTCGACTACGCCAGCCTGGTCTGAGACCCTCGATCTACGGTTCGCCGACCGCGACGTGGATCGGGAGCGACTTCGAGGCATCGTCGACGTCGAGTTCGATCATGTACGCGCCTTCGTCCTGGGCCTCGAACTGGAGAACGACCGGAATCATCGAGCCAGCGAGCCAGCCCGGTCTCGTCACCTCACCGCCGACCGTGATCTCGCCCGTGGTCTCGGCTAGTAGTCCGCCGTCAGGTCTCCTGATGCGATTAGACACCACATGGGGCTCAGCAGATTCGATCTCCTCCGGGGTCGTGAGCAGCCGAACGGCGAGCAAGACCTGAATCGGCGCCGGCAGCTCAGGCAGCCAGTACGTGTCAACGCCCGCGCCGATGATCGTTCCGAGGCCGTCATGAACCTCGAGGTACCGGCACCGGATGATCCAGTCGATGGTCACCGCGGTCTGACGCTATCCGCAGGCCAGGAAGTGCCGTCTACTTCGGCCGACCGCTCGTGGCGATCTGGTTCCGCTGCGCGGCGAGAAGGTCGGCGATGCGCTTGTCCGGACGGGGGCCGGTCTGAACTGTCGCGACGACCTTCCGGATGTGATCGAAGACGATGATCGGACTTTGCATTACCGACGGATTCTAGGTTAGGCGTCCGGGATCCTGTACGCCCGTGTGTTCCGGCGTGGGTGCACCGGTGGTGTCACGAGACCCGAAAGTGCGCCGCAAACCCGCATGGTTGCGTCTAGGTTCGAACCCCGTATGGGCCTTCGTAGCGCGCGTAGCTACGCGGATTTGGCTTGAAAGCGTGAGTCAGGCGTGCCAGAAACGCCACGAGAGCGCACCTGGTGGCACGCCGGTGGCACGCAGCCGACCCGTCGCAGTCCGCCTGTCGAGCATCACTCGACGAGTAGAGCGAACCACTCGACGAGCGTTTCGACGGTCAGCTCGCGAGCGGCTTCTTCAGCCGACACCCTCGATGATCTCGACCAGCTCGTCCAGGCGGTAACCGTGCTTGCGACCGAGCTCGACAAGCTCGCGTGCCTTCATCACGACGACACCGCGCTCGGGAGTTCCCGTAACCGTGATGCCTCGACCGCGACGGAAGTCGAGAAGTCCTTCGCTCCGAAGGAGCTGCAGGGAACGCAGCAAGGTGTTCTTGTTCACGCCGAGGACGGCGGCAAGATCCTTGGCCGCGGGTAGGCGTTCACCGGGCTTGGCCTCACCGTCCGCTATCGCTCGCCGTATCTCCGCCGCGACCTGCTCGTAGAGATCGGTCGGGTCAGACTTGTTCACCTTGACACTTATCATGGTCCTAGTAATACTAGCTCAATCGGACTACGGAGGAAGTTGTGACCGTCACCGCCCCACCTCGACCACAGCGCCCGAGCGATCCCGTCACGCATGGGGAGTTCGACGCCCTTGTCGAGGCGCTGATCGAGGAGGCGAGGCAACGGGGGCGGCGTCGCCGACGCCGCAACGCCGCAGTCGTGACACTTGTCGCGCTGGTCGGAGTCGCGCTCTTCGCGATGCTCGGACGGAGCGCGCAATCCCAGACGGCGTCTCCGGCACTCTCCGCACGGTCGAGCCCTGCCGCCACAGCGGCAGGCTCGAAGATCGCGTACATCAGCGAGCTGGGTCTCGGCGGGGGCTACTGCGGCATGGTCTGGACCATGAACGCCGACGGGAGCGGGCAGCGTCGGCTCACTAACGGCGGGACGCCTGGATGCGCGTGGGAGTGGGGTCACGGTTGGTCCCCCGACGGTCGTATCGCCTTCGTCACCCAGGTGCCCGACTTCACGAATCAAGCGAACTCACCGTCTGAAATCCACGTCATGAACGCCGACGGAAGCGGCGAGCGGACCTTGGTCAACGGAGTCTCTCCGGCGTGGTCGCCCGACGCGCGAACCATTGCCTTCCTGCGCGAATATGGCGGCGGCCTCCACGTCATCAATGCTGACGGGAGCGGCGTGCGGCGCCTGACGCAACGCAGCGGTGAACCCGTCTGGTCGCCCGACGGGCGGAGGATCGCCTTCAAGCTAACCGGAGGCCGTCCAGCAACCGGAGGCCGTCCCGGAAGTCGCTGGACGGAGATCTACGTCGTGAACGCCGACGGCAGCGGACAGCGGAGGCTGACCCGCTACAACTCGTCGAGCTGGAGCGACCCTGCTTGGTCGCCCGACGGGCGGAGGATCGCCTTCGGGCGCAACTGGCAGGTCTGGGTCATGAACGCCGATGGCAGCGGGCAGCAGCAGCTAACGCGGCAAGGGGTGCACAACTTCAATCCTGCGTGGTCCCCCGACGGAACGAGGATTGCGTTCGAGCGCGGAAGGCGGCAGCGCTCTCCGGTGGGGCCCGGGTCATGGGGTCTCTCCATGCACATCATGAACGCCGATGGGAGCGGCCAGCGGGAACTGGCCCAAGGAGCGTCGCAACCGGGCTGGTCGCCCGACGGGCGGAAGATCGCGTTCGTCAGCAAGCTCAACGGCGACATCGACATCTTCGTCATGAACGCCGACGGGAGCGGACGGCGGAACCTGACGCGAGGGGCGGGTAATCGCGAGAGCCAGCCTCTCTGGTCGCCCGCGGTGAAGTAGCAGCTAGTTCAGCCCGCCCTCACGGTTCCTGCTGACTGGTAGCGTTTGAATCCCCGACGTGATTACGGTCCCGTCGGGTCCTTTGCAGCCAGGGTCGCCGTGACTTCCGCGAACTGCGCCAGCGTCGGGGAACCTTCCTCTAGGTAGCGCCCCAGCCAGCGCAGCGCTGCCCGGTCGAACTTCGGTGCTCCCTGGTCGGCATACAGGTGGACCAGCTGCAGCGCGTCTTCCAGGGACAGTTTCGGCAGATCGCGGGCTGCGTCCTCGGCCATCCACAGTGCTCGCCGTTCGATCGCCCGGCGGAACCGAACCTGGGCGCGTGGCTGAGCGGTCACGAACACATGTTCTCATGATCCGTCGAACCTGGTTTCCATGCCCATGACGCCTCGGCTCTCGTCAGGTGGAACCCACCACGGCGGCACTCGACCTAGCCTCCCATCGCCTCCATGTTCTTCTCGACGACCTTCATCGTGTTCGCCAGTTCCTCTGTCGGAGAGAACTCGACCACCTGAGTGCCGTCGTAGATGCTGGGAGTGTGTCCCGGCGGGACGTAATAGGCGTCACCCGTCTCGAAGGTCTCTTCGGTCCCATCGGCGGATGTGAACGTCACTTTGCCCTTGACGACGTAGCCCCAGTGTTCGCACTGACACTGGTCGTTGGGTAGGCCCTTGAAGAACGGGGCAAGATCGGCGTCGGCGCTGTAGGTCTCGAAGCCAACCGTGTAGCCACCGTCGAAGTGCTCGAAGTGCCCCTCGTAGCCCTCCATCGTCGCGCTCTCAGATGCCGTCTCCTTCGATGCCTTGGGCATGGCGTCTCCTTTCCGGTCGCTCCCAGGGGACCGCAGCGTTGTCCCGCGAGTCGTTCACGTCAAGACCCGCCGACGCGGGCCTCGCGAGTCGCTACTACTTGATGAGATTCTGAACCTCGAAAACCTCCGGCTCGGCCGAGAACTCGATGCCGATGTCACTGAGGATCGGCATCAACTTCTCACCGTACGCCTCGAACTGCTCCCGCGAACTCCATATCTCGCTGGCTCGCAGGTCGTCGTCAGGCCCGAACGCGACGTGGATTTCAAGTCCGGGCGGGTTGGGCCATATCCCGGCCTCTTCCATGCGGCGCAGACTTTCGTCGTACTTCTCCTTCGTGGCATTCGTCGGGTGGAAACGGACAACGATGCTCATAGGGCCGTCCTCCCATGTTGGGTGACCGCGACCCTAACCCAGTTGGGCGCTCAGGGGTCGAGGCGGGGTAGCTCGATCAGGCAGGCCGAGGTCGTCGCCGGTCGTGTCGTGGAGGCGGTAGATCGGCAGGCAGCGAGTGTTGCAGGCGGTCGCGATCCGGTTGCAGTCTCTGGGGCAGGCTCTTGCACGCCGTGTTGACGGCGCGCGCGGGCGACGGCCGCGATCAGGCCGGTCGCGAGCGGGACGGCAGCGATGACGGAGGCGGCTGCTGCGATCTCCACGTCTGAGAAGCGAGTAAGCCACCAGGCGCGATAGTCGCTCACGGTGACCACCTGCTTTCCTCGCGAGCACGGGCGACAGAGCGCGCTCCCCCGCCGAGCCTGTCTCGCGGAGACTGTTCGAAGCCCCCCGCACTGAGGGCATCGAGCGAGAACTTCGGGTTCCTTCCCGCTCACGGCGGCAGCCGCCTCGGGTGGTTCTGAGGGTCCTGCGTCTCCTAGGTCGCGGTCGCCTGCGCCGGTTCTTCGAGCGAGATTCCCCAGCTCGTGGCGACTTCGAACACGCGCGGCCCGTAGCTGACGGCGGCCGTGTCGCCCTCGACGGTGAAGGCGAGCCAGCCTTCGCGTCGGAGTTCGAGCAGCGCTTGCCGAAGACCGTCAACAGGCACGAGCAATGGCGTTCGTTTCGGCCAGCGCGCCGACGTAGCGAAGCCGGAGATCACAATCGGATTCTGTTCCCGGAGCTCCATCGGGACAAGCTTTACATGGTTCCCGCCCTCGATGACCTTCGCGAAACGTGCTCCGGGAATCTCCCGTCGCGCCCTCCCGGTGGCCCCCGTGACCTCGCGCAGGCCGGGAGCATGCCGCCACTAAAAGCCGAGGGCTCAGATCGTCTGGTCGCCGTGGCCCCGGTTGACGTGTGGCGATTGCGGTGCGCGGGCTTGACGCTACGCGGGTCTACCAATTGCTCCCGCATCTCGTACCGTCGACCTCGCCCACGGGCTACGAAATCTCGCGGGCTTCCCTAGACCAGTTCAGCAGCTTTTCTCGAAGCAACCTGGATCGATCCAATTCTCCAACCTCTTTAACTAAATCGCTCTCCACGGCGTAGCGAATACGCAAGGGGTTGGATCCACCGAGGCGCTCGTGCGTGAACTCGCCGTCGACTATCTGCGTGTCGTCATGCTTGGTGACGGTCTCGCTGTAGACGCCGCCTCGCAGGGAGCCGAGGAAGATGATAGTGGCCGAGGGCGGCGGGTCAAAGAATCGAATCAGAAACAGCTCTTCGCCCCTACTCATCAAGAGCATTCCCGACGGTTCCTCGACGGGGTGGATCAAGTCGGGCGCGAAGTCGTCACCGAGCGACGTGCGGATAGCTCGGTGGAGCTGGTTCCGCAGCGCATCGTTGGACACGTACTCCTCGACTACATCGAACCAGTTACTCATCGCGCCTCAACACGTTCGGGTTGCCCCTGGGACTCCTCGATGTCCGCGGAGACGGCCACTTGAAACCAGTCTAATCGCACTCAGCTGCTCGTCAGTGAGGCCATGCCAGGTGTAAAGGGAAGCCACCGACCGTCTCATCCGTCAGGCGAGCCGGCTGACGGAGTAGTCGACGGGACCCGACAGCAGCGGTGCCGACCTTCTCGCCGCACGACCTGCGACACCGCCGCGTCTCGCTGCTCCACCTCGGCGGGATGCCGTGGGCGCGGATCGGCGAGCTCGTCGGCCACGGCGATCTCGTCACGACGGCGCGCACGTACACGCACGTCGTCGCCGACGAGGCCGAGCTCGACTACGAAACGGCGCTCCTCGGCCCGGAGTAGCTCCGCCCGAGAATCGCGGGACTACCTGTTACGCCGCGTTAGCGTTGTTATCGCGGGAAACAAACCACGTGTCGAAGCCTGACGCGTCGTTCGGAAGCACCTGGGTCATCACGCACAGATAGCCATCGCCATTCCTGTCCCGCTTGGCGAACTCTCCCGCTGCCTGAGTTGGATCGCCTCCACCCTCCTCGATAGCAGCGGCGAGCGTTGCCTCGTCCATCTTTTCCCACTCGCCAATAGTCGAAGTGCCGGTCTGCCCGGGGCCTACCGGGCACGCGTCGTGCGTCGGAGCTGCACCCGCGCCGACCGAGAACACCGCCATCGCCGTTATTCCAACCGCCGCAGCCACTACCACCCGCAGATTCATTTCACCCTCCCCATCGGACATGAAGCCCCTTTGGCTCCAGAATCCTCGCATCATCTAGCACGAGCGGCGTGGATTCAAGCCTCAGCCCTCGCCGGTGCTGTCCCGGTGCTCTCCTCGAGTTCTTTCCCCGCACTTTCTCCCTGCAAATAGGTTTTGGCTCAGACCCCGTACGGGCTTGCTGACCTACGGCTAAGCCTCGGCGAGCGTTGTCCTACATCGCTCGAGCCACCGCAGCGCTCTCATCCCGCCACACGGCCGCGCCCGGGGGTCTCGATTCGTAGAAGCCGCCGGCGTGCCCGCTGACGGATCGAGGTTGTCCTGTCCTGCTCGTGCTCCGCATTCCGACAGCGTTGCAGGTACGTCTCGAGCCAATCACCCCGCTCGAGTTCGCGACTGCGGCGCTGCGCAGGACTGTCTTCGAGCCCGTTTTGGGAGGCCACGGAGAGATACTCCTCGATCCAGTCATCTCTCCACTCGTGAGCGCGAGTCGGCGACCGTGCGGTCTCGTAAGAGGCGTCTGCCTGCAGCCCACGGATCGGTTTCCGAGCCGCCAAGAGAAGATCCGAGACCAGATCCCTCGAGGGGCGGCCACGCAGATCCTCGAGGAACTCATGGGATCCGACGCAGATCACCGTGAAGGTGTTTACCCCGCTTCGCACCACCTCGCTGACGAACCACACGTCTCCGCGGTGGCATTGGATGCGCCGAGCGCGACGTGGCGGGTTCTGGACAGACCAAATCTCGGTGGAGTCAGGAAATCGGATGACAAGGCAAACTTCCCTCGAGGGCCGTTCGGACGCCATTCCGAAGTATCCCTCGTTCGAGGGACGGGGCAAACCTAGCTTCCACGGCCCCAAGCACTTGATTCGGCCTACGCCTTGAGCTGACCGCGGCAGTGTGCGAGGCGAAATCGGGACCGGCTGATGGCCCTCTGGTACTTGGTGGGCGCATACTTGGTGGGCGCACGTGGGATAGTGGCGTCGTGTCGATGTACGAGTTTCTTCTCTTCGTCCACGTGCTCGCTGCTGCCGCGTGGTTCGGTGCCGCGTTGCTCTCCGTGGTCTTGATGGAAGTGGCGGGGCGCGCGCAGGACACCGCGTGGATCGTGAGGTTCGCGGAGTACGACGACACACTGGCGAAGGTGCTCTTCATACCGTCCGCACTCCTCGTCCTTCTCACGGGTGTCGCTCTTGTGTTCGACGGACCGTGGAGCTTCACGGATGACGGCTGGGTGCTCGCGGGACTCCTCCTCCTCGCAGCGATCTTCGCACTCGGTCTAGGGACGATCGTGCCCGCCGGAAAGAAGCTGGTGGCCCTCGGGAGCTCGGGAGCGCCGCCGGCTGAGTTGCATGGCCGGCTCCGGAAGCTGCGGATGCTGAGCTGGCTCGCCGTCACCCTGCTCGCCGTCGCGGTGCTCGTCATGACGACCAAGCCGTTCTGAACACCAACCGCGAGCTCCTCGGTGCGGCACGCGAAGGCACACGGCGACCGCCGTGCGCCTTCGCGGCCGCAAATGGTCCTAGCTCACGGAATGCTGAGCGGCACTGCGCGCGAAACAGCTCGCTTCTTCACGAGTATCCCTTCTTGGTCTTTCAGGGAGGTACGGCCGTCACCGTGCTCTGGATTGCAGCCCTACGTTTCGGTCGCCGTCTACGTCGCGCGCGCTTCGAGTACTACGCGCGTACGACGAGGAGAACGACGCCCGTCGTCTTGACGCCGAGCGAGTCGACGATCTCGACCCGGATCTTCCACGTTCCCGCCTTCGTGGGAGTGCCGACGAAGACGCCTGCCAGGCGGTCGAAGAAAATGCCGGGAGGAAGCGGTCCGCGCTTGACCTTCGTCCGCATCGGGGCGACGCCGCCGAGCGTCGTGACCTTGCGGCTCATGAAGAACCCGACTCTTGCGGGCTTCAACAGCCTGCTCTTGATGGTGAGCCGCTCCGCAACGACGAACCGCGCCACGTAGGTCGCGCGGCGGCGCTCCGCGTCCGTGACGACCATGGTGAAGCGATACGAGCCCGACTCTTCGGGCGCGCCGGTGATGGTGCCGTCCTCGCCCAGAGTGAGACCGGGCGGGAGGTCTCCTTCGACCGACCATGTGTACGTCCCGAAACCGCCGGCCGCGAACACCGCCCCGTGGAACTCGACGCCGACCTCCGTGCGGACCGTGCGCAGTGCGAGGTCACCGGTGGGCGTCAGCGTCAGGCGGTTCCGAACGTCGAGCGTGAGCGATTTCGTGTCGCTCCTCCCGTCGGCGATCTGCGCCCGCACCGTGAAGGCGTACGAGCCGGAGGCTGCCGGCCTGCCGGTGATCACGCCGTCGCTCGGGCCGAGCGTGACACCGGCGGGCAGCGCGCCCGCGACGATCGACCACGTCTTCGCGTCCGGGAGGTTGGCGGTCATCGCGGCCCTGTAAGGCGTCCCGACCGTCGCGGGGGACACGAACTCGGGCCCGATGATCAGCCTGGGCAGGGACGGCGGGGGCGGCGGCGGCGCCGTGCCCGGATTGATCGGGATGACGAACCTGTCGTCGGACGCAGGCTTGGCGCAACCGATCTCTCTGTTGTAAGTGACCGTGAGATAGAGCTCGAAGTTGCCTGCCTGAGTGGGAGTGCCACTTATGACTCCGTCCGTCGGGGCGATGGTCAAGCCCGGAGGAAGGTTCCCCGAGCTAACAGAGAAGACCGCGCATCCGAGGGCCTCGTCGCCCAGGAGGTAAAGCTTCAGCGAGTACGGCTGGTGCTGTGTCCCCGCCTTGCATATTGCCGGGTCCTCGCCGGCGCATCCGGCATGCGCTCTTCGTCGAAGTTCCCGGCGCTCGCGCCCGGGACGACGACGATCGCCGCCGCGAGGGCGAGAACGAACATGAAAAGAAGGCGGCGAAACTCACGCGGTTGGCCACGGTACCAGACCTGTCCGACCCCGCCAGAGCTTGTTAGCACACTGTCAAGAGCACGAGCTCGGCGACGCACACGGGCTTCTCGACGCCTTCGCACTCGATGTCGCGCCTCGATCGTCGCGCGCTCCCCACCGGCCGCGCCTTCGACGGACAGCACGCGAAAACGGCCCCGCACGCGCGCGCCCGAAGGCACCGCAGCCGGAAACCGCACCCGGTTGACGCCGTAGTTGACGACCATCCCGCTCGAGCGAGGAAGCACCTCGGAGAGCATCGGGACGCAGAGCGAGAGGGTGAGGAACCCATGGGCGATGGTCGTCCCGAACGGGCCTCGCCGCCGCGCGGTCCGCGTCGACGTGGATCCACTGGGAGTCGTCGGTCGCCTGCGCGAAGCGGTCGATTCGCGTCCTGCGACACGTCGAGCCAGCTCGTCGGCCCGAGCTCGACGCCGACCAGATTCCGAGAGCATGCTCACCGTGCCGGGCCAGAGACTCGCCGGCACCGCCCGCAGACGCGATCGAGCGCCTCGTCCCTCCCCAGGAGCGCCAGGCTCTCGTACAGGCCCGGCGACACCTTCGAGCCCGTGACAGCGACGCGAATCGGCGGATACACCGCCCGCGGCTTCTCGTCCAGCTCGGCGCAAAGGCGCTTCAAGCGAAACCTCTATCTCCTCGACCGACCACGGCTCGGTCTCGCTGAGCGCATCGACGGCGGCCGTGAGGATGCGCTCGTCGAGGAGGCTCGGATCCGGCTCGACGTCGTGAAAGAGGAAGCCCGCGAACCCCGCGAACTCGCCGAGAGCGGCCGATCTTCTCCTGCACGAGCGGCGCCGCCGCCCGGATGCGCTCCTCTGGCCAATCGCTCCCCTGCTCTCGCAGGTACGCGACGAGACGGCTCGCGTACTCGTCCGGCGGAAGCTCGCGCAGGTAGACGCCGTTCATCCAGTCGAGCTTCGCGTAGTCGAAGGTCGCGGGGCTCGAGCCCACGCGCTCGAGCGAGAAGCGCTCGACGAGCTCATCACGGCTCATGATCGTCGTCTCCCCGTCGGGCGCCCAGCCCAAGCAGAGCGAGGAAGTTCATCAGTGCCTCGGGCACGTATCCCGCGGAGCGGAACTCGTCCACCGAGATCGCGCCGTGGCGCTTCGAGAGCTTGCGTCCGTCCTCACCGAAGACGCTCGGAACGTGGGCGTAGACGGGCGGCTCGGCGCCCAAAGCGCGCAGCACGTGGAGCTGCTTCGGAGTGTTCGAGACGTGGTCGTCGCCGCGGATGACGTGCGTGATCCCGTCGAGCCAGTCGTCGAGCGGCGAGGCGAAGTTGTACGTCGGGCGGCCGTCCGAGCGGACCAGGACGAGATCTTCGAGCTGCCCGTTCGGGAACTCGATGCGCCCCTTGATCGCATCGTCCCAGCCCGTCGAGCCCTCGTCGGGCATGCGGATGCGGACCGCTCCCTCGTCTTCGTACGCTGTTCCCTCGGCGACGAACCTCCGGCGCCTCCTCCTGCGCCCGTTCGAGTCGGTCGAGCTGGAACGTCGTCTCGGCATCCCAGTCGACGCCGAGCCAGCGGAGCGAGCGCTCGATCTGCGCCACCGACTCGGCGACCTCGCGGCTCGTGTCGGTGTTCTCGATTCGCAGCAGGCATTCTCCCCCGAGCCCGCGCGCGAAGAGCCAGTTGAAGAGGAACGTGCGCACTCCCCCGATGTGGAGAAAGCCCGTTGGAGAAGGTGCCATGCGAACGCGGACGGACACGCGCGTAGCGTATCGGCGTGCTTTTCGGCGCCCATGTCTCGGCAGCAGGCGGTATCTCGAAGGCGATCGACCGGATCGAGGAGATCGGCGGCAATGCTGTTCAGGTCTTCACCCAGAGCCCGCGTATGTGGAAGCCCGACCCAGCACGCGCCGGAGGAGCTCGAGCGCTTCCGGACGCGCAGGCGGGAGGCGCGCGTCCGGCACGTCTCGTGTCATGCCCTCTACCTCGTGAACCTCGCGAGCCGCGACCGGGCGATTCGGAAGAAGTCGTTCGAGGCGCTGCAGGCGACGATGGAGACGGCGCGAGCGATCGAGGCCGACGCGGTCGTCTTCCACGTCGGCTCGCACCTCGGCTACGGCTTCGGCGACGCGGTCAGGAAGGTGACACCGGCGCTTCGCGACCTTCTCGAGCTGACGACCGACGAGCTCTGGCTCTGCCTCGAGAACGCCGCCGGCGCGGGTGGCACGATCGGCCGCTCGGTCGCGGAGCTCGCCGCTCTCTGCGACGCGCTCGACGGCCACGCGCGCCTGGGCGTCTGCCTCGACTCCTGTCACTGGTGGGCCTCCGGAGTCGACGTCACGGATGCCGAGACGCTCGACGCCGCGCTGGCGAGCTCGACTCGCGCATCGGCCTCGAGCGCCTTCGAGTCCTCCATGTCAACGACTCGAAGACACCGCTCGGCTCGAACCGCGACCGCCACGACGTTGTCGCGCGGGGCCTCCTCGGGAACGGCCTCGCGACCTTCCTCGGACATCCCGCGTTCCGAGACCTCCCGGCGGTGCTCGAGACGTGGCCGGAGGACGGTCTCAGCTCCGCGGACATCGACCTTCTACGAAAGCTGTACCGCCGCGGGACGACGGCGACAGCGCCCGAGCTAGCTCGAGTCGGTGATGCGAGCGAAGACGCGGAAGGTCGCGCGTTCTCGCGGAAGCTCGTGGAACTCGGGGTTGCGGCAGCCCGAGATCGTCCTCGCGGCCACTGTAGGTCGAGATCACTTCCGTCTCGCACATCGGAAGCGGCGCCCGCCGGGCGCGCACGGCCCCGAACCCCCCGCGCTCGGTCTCTGCGGCCTCGAGGAGCGAGAGGTCGATCTCGACGGCGAACACTTTCTGCAGGCAACCCATGTACGTGCGACCCCAGGCTTCGTACGCATAGACGAACGGGCAGGCCATCCGCAGGCACGCGCCGGGATAGACGACCTTCTCGCAGTGGACGTCGCAGTGGCGGCACTCGACCTCGTCCTGGGCCCGGAGAGGGAGTCCGACCTCCGCTGCAGTCTCGCTCATGAGCGGATTGTGTTCCTCTGGTGGGTGCGGCCGCAAGACTTGACAAACGGGGAGTTTTCAGGCAAGCGCGAGTAGCGCTTGTCCGCGCAGCGGACCAGTGGAGGGGGTCTGGGGGAACCGGGAGGTTCCTCCAGCGAGCGCAATGCTGTCCGCGCAGCGGACCAGCGGAGGGGTCTGGGGGAACCGGGAGGTTCCTCCAGCGAGCGCGACAGGCTCGTCTAGGGTTCTCCCCCCGATGCTCCGCCGCGTCCTCTTCGCAACCCTCGCCGTCGCACCCATCGCGATCGCGCTCCACTACCTCGCGGACATCCCCGCGACCGCTGGAGTTCGTCATCTCGGCGCTTGCCCTGATCCCGCTCGCCTGGCTCATCGGCGAGGCCACCGAGCACGCGGCCGTCCACACCGGGCCCGGAATCGGGGGCTTCTTGAACGCCACCTTCGGCAATGCGCCCGAGTTGATCATCGCGCTCATCGCCGTCAACCAGGGGCTGACGGAAGTCGTACGCGGCTCGCTCACAGGCAGCGTCGTGTCGAACCTGCTGCTCGTGCTCGGTGCATCGCTGGTCGCAGGTGGGCGCGGCCAGCTCGACCGCTTCTCGAGCTTCCTCGCGTTCGGGCTCCTCGCCTTCGCGACCGTCATGTTCCTCATCCCTGCGATCCCGAGCTGGGAAGGCGATCCCGATCGCGATTCGCTCGCCGTCCTGACCGTGCCCGTCTCGATCGTGCTCCTGGTCGTGTACGTCGGCGTCACCTGGTTCTCGCTCCGGCGCCACCGCACGCGCCACATCGCCAGCGACGAGGAGATCGGCGCCTGGTCGCTGCGAGGCTCGCTCGTAGCGCTCGCGCTGGCAACCGTGGCAACCGCGCTCGTCGCGGAGATCCTCGTCGGCTCGCTCGAGGTCTTCTCCGAGAAGGCGGGGCTCAGCGAGTTCTTCGTCGCCGCCGTCATCGTCGCGATCGTCGGAAACGCGGCCGAGCACGGCGGGGCGGTCGTCGTGGCGTTCCGCGGGAAGATCGCCCTCGCGGGGGAGATCGCGCTCTCCTCCGCCGCGCAGGTCGCCGTCTTCCTGATCCCTGCGGTCGCACTCCTCTCCTGGCTCATCGATCCGATCGCTCTCAGCTTCCGGCCGGTCGAGATCGCCGCACTTGCCGGATCCGTTGTGTTCACGACCGTCGTCCTCTTCAACGGCCACTCGAGTCGCGCGCGCGGAGTGCTTCTGCTCCTCGGCTATTTGGTCGTCGTCATCGCCTTCTTCCTCGCGGGCGAGCGTTAGATGCCGAAACAGATCTCGTAAGGAAGTCCTGAAGGAACCGGTTCGTGGCCCACCGGATCGGGTATGGATGGGGCGTGAGGATTCTCGGGATCCTGCTCGCCTGCGTTTGCGCCATGGGCTTCTTCCCCGCGACGGCACAGGGCGCGTCTGGGGTGAAGTTCGGTATCCAGGACGACGCGTGGCTCGAGTTCGGCCCCGGAAAGCTCGCAGATCGCGTTGCCAAACTCGATCGCCTGGGTCTCGACGTCGTACGCGTCACGCTCGGCTGGCACCGCATCGAAGCGAGTGAAGGGACGTATCGCTGGGAACGGCCGGACCGTCTGCTCCGCGCGCTTCGCGCTCGCGGGCTCGAACCCGTCGTCACCCTCTGGGGCACTCCCGCCTGGGCGAACGGTGGAGGTTCACCGAACGTCGCACCCTCGAACGGAGCGGACTTCCAGCGCTTCGCCGAGATCGCAGCCGAGCGCTATCCCTTCGTGACGAGCTGGATCATGTGGAACGAGCCGAACAAGCCGACCTGGCTCAAGCCTGCATCGGCCGGGACGTACGTCTCGCAGATCCTCAACCCGGGCTACGCGGGGATCAAGTCCGTCAATCGACGAGCGCGCGTGGCCGGCGGTGTCACCGGGCCCCGTGCCGGGAAGGGCGGGATCTCTCCGGTGGACTTCATCCGCGCGATGGACCGCGCCGGAGCCCGCCTGGACGCCTACGCGCATCACCCGTACCCCGTCTTTCCAGGCGACACGCCCTTCCTCGGTGGGTGCTCGTGCAAGACCCTGACGATGGCATCGCTCGAGCGGCTCCTTCTCTTCGTCGGCCAGGCATTTCCTCGCGCCCGCATCTGGCTGACCGAGTACGCCTACCAGACGAATCCGCCGGATCTCTTCGGCGTCTCTCCGGACGAGCAGGCGCGCTTCATCGCCGAGGCCGCGCGCCGCGTCTACCAGGCTCCCAAGGTCGACATGCTCATCCACTACCTCTACCGCGACGAGCCCGAGTCGGCACGTTGGCAGAGCGGTCTCGAGACGATTGACGGCAAGGCGAAACCCTCGCTCGCCGCGACGATGCTGCCCCTCGCGCAGGTGCAGCGACGCGGGACGACGACGTCGGTCTGGGGCCAGGTGCGCCCGGGCGAGGGTCGGCAGCGATACGTCGTCCAACGCTTGACCGGCGGACGCTGGGTCGGGATCGGCGGAACGGCCCTGACCGACCGGGGTGGATATCTTCGCCGGACCGTAACCGCGGCACGGGACGCAAAGCTGCGTCTGTGGTATCCGGCTCGCAGCCTCGCAGGCGCGGTTCTCGTCGTCCGCTAGCGGGCTTCGACCGAGGCGCGGATCCCGAGAGCATGCGGGATCAGCTCGGCTGCGCGGTCGACGTCCTCGTCCGTGATCTCGAGATGGGTCACTGCTCGAACGACGGTGGGATGGATCGTGGCCGAGAGGCCGACGCCTGCAGCTCGCAGCGTCGCGAGGAGCGGCAGCCCGGTCGAGGCCGAGCGGATCGAGGTCGATCTGGACGAAGTTCGTCTCCACCCGGTCGAGGTCGATTGCGAGGCCGGCTTCCACGAGCGACTCCGCGAGTCGTCGTGCACGCGCATGGTCGTCGGCGAGCCGGTCGACGTGGTGGTCGAGCGCGTAGACACCGGCTGCGGCCACGATCCCGGCCTGGCGCATGGCGCCGCCGAAGAGGTGCTTCTCACGCCAGGCACGCTCGATCAGCTCGCTCGAGCCGGCGAGGAGCGCGCCGAGGGGGCAGCCGAGGCCCTTGGAGAGACAGAGCGTGACGGTGTCGAAGCGCGAGGTGAAGGTTGCGGGTTCGACGTCGAGCGCGGTGGCCGCGTTCAGGAGTCGCGCGCCGTCGAGGTGCACTGCCAGCCCGAGCTCGCGCGCGGTCGCGACAACATCCTCGATGTCAGCGAGCGGCCAGACCCTCCCCCCCGCGTTGTTGTGTGTGTTCTCGATCGAGAGGACAGCCGCGCGCTGGTCGGCGATCTTCATGCTCCGCGCCGCCGCGCTCCGGATCTGTTCGGCAGTGACGCGTCCGCCGTCGCCGGGTAGGCCGAGCGTCATGAGGCCGGCGTGTGCCGCCGCTCCGCCGTACTCGTACACGACTACGTGTGAGGTCTCCTCCGCCAGGAGCACATCGCCGGGACGGCTGTGCAGCTTCAGCGCGATCTGGTTCGCCATCGTCGCCGTGGGCACGAACAGCGCGGCATCTTGTCCGAGCAAGTCCGCGACGCGGCGCTGGAGCTCGTCGACGGTCGGGTCCTCGCGCTTCTGCTCGTCACCTACTGCTGCGTCCGCGATCGCACGTCGCATCCCGGGTGTCGGCTGCGTGACGGTGTCGGAGCGCAGGTCGATCATGTCGAGTCGAGACGCTACCGTCCGCTCGTGGATCTCGCGCTCCTCGACCGCACCCTCTCCGAGCACGGCGAGCCGCGCTACCGCGCCCGCCAGGTGTGGGAGTGGACGGCGCGTGGATCGGCTTCGTACGAGCAGATGACGTCCCTCGCGAAGCCGCTGCGCGCCGCGCTCGCCGACGCGGTGCCGTTCTCGACGCTCGAGGTGGTGACCGAGCGTGAGGCGCGCGACGGCACGCTGAAGGCGCTCTTCCATACGCACGACGGCCACCCGGTCGAGGCTGTCCTCATGCGCTACCGCGATGGGCGCCGCTCGCTCTGCCTCTCCTCGCAGTCCGGCTGCCCGCTGACCTGCACGTTCTGCGCGACAGGGGCGATGCGCTTCGGCCGCAACCTGACCGCGTCCGAGATCCTCGATCAGGCGCTGCACTTCCGGCGCCTGGAGGCCGTGAACCATGCCGTGTACATGGGCATGGGTGAGCCCTTCCTGAACTACGACGCCGTACTCGAGTCCGCGCGGCGGCTCCCGGATCTCGGGATCACGCACCGGCGGACGACGATCTCGACCGTTGGCTGGATGCCGGGCCTAGTTCGTTTCGTCGACGAAGTCGAGGAGCCGATCCGGCTTGCGCTGTCGATCCATGCGGCCGATCCGGCGCTGCGCTCGGAGCTCATGCCTGTCAACGACCGCTACCCGATCGGGGAGGTACTCGCCGAATGCCGGCGGTACTTCGAGCTCAGGCGACGCAAGGTCTTCGTCGAGTACGTCATGCTCGCGGGCGCGAACGACTCCCGAGCCGCTGCGCGCGCACTCGCCGCTCTGCTCGATCCGCGGATGATCAAGGTCAACCTCACCACCTGTCGAGGTTGCCCGTTCAAGGTCAACCTGATTCCCTATAACCCGACCGGCGCCTACGACGGCTCATCGCGCCAGGCGATCGAGCGTTTCAAGGACGTGCTCCTCCGGGCGGGGATCCCGGCGACCGTCCGGCTGACGCGCGGCCGGGACATCGAGGCGGCCTGCGGCCAGCTGGCAACCCTGGTGCCCGCCCGCTGACGACCCCGTGGCGCTGTCGGCCCGTGGGCGAGCTACGTCCGGACCGCTCCGATCATCGTGGCGTCGATCCTTTTTTTTGGACCGGTAGCGGCCCTGCAGTGTTCCCCGCCCACGAAGCCCGGCGTACGGTGGACTCGCTACTTAGTCTGCTTTCAGTGACGGGGTAGTCGGAGGGAGGGTCCGGTGGTTCGTGTGCGCTTCGTAGCCCGCCGCGACGGCGATTAGGGTCGGCTCTGCAAACGGCCGGCCGATGAGCTCGAGACCGATCGGGAGACCACCAGAGGTGAACCCAGCCGGTACGACCATGGCGGGAAGGCCACCATACGCGGCTGACTCGCAGTCGACGGGGCTCGAGTCTCCGCCGATCACAGCGGCCGGGGAGGAAGACGCCGGATAGGCGATCGCGTCGAGGTCGTGCTCGTCCATGAGGGCAACGACCGCGTCACGGAACCGATGCCGTCCCTCGAGTGCTGCGCGGTAGACATCGGTGTCCAGGCTGGTCACCGCTTCCAGCTCGGACAAGAATCCGCCCACCGCAGGGGTGACGACGTTCAGATCCACGATATCCCTGAACGACCGAACTGGGGCCCTGGGCTCGGCAGCGAGATAGTCATCGAGGGCGAAGCGCAACTCTCCGAAGAAGGGGCCGATATCCGCGCCGCTCGGGAGGGTTACCTCGATGACCTCGACGCCGCCAGCCTTCATCTCTTCGATGGCTGAGCCGATGAGCCCCTCCACTTCGGAGTCTCTACTGAACGTGACCAGGCCGATGCGTCGGCCAGAAAGGCCATCGCGATCGACGGCGTTCAGGTAGGACGTCCCGACCCGCACCGTCGATGGATCCGCGGGGTCGCGGCCGACAGTGGCATCGAGCATGATCGCGAGGTCGACGACGCTACGGGCAATCGGTCCGACGGCATCCAGCGTGGTCGAGAAAGGGATCACGCCGGCGCGCGACGAGAGGCCGCCCGTCGGCCGCAACCCGTACAGATCGTTGTGAGCTGCCGGCAGGCGAATCGATCCACACGTGTCGGTCCCGAGGCCGGCGGCGGCGAAGTTCGCGGTGACGGCGACAGCCGTGCCCCCGCTCGAACCGCCGGGATCCCGGCTGAGGTCGTAGGGGTTGAGTGTCTGCCCGCCGAGAGATGACACCGTCGTCCAGCCGAGGGCGAACTCGAAGAGGTTCGCCTTGCCGATGATGATCGCCCCCGCCTCGCGCAGCTTGCGCACCTGGAAGGCGTTCTCAGCGGGTGTGAATCCCTTCAGTGCAAGCGATCCCGCAGTTGTCTGCATGTCGGCGGTTCCGATGTTGTCCTTCAAGACCACGGGAATGCCGTGCAGAGGCCCTCGAGGGCCTGAATCCGCGCGTTCGGCATCGAGAGCCGCCGCCTCGTCGCGCGCGGCAGGGTTTGTCAGGATGAACGCGTTGAGTTTGGGCCCCGTGTTGTCATAGGCAGCGATCCTTGCCAGATAGAAGTCGACCAGCTCGACCGCCGTGAGCTCACCGGTCTCCATCGCCTCCTGGAGCTCTGGGATCGTCGCTTCCAGGACGGAGGGTGCGGAGCCGGAAGTCGTTCTGCAGCCGCTCGCGAGAACTACGACGAAACAACAAGCCAGTGCACATGCACGACGGCACCGGATCCTCGACGCCCCCGGACGTCGGATCGTGACGTCGCGTTCCATCTGCGCGTCGATCGGCCGACTCGACGACGATCGGAGCACGTTCTCGATCATCGTCGCCTGACTTACCCGGTGGCGTACGTGTAGGTCAGGGTGCCTGAGTCGCGCTCCAGGACTCCGGTCTCGAGCGGGGCGAGCACGAACACACCCTCCGGGCGCCCCTTCATCGTGATGACGACGCGCTGCTTCGCTTCTCCGGGGCGGGTCACGAAGCCCTCGAGGCGGGCGCTCCACCCCTGCTTGTGGCCACCTATTCGGACAACCCGCCCGCGCCCGGTGACTTGCACATACTGGCCGGTGGGAGCCAGAGCGACGGTGGAAGATATGTCCGACCACGGCAACGGCTCAAGCACCAGTCGCCAAGTCCGCATTGGTTCGTGTCCACTCGACCCGATGATCCGGACGCTAAAGCTCCCCCTCTTGCCTTCGATGGCAAAGTTGTTACGTTCACCGGGGTGACTCCCGTTGCCGAAGAGGCCGCGCACGGTGCCAAAGGCTGAGGCCGCGCCCACGACGACGACGAGCACCGCAGCAGCGAGCACGAGGAATCGGCGGCGACGAACGCTGGGGCGCAAGCGAGTTCCCTGCTGTCCACCGGTTGCTTCGTCAAGCGCACGCGCCAGCCGGGCGGACGCTCGTCGATGCGCATCTGTGCTCGGAGTCGCGACTCCGCGGCGGAAGTTGCGAAAGAGATCGAGCTCAACCATTCAGATCAACTCCTGTTGTCGCGAGCGGAGAAACGTCCGCTTCTGCCGCTTCGAGTTCGCGTTGTGCGGTCGCACGCGCCCTGTGGAGCCACGTCCGCACCGTTCCGACCGGGACGTCGAGTGCAAGAGCGACCTCCTCGTAACTGAGGTCTGCGAGGGCATAGAGGAGCAGCGCATCGCGTTCCCGCGAACGCATCGCCGCAAGAGCGCCCGCCAGCCGAGCATCGAGCGCCGCGCCATCGACTCGTGCATCCGCCTCGTCCTCGTAGGCGACCCCCCGGTCGACTCCGCTCCGGCTGTAGGCGTGCAGTTGACGGCGGTCAGCCCGCCGCTGGCGATGGAGCAAGTTGGTCGCGATCCCGTATAGCCACGGCAAGACGCTCCCACTTGCACGGCAGCTCTCCCGCCGCGCGAATGCGACCGCGAACGTCTCTGCTGTCAGCTCGTCGGCGAGATCACGTCCAGCGCGGCGATGCAAGTACCTGTGTACGGCAGCGAAGTGCCGATCGAAGATCAGCTCAAACGCTGTCGGCTCATGCAGCGAACGAGCCAGGCAGTCCGCATCCGACGAAGCGGTGTCCACACCCTGACTGTGCCCGAACCGCGACTTAAAGTTTCAACGACAGGCACCAAAGTCGCCGCGGCCGGCTGGCAACGGCGACCTGATGGAGCGGAGGTCGACGAAAAATCGAGCGGCGCCTGGGGCCAGGCTCTAGCGTGGCCTCGACGTTGGGGTTCTCCGCCGGTCAGCCACCCACGAGCGCGGGATGCTCGTCGAACAGATACCGGACGACCGGCTGCTTCGCGGCGCGCACCTCGTCGAGCCGCCGGACCGGTCTCACCCGAGGCGCCTCCTTCAGGACCTCCGGAGACTCCGCGGCCTCCTTGGCGATCTTGCGCATGGCGTCGACGAACTCGTCGAGCCGTTCCTTCGGCTCGGTCTCCGTCGGTTCGACCATCAGCGCTTCGGAGACGACCAGCGGGAAGTAGATCGTGGGCGGGTGGATTCCGTAGTCCATCAGCCGCTTCGCGACGTCGAGCGCGGTGATCCCGTGCTCTCGCTTGAGGTTCCGGGCGGAGAGCACGAACTCGTGCATGCACAGGCGGTCGTACGGCAGGTCGTACACGTCCTTGAGCCGCGCCAGCAGGTAGTTCGCGTTCAGGACTGCGACCTCGGACATCTCGCGAAGCCCCGGCCCGTAGGCGCGCATGAAGGCGTAGGAGCGGACGAACACCCCGAACGGCCCCGCGAACCCGCGCACGCGCCCGATCGACTTCGGATGTTCCGAGTCGAGCCGATACGCGCCACGGTCCTGGACAACGCGCGGAACCGGGAGGAACGGCTCGAGGCGCTCCCGCACCGCCACCGGCCCGCCACCGGGCCCACCCCCGCCGTGCGGTTGCGAGAACGTCTTGTGCAGGTTGTAGTGGACGATGTCGAAGCCCATGTCGCCGGGCCGCGAGATCCCGACGACGGCGTTGAGATTCGCGCCGTCGTAGTAGAGGAGCGCACCCGCGTCGTGGAAGATCCCGGCCACGTCCTCGATGCCTTCGTCGAAGAGCCCGAGAGTCGAGGGGTTCGTGAGCATCAGCCCGGCGGTGCGCTCGTTCACCTTCCCGCGCAGATCCTCGAGGTCGAGATTTCCGCGCGCGTCGGTCTCGACCTTCTCGAGCTTGTAGCCGGCCATGGTCACGCTCGCGGGGTTGGTGCCGTGCGCCGTGTCCGCGGTGATGATCGTGTCGCGCTCCTCCCCGCGATCGGCGAAGTACGCGCGCATGAGCATGAGCCCGGTCAGCTCTCCCTGCGACCCGGCTGCCGGTTGCAGTGTGACCGCGGGGAGCCCTGCAATCTCGGCGAGCATGCGCTGAAGCCGCCACATGAGCTCGAGCGCCCCCTGGGCGCCCTCGTCGTCCTGATGAGGATGGAGGTCGCGAAAGCCGGGGAGCCCCGCCAGTCGCTCGTGCACCCGCGGGTTGTGCTTCATCGTGCAGGAGCCGAGCGGGTAGAAGCCGGTGTCGACGCCGAAGGTGCGGTCGGCCAGCGTCGTGAAGTGTCGGACGAGCTCCGGCTCGGAGACCTCCGGGAGACGCGGCGGCCTCGCGCGCCGCAGGGAGCTAGCCAGCTCGGAGACCGGGAGATCGGGACGCGGCGGCCGTCCAGCCCTGCGCCCGGCACGCGAGCGCTCGAAGATGAGCGGCGCGTCGGGCCAGGAGCTACCCGGCTCTCTCGTCATGCGCACACCTCCTCGAGCACCGCCGCCAGCCGGTCGACGTCCTCGACGCTCCGCTTCTCGGTGACCGCCACCAGCAGGACGTCGTCCATGCCCTCGTAGTCGCGGCCGAGCGCGTAGCCGGGGTGCACTCCACGTTCGCGCGCTCGCCTGATCACCTCACGCGCGGGGATGGGCGTTCGGAATGCGACCTCCTTGAATGCGAGGACGTCGAACGCGGGCTCGAGCGGCAGCCGCTCGCGCGCGTACTGCGCCAGCGAAAGGCACGTCTCCCCTACCTCGCGCAGTCCCTGAGGACCGAGCCAGGACAGCGTCGCGAGACCGGCGAGCGCGAGCAGCGTCTGATTCGTGGTGATGTTCGACGTCGCCTTCTCGCGTCGGATGTGCTGCTCGCGGGTCTGGAGGGTGAGCACGAATGCCCGCTTGCCGTCCGTGTCGACCGTCTCACCGACGATGCGACCCGGCATCCGGCGAATGAAGTCCTTCCGCGCGGCCAGGAAGCCGTAGTGCGGCCCCCCGTAGGACGGCCAGTTACCGGCGCCCTGACCCTCGCCGATGGCCATCGCGCACCCGTACGCACCCGGTGCTTCCAGCACTCCGAGCGACATCGGATCGACGTGGACGATCGCTAGCGCGCCGGCCTCGTTGGCGGCCTCGGCCAGATCGGGCGCAGGCTCGAGGCAGCCGAGGAAGTTCGGTTGCTGGAAGAACACGGCGGCGGCGTCAGTGGCAGCCTCGGCGACGTGGTCGGGTTCGGTCGTCCCACCGTGTGTGCGGCACCTCGACGACCTCGAGCCCGAACCCGGGCGCATACGTCTTCACGACCTGGCGCACCTGTGGGTTGAGCGTCTCCGCGAGAACGATCTTCCTGCGGTCCGGAACCGCGTGCTTGGCCACGAAGCACGCGTCGGCGGCGACGGTCATGCCGTCGTACCCGGACGCGTTGGACACGTCCATCCCGGTCAGCTCGCAGATGACGGTCTGGTACTCGAAGATCGCCTGCAGCACGCCCTGGCTCATCTCCGGCTGGTACGGCGTGTACGCGGTCAGGAACTCCCCGCGGGAGAGAACGACGTCCACGACGGAAGGGACGTAATGGTCGTAGATCCCCGCCCCCAGGAACGAGAGCTCGGCGCCGGTATGGACGTTCCGCTCGGCGAGCTCCTCGATATGACGCACCAACTCCGCTTCGCCGAGCGCACGGGGCACGTCCAGCTCGCGGTCGAGGCGCACGCCGGCCGGCACCTGGTCGAAGAGCTCGTCGACGGAAGAGACGCCGATCGCCGCGAGCATCTCCTCGCGGTCGGCATCCGTGAGGCTCAGATAACCGCGACTCACTGGTCGGCGACGTGCGCGCGGTACGCCTCGGGATCCAGAAGCGAGTCGACCTCCGAGGATTCGGACATGCGGATGCGGATCAGCCAGCCGTCGCCGTACGGATCCTCGTTGACGATCTCGGGCTCGTCGACCGCTTTCTGGTTGATCTCGAGCACCTCACCCGAAAGCGGCGCGACCACATCCGAGACCGCCTTCACCGACTCCACCTCGCCGCACGGTTGATCCTTCGTCACCGTCGAGCCCACCTCCGGCGCCTCGTAGTGCACCAGCTCGCCGAGCGCATCCTGCGCGAACCAGGTGATCCCGAGCGTCGCCTCGTTGCCGTCGACGCGGGCCCAGTCGTGCTCGCGGTGGTACCTGAGATCGTCGGGGTAGCTCTCCGCTGAGGGCACTACTGCTCCTTTCGGTAGATCGGCTTGGAGACGACCCGAGCGCGGCGCGGCCTGCCGCGGACGTCGATCTCGAGCTCGGTGTCGGGCGCAGCGCTGGCGACGGGTACGTAGCCCATGCCGATGCCGCGATCGAGCATCGGCGAGTGCGTCCCGGAGGTCACCTCGCCGCCGCCCTCGATCGACATCCCTTGACGGGGAACCGCCTTCTCCTCCATGACGAACGGAACGAGCTTGCGCGCTGGCCCTTCCTCTTTGATCCGGCGCAAGGCCTCGACTCCGGTGAACTCCGTTTCCAGCGCGCACGCCCATCCGAGGCCCGCGGAGATCGCGTCGGTCTCCGGTGTGATGTCGTTCCCGTGCAGCGGATAGCAGACCTCGAGGCGAAGGGTGTCGCGAGCGCCGAGGCCGCACGGTGTCGCGCCGCGGGCGAGAACGGCATCCCAGAGCGGCTCGGTATCCTCGTCAGCTGAGCAGAGCTCGACCCCTGGCTCGCCCGTGTATCCGGTGCGCGAGATCATCACTTCGATTCCGTCGAGCTCGCCGAGCTCGTGCGTGAATGCAGCTCGCTCGGGGAGCCCGAGGCGCTCGATCGAGCGGGGGCCCTGCACTGCGATCAGGCCGTATTCACCGGAGGTGTCGCGCACTTCGGTGCCCCGCGCCTCGCGCTCCTTGAGCCAGTCGTAGACGGGCTGGCGGTTGGAGGCGTTGACGACGAGCAGATACTGCCCGTGCGCCAGGCGGTAGACGATGAGGTCGTCGATGACCCCGCCGTGCTCGTTGGTCAGGAGCGTGTACTGGGCTTCTCCGTCCGTGATCCTGTCGAGATCGTTCGAGAGCATCTCCTGGAGGAAGACATGAGCCGCCGGCCCGTCGACGTGGATCTCCCCCATGTGCGAGACGTCGAACGCGCCACAGTCGGTGCGGACCGCGCGATGCTCCTCGATGACGCCGGCGTACTGGACTGGCATCTCGTAGCCGGCGAACGGCACCATCCGCGCACCGAGTGAGACGTGTCGCGCGTAGAGAGGCGTGCGCTCGAGCGACGTGGCCTCCACGTCCGCGACTCTATCCACTCGCAAGCGTAAGGCCCGCCGGTGAACGGCCGAGGCAGGCTCGACGCTACTCAGCGGGTCTTTGATCGAGACCCCCCCGCCCGGAGGAGCGCGTCGACTTCCTTCATGTCGTCCGACGAGAGCTGCGCCTCCCACAGTGGTCGAATGTCGTGAATGACCGGCCCGGTGAGCCACGGAACGACGAGCGGGCGCATCCACTTCTCGTCGAATAGATGCTCGTAGAAGGACACGCCAGCCGCATTCCTGAGATCGCCACCTTGCCGACTGCACCACTCCGCATAGCCGTAGATTCGGCGGAGCAGCTCGTCGTTGCTTTCACGGTGCGCCTCGATGGCGAGCGGAAGGAGCTCCCACCAGACCGCGTAGACCGAGAAGATCTCGTCGCCGTCGTTGAGCTCGCGCCGCAGTTCGGGAAACAGCTCGATCGCCTTCCGCCGCCACGCCGACATGGCAAACATCGTAGGGGCGCCCCTTCTCACCGCGGTTCGTGCCCCAGCGTGATGCGACGGAGAGAGCCGCCGACCTGGTCTAGTCCTCTTTGAGGAAGCTGGGGATGTCGATCTCGACGTCCGACGCGCTCGGCGCCTGGAACGCCGGGCGCACCGGCTCGACGGCTGCGCCTTCGACACGCCGCCGGCGCGGACGACCGCCGCCAAACCCCGTAGCGATCGCGGTGACCCGCACCGAGTCGCCCATCGAGTCGTCGATCACGGCGCCGAAGATGACGTTCGCGTTCGCGTCGGCCGCGGCCGTGACCACCTGAGCCGCCTCGTCCACCTCGGCCAGCCCGAGATCGGGACCTCCCGTGATGTTGAGCAGGATCCCCGTGGCGCCGTCGAGTGACGTCTCGAGCAGCGGCGAGGAGATGGCAGCACGGGCGGCCTCCATCGCGCGGTTCTCACCCTGTGCGACCCCGATTCCCATCAGCGCGGAACCCGCGTCACGCATGATCGTCCGCACGTCGGCGAAGTCGAGGTTGATCAGACCGGGGACGGTGATCAGATCGGTGATTCCCTGCACGCCCTGGCGCAGGATGTCATCGACCATGCGGAATGCCTCGGTGACAGGGGTCGAGCGCTCGACGACCTGGAGCAGGCGATCGTTCTCGATCACGATCAACGTGTCGACGTTCTCGCGGAGCGTCTGCGCGCCTTGCTCGGCCTGTTCCGTACGGACCCGACCCTCGAACGCGAACGGCTTGGTCACGACACCGACGGTGAGCGCGCCGAGCTCGCGTCCGATCTCCGCGACGACGGGTGCCCCGCCCGTTCCGGTCCCTCCGCCCTCGCCGGCCGTGACGAAGATCATGTCCGCGCCCTTCAGCGCCTCCTTCAACTCGTCTCGGCTCTCCTGCGCGGCGGTTGCTCCGACCTTGGGATCCGCACCCGCGCCCAGTCCCCGAGTTGCGACCGAGCCGATGTGGATCTTCACGTCGGCCTCCGTCATCAGCAACGCCTGTGCATCGGTGTTCACCGCCACGAACTCGACCCCGGACATCCCGGCCTCGACCATGCGGCTGACCGCGTTCGAACCGCCTCCGCCGATCCCGACGACCTTGATCACGGCGAGATAGCTACCAGACTGATTGCTCATCTCTCGACCACCTCAAGCTGAAGCTCTCGTTGAACGTGCAACACGCTGGCACGATTTCGCTTCCGAGGGTACGGCTCCTCTATCGACATGTCAATCCACAACCTTCAACCTCAACCTAAGAGTTGAGGTAACGCGAGGCGACCGGACGCTCCGGAACGCTCACGTCGACGTACAGCGTGCCCTCGTCGACGAGTGAGATCACGCGCGCCGCCACGGTGAGCTTGAGCAAGAGCTCGGACGGAACGCCCAGCCTGATCTCAGGCCCGCGGCGGATAATCAGGGTCAGCTGCCCCTCGCCCGAGCGCACCGCTTTCACGCGCCCCGGCAGACGAACCTTGCGGGCAGCGGCAAGTGCTCTGGTCGCGTCCGTGAGGCCGGACGGCAGCGATCCGCCGATCCTCACCCCTACGTCGCGAGTCACCCATAGTCGCGGAAAGCCGCGCTCGGTTCCGATCTCGATCTCGCGGATCACCCTCCCCGCGCCCGTCACCAGCCACGCCGAGTGGCCGCGGCGAACAACGGCCACGGGCCGCTCCGCCGCCACCTTGATCACGAGTGTGTCCGGAAAGGCACGGTCGACCGAGACTCCGGCGATCGACGGAAGCGCCCGCACGCTGTTCTCGATTGCACGTGCGTCGACGTCGAGCAAGCTCGTTCCGATGATGTCTCTGGCTGCTGCTTCGACCTCCCGCGCGACAGGTGGTGGTGCCCCCTCCACTTCGAGAGCGTCGACCGCAAAGACGGACGATGCTCTCGCACCCCAATACGCGCTGAGCACGACAACGACGATTGCGAACCCGACGAGCAGCGAGCGGCCGGAGGGGACGAGCCGAGCGAGATCCGGGCGATCGCCGGCTTCGCTGCGGACAACCGGGACGACGACGCTTGCCGCGCGCCCCCGCCGACGTGATCCGCGCTCGGTCCGTCCCCCGGCCATGGAGCGGGATTCGCCGCGCCGCGCGCGCCTCCTACGTTGGCTCCGCCGAGAGCTCGGGCACGCCGACGAAGGCGACCTCGCGCTCCAACACCACACCGAACTGCTCCCGTGCCCGCCGCCGGGCCTCCACCATGAGCGCGACGCAGTCGGCGCTCGTCGCTCCATCCGCGTTCTCGATGAAGTTCGCGTGCTTCGGCGAGATCACAGCACCGCCGATCCGGTGCCCCTTGAGGCCGCAAAGCTCGAGCATGCGTCCCGCCCCAAGCTCTCCTGGCGGATTCTTGAAGACGCTGCCGAACGTGCGCTTGTTGGTCGGCTGCGTCGCTTTCCGACGAGCGACCAGCTCGGAGACCGTCGCCTTGATGTCATCGCTCGGACGTGGTTCGAGCCGAAGCTCGACCCGTGCGACGACCTCACCCTGGCCGATCGCTGAGCGCCGATACGAGAGTGCGAGCTGGTCGAGCGTCATCCAGTCGGCTCCATCGGCCGTCACAACGACGGCCCGCATGACGATGTCCGACCAGTCACGGCCATACGCGCCGGCGTTCATCTTGACGCCGCCCCCCACGGTGCCCGGGATGGCGCAGGCGAACTCGAAGCCACCGAGGCCAGCGCCTCGCGCCCGGTGCAGGCAGACCGCATTCGTCGCCCCTCCGCCGGCGACGAGGTTCCCCGGCGCCACTTCGACCGCAGCCAGCTCCCCCTCGAGGTGGATCACGAGCGCCTCGACGCCTTCGTCCGCGACGAGCAGGTTCGACCCCAGCCCGACGACGACGATCTCGAGCCCCTCGACAGCCGCGTGGCGAAGTGCTTCGTCCAGCTGATCGAGCGACCGCGGACGTGCAAGCGCGCTTGCCGGCCCACCGGTGCCGATCGTCGTCAGCTTCGACAGCGAGACGCCCCGTTCGATCTTCATTCGGGCAACCCGGCCGCCACCGCGCGGGCGACCTTCCACGGCTCCCCGACCCCGAGCGTCACGACCACGTCCCCTGGGCGTAACCACGAGAGCGTGATGCGAGCCGCGTCGTCCAGGGTCGGCGCCCAGCCGCGGCGCACACCGGATGGCACGCTGTCCAGCACGAGCTTGCCGCTGACACCCGCGCGCGGCTCATCACGCCCGCCGATGACCTCGGTCACCACCGCCGCATCCGCGAGCCCGAGCGCGTTGCCGAGCTCCCGGAAGAGTTGGCGCGTGCGCTCGTAGACATGCGGCTGGTAGACGGCGATGAGCCGTCCGTCGGTTCGCTCGCGAGCGGTTCGCAGCGTGACCTCGATCTCGGTCGGGTTGTGCGCGTAGTCGTCGTAGACACGAACGCCTCCGCGATCGGCGACGAGCTCGAATCGTCTTCCCACGCCCTCGAAGAGCGCGAGCGCGGGCTCGGCATCGGTTCGGGGGACGCCGGCCAGCTCGAGCGCGGCGAGCGCAGCGGCGGCATTCGTCCGGTTGTGCTCACCCGGTATTCCCAGCTCGAATGCCGCGGGCTCCAGCTCCCACGCGCGAACGACGTTCGGCACCCCGGCGAGCCACTCCTCGAAGAAGGACTCGAGCTCCGCCGTCGACGCGAACGCCGTGTGGTGATCGACCTCGATATTCGTCACGACGGCGATCTCCGGATGCAGAAGCGCGATCGAGCGGTCGGACTCGTCGCCCTCCACGACCAGCCAGCCCTCTCCGACACCCGCGTTGCCGCCGAGCTGAGGCACGACGCCGCCGATGATCCAGGCGGGATCGTGTCCGAGCCCGCGCAGGACGTACGCGATCATCGCGGCGGTGGTCGTCTTCCCGTGCGCTCCGCCGACGACGATCGATCGGCGAAGCGCTACCAGCTCGGCCAGGAACTCGGCGCGCGAGCGTCCGCGCGCCCGGCCGAGATGAGCACTGGACACGACAACCTCGAACCCTCGAGGAGGCACAGGGTCGCCGCCGATGTCGAGCTCGATACCGGAGAGCGTCTCCATGAAGATCGTCTCCTGCCTGTCCCAGCCGCGAACCTCGGCTCCCCACGCCCGCGCGAAGTTGGCGTAGGCGGACAGCCCGGCCCCGCCGATGCCGACGAAGTAGAACCGTCGGTCGGCGAGGGGCATTCCCGCCGGGATTGTCATCGGCGGTCCCGAGCCATGCGCAGGAGCTCATCAGCGACCGCCTCGGCTGCATCCGGCTTCGCGAGCGCTCTCATCGCCTCGCTCATCGCCCGCAGACGGCCGGGATCCCCGAGGATCTCGTGCGCGAGCAACGGCACGCGCCCGAGGTCGTGTTGAAGGACGACGACCGCTCCCCCACCCTCCTCGAAGTAGCGGGCGTTGAGGGCCTGGTGATCGGCGGTCGCGTGCGGGTACGGCACGAGGATCGACGGCGTCCCTGCTGCGGCGAGCTCCCAGACCGTCCCACCCGCGCGCGAGATGGCGAGGTCGGCGACTGCCAGTGCGCCGCCGAAGTCGTTCGTCGTCCTGAGCAGCACATAGTCGGGACGCACGACCTTCGAGCGAACGGCTTCGTAGTCGCGCTCACCGGCGATGTGGAGCACGGCCGGACCGCTCTTTCCATAGGTCTCCGCGGCGAACTCGTTCAACGCCTGGGCACCCGCGAGGCCGCCGAAGATCGCAAGCACCGGCCCCGTCGCGGGAAGCCCGAAGCGGGCTCGCGCAGACTCTCGGTCTCCACCGATATGCGCCCGCGGAGTCGGGCGGCCGACAACCCGGTACTTCTCGCCCTGTCGACCCGCGACCGGATAGGCGAGGAAGATCCGACCGGCAAACGGAGCGGCGAGCCGATTGGCGAGCCCGAGATGGGCGTCAGCTTCGGTCAGCGCCGCTGGGATCCCTCGCGCTCGTGCCGCGAGCACCATCGGACCGGCCACATAACCCCCGGCACCGAGGACGACGTCCGGCCGGCGCCTGGCGAGGATGAGGGAGCAGGCAAACGGCGCCCGCACCGCGCGCACGAGCGCGCGCAGGAGCTCGACTCCGAGACGTCGCGGGATTCCGGAGATGGAAAAGGTGTCGAGCTCGTACCCGGCTTCAGGAACCAGCCGCGACTCGACGCGATCCGGCGACCCGGCGAACGTCACCTTCACTCCGCGATCTCGCAGTGCCTCCGCGACTGCGAGCGCGGGCCGGACGTGCCCGGCTGTTCCGCCTGCTGCGATCAGACACACGAGCCTCGACGACTTCTCCATTCACGGCGATGTTAAGGAGAATGCCGACCCCGGCGAGCAGCACCACGAGGCTCGAGCCCCCGTAGGAGACGAACGGCAACGGGATCCCGGTGAGCGGCGCGATGCCGAGCACAGCAGCGAGATTCACCGCAGCTTGCCCGCAGACGAGGGCGGTCAGACCCGCAGCGAGGAGCTTTCCGAAGGGGTCGCGGCAGCGCAGCGCTATCCGAAAGCCGACGAGGGCGAACGCGCCGAATGCGCCGATCACGAGCGCAGACCCGACGAGGCCGAGCTCCTCCCCGATGACCGCGAAGATCATGTCGGTGTGCGCCTCGGGAAGGTAGGAGATCTTTCCCACGCCCTCGCCGAGGCCGGCGCCCGTCACTCCACCGGAGCCGATCCCGATCATGGCCTGCACGATCTGGAAACCCGATCCCTCCGCGTCGCTCCACGGATCCAGGAAGCTGAAGACGCGGGCGCGCCGGTAGGGCTCGATCCAGATCGCGAGCAGTCCCATCCCGACCGCGAGGAACGTGGCAGTCAGCAGCAACCGCGCCGGCACTCCGGCGACCAGCAGAACGGCGAGCATCATCCCGCAGAGCGTGATCGTGGTTCCGAGGTCGGGCTCGAGCAGGATCAGGCCGCAGAAGATGGCGGTCAGAAGGCCGAGGGGCTTCGTGAGCTCACCGAGCGTCCGCGGCGGAGAGCGCCGCGCGAGATAGACCGCTGCGAAGAGACAGAGGGCGAGCTTCGCGAGCTCGGAGGGCTGGAAGCTCGCGGGGCCGAGGAGGAACCAGCGGCGCGCTCCGTTGATCTCCGGAGCGACGACGAGCACCGCCGCGCACAGCCCGAGTGCGACGAGCAGGAGCGGCGGTGCTACGAAGCGCAGCCGGTGGTAGTCGAAGCGGGACGCCAGCGTCATCAGCACGACTCCGAGGAACGCGTAGATCCCCTGTCGCTTCAAGAAGCTCATCGGGTCCCCGTTCCCGACCGTGGCCGAGGCGGAGGTCGCGCTGTAGACCATCACCAGGCCAAATGCCACCAGTCCGAGCGTCACGAGCACCAGAAGCTTCTGGTCGAAGCGGCTGTCGGCTTTCACGAGAGCTGCTCCACCAGATCGCGAAACGCGTCGCCGCGCGCCTCGAAGTCACGGAACTGATCGAAGCTCGCGCATGCAGGGGACAGGAGCACGACGTGTCCGGGCTGGGCCGCCGCGTTCGCCTCCTGCACCGCGACAGAGAGGGTCACGCACGGGACGTACTGGATCTCCGCTTCACCGAGGACCTCGGCGATCTCCGGGGCGGCAGCTCCGATCAGGTAGGCGATGTCGCCGCTTTCGAGGCTGCCGACAAGCGGCTGGTAGCTCTCGTTCTTGCCAAGCCCGCCGAGGATCACGTGAAGCGGCGAGCTGCGGTAAGCCGCGATCGCCCGCAGGGCCGCCGCGACGTTCGTCGCCTTCGAGTCGTTGACATAGCGAACACCGTGAAGCTCGCGGACGAGCTCGATTCGATGAGGGACACCTGGAAAGCTCAGCAGTGCCGACGCAATTGCGTCGTCCGGGATACCGGCGGCACGCGCGGCGGCGGTCGCAGCTGCAGCGTTCTCACGGTTGTGCTCGCCGGGAAGTGCAGGCTCGGCCGGCAGCGGGTCCTCGGCGCTGAACTCCACCCGCCTCGCCGCGCCCGGAACCCGCCCGAAGGCGCGCGGTACGACCGCGACGTCGTCCTCGGTCTGCGCCTCGAAGATGCGGAGCTTCGTGTCGACGTACCACTCGAAGGTCCCGTGGCGGTCGAGATGGTCCGGCTCGAGATTGAGCAGCACGGCGACCCGCGGCCGAAGGGACTCGACGTCCTCGAGCTGGAACGACGAGAGCTCGCAGACGATCCACGTGCTCTCGTCGACCTCTCCCGCCAGGGACGTGAGTGGCCGACCGACGTTCCCGGCGACCTCGACCGGACGCCCGGCGGCGCGAAAGATCGCGCCGAGCAGCTCGCTGGTCGTGGTCTTGCCGTTCGTCCCCGTGACGCCCAGGATCGGGTTGGCGAGAAGTCGCGCGCCGAGCTCGATCTCGCTCCAGACGGGGACACCGAGAGCTCGCGCTCCCGCCACCAGCGACGTCTCCCCCGGAACACCCGGGCTCTTCACGACGAGATCGAACCCCTGTGCCAACGTCTCCTCCTCGCGTCCGAGACGGACTTCGACGCCCAGCTCGCGGAGCCTCCCCGCGTCCAGGGCTTCGTCGCGGTCGACCCCGACGACCTCGGCGCCCCGCGCTACGAGAGCCTCGGCGGCGGCTTTCCCGGAACGCGCGAGCCCGATGACGAGGACGCGCTTGCCGGCGAGCTCGACCCCGCCGTTCAACGCTCGACGAACTGCAGGAAGTCGCGATAGAAGAGCGCGAACCCGGAGGCGCACAGAATCGCGCAGACGATCCAGAAGCGCACCATCACCTTCGTCTCGGACCACGCCTTCATCTCGAAGTGGTGGTGGATCGGAGCCATCAGGAAGACGCGCCGGCCCGTTCGCTTGAAGCTGACGACCTGGATCATCAGCGAGAGGACTTCGATCACGAAGATCCCGCCGATCAGGAGCAGCAGGATCTCGGTCCGGGTCACGATCGCGAGGCCGGCTATCGCTCCGCCGAGCGCCATGGAGCCCGTGTCGCCCATGAACACCTCGGCCGGATGCGCGTTGTACCAGAGGAACCCGATCGTCCCGCCGATCAGCGCGGCCGCCAGGGTCGCAAGATCGAGATACGCCTCGCTGCGAGCACCCGGTTCTCCTGACCGGAGCCACGCGATCCCCGCGATTGCCAGGAACGTAAGCAACATGATCATCGCCGTGCCAGCGGCGAGCCCGTCGATGCCGTCGGTCAGGTTCGCGCCGTTCACGGTGCCGGCGATCACGAGAAAGAGAAAGACGTAGAAGAAAGGCCCGAGGTCGATCGTCCAACCGGCCAGAGGGACGTAGATGGAGGTCGTGAAGGACTCGGTTTCCTGGAGGAGGAGCGCGGCGCCCACCGTGACGGCCATGAGCAGCACCATCTTCCAGCGGCCGGGCAGGCCCAGCGAGTGACCTTGACGCAGCTTGAGGTAGTCGTCCGTGAAACCGATCGCCGCGCAGCCGAGGGTGATGAAGAGGACCGTGAGCGCCTCCGGGGTGTACTGCGACAACGCGAGGAACGGGAGCACCGCCGAGCCGACGATGAGAAGGCCGCCCATCGTGGGCGTTCCCTGCTTCACGACGTGGGCTGCGGGGCCCTCCGCTCGTATCTGCTGACCGAGGTTCCGAGCGCGCAAGGTCTCGATGAACTTCGGCCCGATGACAACGGCGGCGACCATGGCCAGAAGGCCGGCGATCAGGACTGGGACCATGCTCGGGCGATCTTCGTGATCTCTGCGGGTATGCCTTCGAGCCCCACTGCTCGCGACGCCTTCACCAGTACGGCGTCCCCGGGCCGGAGGAGGGTTCGAGCGGCTTCGATTGCACGTTCGACATCGGGCGCCCACACCGACGAGCCGTAGTCCCGGGCAGGCCCGCCCACTGCGAGGACGTCGATCTCGAGCCCTCGAGCAAGGTCGCCGATCGCCTCGTGGTAACGCTTCGACGACTCTCCGAGCTCCGCCATCCCGCCCAGCACGGCGACGCGCCGCCTTACTCCCGCTCGTTCTGCGAGATGGACGAGTGCCGCCCGCATCGAGTCGGGGTTGGCGTTGTAGGCGTCGTTGATCACGAAACCGCCTCCGGGAAGCGCGACCTCCTCTCCGCGCCAGGGCGAGAGCTGGATGTTCGCCGCGCCCTCGAAAGCGCGGTCGAGCGGGAGCCCGAGCGCCGAGTAGGCGTTGAGCGCGGCGAGCGTATTGACGGCATGGTGACGCTGCGTGAACGGAAGCTCGAGCTCCACGACTTGCCCGTCGACTCGGAACCGTCCGTGACGGTTCTCGAGCTCCGCATCGGCGGGATCGAAGCGGCGGAGCTCGATGTCGACGCGGTCCAGATAGGGCTCGAGCTCGGCGCTCTGCGCCGGGACGACCGCGCTGCCCCCCGCGGGAAGCGCGGCGATCGCCTCTGCGTTCGCCTCGGCGACCCGCTCCACGGTTCCGAGCAGCTCCAGGTGCTCGGGACCGATGTGTGAGACGACTGCGACGTCCGGCCGGGCGATCGCGCAGAGTGCAGCGACCTGGCCGAGCCCGCGCATTCCGAGCTCGGTGATCAGGATCTCCGTCTCCAGCTCGAGCCGGCAGACGGTCAGCGGCAGGCCGATCTCGTTGTTGAGGCTCTTCTCCGGCCACACGGTCGATGCATGAGGAGCGCAGAGCGCACCCAGGATGTCCTTCGTGGAGGTCTTGCCGGCTGACCCGACCACGGCCACCACGCGTGCGTCGCTCTTCGAGCGCACGAGTGAGGCGAGCGCAGCGAGCGCGGCCCCCTGATCGTCGGGGACGAGCGTCGCAGCCCCTCGCGTGCGAGCGTCGCCGACGTGCTCGACTCCGGTGTTGAGCGCAACGAAGAGATCACCGGGCGAAACGTCTCGCGAGTCGGCCTTGATTCCCCGTACCGGCACGTTAGGGTCGCCACCCTCGAGCAGTCCGAGCCCCAACGCGGCGACCTCGTCGAACGAGATCGCGATCACGAGAGCCTCAGGCGGACGTCTCTACGGTGACTGGCACCGTAAACGTGAGAAGTCTGCCCCGATCGTTCCACAGCTTCGATCTCAGCCCGACGTCCTGAGCTCGGCGAGGGCCTCGCGCACCACCAGTCGATCGTCGAACGGCTGGACTTCACCGGCGATCTCCTGCCCCTGCTCGTGACCCTTGCCGGCCACGACGACGACGTCGCCCGGCTCGGCCAGCTCGAGAGCCCGGCGGATCGCGCTGCGCCGGTCCGGATCGATCTCGACATCCATCCCCGTGCCCTGAAGCACATCCTGGATGATCGCCAGCGGATCCTCCGACCGCGGGTTGTCGGAGGTCACGACTGCGACGTCCGCGCGCTCAACGGCGACCTTTCCCATGAGCGCGCGCTTCCCGCGATCCCTGTCCCCGCCCGCGCCGAAAACGACGATCACGCGTCCTTCGCCGAGGCCGCGGGCAGCGCGCAGGGCGGTCGCCAGGGAGTCAGGGGTGTGCGCATAGTCGACCAGCACGGCGAACGGCTGCCCAGCGTCGATCGCCTCGAACCTCCCGGAGACCTGGGAGACCTTTGCAACACCCTGCTGTATCGATTCTTCGTCGAGGTCGAGCAGGAGCCCGGCGGCAATTGCGCCGAGCACGTTCTCCACGTTGAAGATCCCGCGGAGAGGGGTTTCGATCTCGATCCCGCCCGCCTCGAACCTGCTCCCCACCACGGTCAGCTCGAGATCCGCAGGTCGGATCTCGGCACCTTCCCCGAGCCCGAACGTCACGAGCGGCGCGCGATGCGACGCGACGAGCTCCGCTGCGAGCCGCTGCCCCCACTCGTCCCCGACGTTCACGGCGGCAGGTGGCGGCTGCGGCCCCGTGAAGAGGCGTCGCTTCGCCTGGAAGTACTCCTCCATCGTTCCGTGCAGATCGAGGTGATCCTGACTCAGGTTCGTGAAGACGAGAGCGTCGAGTCGAACCCGGTCGAGCCGCCTGAACGCAGAACCGTGCGACGACGCCTCGATCACCGCACCGCGATCCCCCGCGTCGACCATCTCGCGGAAGAGACGTTGGAGCTCGATCGCCTCGGGCGTCGTGAAGCCCGCCCGACGCTCCTCTCCGCCCACGATCCAGCGCACCGTCCCCACCAGTCCAGGCCTGCGCCCCGCAACGTCCAGCATCGAGTGCAGGAGAATCGCCGTCGTGGTCTTCCCGTTCGTCCCCGTGACGCCGGCGATCTCGAGCTCCCGGGTCGGCTCACCGAAGAAGACATCCGCCGCGACGGCCATCGCCGCGCGCACATCCTCGACGACGAGCTGAGGAATGTCGACATCGAGCGCTCGCTCCACTACGAGTGCCGCCGCACCCCTCTCGATCGCCTCCCAGGCAAGGGCATGACCGTCGACTCGCGCGCCTCTGACGCAGAAGAACAGCGCACCCTCGGAGACAGCGTGCGTGTCGTACGCAAGGTCGCCGATCGCGACCGGCCGGGCTCCGGTCACCTCGCTCGGCGCGAGCGCCCGGATCAGGGCCTCGAGATCCACGCTGCGGAGGCTAGAGGAAGGCTCAGTCCTGGGAGCCGGCCGAACGCGGCGCGTCCGGCTGGACCTCGAGATGCTGCAGGTTGAAGCGCGCGATCTGCTTGAACGCGGGTGCCGCGACCGTACCGCCATAGATGGAGCCGCTCGGCTCGTCCACCATGACCAGGATCACGAGCCGAGGCTTGCTGGCCGGGACGAGTCCGACGAACGAGGCGACGTAGCGGGTGTGCGAGTAACGGCCGTCCGGGTCGATCTTCGCCGCCGTTCCCGTCTTTCCGGCGACCGTGTAGCCCGGGATCGCCGCCTCGGTCCCTGTTCCCTCGATCACGACGCCGCGCAGCATGGACAGCATCTGTGCTGAGACCTGCTTGGACACGATTCGCACTCCACGCCTCTGCTCGTATGGTTTCCCGTCCATCCGGTCGACGAGATGCGGCTGGACGAGGACTCCGCCGTTGGCGATGGCTGCATATGCCCTGGCCATCTGGATCGGCGTCACCGCGATGCCATGTCCGATGGGGACCGTCCCAACAGTCGACCCTGACCACTGCTCGAGCGGAAGCGCGAACCCCGACGACTCACCAGGAAAGTCGATTCCGGTCGTCTTCCCGAACCCGAAGCGCTCGATCCAGTTTGCGAGCCGCCCCTCGCCGAGCCGCTGGGCGATGGTGATCGTGCCGATGTTCGACGAACGCTCGACGATCTGACGCACCGTCATCCGCTCCGTCCCACGCGTGTGCGATTCCCGAATGACGCGGTCTGCGACGCGCAGCAAGGGCGGGAGCGAGAATGCGCTCGACGGACCGACGATGCCCTCCTCCAACCCTGCGGACACCGTCACGAGCTTGAACGTCGAGCCCGGCTCGTACGTGTCGGTCACGGCACGATTGCGCCGGCGGTCGGGCCGCGTCGTGGGGAAGCGGTTCGCATTGAAGCCCGGCGCAGTGGCCATCGCCAACACCGCACCGGTGTGTGGGTCCATGACGATTGCCGAGGCCGCTCGGGCGCCGTGCTGGCGCACCGTCTCCGCGAGCACGGCCTCGGCGTTGGCCTGAACCTGGTGATCGATGGTGAGGCGAACGTTTCGACCCGGAGTCTCCGGCTGGGTCGAGACGACATCGAGCGCACGCCCGAAAGGATCCTTGACGACGGTCTGGCTGCCGGGCTTGCCGGCAATCGCCTTCTCGAGCGATCGCTCGAGCCCCTCGAGGCCCTTGTTGTCCAATCCCGCATAGCCGAGCACCTGCGACGCGACCGGGCCCTGCGGATACGTCCGCAGCTCCTCGGGGTAGAAGCCGAGCCCGGCAAAGCCGAGCTCCTCGAGCTCAGCGGCCTTCAGCGGGTCGACCTTTCGGGCGATGTACACGAATCCACGAGAGCGATCGATCAACGACGGGTAGATGGCGGCGGGCTGGAGGTCGAGCGCTTCGGCCGCCGCGAGGGTGAGGCGCTTCGGTTGGTCGACCTGTCTCGGGTTGGCATACACGGTGGTTGTCCGCTCTCCGATCGCGAGCGGTTCGCCGTTTCGGTCGAAGATCGTGCCGCGCGCCGCCGGCACGACAACCGTCTCGCGGTGCTGGCGGACTGCCATCGCCGCGTACGCGTTGCCGTTGACGACCTGGAGCCAGAACGAGCGAGCGAGCGCAATCCCGAGGATCGTCACGAACGCCGCCGCGAGCAGCACGATGCGCCGGTTGGTGGACGCGCGCGTCACCTGCCCAGGCGGACATAGGTCGTCGTCTCGGGGTCCGCCTGGGTCAACCCGAGCTCTTTCGTCGCGAGCCGCTCGATCCGCGCGGTAGCAGCAGCGCTCGAGAGCTCCGAGCGGAGGTTTGCAACATCTGCCCTGAGCTCCGAGCGCTCGCGGCCGACTTCGTCGAGCTCGAGGTTGAGGCGGAGCACGGTCACGTTCACCGCGACGACACCTGCGAGCAACGTCGCAAAAAGGACGATCCAGACGACGCCTCCGCCCAACAGGCGAGGGCGCGAGGCGCCGCGTGGACGCGCGCGACCAACGCGTGCGCTCTCGGCGACCGCCGACATCAGACCTTGACCGCCACTCGGAGTCGGGCGGACGCTGCGCGCGGATTCTCGTCCAACTCCCGGGTGGACGGCCGCAGTGGGCGCGGGGTCAGGATCCGAAGCTCGGGCTCGTGTCCGCAGACACAGATCGGGAGCTCGGGCGGGCACGTGCAACCGCGCGCGAGATCGCGGAGGAAACGCTTCGCGATCCGGTCCTCGAGGGAGTGAAAGCTGATGATGGCCAGCCGTCCGCCCGGGCGAAGCATCTCGAACGCGGCGGGCAGCCCGGCCTCGAGCGACTCGAGCTCGTGGTTGACCTCGATGCGCAGCGCCTGGAACACGCGCTTGGCCGGATGGCCCTCGCCGAAACGCGCGGGCGCGGGAATCGAAGCCCGCACGACGTCGACGAGTTGGCCGGTGCGGTCGATCGGTGTCTCGGTCCGCCTGCGGACGATGCCGCGCGCGATCTGACGCGCGTAGCGCTCTTCCCCGAAGCGTCGGAAGATCGTCGCCAGCTCCCGCTCGTCCCAGGTATTCACGATGTCCGTCGCACTCGGCTCGTCGGACGGATCCATGCGCATGTCAAGCGGAGCATCGGTCGCATACGAGAATCCACGCTCGTGCCGGTCGATCTGCATCGAGGAGAGACCGAGATCGAGCAAGGCGACGTCCGCCTTGACGCCGTTCCCCGCCAGCTGGGACAGAACGACGGCGTAGTCCCCTCGCAGGAACCGCATCTGCACGCCCGGCGCCGATGCCTTCGCCCGGTCGAAGTAGGAGCGCACGCTCGGGTCGCGATCGACAGCTATCAGCTTTCCCCGGCCCTCGAGGTCGGCCGCGAGCAGGCGCGAGTGCCCTCCGGCGCCGAAAGTCGCATCCACGACGACCTCCCCCGGTTGCACGGCGAGGAGCTCGCGCACCTCCTCCGCCAGGACCGGGGTGTGATCAGCTGCGTCTGTCCGCAAGACGTTCGGCAACATCGCCCGCGCTCCCTTCGATTGCGTTCAGATGAGTCGTCCATTCCGATCGGTTCCAGATCTCGATGTGGTCGTGCACACCCGCGAGCACGACGTCCTTCGAAAGCCCCGCGTGCGTCCCCAGATGCGGCGGGATCAGCACCCGGCCCTGCTTGTCGAGCTCAGTCACGGTGGCCCCGGCGAAGACGAAGCGCTTCATCTCCCGCGCCTCGCGCGTGAGCGAGTCGAGCTCGGCGATCCGCACGACGTTCGCATCCCAGCTCTCGCGCGGATACACGTCGATGCTCTTCTCGATCCCGCGGGCGAGCACGACACCTCCCACGAGAGCGTCACGAAACCGCGCCGGCAACGTGAGCCGGTTCTTCTCGTCGACCGTGTGCTCGTACTCGCCGTAGAACATGGAGTGGTCGTGGATCCCTTTCCACGAGGCCCCACATTACTCCACTTTCCCCCACTCCGCAACCCCTCCGCCCCATCGCGGAGCGCGGGCGTTGGTTACTACGAGACGCGTTCTGCGTGGACGCCCTTGCCCGCCATTGCGCCAGCCCCACACCGTGCCGCGAAGGCCAGCGCGTCGGCGGTCTCGAGACCTGTCGCCAACGCGAAAGCCAGACCGGACACGAAGCAGTCTCCCGCGCCGTACGAGTCCGCCCGCGGCACCGGAGGCGGCGCCGCGGTGAACGGGCCGCCGGGTTGCGCCCAGCCGCCGAGCGCGCCCGAGGTCGTCACGACGAGCTGCGGTCCAGGATCGAGGTCACCGGATTGGTACAGCTCGGCTTCGTCCTTGCCGCTGCCCACGAGCGCGTCCAGCGCGACCGCGCCGCGCCGCAATGTCGCGAGCTCGCGGGCAGTCGCGACCAGCACGCGACCACGCCGCGCGGCGTGCAGCGCATCCACGTCTCCGGCGCAGAAGTAGACAGCGTCACAGCGCGCGAGCTCGTGCCACGGGAGTGAGTCGTCGTGCCCACGCGGGCCCTGCTTCGGCCCGATGGTCGTGATCGTGCGCTCCCCGACCTCGTCGACGTACGTGAACCCGCGGCGCTGCGGCGGATCCGTCCACGTCGCGTGAACCTCGATCCCTCGCGCCTCCAGCTCGGCCTTCGCGGCACGTCCGGGCTCGTCCGAGGCGAGGGCGGTGAAGAAGAGCACCGTGTCGACGAGCAGCGCCAGCTGTACGGCTGCGACGGAGCCGCCGCCTGCGGCTTCGATCCACGTCTCCTCGGCCGACACGATCTCGCCGGGCCGCGGCACGTGCTCGACGGGAACGAACTCGATCAGCTCGACATGGCCGACGACAGCGGCTCGCATCCGCTCATGCTCACAGATGTGGGCGGTGCGTCGTTACAACAGAATGATGCAGAGCGTGGCGATCCCGCCGTTCGAGCGGTTCTACGTGGAGCACCGCTCCGAGGTGCTTCGGCTTCTTCGGCGCCGGGTCGGCGCGGAGCGGGCCGAGGACGCGTTTCAAGAGACCTTCCTGCGCGCGCTGCAGGCGTACCGGCGCCTCGAGCATGGCCAGCACCTTCGTGCCTGGGTGCTCACCATCGCGAGCAACGTCGCGATCGACACGTTGCGGCGGGCGCGGCCTCAAAGCGAGCTCGTCGAAACCGCGGTCGACGACGATCGCCCCGCGTTCGAGGAGCTCGCGCCCATGACCGACGGTCTTCCGCCGAAGGAGCGCGCGGCTGTCGTGCTCCGTTACGGATACGACCTGTCCTACGACCAGATCGCAGCGGCGCTCGGCTCGAGCGAGGAGGCGGCCCGGCAGGCCGCCTCGACGGGCGTGCGCCGGCTGCGCAGGAGGAGCCAATGACCGTCTCTCCCGATCTCGACCGGCGTTTCAGGGAAACCGCCGTGAGCATGGGCCTACTCGACATGGGCTTCGACGTCGTCGACTCGCCCGTGGGCTCGCTCTTCGTCGCCGCCTCCGAGCGCGGCCTGGCAGCAATCTCGTTCGATCCCGAGCCGGAGGCGCAGCTCGAACGCCTCGCCCGCATCGCCGGGCCCTGCGTTCTCCGCTCTCCCGGGAGCGTGGAGGCTGCACGCCGCGAGCTCGATCAGTACTTCGACGGAAAGCGCCGCGCGTTCGATCTGTCCCTCGATCTTCGCGCACTGCCGTCGTTTACGCTTTCCGTTCTCCAGGAGCTCGCGAGCGTTCCCTACGGGGAGACCACCACGTACGGCGCGCTCGCCTCCCGCGTCGGCCGCCCGCGGGCAGCACGAGCCGTGGGCACGGTGATGAACCGGAACCGCATCCCGATCGTCCTCCCTTGCCACCGGGTTGTCGGCTCGAGCGGGGATCTCGTCGGCTATGCGGGCGGGCTCGACCGGAAGATCACGCTGCTCGAGCTCGAAGGGGCGCTGCTGTAAACGCCGTCAACGATCCTCGCGTGGTCGAGGCGGGTAGGGTCCTGACGATCGTGGGAATGCGGACGTTCCGGGTCGGGGTCCTCGCACATGTGGCTCTCGCGCTCGCCGCCGGCTCCGCGTGGGCCGCGACGATCGACGGGACGGCGGGCAACGACACGCTGCGCGGAGGCGCTCGCGCGGACACGATCTCCGGCAAGGGGGGCAACGACAGGCTTTTCGGCGCCGCCGGCAACGACATCCTCGTGGGTGGGCCGGGCAACGACCTCCTCGTCGGCGGGCCGGGCGCGGACACGCTCCGATGCGGATCCGGTCGTGACACGGCCACGAGAGACGTGCCCGACAAGGTGGCCCGAGACTGCGAGGTCGTTCGCGGCCCGAGGCCGGTTCCGCCTGCGCCGCCTCCACCGCCGTCTCCTCCTCGCTCCCCGCTCCCGGCGCTCCCGCGTCGTACGTGTTCGGGGCAGAATTGAGCGCGTTCCAGCAGGGGCTGGTTCGCCGCGGACTCGATGCGGGAGCGCGCTACTACCGCGCTTCGCTTGGTCGCGAGCTGCCCCCGTTCACCGTGTGGGCGTACACCGATCTCGAGACGATGATTCGTGTCTATGCACAGAGCAGGCCGACCTCCATGGATGACGCTCGACGATTGTGGGAAGGCGGTCAGGTTGGCCACGCGCTGACGCGAAAAGTCTGGCTCGGGCCGCGATGGTTCTCGAACTCGACAGTGGCAGCGCTGAAGATTGCCGCGCACGAGGCATTCCATCTCCTGCAGTACGAGCTCATCGGCGAGCGGGCGCTGAGCGTTTCGAGCCTGGACGAAATCCCGCCGGCCGGGCCGTGGTGGCTCGGCGAAGGCACGGCCGAGTACTTCGCCTATCTCGCCGTCGCAGACGACGGGGCGGCGCGCTTCGCGGACCTGCGAGCGCAGTGGGTGCAGTCCACAAAGGCGTCTGGCGTCACCCTACGCGCGCTCGCGACCCTCCGCGGACAGCGGGAGAATCCGGCTCCCTACGACATCTACGCCCTGGCGACGGAGCTCCTCCTCCGCGGCCGCGATCCGAAGCTCGTGTTCAGCTACTACGAAGCGATCGCCCGTGGCGTCGCATGGCCGGAAGCGTTCGCGGCAACATTCGGCCGGTCGTTCGACGCGTTTGTGGAGGAATTCGAGACGTTCCGCCGCGGCCTATGAAAACGTGGTCTCGAGCCGGGCAAGCCGCAGCGTGAAGTTGCTCGCGGTCACGCTGGCGCTGAGCATAGGCTGTGCGGTAGCGGCGATCTCCGTGGGGTCGGCGACTCCAGGGAGGGTGCCAGACTCTGGACTCGCACTGACAGCAGCAACCGAGCCACACGCATGCAGTCCGGCTGTCAAGCGAAAGCGTCAAGAGGCGCTCGCCGCTTACCGCAGCCAGATGGCGGAAAAACGCAGGGCGTTCTTCAGCCGGCACCGAGACAACGCGGAACGGCGGGCGTTCGTCAAGCGCCAGGACGCGAAGCTGAAAGCGTTGAAACGCGCACTTGCCCAGTGCGCGTCGAAACCGGCTCCGGCGCCATCGCCGCCGCTACCTGTCGCCGGTCTCTACATCGCCGTCGGTGACTCGATTGCCGTCGGGGTAGGTGCATCCAGTCGCGACAACGGTTTCGTCGCCGTCTACTTCGCCCGCCTACGCGCGAGCGGCCTCGCGCAGCAACTCTCGAACCGCGCCGTAAGCGGCGCGACCGCGACCACCGTGCTGGCGAATCAGCTGCCATCAGCGCTCGAGGACATCGCCCGCGCCTCTGACACCAAGCTCGTTAGCGTCACAGTAGGAACCAACGATTCGGCGGACGTAGCGTGTCGACCGGCCGGTGCTCCCAACTGCCCGTTCGCGTCGAACCTTCGAACGATCATCGAGCGCCTGCAGGGCGCCCTGGCCACCGATCCCGGTGACGAGCGGATTCAGATCATGGACCGCTACAACTTCGACGCGGGGACCTCGCTGGAATCATTTCGTGCCGTCGACCTGCTTGGTACGGACGGTCGCGTGAGCTGCGGGGACACCGGGTGGAACGACGTCATCCACTGCATCGCCGTCGAAAAGGTCGCCACGGTCGTCGACACGTATACGCCGATGTTGGCCGGTGGCCGCCCCTACCTCGCCGACGGCGTGCACCCGAACGACGCGGGGCACGCTGCCTTGGCCCAGGCCTTCGACCAGGCCCGCGGTACCCCCTGACGAGGCGTGTGCCAGGGTGAGGTATGCCTGCCGCTACTCCAGCAAGCGGTAGCCGACGCCCCAGACATTGACGACGAAGCTGTCGTCCTCGACGAGGCGGAGCTTCTTCCGCAGCCGCGAGGCGTGGGATTCCAAAGTGCGCGTTCGCCCGAGGGCGCGATAGCCCCACACCTCACGCAGCAGCTCTTCCTTCGTGAAGACCCGATACGGCTCCGAGGCCAGGCGGGCGAGGAGCTCGAACTCCTTCGCGGACAGTCCGACGAGGGTCTCCCTCACGGAGACGCGTCGCGTGCGCCGATCGATGACAAGCTCACCGGCCAGCAGCACCTCCGCCGCCGAAGTCGTGCTTCGGCGGAGGAGCGCCCGGATCCTGGCCAGCAGCTCCTCGTAGGCGAACGGACGCCCCATCACGTCGTCCGCGCCGCGGTCGAGCGCCCGCACGCGCTCCACCGGATCGGACGAGGGGGCGAGCAGAATCACGGGGACGTTTCGATCCCACGTCCTCCCCGGCTCGCCCCGACGGAGGCGGAGACAGAGGTCGAGCTCGGCGAGCAGCACGACATCCGGACGGACGCGCTCAGCCAGCTCGAGAGCCTCGCTCCGCCGCGCCGCGCCGAGCACGTCGAAACCGTCGTCGCGGAGATGGCGACCGAGATACTCGCGGGTCTCCGGCTCGGGCTCGACGACGAGAACAGCACTCGGCATGAACCCGACGCTAGCGCCGTCATCCGCGCAACACCAGATGTCCTTTGTCGCGGAAGCGTGACAAGCGTTCCTCAGTCGTCCGAGTGAGACGGGGCCCCCGCGCGCCTTGGAGTCGGAGCCCTTCAAATGATGATCGGGACGGTGCCGCCGTCGGCGCTCCACGCGGCTCCGGTCACGTACGACGCGCGGTCGGAGCAGAGGAAGACGATCACGGCGGCGATCTCGTCCGGCCGTGCGAGCCGGCCGAGTGGACGCCCCGCGCCGACGCGGCGGAGCACCTCGTCCCGCTCGCCGCCCTGCTGATCTGCGAGCCCGCCGTCTCCGAGCCAGGCCTCGGTTGCGGTCGGTCCCGGCGTCACCGCGTTGCACCGAATCCCAGCTCCCGCGTACAGGTCGGCCACCAGCCGAGACAGCGAGAGGACGGCGGCTTTGGTCACGGAGTAGTGCGGCATGCCTGCCGACGGGCGCTTGCCGGCGGTGGAGGAGACGTTGACAATCGCGCCACCTCCTTCGCGCAGGCTCGGCAGCGCCGCGCGGATCGCGCGCACATGGCTCATGACGTTGAGCTGCCAATACGCGTCCCACTCCTCGTCTCGGACGTCCTCGAACCTGGCCTGCCTGGCGATGCCGACGTTGTTGACGAGGATGTCGAGACCGTCCAGCTCGCGCGTGGCAGCGACGATCGCACGCTCCGGCTCCCCGCTGAGGGAGAGGTCGACCTCGACGTGCGCGACCTCACCGATCCCCGGCGCGCCCCGTCGCCCCGAGGTTACGACGCGCGCGCCCTCGTCGACGAGCAGCCGCGCGGTCTCCAGCCCGATCCCGTCCGTCGAGCCGGTGAGGAAGCACTTCTTCCCTTCGAGTCCGAGGTCCACGCGCGATGGCTAGCGTATCCCGCATGGCGACGACGATCGTCCTGGTTCGACACGGCGAGACCGACTGGAATCGCGACCGCCGTTTTCAGGGCCAGGCGGACATCGCTCTCAACGAGACCGGACGGGCTCAGGTACGCGCGCTCGCCGCCGAGCTCGCAGGCCAACACTTCGCGATTGCGTACACGAGCCCGCTTCGACGAGCCGCCGAGAGCGCTGAGATCCTTGCCGCTGCACTCGGGCTCGAGGTGCGACCGTGCGACGCGCTCAAGGAGGTTGACGTCGGCTCCTGGGCGGGGCTCACCGTTCCCGAGGTCGAGAACCGCTTTCCGAACGGACACCGGCGCTGGCTCGACTCGCGGGCGGGCTGGGAGGACGGCGAGACCTATGACGAGCTCGGAGAACGCGTCGTGGCGGGGCTCAGCCGGATCGCCGACGCGCACCCGGACGCTCACGTTCTGGCGGTGACCCACGGAGGTCCGATTCGAGCGATTCTGGCCGCGATTCGCGGCCTGCCGTTCGAGGCGTCGCGTGTTGAAATCCGGTTCGTCGAGAATTGCGAGGCGGTCCGCGTGACGATTCAGGAAGGTCTTCTCGAGGCAGTACACTGACCGCCTCGTGGAGGACTACACGAACAAGTACAAGGGCGAGCAGTGCGAAGTTGCCCTCTTTGGCGGCGAATACCAGGAAGGTGTGCTGACGGCCTACTGCTCGATCGAGGACGTGCCGCATGTCGAGCTCAACGGCCACATCCTGATTCCGCTCCAGAACGTCGCGTCCGTGCACTGCTCGAGTCGCTGCGACGCGCCTGAGCCGGACTGGCCTCCGCGCGGCCTCACCGAGGACGACGTCGGGGAAGCGTAAGAGCGTCCGACGCAATGGCTGAAGCCGTGCCGCGAGCGAGCGGAGCGGCCGCGCTCAATCTCCTGAAGGCATGGCTCCTCGTGGCCGTGCTCGCGACTGCTTCGGGAGCGCTCGGCTGGGTGATCGGAGGCAGGACAACCGCCCTCTTCTTCGGGTTCTGTGCGCTTCTCGCAGCGACGAGCGTCTATCGGTACGGCGACCGGGCGCTCCTCGGAATGCTCGGTGCGCGGCCTTTCGCCCTTGCCGAGGATCCGGTTCTCAGGTCCACGGCTGACACTGTGGCGGCGAAGCTCGGAGTCCGGCCGCCGATGCTCTTCCTCATCGACGATGGCTTTCCGCGCCTCTTTGCCGTCGGCCGCGGCCCGACTAGCTCGTCTCTCGCGGTGTCGACAGGCGCAGTTCTAGCGCTACGGCGAGAGGAGCTCGAAGCCGCCATCGCCCACGAGCTCGCACATGTCCGCCGGCGGGACGTCCTCGTGCAGACCTACGCCGTTCTCTTCTCGGCCACGCTGCTCGAGACCAGCCGGATCGGCGGCTTGCTGAGAAAGGTCCTGCTCTACATCCTCGCGCCCATCGCCGCGGCCTTCGTCCACATTCTCCTCTCCCCGCGACGCGAGCTCGAGGCGGACGCGCTGGCGGCACACGCCACCGGCCGCGGCCACGACC
>CAWIZT010000016.1:0-127920 GCA_963840705.1 uncultured Actinomycetes bacterium | reverse complement strand
CCAAGCTCGCCGCTTGGCACGCGTACCTGTACCGCGAGCGCGCGCGGAGCGATGGCGGTCTCGTGGAGATCTGGCACCCGTGGGAGTCGGGCATGGACAACTCCCCGCTCTGGGACGCGGCCCTCGAGCGGATGGCATTCGACGCCGACCAGCTCCCGGAGTACCAACGCGTGGACGTCGAGCTCGCCGACGCCACCGAGCGGCCATCCGACGGGGAGTACGACCGCTACGTGTACCTCGTCGACGTTTTTCGCGAGCTCGAGTACGACGCGTCACGCATCCGGGACGTCGTGCCGTTCGCGATCCAACCCGTTCTCTTCAACTCCCTCCTGGTCCAGTCGAATCGTGATCTGGCCGAGATCGCGCGCATCGTCGGCTCCGATCCCGCGACCTTCGAGAGCTGGGCCGAGAGCACCGCCGCTGCCCTCGACGAGACCCTCTGGGACGAGGAGAACGCCGTGTACGTCGACTACGACGTCCGAGAGGGCGCGCCGGTCGGCGCACGAACGGCGGCGGGTCTCGCACCGCTCTACGCAGGGGTGCCGCACGCCTGCGCGTGCCGCGCGGATGGTCGAGGTGATGGCGGGCTCGCAGGTGCCGGTCGGCCAGGACGGCTGGGCGATCACGAGCCAGGCTCCCCGCGATCCGGGCTTCCAGCCTGCCCGCTACTGGCGAGGCCCGATCTGGCCCATCCTGAACTGGGTACTCCAGCGCGGGCTCGATCGCTACGGGTACCCGCTGCTCGCCGCCGATGTTCGCCGTGCGATCATCGGGCTGGCGCGAGGTGCCGGTTTCCGCGAGCACTACAGCCCCGTGACGGGTCGAGGCCAGGGTGGAGAGGAGTTCGCGTGGACGGCAGCGCTCGTTCTCGATCTCCTGAACGAGAATGGGGCCAGAGCGGGAGGGGCGACCCATTGACTTCACCCGCGTTTTTTGTTACATCCGCATGGCAATTGGCAGGTCGAGGGCGATGGAGCGGGGCCTCGCTCCGGGATCGGAGGAGCATGGGCAGAAGCCTCCGCCGAAGACGGGTCGGAGAGCTCAGGTCACGGGCGTGCGTCGGTCCGAGTGGGCGTCGCATGCTCCCTATCGGCACAGGAGGATCGCATGAGCAGTGAGTTGGACGACAACCCGTCCCGCTGGGACGAGCCAGTCGACAGGCGAACAGCGTTGGCCGCTGCCGGCGGGATCGGTGCGGCGCTCGCGCTGGGCGGCCTGGCTGGGGCGAACCGCGCCTTCGCCGGTCCTGCCCAGAATCCGGGCGACGTCACGGCCTATTTCGGCCAGTTCGGCGCCATCGCCGAGCAGGAGGGAATCCGCAGGTACGTGTTCCGAGGCTTCAGGGGGGACGTCGACGGGATCTTCGTACCGATCACCAATCCCACCCTGTTCGTCGACCGCGTACGAGCGGAGGCCAAGGCCGGGAAGGGCAACATCGACCTCCTCGTCGGACTGCACGGCGATATGGTCACGTTCCAGAACGAGAACCTCATCCGCCCCATCAACGACGTGGCCAGGCAGGTGAAGAACTTACCCCCGTCGCTCGTCAAGATCGGGAAGCTGGGCACGAGCAACCAGTTCTACCTCCCTCAGTCGCAAGCGACGTACGTCATGGTCGCCAACAGAGAGGTAATCAAGTACATGCCCAAGGGCGCCGACATGAACGCGCTCACGTACGGGCAGGTCTTCGCGTGGGCCAAGGCGATCCGCAAGGGCACGGGACAGGCCAGGTTCGGGCTGCCGGCCAACGAAGCCGCGGGTCTCTTCCACCGTTTCCTCCAGGGCTTCCTCGTGCCCTCCTTCACGGGCGGGTTCGTCACGGCGTACCGCTCGAAAGAAGCGGTCCAAGCGTGGACGTACATGAAACAGCTCTGGCAGTACGCTCACCCGCAGTCGCTTTCGTACACGGCCATGGAGACCCCGCTCCTGAGCGGGGAGGTGCTCCTCGGCTGGGACCACGTGGCTCGCCTGAAGACGGCACTCGACCAGCGCCCGGACGACCTCGTCGCCTTCCCCGTCCCGGCCGGCCCGAAGTCGCGGTCGTACATGCCGGTCCTCGTCGGCATGGCGATCCCGAGGAACGCACCGAACCCCGCGGGTGGCAAGGCGTTGATGCAGCACATGCTGCGCATCGCCGCCCAAGCGCAGATTCTCTCGCTCACCGGGTTCTTCCCGGTCGTCCCGGGGAGGCTGTCGAAGCAGATCTCGCCCGGTCTGCGCGCGGAGGCGAACGCGGTGCGCAAGCAGCAGAAGGCGAAGGACGCCGTCCAGGCCCTGCTCCCGATCGGGATCGGCGCCGAAAACGGAAACTTCAACAAGGTCTACCGCGACACGTTCACGAAGATCGTCCGCAACGGCGAGAACATCCAGACCGTCCTGAACGAGCAGGCAGTGATTCTGCAGGAGATCTTCACCAAGACGGGCGCGCCCTGTTGGGCGCCCGACCCCCCGAGCGGAAAGAATCCCTGCCGCGTGAAATAGAGAGAATGCGCTGACGACGTAGTGAAACGAGAGCCTCGGTAGCCGTCCCGTGACCACTGTCGCCCACGAGACGACGCTGCCGCGCCGCAAACGACGGTGGGAGGGTCTGCCGTACTGGTTGATCCTCCCCACCGTCATCTATCTCGGCCTCTTCTTCGTCTGGCCGATGATCCAGGGGTTCGGACTCGCCCTCAAGGACGAGACCGGCAACTGGACCTTCTCCGCGTTCCGGACGATGGTCGACGACGTGGCGTTCGGCGAGGCCCTGAGCTTCACGTTCCTGCTCATCCTCGTGATCGTGCCCATCCAGTTCGTGCTCGCCATGGGCATGGCGCTGCTCCTGAATGCGAGGCTCAAGGGCAGCGGGATCTTCCTCTACATCTTCCTGCTCCCGCTCGCGGTCTCCGACCTCGCCGCGGGTATCGCCTGGTCGGCGATCTTCACCGAGTTCGGCTACCTCAACACCATCCTCGAGGGAGTCGGCGTGATCGACCAGCCGATCATCTTCCTCGACCCGACCTCGAGGACGCAGCTCGTCCTGTGCGTCGCCGCTGCCGAGATCTGGCGCTCGACGACGTTCATGATGGTCATCCTGTTCGCCGGGCTCCAGGCGATCCCGCGCGACTACGTCGAGGCCGCGGAGGTATTCGGCGCCAGTTCCCTGCAGCGCATCAGGCACGTCATCTTCCCCATGCTCAAGCCCTCGATCCAGGTCGCGCTTCTCCTACGCCTCATCTTCGCCTTCGAGGTCTTCGCCGTCGTGATCGCGCTGACCGGGTCCGGAGCGAAGGTGCTCGCGTCCGAGGCCTACACGTGGCAAACGGTCAACGAGAACGAGCACGTCGCCGCCGCGTACTCGGTGGTCATCCTCGGGCTGTCTCTGGCCGCGGCCGCCGTGGTCCTCGTCGCCCTGCACACCCCGCGGGAGCGGAGACTCCGCTGATGGCGCTGGCACGACTCCGCTTTGGCCGCATCCTCGCCTACGTCGCGGCGTTGGCGATCTCGGCGTTCATCCTGGCGCCGATCTACCTGATCACGATCTCGGCCTTCTCGAGCTTCGACGCCGTTTTCGAGTACCCGAAGAATCTCGTCCCCACGGACACCTCGACGGAGACGATGAGGTTCTTCCTCGAGTCGGACGGGGTCGTCGACTCGTTCAAACGGAGCGTCTACGTCGCGGCCATCGCCATCGTCGTCTGCATCATGGTCGGAACGCCGGCGGGCTACGCGCTCGCGCGCTTCTCGTTCCGGGGAGCCAACCCGTTCCAGCTCGCCATCGTCAGCACGCGCGCGTTCCCCCTCATCATCATCGCGATCCCACTCGCCGTGACGTACCTGGAGGTGGGCATCGACGACACCGTCTACGGCGTGGCTCTGGCGCACGTCGCCTTCACGCTGCCGCTGACCGTGCTCATCACCGCGAGCGTGTTCGCCGGGATCTCGTACGAGCTCGAAGAGGCCGCAATGACGCTCGGCTGCAGCCGTCTGTCCGCATTTCGCCGGGTCGCGCTCCCGCTCGCCCTGCCAGGTGTGGCGGCGTCGGCGATCTTCGTCTTCGTCACGTCGTGGAACGAGGTCTTCGCCGCGGCCATCCTGACCCTGAGGGAGCGCACGCTGCCCGCGCAGCTCCTTGGCTCTCTCGAGGCATCGCCTCTCCCGTTCCGGCTCGCGGGAGGCTTCTTCCTCCTGGCGCCGGCGCTGCTCGTCATCTTCTTCATCCGCAGGTACCTGGTCGCGAGCTGGGGCCGCGTGGCACGCTGACGTGAAGGTCGACTGGAAAGGGGCGCTGCACAGTGGCTGACATCCGGTTCGAGGGTGTGCGCAAGACCTTCGGCAACTTCACCGCGGTCGACGGCGTGGATCTCGAGGTGCACGACAAGGAGTTTGTCGTCCTGCTCGGTCCATCGGGCTGCGGCAAGACGACGCTCCTGCGCTGCCTGGCCGGCCTCGAGCGCGTCGACGCGGGGCGGGTGTCGATCGGCGGCCGCGACGCCACCGATCTACCACCGCGCCGCCGGCGGATCGCGATGGTCTTCCAGAGCTATGCAGTCTTCCCGCACATGAAGGTGTACGACAACATCGCCTTCGGCCTCCGCATGCAGAAGGAGAAGAAGGCGGTGATCGACGAGCGAGTGCGTTCGTCCGCCGAGCTCCTGCACATCGAGGACTTCCTCGACCGCTATTCGTCGCAGCTCTCGGGCGGGCAACGTCAGCGCGTGGCGGTCGCACGCGCGATCGCGACCAAGGCCGAGGTGCTGCTGATGGACGAGCCGCTGTCGAATCTCGACGCCCTGCTGCGACTGGAGATGCGCGCTGAGCTGAAGACCTTGCTGCAGAGCCTCGATGCCACGACCATCTACGTCACCCACGACCAGATCGAAGCCCTGAGCATGGGCGACCGCATCGCGGTCATGAACAAGGGCCGCATCGTCCAGCTCGGAAATCCGCTGGAGGTGTACGACAATCCTGCAGACACCTTCGTCGGCGGCTTCATCGGCACGCCGCCGATGAATTTCCTCGAAGCAGAGATTTCGAGCAACGGCGGCGGCCCCGTCGTCAAGGTCAGCGGAGGCTCGTTCGAGTTTCCGGGTGACGTCGCCGCGCTCGCGGGACACGATCTCCTGCTCGGCATCCGCGCGGAGGCGATCGGGGTGGAGACTGCCGCTGCGGACGGGCTGGTTCGAGCGAAGGTGATCGTGCTCGAGCCGCTCGGATCTCACAACCTCGTAACCGTGCGCTGCGGCGAGGACACATTGAAGGTCTCGATCCAGGCCGATCTCTTCCCGCTGCCCGACAGCGATCTGTGGCTGCGGCTCGAGCCTGCACGGATCCGCTGGATGGACCGCGACACTGGTACGGCGATCCACACGGGCGCGGAGGAGCTTGCTACCGAGACGGCTGTCGTCATCTCATGACCGTTCGCTGAGCGCCGATCCGGAGTGACCTTGGACACCGCGAGCAAAGGCATTCCTCCGCTGGCGGGCGTGTGTACGTCTACGGAAGCGTCCCGCCCGGAAGTATCGGTGGAGGAGAACGCGTGTCGGCGGACGTCGGGGGCGCACCGGCCGACACGCCTCTGGCCAGCGACAGCCGTCGCGGACGATGACGTTGTTGCCCGCGCGTGACTTCGGGTACCCGTCCCCAGGTCATCGTCGACCCGTACTTCAGGTCGATGGGCGACATCTTCTCCGCCGACGAGGCGAAGCGGCTGACGGATCTCGTGGACGTCGTCTGGGGCCGGGACGACCCGATGCCCCTCGAAGAGTTCACGGCTGCGCTGCGCGAGGCCTTTGCCGTGGTCTCGGCGGGCTGGCGGTACGGCGACGTCTTGGACGATGCAACGAACCTGCGAGCAATCCTCACCGTGTCGGGTGGCTGGCCCTCCGAGCTCGACTACGCGCGCTGCTTCGCGCGGGGGATCCGCGTGCTCTCCGCCGCGCCTGCGTTCGCCGAGGCCGTCGCGGAGATGGCACTCGCGCTGGCGCTCGCGTCCAACCGCCACCTCGTCCCGGAGGATCGGGCGGTGCGGGGTGGACAGGAGCAATGGCTGAGCAGTGCGGAAACGCTCGGCACCTCTCTTCTCTCCGGCAAACGCGTCGGCTTCGTCGGCTTCGGGAACGTCGGCCGTCGCTTACGCGCGCTCCTCGATCCGTTCGACTGCGAGCTCTGCGCGTACGACCCCTGGCTCACCGACGCCTACCTGAGAAGCGAGCGCGTCGAGCCGGCGGGCCTCCCACAGCTGCTCGAGACCTCGCGGGTCATCTTCGTGCTCGCGACACCGACCAGCGAGAATCGGGCACTGCTCTCGCGCGAGCTGCTCGAGCTCGTCCGGCCCGACGCGGTGCTCGTCCTCGTGAGCAGGGCCCACGTCGTCGACTTCGACGCGTTGACCGAGCTGGTTCTGGACGGTCGCTTCCGGGCGGCGATCGACGTGTTCCCGGAGGAGCCGCTCGACCCGGAGCATCCCATCAGAGCGGCGCCGGGCGCTGTGCTGTCACCGCATCGAGCCGGACTCGTGCGGGAGGCGCTCTGGGAGATCGGGGAGCGAGTCGTCGACGATCTCGAGGCGCTCGTCAACGGGCTTCCGCCGCGACGAATGCAGGTGGGAGAGCGCGAGCTCGCGATGAGGTACGTGCGCACCACGCAGGTCGTGCAGCGTCGGTGACCGTCGCGACGCTTTGCTATAGATGAATGACAAATGGACGATCGTACGGAAAGCTCCGGTTCTTGAGCAGACTCGAGGCTGAGCTCGACTACCTACCCTCGTTCTCGAAGGAGTATCGGCCCGGTCTCGGCATCGTCGGATGTGGCGAGGTCGTCAGGACCGCCCACCTTCCCGGCTACCAACGCTACGGCCAGCGGGTGGTCGGTGTCTACGACCCGCGGCCCGAGGCGACCGAGGGAATTCGCGAGCGGTACGGAGTCGAGACGGTCTTCGGCGAGCTCGACAAGCTCTTGGGCCATCCCGAGATCGAGGTCGTGGACGTGGCCACGCATCCCGATGTGCGCCCCGCGATCGTCCGGCAGGCGTTGGCGGCCGGCAAGCACGTACTGTCGCAGAAGCCCTTCGCGGCCGACCTGGATACGGCACGCGAGCTCGTCGAGGAAGCGGATCGCCTCGGCCTGCAGCTGGCCGTCAACCAGAACGCGCGCTGGGCGCCCGCCTGGCGTGCCGCGACGCTGCTCATCCAACGGGGTGCGATCGGCGACGTCGTCGCGGTCACCCACCTCTACCACCACAACTACGCCTTCACGGTCGGCACCGTCTTCGACCAGATCGAGCACCTCGTGCTCTGGGACTACTCCGTCCACTGGTTCGACATCACGCGCTGCTGGTTCGAAGGCAGGACCGCCACGACGGTTCGAGCCCGCGAGTACCGGACGCCGAACCAGCCGCCCGAGACCAAGGCGCCGTGGGGCGCGTGGGCGACGATCGACTATGAGGACGGCTCGAGCGCGTTGATCCGCGGCGTCGGCTCTGCCGCGACGTCGAGGCCGCGCAAGCTGTTCTGGATCCACGGCTCGGAGGGGACGATCCGAGGAGCCGTGCTCGGCTCGGGGCCCGTGCCCGGCGAGGAGGAGCTCGAGCTCGAGCGTGACGGCGAGACGACGCGGTTCCAGCTCGACGGCTCCTGGCACCTGAACGGGTTCGCCGGTGCGCTCGGCGAGCTGGTCACCGCGATCGCGGAGAAACGCGAGCCCTACAACTCGGCTCGCCACAATCTGCTCTCGCTCGAGCTGACTCTCGCCGCCTGCCTGTCGGCCGAGGACGACGGTCGCCCCGTCGCGCTCGAGCGGGAGCAGGCGCTTGCCGGAGGCGGGTCGTGAGAGCCGCGGTGATGGACGTCGTGATCGGGGGTCACGACGACGCAGAGGTGTTTGCGCGAGCGGAACGAGCGGGGTTCGACGGTGTCGAGGTCGTCGTGACAAGAGACGATCTCTCGTCGAGCAGACGCCTCGACGAGCTCCGCCGGGCGAAGGAAGGCACTGGGCTCGAGATCCCTGCGTTGGTGCTGGGCGAGCACAACGTGGAGGGTGGGATCGCCGACGCGAGCCCCGATGCCGCGGCCCGCGCGCACGCCGACGTTCGACACGCGATCGCGTGGGCGCGCGACCTGGGTACCGAGGTCGTCCTCGTCCCGTTCTTCATGCGAGGCGAGCTCTTGAGCGACGCCGACGACGAACGCGCGGTTGCCACGTTTCGAGAGCTTTGCCCCGTGGCCGAAGAACACGGCGTGCGCCTCTGCTTCGAAGGCTCGCTGCCCGCCGAGCGCATCGCGTCGATCGCCACCCGTGTGGCGTCGCCGGCGTTCGGCTGCTACTTCGATCTCGCGAACCCGCTCGCCCACAAGGGTCTGGACGGCCCGACCGAGATTCGCGCGCTCGGCGAGCTCGTCACGCGCGTCCATGTCAAGGACACCCGCGTCCGGACGGGGGACTGCCGACCCGGCACCGGGCGAGTCGACTTTGCCGAAAGCGCGCTCGCGCTCTCCGAGGTCGGATACGACGGCTGGCTCACCCTCGAGACGCCGCCGGCGCCTCCACCGCTCGTCGCCCGTGACCTGAGCTTCACGCGCTCGGTGTTCCCGGGATTCGACGGGCAGGCTCGCTGGCCGCGACTCGGCGCGTTCTCGACCGACTTCGGCGAGGGCGGCTGGGAGGAGCTTGCCGCGGCGTTCGCTGGCCTCGATCTCGAGTCCGTACAGCTCATGGGGCCGCTCTTGGACGCATGTCTCGACGATGCTGCTGGCGCCGACAAAGGGCGAGCACTGCTGGAGGAACGCGGCCTCGGCATTCCGGCGCTCGGCGGCTATCGAAACCTGGTTGCGCCGGAGCCGGACGTGCGGCGATCGAGTGTCGAGCACGTTCGGCGATGTCTCGAGATCGCTCCGGCGCTCGGCTCCTTCGTCGTCGCCACCGAGACGGGGACGATGAGCTCTCAGGGCGACTGGACCGACACGCCGAGGAACTCGAGCGAGGAGACATGGGGGCTCCTGTACGACGCGCTCGAGACGCTTCTTCCAGTGGCGGAGGAGCAGGGTGTCATCCTTGCACTGGAGACGTACGTCGGAAATGTCCTGAAGACGCAGGGCCAGCTGTCCGGCCTGCTCGGTCGCTTTCCGACCCAGCATCTGCAGGTCGTCTGCGACCCGTACAACTATCTCTCGAGTGGGCTCGTCCCCGTCCAGGAGCGCGTGACGGGCGAGCTGCTCGACCGATTCGAGCCGCGCTTCGTGCTCGCGCATCTCAAGGACGTCTCGCCGGACGGCGCTCAGGCGGGAACGCCCGAGTTCGGCACGGGCGCGTTCTCACAGCGGCCCTATCTCGAGTTCCTCCGCGCGCGGCGACCCGATCTCGATCTGATCGCCGAGCACCTGCCACTCGAGCACGTCTCGGCTGTACGTCGTCGGGTCGATGAGCTCCTGGCGCCCGCAGAGCGGCGTGAAGCGTCGGGCGTTTCGTGAATTCTGACACCTCGCTGAGCGTGACCGTCTGGAGTGAGGGTCTCGAGCAGGAGAAGCCCGAGGCGAAACGGATCTACCCGGACGGGATCCACGAGGCCATTGCCGACGCGCTTCGTACCGAGCTCGGTGATGCGGTTGTTCGCACCGCCACGCTCGCAGACGCCGAGCAAGGGCTCTCGAGCGAGGCGCTGGAGAGGACGGACGTCCTCGCCTGGTGGGGGCACCAGGCACACGAGGCCGTGGACGACGCCGTGGCGGAGCGAGTCGTGCAGCAGGTGCTGGACGGCATGGGTCTCCTCGTCTTGCATTCGAGTCACCTCTCGAAGCCCTTTCTTCGCCTGATGGGGACGCGCTGCAGCCTCCGTTGGCGCAACGACGCCGAGCGCGAGGTCGTCTGGACGGTCGCGCCCACACATCCGATCACCGAAGGGCTGCCGCCCGCGATCGTCATTCCCGCGCACGAGATGTACGGCGAGTACTTCGACATCCCGGCGCCGGAGGAGCTCGTGTTCATCAGCTCGTTCGCCGGTGGCGAGGTGTTTCGCAGCGGCTGTTGTTGGACGCGTGGCAACGGGCCGCATCTTCTACTTCAGCCCGGGCCACGAGACCTTTCCCGTCTACCACCAGCCCGAGATCAAGCGGGTGCTGGCAAACGGCGTGCGCTGGGCGCGTCGGCGGTCGGCGTCCGTGGACACGGCGTCGTCTCCGAACTCGCGTGCCGGCTGGTTCGAAGCGGCTAGCGCCGAAGCGTGAGCGGGCTCGACGGCGGGACGACCTGAAGTCGCGAGCACGTCAACCGCGTCATCCGAGAGCGAACCGGCGACACGGCGACGTCGCTGATCAACGAGCTCCGACTGACCCGCGCAGCGGCAGAGCTGAGAATGACCGACCTTCCCATCGCCCGCATCGCGGCCGACTGGGAATCGGCAATCTCAGCCACTTCTACCGGCTTTTCACGCTGCGCTACGGCTTTACACCGCGCCGCTACCGGCTAGGACATCAAACGTTGATTCACGGATCCGCGGCGGCGACCGTGGAGTGACTGCGAACTTCGGCGTAGAACTCGTCCCACCAATCTGATCGCGGCAGCGCACGGTCCGCCTCCGGAACCCGGTCGAAGACTTCCCAGATGCGATCTGCGGCATCGTCGAGCTCCTTCGTCGTCGCGTAGACGTGCTCGAGCAGCACGCGTCGTCCGAGGTGGACGTGGAGCACCTCGTCGGCCCAGTCGAAGTCTTGGTAGAGCATTGCCAGCGGGTCGCCGGACGCGGCCGCGGCCTCGGCCTGGGCGCGCTTGCCGTCCTTGCGCATCGCCGTGTGCTCGGCGGCATAGAGCAGCGCATAGCGCTCGTGTGGCGTGAACTCGGAGTTGGAAAAGGACGCGAAGCTGAGGTCGTGCGGCACCGCTTGCCAGTCGACTCCGTGCGTCTCGAACCACGCTTCACCGAACATCGAGTGACGCGCCTCGTCCCAGAGATGGCGCGCCAGGTCGCGATGGACGTCGAAGGTCGCGTCCGGCCATTCGTACAAGGTGAGGGCGACGAGCTCGACGGCGTGCATCTCGGTCAGGCGCACGTAGAGCATGCGCCAGTTGATCTCCTCGTGCGGCCGCTCGTCGTAGGGAAGCCGTCCGCGGGAGTCCCAGAGCCGTGAAAAACGCTCGTCGCGGCGGGGCACGCGCACGAGCTCGAGGGGCTCCGCTGCCCGAGCCGGCGGGAGCACACCTGCGCGTTCGTGATCGCCGCTTGCCCCGCCCGCGGCACGGAGGTACGCGGTCAGGTGACGTTCCCACTCCTCGTCGGCCCCTCCGAGCGCCGCGAGAGCCGCCTCGCCCCAGTCGACCTGCTCGCGCTCCTCGAGGGCCAGGAAGCGAAGCAGCCGGAGGGTGGGGTGGTCTGCGAGCGGGTTGGCCCGGCGACGGTGCGCGTCGATCGCTTCGAGCAAGCTCGGCTTGAGGACCCGGTAGACGCCGGTCAGCAGCTCGCGCGTCGAGCGAGAGCGAACGACCTCCTCGAAGAACGCCTCGAGCGCAGGATCGTCCGGTCGGTCGAGGTAGTGGGGTGGTTTCCGCATCTCCGGCACACGTTCACGCAACCACCCACAGTGCTCGGCGTCTTGCCAGAGGTGAAGTGCCAGCGCGCACTTCACCTCCCATTCCGGCACAGCACTCAGATGTGCGGCGAGGACGAGCAGCGTGCGGCGCTCGATGCGCGCCAACCGCCGCAACGTCTTCACGGTCTCGTCGACCGTGAGGTCCGCACGCATCGTCTCGGCGTACGTGGCGACTCCGGCAAGGGGAGGCACGGCACCCATCGATCACGGCAGAGTGCCGCGGGGACATCCGCCCGGCCATCGACGAACGTGCTCCGTTCATACACGATTCTGCTATGCGAACGCCGACCCCGCCACCGCCGCTCTACGACCGCATCCTCACCGGCCACGAGCGTCGGCAGCACGACCGGTGCTGGCGTCCGGGAGGGACCGACGACTGGCTGCTGCTGCACACGCTGTCGGGCGCGGCCCTGATCGGCTTGCCCGATGGGGACGTGCTACTCGGCCCCGGGGACACCGTCCTCTATCTCCCCGGTGCACCGCAGGACTTCGGCGGCGACGCAGCGAGCACCTGGGAGGTCGTCTGGGCTCATTTCGTCCCGCCGCCAGACTGGCTCGAGCTGATCCGCTGGCCCGAGCTCGCGCCAGGTGTCCTGCACATGCGGGTCTCGAGGTCGCCGCTCTTGGACCGGATCGAAGCCTGTCTCCGCGAGGCTGACCGGCTGGCGGTCTCCGGGCTGCCCCACGCCCATCGACTCGCGCTCAACAGGCTCGAAACGGCGCTTCTCTGGTTCGATATCCAGAATCCTGCCCGCCGTCGTCTCGACCCTCGCATCGTCGAGGCGCTCGACCACCTCTACCACAACCTCCACCGCCGGGTCTCCGTCGGCGAGCTCGCGCACGCCGTTCATCTGTCCCCGTCACGCCTCGCCCATCTCTTCAGCCACGAGACGGGAACGACACCTCGCGACTACGCGGAACGGCAACGACTCGGAAGGGCGAAGCAACTGCTCGCGGTCACCTTGTTGCCCGTGAACGAGGTTGCGCGTCAGTCCGGCTTCGAGAATCAGTTCTACTTCGCTGCGCGGTTCAAGAGGCTGACGGGTGGTACGCCGAGCGAGTTTCGGAAGCTGGCGTCGGCATCAGAGCCGAAGCGCGACGAGGGTCGCAGCGAGCACGACGCGTCGCTGCGGCGAGCAGGCGCAGGCCGAGCTCCTCGGCGGCGATGAGCCACGCCTCGTCCAGCGTCGTCCCGGCTGCCGTCTCTGCAGCTCGAGCTCGCCGTGCACGGCGACGACGCGTCGGCGAACGAACCGAACGCGGTTCGAGAGCGCGCGCTGCGCGAGCGAGAGGAGCACGGCGAATGCCGCCGCAACGCACGGCTTCGACGCTCGAGTCTGCCGGCGACGGCCGCGTACCCGCAGATCACCGGAAATCCGCCCCACGCCAGCCCGAACCAGAGGTCCGAGTGAAACCGTCCGCCCGCCAGCTCGAGGTTGTAGGCGACGACCAGGAACAGCCCGAGAGCCACGAGCAGCGCGAGCCACGGGCGGAAGCGTCGACCGCCCCGACGAGTCCGATCGCACAGGCGGCGCCGATCGAGACTGTCGCCAGCGCGACGAGGACGGCGTCCGGGATCGTCGTGCGCGAGAGGCCGTCCCCGGAGCTCGTCGAGCGCGTGCGCTCCCACGCCGACGGCCAGCGCGAACGCGGCGACCGCTGCGCCCAGCCGTCCCCACGCGATCGCGGGCGCCAGACAGCCGCCGATGACGACGTACGAGAGATGCCACGCGGTGTACGGCGGGTGGAGAAGCGTGACGTAGTCGCGCCAGCCACCCCGCTCGAGCGCGTACCAGGACGGCCTCAATCCTTCGTGCCCCAGATGACGACCCCGCCGCCGAGGCTCAGGCGGCGCACTTCGACCCCGCCGCAGTCCCGCCGCTGCCAGAGCTCGAGCTGGCGCTCGAGCGGGTAGCGCGGCCAGAACTCCCGGATCGAGCCTCCCGAGGAAGCCGCCGACCTCGTCCCAGCCGTTTCGCAGCAGCCGACCTGCGAGCGGAAGGCCGATCCCGACGTAGAGGTCCCAGAGCGGCCGCGCGGGCCCGCGCGGGACGCCGAACTCGAGGGACGCGACCGTGCCGCCGGGCCGGACGACGCGCGCCAGCTCAGCGAGCGTCGCGGCGGGGTCGTCGACGTAGCGGAGCAGATAGGTGAAGGTGAGGTGGTCGAAGGTTGCGTCGGCGAACGGGATGGACTCCGCGGATGCGTGCACGAGGCTCGCCTGTGATCCGAGCCTGCGGCGGGCGACCGCGAGCATCTCCTCGCTCTGGTCGAGCCCGGTCACGCGGAAGCCGCGGCGCTCAGGAGCTCGGCGGCGACGAGGCCGGTTCCCGTTGCGACGTCGAGGACGTGCCCACTGTCGGCGGGAAGACGCGAGACGAGGAAGCGCCGCCAGAGCGGATCCTGCCCCAGCGAGAGCACGGCGCCGACGCGATCGTACGAGGGACCGAGCGGCGCGAAGAGCGCTGCGGGCGTGGGCGGTTCGTGACGACACTGGGTCGTATTCTGGCGACGTGAGCCTCGCCGACGACATCGAGCGGGTTGCCGGTCTGGCGAGCGCGCACGCCGCGGTCGGGGGACGCGGTCTCGGGCGTCATCCCGACGGCGCCGATCTCCGGCGGACGCGTGTACCTGTGCGCCTTCGACGACGCCGACGGCCGGCGGAGCTGGCTGGCCGTTCGAGATGACGGAAGCCCGGTTGCGAGCAGGGTGGAGCTGCGCGAGGCCGTGTCGATCGCAGCGCTCTGCGAGGTCGCGACGGACGCCGCGGGCGGGGGAGACCTGGACGCGCTGATCGCGCGGCTCGAAGAGTTGCGGACGACCGAGGCGCCGCCGGGGATCGAGGCGGCGGTGGAGGCCGCTCGGGAGCTTCGAGACGTGCTCGCGGTGCCGCCACAGCTTGCGACGCCGAGTCGGCTCGACGAGATCGGCACGGCCACGAGGCGCCTCGAGCGCGAGCTCGACCCGATGGCTGCGTCGCCGTTCACGGCTGCGCTGAAGGGCTCGCAGGACGCCGTCGGAGAGCTCCAGCGGGAGATCGAGGCCGGGTACCGCGTTCCCGTTGTCGTAGGAGGCCGGGGATGCCCAGTCTCTACAATGCGGCGGTGGAGGGCGGCGGCTTCTTTCCGTTCGGCGGCGATCCCGAGGACCTCCTCGGGGCGCTGCGTGAGTTTGCCGAGAAGCAGGCGGAGTCGGTTCAGGATGCGCAGCGCGAGCAGTACGCGACGCTCACCCTGAACACCGCTGTCGAGCTGACCGCCGCCGCGCTCTCGCAGATTCAGGCCGAGGGCTCGGCCGACGCGCAGGCGCTTGCACTCCGCGACGCGATGCGCGTGCTCTTTCCCGAGGCGGTCGCGCTCGTCTCTGCGGCCCGCCAGGGCTTCATGCGCCAGTAGGGCTGCAGCGCGGCGAGCAGCGACCAGCCGCCGTCGATCGACCACGGTCTGGCCACGGATCATCTCTGCCTCGGGTGAGCAGAGGAACGTGACGCAGGCGGCGACATCCTCGGGCGAGACGATCCGGCCGACCGGGTTGCGCCTCCCCATCTCGAGCATCGCCTCCTTGTTCGGGAAGTGCTCCAGGGCGCCGGTCTCGACGACGCCCGCGGAGACCGCGTTGACGCGGATCCCGCGCGGCGCGAGCTCGACCGCGAGGTAGCGGACGAGCGCCTCGAGGGCGGCCTTGGACGCGCCGACGAGCGAGTAGTTGTCCAGCACGCGAGAGGAGCCGAGGCTGGAGATCCCGAGGATCGACGCGCCCGCAGGCATCGAGGGAGCGGCGGCTCGGGTCAGCGAGAGGAGCGCACGCGCGTTCGCAGAGAGCGTCCAGTCCCAGTGCTTGTCCTCGGTCTCGAGCGCAGGCCGGATGACTCCGGTCGCAGCGGCGTGGACGAGGACGTCGAGCGAGCCGAGCGCGCCGACCTCCTCGGCGATGCGCTGAGAGGCGACGTTTCCGCGGACGAGGATCGGCTCGGCGCCGAGCTCGGTCAGCTCCGACGCGGTCTGTTCGGCCGCCTGATCGCCTCGCATGTAGCCGATCGCCACCCTGCTCGCTCCGAGCGACGCGAAGCGAAGGGCGATCGCCTTGCCGATCCCGCGTGACCCTCCCGTCACCAGGACGGAAGCTCCCACGAACGTCATTCGCGCGGAAGCTGCGGGTCCGACACGGGCGCCGACGAGGGCACCGTCTCCCAGCCGATCCGGCTGCGCGGCTCGGGAGCGGTGTCGGCGGCGAGTGAAGACGAGTAGCCGAGCCGGTCGAGAAGCTCCATCTTCTCCTCGCCGTAGCGGCGGACCGGTGCTCGGCCGGGAGGTCCTGGATCAGCTCCCGAACGCGTGCGCGCAGCTGGTAGGCGAAGTGCGGTGTCGCGGGGCCGACGAGGGCGTCGATGTCGTCACGGGTGGGCTCGGCCATACGCGGCAGCCTAACGGTGGACAGATTGGCGCGAACTTTCGACGCTTACAGCGACAGGCGCTGTAAAGAGAGCGCCGATTCGAGACGCCTCAGATCGCTCGCGCTCAGTCGCCGAACGCGTCGTTCAACGCCGCACGCGAGACCGAAGACTCGGCGTAGCGAGACGTGCCTCGATCCTGCAGCTCACGGGCTCCGGCCACGAGCGCCCCGTAGGCGGCCGCGGCGAGCAGGCTTCCCACGGAGACTCGCCGCACGCCGACTGAAGCGAGCTCGGCGATGGTGGGGCCGCTCGGGAGCGCGAGGACGTTCACCGGCACGCCGACCGCTCTCACGACGGCCGCGATCTGGTCGAGATCGGTCAGGCCTGGTGCGTAGACCGCGTCGGCTCCGGCGTCGCGATAGGCGATCAGCCGGGCGATGGTGTCGTCGAGGTCGTCGACGCCGCGGATGTGGTTCTCCGCGCGCCCGGTGAGCACCATCGGCTCGGCGCAGCGCTCGGGAGGCCTCCGCGGCGAGCGCGACGCGCTCGGAGGCGAGCTCGATGTCGTCCATGGCGTCCGCGTCCGGGTCGAAGTCCTCGATGGAGAACCCCGCAGCTCCGGCGTCCGCCAGGAGCGCGACGGTCTCGGCGATCACCGCCGGGGTCGTCCGGGTAGCAGCGCTCGCTGTCGACGTTCAGCGGAAGGCCCGTCGCCTCGGTCAGGCTCCCGACGTGTGCGACCAGCTCGTTCCGCGTGACCTGTTGGTCGTGCTTTCCCAGGGCCCAGGCGAGTCCCGCGCTCGTCGTGGCAAGCGCCTCGAAGCCCGCTGAAGCGAGGAGCTTCGCCGACCCGACGTCCCACGGGTTCGGCATCACGAAGAGCTGCTCCCGTTCATGGAGCGATCGGAAGCGGACGCGACGATCGCCGGCGGACGCGTTCACGTCCGTGTCTTATCAATTCGCCTCGGTAGCGTCCGGAGATGAGGAACCGGGCCGCTGCGACGGACGTTCTCCTCATCGGCGCGGTCCTGATGTGGGCGTTCAACTTCCCGGTGACGAAGTACGTGCTTACGAACGGCTTCGAGCCGCTCGCCTATGCGGCCGTGCGCTACGGCGTCGCCACAGCGCTCTTCGCCGGGCTGACGATCGCGGTCGAAAGATCGCTGGCCGTTCGCGGTGCGGCGTCCTGGCGCTTCCTCGGCCTGGCCGTCACCGCGCTCCTGCTGAACCAGATCTGCTTCGTCTACGCTCTCGAGCTGACGACCGCCGCGACGGCCGCGCTCATCCTGGGGACGACTCCGGTCTTCACCGTGCTCATCTCGTACCTGATCGGCGTCGAGCGGATCACGGCTGCGAACCGCACTGGCCGCCGCCGTCTCGTTCGGCGGTGTGGCGCTCGTCGCGGCTGGCTCGGGCGGAGACCTGTCGGGCGATCTCGGCGGGAACCTGCTCGCGGTCGGGATGGCGGTCACCTGGGCCGGCGTACTCGGTCGGGATCGCGCCGCTGATGCGGAGCTACTCGCCGTACCGGATAAGCGCCGTCGTCCTGCTTGCGATGTGGGTTCCGCTCTTCGCGATCAGCGCGCCTCAGACGACGAGCCAGGACTACTCGGGACCTCGGCTGGGGGGTGTGGCTCGCGCTCGGCTATGCGATCGTCGGGCCGCTGGTGTTGACGAACGTGCTCTGGTTCACCGCGATCGGGCGCGTCGGGCCGTCCCATGCCGCGATCTTCGCGAACCTCCTTCCGTTCGCCGCGGCCATCCTCGCCGTCTGGTTCCTCGACGAGACGCTCACCGCCGTGCAGATCGCGGGTGGTGTGCTGATCGGGCTCGGGATCCTCGTAATGCGCCGCCGCGCACCCGTGGTCCAGGCGGCGTACCGACTAGAATCCGGGGCATGAGCGACCACGACTTCATGCCGATCGACGGCTGGGACCACCTCGAGATCTGGGTCGGGAACGCGAAGCAGGCGGCGTACTTCTACGAGAACGCCTTCGGCTTCGCGCGGACGGCCTACGCAGGCCCCGAGACCGGTGTCCGCGACCGCGCCTCGTACGTGCTCGAGCAGGGAGACATCCGCCTCGTGCTGACGAGCGGGCTTCGCGGCGACAGCGAGATCTGCAGATGGGCGGCCGCCAAAGGCGACAGCGTCAGAGACGTCGCTCTCGCCGTTCCCGACGCGACGAACGCGTACCGGCAGGCGGTGCAGCGGGGCGCGCGCGGCCTCGTCGAGCCCCACTGGGCCGAGGACGACCACGGCCGGATCGAGCTCGCGACCATCGGGACCTACGGCGACAACGTGCATACGTTCGTCAACCGCTCGGAGTACGCGGGCCCGTACCTGCCCGGTTTCGTCTCGGTCTCTCCGAACGGAAACCCGTCTCCCGGCATCGGCCTGATCTCGATCGACCACGTCGTCGGCAACGTCGAGCTCGGCCGCATGGACGAGTGGGTCGGGTTCTACGAGCGCGTGCTCGGGTTCACGCAGCTCACCCACTTCTCGGACGAGGACATCTCGACCGAGTACTCGGCGCTGATGTCGAAGGTGATGACGGACGGCGAGGGAAAGATCAAGTTCCCGATCAACGAGCCGGCCGAGGGCAAGCGGAAGAGCCAGATCGAGGAGTACCTCGAGTTCCATGGCGGCCCGGGCGTGCAGCACGTGGCGATGCAGTCGAAGGACATCGTCAAGACCGTCGCCGCGCTCCGCGAGCACGGCGTCCTGTTCATCAACACGCCCGACACGTACTACGACGACGTGGAGGAGCGCGTGGGGGAGATCGACCAGGACTGGGCGGATCTCCGCTCGATGGGCATCCTCGCCGACAGAGACGAGGAGGGCTACCTCCTCCAGCTCTTCACGAAGATCGTCGAGGACCGGCCGACGCTCTTCTTCGAGGTCATCGAGCGCCACGGCTCCCGCGGCTTCGGGATCGGGAACTTCAAGGCGCTCTTCGAGGCGATCGAGCGCGAGCAGGCGCTACGAGGGAATCTCTAACCCGCCGCGGCGAGTAACGCCTCACCCTCGCGGACGTACCGCGTCGCGCTCCCACCGGAGCGATGGAACGCGAGTGCCTGCTCGAGCTGTTCCTCCGCCTCCTGGCGGCGACCCTCTCCCGTGAGCCTCGGTGGCGAGCCTGCGGGCGTAACCGAGCAGAAACGCGCGCCGTCCGCGTTCTCGTGACCGCAGTTGGGACACATCTTCACGCGCGGAGGATAGGCGGGCCGGGCATGCCCGGCCCCTACGATCCCATCCATGTCACCGCAGCGTCGCACTGCCCTGATCTCGATCGGGGCCGCCTGCCTGCTGATCGCGATCAAGCTGACGACGGGGCTCGCCAGCGGGAGCCTCGGGCTGCTGGCCGAAGCTGCGCACTCGGGCACGGATCTCGCAGCCGCGCTGCTCACGTTCTTCGCCGTCTCGGTCGCGGTTCGCCCTGCCGACACCGGACATCCGTGGGGTCACGGCAAGGCCGAGCACCTGGCCGCGCTCGCCGAGGCGACGTTCCTGATCCTGGTCAGTGTCCTGATCGGCGGGCTCGCTCTCGCGCGCTTGACCGGTGCCATCGAGTCAGAGGTGGACGCGACCTGGTGGACCTTCGCCGCGATCGGGCTCGTGATCGCCATCGACGCCATGCGGACCTCGGTCTCGTTGCGCGCCGCGCGCCGTTACCGCAGCGACGCGCTCCTTGCGAACGCGCTCCACTTCGGCAGCGACCTGGCCGGGACGCTTGCCGTGCTCGCCGGCCTGTCCGCCGCGGCGCTCGGCTTTCCCGCAGGCGACGCGATCGCCGCGCTGTTCGTCGCGGCGCTCGTGATCGCTGCCGCCTCGCGCCTTCTCCGCCGGAACGTCCACGTGCTCATGGACCGGACTCCGGTCGACGCCGAGGACGCGGCTCGCGCGGCAATCGACGCCCTCGACCCCCCGGTGGAGCTCCGGCGGCTGCGCGTGCGTGAGTCGGGCGGAGGGCACTTCGCCGATGTCGTCATCGGGATCGCTCCGGGCGCCGCGGTCGGGCAGGGCCATGCCGCGGCGGACCGGGTCGAGGACGCGCTCCGCGAGCGGCTTCCCCATGCGGACGTGGTCGTGCACGTCGAGCCACGCGGTGCGGACGCGGAGCTCCGGGAGCGGGTGCTGGCGGCCGCGCTCTGCGTTCCGGAGGTGCGGGAGATCCACAACCTGGGCGTCCTCGAGGTCGACGGACGGATGGAGGTCTCGCTCCATCTGAAGCTTCCGGGGGGCCTCGAGCTGGATCGGGCGCACGACATTGCGGAGGAGGTCGAGCGCGCGATCCTCTCGGCAGTGCCCGAGGTCGAGGATGTGCGCACGCATCTGGAGCCGCTCACGGAGGCCGCCGCCGCGGAGGAGGTCGACGTGGACGTCGGAGCCCTGGAGCGTGTCGTTCGAGAGGAGGCCGGAACGGCGCCCCGCGAGCTCCGCTTCGTCCGTACCGACGACGGCCTCGTCGCCTTTCTCACGCTCGGGCTCGCCGGCGAGGCGTCCCTCGCAGAGGCGCACGCCCTTGCAAGCGCGGTCGAGGAGCGCGTGCGCGAAGCAGTGCCCGGAATCGCCGATGTCGTGGTGCACACCGAGCCGTGAAGCTCTGCATGTTCCATCCGGTCGACCGCCCCATGAAGCGTGGCTGGGTGGGGCGCATCGACGGAGAGCACGTGATCCAGCTCGCCGCGCAGACGCTGCAGGCCTTCTTCACCGGTGGCGCGTCGGCGCGGGAGCATGCGGTGTATCCGTTGGGCGGTGTCTGCCTGCTGGCGCCGGTGCTCAACCCTCCGTCCGTTCGGATCTTCGAAGAGCAGCAGTCGTTTGCGTTCGGGAACCCCGCGGCGATTACGGGGCCTGCCACCGAGGTGGAGCACCGAACTGCTGGCGACTGGGCTTGGCTGGATCTGTATCCGCGACTGGCCGCGATCGTCGGAGCCAACGGTGAGCTCGCCGGATTCACGATCTTCGCCGAGTGGCGGGCGCCGGACCTCCCCACTCCAAAGGATCGCGACTTCGCGTTCGGGCTGGGGCCGGTGGTCGTCACTCTCGACGAGGCGCTCCCAGCTCCACTGGGCAGCGTGCGCGTCTTCGACGACGAGGTGCTCCGGCTCCGGTTCGAGGGGTTCGACTGGCAGGCGGCTCGGGCTCTCGCCGCCGAGGGAACGACGCTCGCGCCCGGTGACGTGATCGCGGGGCCAGCGCTCGGGGTCGTCGAGAGGATCGAGCCTGCCTCCGTCGTCGGGCTCGAGGTCGAAGGGATCGGGCAGTTCTCGCAGTCGGTGCACGCGATCGAGCTCTGATGCGGGTCGTTGTCGACTGGGACGGCACCGTCACGGAGACGGACGCGCTCCACCTCGTGCTGCTCGAGTTCGGCGACGAGAGGATCTACGATGCCGCGGAGAACCTGCTCGGCCGCGACCTGACGCTGCACGAGGTGATCGCCCTCGAGTTCGAGAGCGTTCGGGCGCCGCTGGACGAGGTCGTCGAGTGGGTACGCGAGAACGTGCGCCTACGCCCCGGCTTCGACGACTTCGCGCACGCGCATCGGCCGCTGGTCGTCTCGAGTGGGTTCCACGAGCTGATCGAGCCCGTGCTCGAGCGCGAGGGATTCGAGCTCCAGGTCGTCGCCAATCGGGTCGACGCGCGCCCAGAGGGCTGGCAGGCGCTCTTCCGGAACGCGGAGCCGTGCCCCGTCTGCGGCGAGCCGTGCAAGCGCGCGGACGTGCGTGGACTCGACGGCAGCTTCGTCTACGTCGGCGACGGCTTCTCGGATCGCTGCGTCGCGCTCGCGGCGTCGCGCGTGTTCGCCCGGGACGGCCTGGCCGACTACCTCGAGTCTCGCGGTGTTCCCTTCGAGCGCTTCGACGACTTCGACCAGCTCGGACGAGCGCTCTGAGTGCGCATCCGCGTCCCGCAGCCGTACGACTTCCACCTCTCCACCGTCCGCTTTCGCGACTTCGGCTCGGACGGGGCGACGGTGTGGCACGAGGACGGCCTGCATCGAGTCGTCGCCGGAACGGAAGTGCGGATCGACGCGGCGCCCGGTGGGGTTCGCGTGGAGCCGGGGACCTCCGACTCCGCCGAGGAGGTCGCGCGGCTGCTCGGACTTCCTTTCGATCTCGACTCCTTTCGAGCGTGGGCTGCTCGCGATCCGATCCTGGGCCCGATCACCGAGACGCTCCACGGCTTTCGTCCCACGCTGAACCCGCGCCCGTTCGAGGCGCTCGTCGTCGCGATCACGACCCAGCAGATCTCGCTCCGCGCCGCCGCGGCGATTCGCGGACGCTTCGTCCAGCGCTTCGGAGTGAAGCACGAGGTCGCCTGGGAGTTTCCGGCACGCGAAGCCGTCGCACTCGCCGACCCGCGGGACTTTCCCGCACTCGGGTTCTCGCAGAAGAAGGCCGAGTACGTGGTCGGGCTCGCCCGCTCCGATCTCGACTTCGACGTGCTCGCTCTCCTTCCCGACGACGCGGTCATCGCTGCTCTGACGGCGCTCCCTGGGCTCGGACGCTGGACCGCGGACTGGTTCCTCGCGCGCCACCTCGCCCGCCCGCACGCGTGGCCTGCCGGCGACCTCGGCGTGCGGAAGGCGGTGTCGGCGTTCTACGCTGACGGCCGCCCGCTCACGATCCCGGAGGTCCGAACCATGGGTGACCGCTTCGCTCCCTTCCAGAACCTGTCCGCGCAGTTCCTGCTCGCGGGCGCCAGGATGGCCGGATGAACGTCCGCCGCGCGACTCGCGACGACTTCGACGCGATCGCGGCTCTCTGGCGCGAGTTCGACCACGAGATCCCCCCGCCGACGCACGAGGGACCCGCCGATCACGAGAAGGAGCTCGCGGAGATCGGGGAGATCCTCGAGTCGGAGATCGCCTTCGTCGCGCTCGACGACAACGAGAAGCCGGTTGGGTTTGCCTTGGCCCGGGAGCGAGCCCCCGGCTTCGGCACGCTCACCGACCTCTACGTCGACAGAGAGGACCGCCGAAGCGGCGTCGGGACCGATCTGATGCGAGAGGTGCTCACCGCGTTCCGGGAGCGGGGCATCGAACAGCTCGATCTGGAGGTCGTCGCCTCGAACGCGGGCGCTCGCTCGCTCTACGCGCGCTGGGGACTCCGCGACGAGGTCGTGATCATGACCGGCTCGATCGAAGCGCTCGAAGCGAAGCTCGGCAAGCAGGAAGCCTCGTCGTTCGGCTCGATCCACATTCAGACCGACAACGTGAGCGCGGTCGAGCACGCGGTTCGGCAGTTCGTCCCGCGCCTCCCCGGCGGCTCGCGTGGCTCGTTGCTCGCACCGCCCAGAAACGGGTGGATCGCCGTGTACGACGACGTCTGTGACCGCAATCCGGACATGCTGCGCCGACTTGCGCGCGAGCTCTCGGACCGGATGGGATCGGTGACCCTGCTGCTCGGGGTCGAACGGGACGAGCTCCTTCGCATGATCCTCTTCGAGCGCGGGCGCATCGTCGACGAGTACCTGTCCGTTCCCGAGTTCTACGGGCCGTTGCCCTCCGGAGACGTCGTCGGGCTCGCCGCCAATCCGAGGGTCGTGTCTCGCTTGACCGGCGCCGACTCCGAGTCGGTGCGCCGAATCGCAGTCACCGCCTCGACACCCGCGGAGCTCGCTCCCGCGCGGGAGCTCATCGTCGAGCTCGCCGGAGCGATGGGCGTCGCCGGCGCCGAGCACGGGTATGCCGATGCGCCGGCGATCGCGGGCGCACTACGGATCGAGCGCCGATGAACGTCATGCTCCTCCACGCGTGGCCGCCCGACGAGTCGATGTGGGAGCAACAGGTCGTGGCGCTCGAGGCCGCCGGGTTCCGAGCCTTCGCCCCTCGCCTGTACGGGCGCCAGGCGTCGATCGACGGCTGGGCAGCCCGGCTTCTCGACGAGCTCGACGGGCCCTTCGTCGCGGTGGGAGCGTCGATGGGTGGCTACTGCGCCCTCGCGCTCGCGCGACGTGCTCCCGAGCGTGTCGTCGGCATCATCCTCGCGGGGTCGAAGGCAGGAGCCGACGACATGCGGCGGCGCGTCGATCGAACCGAGTTGATCTCCAGGTTGCGGGAGAAAGGGGTTCCCGACGATCTCGACACCGACGTCGAGGCGGAGCAGCTCGCGGTCGCGCAGGAGGCGATGCGCGACCGTCTCGACCTCTCCGGCGTCGCGGCCTCCTTCGGCGGGCCCTTGCTCGTCTGCGTCGGCGACGGGGACGAGCTGGTGTCCGTGGATGAAGCTCGCGCCCTCGCGGACAGCGCCATCCGAGGCTCACTGGAGATCTTCGAGGGTGCCGGTCACCTGCTGACACTCGAGCAGCCGGAGCGCTTCAACGCCGTGCTCCTGGAGTTCCTGGAGCAGTGGCAGACATAGCTCTCGGCGAGCTCCGCGTGCGGCTGGGGGAGGAGGGTCTGGCCGTGCTGGACGTGAGGACGACGCAGGAGTTCAGCGGTGCGGCCGGTGCTCCGTGCGACCCTCGCCAAGGCCACATCGCCGGCGCGCGGAACCTGCCGCTCGACCGATTGCTCGAGTGCCGCTCGGCCAACGAGGTACGCGCGCTGGTCGCGCTCACCGAAGGAACCGAGATCGTCGCGTACTGCCATTCGGGCAGCCGCTCCGGCTTCGCCGTGCAGGTGCTCCAGGGCGCCGGGTACAAGGCCCGGAACTACGCCGGCTCCTGGCACGAGTGGTCGCGCGACCCGCTATTGCCCTCCGTGCCGTGAAGGGAGCTGCCTGATCTTCTCGAGGTGGGCGGTGACCGCCTCGTCCACGTCGAGGGGATAGGCGTAGCCCAGCGCGTCGCCGACCTCGCCGGCAACTCGGCGGAAGAGCGCCGTCGTGCGGAAGAGGGCGTTCCAGTTCTCCTCGACCTCCGTCCCGACGTACGTGCTCGCGAGCTCAGCGGCGATGTCGGCGGGGAGCCGTCCTTCGAGGCGGCGTCCGTATGCACCCGGTCGCAACGCCCAGTCGTGGTCGAGCTCGATCCGCCATTCGAGGACGCGGCGTAGCGCGACGAGCTTCGCGTCGTAGTCGAGTGCGAACTTGGCGAAGACGACCTCCTCGCGCCAGAGGGCCTTGGCGACGTACGTCGTGTCCCACCAGAACTCCTCGATGATCGCGCGATACTCCAGCTCGGTCGGTGGGGCGGGGATGTGAGCTCGATAGGTCGGCTCCTCCCATCCCGACGTCCGCCCGTCCTTGTCCAGGAGCACGCGGTAGCCGACGTCCAGATCCTCTGGCAGCCCTTCGGCTTCCGCGACGCGCTCGAGCAGAGCGTCCGCCCAGACGGTGTAGTCGACCTTGACGCCGTCGGCATAGACGACCCCCAGGAAGGACGTCGTCGTCTCGTAGAGCTCGTGTCGGTCACCCCATCGAGCGAGCGGCCTGCCGTACGCCGACACCCAGTCGTCGTTCGCGGTGAAGGCGGCGATGTCGGTGACGGCGACGATCAGGTCGTAGTCGGAGAGCAGATCGACGGAGTCATCGGATCTCGCTCGGGAGCTGGTGAGGATGAGGGCGCGGATCGATCGGTGCGCTTCGCCCCATGCAACCAGTCGTTCGAGAACCTCTGCCTCGGTGGGAAGCGCGAGCATCGATCAGCGTCCTACCGCCTTCAGGAATGCGGCGCAGAGCGCTCGGCCCTGCTCGTTCCAGCCGGCGATCCGAGTCTCGGCTGCGGCGAGGAACTCCTCGGTGTTGACGGGCAGCTCGTCGGGATCCTCGTTCGTCCACGCCCGCAGCATCTCGAGCGTCACCTCGGCGTGGAACTGGATCCCCCAGGCGCGCTCGCCGACCCGGAACGCCTGCGTGCATACGGCGCTCCGCGCAAGCTCGGTGGCACCGCGAGGTATCTCGAAGGTGTAGTGGTGCCACTGGAACGCCTCGGTCCGCGGCGACAGCACGCCGAGCACGGGATCGCTGATGCCCTCCGGAGTCAGCTCCACCTCGAACCAGCCGATCTCCGCCGCCGGCGCCGGCCCGACTCGCGCTCCCGCCGCGCGCGCGAGCAGCTGGGCGCCGAGGCAGACGCCGAGCACGGGGACGCCCTCGGCCAGCGCCTGCGCGAGCATCTCGGCTTCGCGCTCGAGCCACCCGAACTGCGCGTCCTGATCGGGGTGCATCGAGCCGCCGAAGGTCATCAGCGCGTCATAGGTCGAGACCGGCTGCGGCATCCCGCCCAGCGGGACGACCCAGCGCTCGAGATCGTGCCCGGCGGCCACGACGACCTCGTCGAAGACGCCTCCGGGGACGGTCGGCCCGTGTGTGACCGAGAGGATGCGCAAGGAGACGACTCTAGCCAGCGCCGCTGTGGATGAATCGGCGCTCTCTCGTGGCACTTGCTGTGCCAGGCACTGGTAAGAACGGCGCCTTGCCATCCGCGCTGTCTGCCATCGTCGGACAGGGATGAGCGTGACCCGAGACGAGCTGATCGCCGCGCTCGAGGAGTACTACCGCTCGTGCGGGTTGAGGCCGGAGCGCGCACCCGACGGCACCGTTCGCGCCCGCGGGTTCGGCGGAGTGACCTGGATCGGGCTTCCGGTCTCGGCCGAGGACCTGGACGATGCCGGATTCGAGGCTCGGCTGGTCGACCTGGGCGGCGAGCGCATGACTACGGGTGAGCTCTGCCCGCTCGAGCTGCTCCCTGCGCCGGAGTGCGCGGAGCGGCTTTACTCGATGCTCGAGCGCGTCGGCCTGGGCGAGCATGGGAACGTCCAGCTGTACGCGGCCGCCTGATCGACTCGTCTCGCACGCGACGGGTCTAAGAGTGCGAAACTAAGGCTCCATGCAGAGGCGCGTTGCTGCCCTCGTCCTCGTAGCCGCCGCGGCGGCAGCCCCGGTGGGGGCGGCCGCGCCGCTTGAGACCGGCGCTAGCTGTGCGGTGAGCAGCCAGCTCCCGGCGCCGCCGGAAACGCTTCATCGCTACTCGTTGACGGTGCGCGTACTCGAGGGTCTACGCCGCGTCACCGGCAGGCTCTCGGTGACGTTCGCGCCAGAGAGAGCCACCGATCGAGTGGTCCTCCGCCTGTGGCCGAACATGCCGTATTTGGCGAGGCAGGGCTCGAGGCTCACCGTCGGGGAGGTGAAGCTGGACGGAGCAAGTTTCCCCGTAGCCCGGCCGAATCCCACCACGCTGGTCTTGAAGCGCTCGCTCGCCGCCGGCGAGGCGGTCGTCGTGTCAATGCCGTGGCAGCTCCGTCTGCCCGACAGTTCCTCCAACCGCCTGTACGGCGGGACGATGGCCAGGCTGGGATCGTTCTTCCCGCTCCTCGCGTGGAATCCGGCTGAAGGCTGGCAGACCGATCCGCCCTCGTCGATCGGATGGGAGACCTGGACCTCACCGACGGCCGACTTCGACGTGAAGGTGACTGCTCCGCGGGGGCTCCAGGTGCTCGCGTCGGGCGAGCAGGTCACGAGCGGCCGCTGGCGAGCGCATGCCGTTCGGGACTTTGCCCTCGCTGTCGGACGGCTCACGGTAGTCCGTGGGACCGCAGCCGCACCCGGTCGCGTTCGTCTGACTGTCGGCATCGAGCGCGGGACGCGCGCTTCGGCGCGCCGTTACCTCGGGTGGGCACGAGCTGCCCTCAAGACGCACGCCCGCCGTTTTGGCCCCTATCCGTGGAGCACGCTCTCGCTGGTCGGGACGGATACGGATCGCTTCAGCTGGGAGTATCCGACGCTGGTGTTCGCCAGCACGACCGATCCGACACCGCGCCAGGGGACGGCGCACGAGGTCGCCCACCAGTGGTTCTACTCGCTGGTCGGAAACAACCAGGCCCGCGATCCATGGCTCGACGAGGCTCTTGCATCCTGGGGGGATGCGAGGTTCACGAGCAGACTCGCTGAGCTCGTCGCCGACCCGATTCCCGAGCCGGTTCGGAATCAGCTCGGCCGGCCGATGAGCTTCTGGGACGAGTTCGACATAGCGATGTTCACCGACGGGGTCTACATCCAGGGCGTCCAGGCCCTCGCGTCACTCGGGGAGCCGGAAGACGTCGACTGCGCACTCCGCCTCTACGCTCTCGAGAACGCGTACGGGATCGCCGACCCGGCCGATCTGCTGCGTGCGCTCGAACGTTTCTTCCCCGCGGCACGCCGTCAGCTCGAGGCGTACGGCGCGCGATTCTGATCCGGCTCGCAACCGAGGCGGTTAGAACAACGTCGGCGCGAGCGGGGGCGGCTCGATGCCGCCCGCCGCCGGAATTCCGGCTTCGTCGAGGAGGCCGCGGAGGAGAACCGCGCTGCGCGGGGCGAAGTCGTCGCGGTTGTTGTTGAACAGCGCATAGACCTCGTCCGCGTCCTCGATCAGCCGGCCGAGCTTCTCCACCCACTCGGCGAGCTCCGCGGGCGAATACATCCAGTTGAAGCGCTCGGACGACTTCTCCGCCTTGATGTTCCAGGTCTTGACGTTGCGGCCGTGGAAGCGGACATACGCGACGCGATGGGTCGCCGCGGCGACGGGTGGGAGGACGTTCGACGCACGTGTCGGCGGAGCGTCGACGGAGACGTACGCGAGCCCGTGGCGTTCGAGAAAAGTCAGCGTGTCGGCTCGCTCGTCCTCCTCGAGCCAGGAGCGATGGCGAAATTCGACCAACGGGACGAGCGGATCGAGGAGGTCCCGGACACCGCCCAGCTCCTGCTTCGCAGCAGCGGACTTCACGAAGCGCGGGTGGTACTGGAGGAGGATGCCTCTCAGCTTTCCCGAGAGCTCGAGCGGCTCGAGCGACGCCCTGAAGTCTGCGAACGCCTGCTCCAGGTCGTCCGCCGGCTCATGCCCGGTCATCCTCGCGTGCGCCTTCACGTGGAACACGAACTCGGGCGGCGTGCGCTGCGCCCAGCGGCCGGTCACGTCTGGATCGGGCAGGTGGTAGTAGGGCGAGTCCACCTCGACGGTGTCGAAGCGCTCGCCGTAGTAGGCGAGCCGTGCCCTCGGCGAGGAGACGCCTCTCGGATACCAGTGCTTGAGCAGGCCCTCGTCCGCGAAGCTGCACGTGCCGAGCCTGACGGTCGCGGCCATGCCGGAAGCGTAGGGGCCGGCACGCCCGGCCCCTACGGGTGATCGCCTACCGCTTGCGAATGACCCGGCTCTGTGCCGTGAACCCGTTCGTCGTCGGGTTCACGCACGGCACCGGAGCGATCGCCGCGGTGAGCGCCGTGCAAAGGGCCGGGGCGGCGCCGGCCGCTGCGGTGACGTTCGCGCGGAAGAAGACGCCGGTCTTCGCGCGGAAGGTGAACGCGCCGGTCGCCGACGAGCGCACAACTCCGAGGCGCTTCAACCGGTTGGCCCTCGGACCGCCGAAGATCGCGACGGTTGCGCCGGCACGTGCCTGGCCGCCCTGTGTGACGCGGCCGGAGACGACGGCACCGATACCGCGGTTACCGGACTTCCTCGCTGCGACGGTGACCGCGCCGGGGGCGATCGAGGCGGGTGAGGCGACCGTTCCCGCCACGTTCGGCGTGCCGGTGCCAACGGTCCATGGCACCAGGATCGCGACGAACGCACCGGCGGTCGCTTGCGAGAAGACGCCCTGAACCGCGAACTCGGCGGTCACGATCTGTGGGCCGCCTGCCAGCCCTCCCTGCCCCACCGAGAGGTATGGCGACGTGAAGCATGCCGCAATGTACGCCGGGCCGAGCGCTGCCCCGGACGTCGGAACGAGATAGACGGGAACCGGGACTGAGTTCCCCGCGATGCTGACCACCAGCACCCAGGTTGCAAGCGGTGTCGCGCTCTGGATGCATCGTTGCTGTGTGTCCGGCGAGACCTGGCCGGGAGCGGCGACGACCACATTGCCTTCGACAGGGACCTCTGCGCCCGCGAGACCGTGGAGCTTGAGCAGAGCCGATGCCTTACCGAGGATCGTCCCGCCCGGCTGGGATGTCGTCAGCGATGTTCCAGTTGGAACGAAGATGCGGGCGAGTGCGGTTGGGTCGTCGCTCGAGCTCTGCGTCAGCTTGAACGTCGTGACCGCGCCCACCTGTCTGACCTCGAGCTTGGGGGTCGTGTATGCCGCGAGCGCCGACGGCACGGCGACGAGTGCGGCGATGGACGCGAGTGCGATCGCGACTGTTCCGATGCGTCGTTTCATGGGTTCCTCCTCGGTTCGAAACGGGCGTTGGTGTCTGTGCGGCGGACGTCTCTGCCGGCGAGTGTTGCAAACGGTCAACCGCGGGCGCGCAGAAGCCCGCTCGCTTTCACCCACTCCTTGTTGTCGTAGCGGTAGAGGAAGACATGCTCCATGGGGCGATAGTCCGTCCTGGACGTCTGCAGCCGGATACCCGGGAGCAGGAACGGGTTGCGCGGCAGGTTCAGGCTCTGTGCCGCTCGGAGGAGGCCGGCTCGCGTCAGGTTCGGGCCGGCCTTCCGGATCGTCTCCACCATCGTCCAAGCGACGGTCATCCCGTACCAGTTGTAGACGTCCGTCACGCGCCCCGAGGGGTGGTGCCGCCGCATGATCGACCGGTAGAGGGCGACCGCCCGGTCCTTTTTCCAGATCGGGTCGTTCGGGTTCTTCACGAAGGCGATCGAGAGCGCACCCCGCGTGAGCTCAGGGGCGTTGTGACGTGCTATGGCCATGATCCCCGGCTCGATCGAGACGGACGCGATGTAGAGACGCGGCTTCCAGGCGAGCTTGTGTGCCGAGACCGCAGCCTGGATGAAGAACTTCGGCGTGGCGAACGCCATCAGCGTGTCGGCGCCCGAGGACTTCAGCTTCGCGATCTGCCCGGTGACGTCGGAGCCCGTGAACTCGTACGACTCCTTCGCGACGATCTTCGGTCCCTTGCCGGCGATCGCACGCGTGAGCCCGGCGAGCATGTCGCGGCCGAGCTCGGTGTTCTCGTACAGGACTGCGATTCGCGCGCGCGCGCGCGTCTGGACGAGGTTCTTGCCGTAGACGTCGCCCTCGCCGCGGTAGCTCATGAGGAAGCCCATGGTCCACGGGTAGCGAGCCGATCCGCTCCCAATGGCCTGCGAGCCGTCCGCGGCATAGAGCTGAGGGACCTTCTGGACGTTCAGGTATTCGCGGATCGCCAGGCTGTTCGACGTGCCGACCGTGTTGAAGACGGCGAACACCTTGTCCTCCTCGACGAGCTTGCGGGTCAGCTGGACCGTCAGAGCCGGGTTGTACGCGTCGTCGTAGAACGTGTACGAGATCTGGCGCCCGTGCACGCCGCCGCTCGCGTTGACGTGGTCGAAGTACGCTTTCGCGCCGGGGCCGACGGCACCGAAGGCTGCCGCCTCGCCGGTGAGGGGAACCGTTCCGCCGAGGAGAACCGTGGTTTGCGTGACGCCCGGATCCTGCGTGGGTCGCGCGCCCGCGCCAGCGACGACCACGAGCGCGGCGAGGCAGGCGAACGCAACTCGTGAGATCACCGGGTGACCGGGTTACGAAGGCCGGGCATCGCGAGCACCGCGTTTCCGACCCGAACCCGTGCGCTGGGCGGCATCGGCAGGTCGAGATAGAGGAGGTTCGACGACGACTGTGCGAGCGATGACGACCCGAGGGTCAGGGTCAGCCGCGAGCCACGGGGAATGAAGGTCGCCTGGCTCGCGAGCTTGATCGAGACCTTCTGCACGCCGTTCTTCGTGGGAACCCCGCCGGCGCTGACCACGATCTCCTTGCCCTGTGGGGTGCGAGCGGTCAGCACGGCGACGAGGCGAGACCAGCCCCCGCTCGCGGCGATCGTCGCCTGCACGGTGGGGGAGCCGTAGATCTCGATCCCGTTGCGGAGAGTTGTGCCCCTGCGGACGAGCTTCCCGGTCCGGGCGAAGGTCGTCACCCCGGGGAATGCGACGGTGGTCGAGGTCGTCCCCGGCTGCGACGTCGTCCACGGCAGCTGCCCGCCGGTGAAGCCTTCGGGAGCGAGTGCGAACGCGGCGGGCGCCCGAGAGCACGGGCTCTGGCCGAGATGACAGTCGAGAAAGGCGCGGACCTGACCCATCACGAAGCCGGTGTCGGCGGCCGGGAAGGTCGAGGGCGCATGTCCGTGGAGGCCGAGATAGAGCACTTTCGGCCCCCGGAGGCGCTTGAACGCGAGGGCGGCCTGGTCGATGCCGAAGAGGAAGTCGCGCCGCCCCTGCGCCATGAACACCGGCGTGCTCACGGCTCCGAGCTTCGAGAGGCTCGAGCGTTCCACAGCCCAGGGCCGCGCGGCCCGCGCATTCCCTGCGAAGGCCGCAGCCTGTGCCGCGACGAGCGACGGGTCGCGCTTCGCCTCCGGAATCGAAGCCGCGAGCCCGGCGACGAGGCCCGACTTCACGAGACCCTGCGGCGCTAGCGCCGCATACAGGTCGGTCCACGTTTGGACCGCGACCACGGCACCCCACGGAACACCCGCTACGAGCGAGTTGAAGACCGCGCCGCCGCCGTACGAGACGCCCACCCCACCGATCTTTGCGTCGGCGACGTCGGGGCGCGCGGCGAGCCAGGCGTGGATGGCGCGCGTGTCCGCGATCTCCCGAGGTCCGTCGAGCGAGACGAGGCCGCCCGACTGCCCATGGCCGCGCGCGTCGAAGTTGAGCACGACGTAGCTCTGTCCGAAGCCATAGCCCTCCACGAGCGCGTTCATCTCTTCCTTTCTGCCGGCGAATCCGTGCAGGGACACGAGCGCCGGCCAGCCCCCGGCCGGCACGGCCCCGTCCGGCAGGTAGAGCGTGGCGGAGATGGACACGCCGTCGTCCATCGGAATGGACACGCTCTGCTTGGAGAGGGCGGATCCGGTCGCGTCCCCGACGAAGAGCACGAGGGCGGCGGCCAGACCGAGAGTCCAGGTCTTCACCACGGCCGGGAAGGGTAGACGAGGAATGTGCACAGGAGGCCAGGCTGGAGGCCAGAGCACCCGGCGGCCGCCGTAGTATCCCGCGGATGGACGGGCGGCCGATCGGCGTCTTCGACTCGGGCATGGGCGGCCTGACCGTCCTGCACGAGTGCCTCGTCACCCTCCCTCACGAGGACTTCCTCTACCTGGGAGATGCCGCCAGGCTCCCGTACGGCCCGCGGCCACTCCCCGAGATCCGCCGCTTTGCCCGAGAGATCGCGGCGTACCTGGAGCGCCAGGGCGTGAAGCTGGTCGTCGCGGCGTGCAACTCGGCCACGGCGGCGGCGCTCCCGGATCTCCAGCGCACGCTGTCCGTGCCGATCGTCGGCGTGCTCGCGCCCGAAGCGCACGCGGCCCTGCTGGCGACCCGCAACCGGCGCATCGGCCTTCTGGCCACCGAGGCGACCGTCGCGAGCGGCCGCTACGCCGACCTCGTGGAAGCGCTCGACGCCGGCGCCGACATCGTCCAGGCCGCGTGTCCCCGGCTCGTGCCGCTGATCGAGGGGCCCGACCCCTTCGGCGAGGAGACGGCGAGCGCCGTCCGCGAGTATGCGACCCCACTCAAGGACGCCGGCGTGGACACGGTGATTCTCGGCTGCACCCACTACCCGCTGATCCGGCCCGTCTTCCAGCGGGTGTTCGGACGTGGCGTGACGCTCGTCTTCTCCGCGGACGAGACGGCGCGAGAGGTCGCGGAGACGCTCGCGCGCAAGGGAATCGAGAACTCAGAGTCCAGAGAGGGCGCCTACCGCTTCCTGACAACGGGCGATCCTGCGCTCTTCCGAGAGATGGGGAGACGCTTCCTGCAGCTTCCGATCGCCACGGCCGAGCACGTCGAAGTCGCGACGCTGGAAGCGGCAGCCGCATGAGAGCCGACGGCCGCAAAGCCGGTGAGCTGCGCCCGCTGGAGGTCAAGACCGACTTCCTCGAGCAGCCGCACGGCTCGGTCCTCTACGGACAGGGGAAGACGCTCGTCCTCTGCACGGCGACGGTCGAGGAGGGCGTGCCGCGCTGGCTCGCGCGCAGCGGGCGGGGCTGGATGACCGCCGAGTACTCGATGCTTCCCGCCTCAACGGGCGAGCGGACGCAGCGCGCCGTCTCACGCGGCCGCCCAGATGGGAGGACGGTCGAGATCCAGCGTCTGATCGGCCGCGCTCTTCGCTCCGTGTGCGACTTCGAGGCGCTCGGCGAGCGCACTCTCTGGCTCGACTGCGACGTCCTGCAGGCGGACGGGGGCACGCGCTGCGCGTCGATCACCGGAGTCTGGATTGCCGCCCGCCGCGCCCTCGACCACTTCGGGCTCTCGAAGGCGCTTCGCGGCTCGGTCGCCGCGGTGTCGGTCGGGATCGTCGACGGGGAGGCGGTCCTCGACCTCGACTATCCGGAGGACTCCTCGGCCGAGACGGACATGAACGTGGTCATGACCGGCGAGGGCGCAGCTCGTCGAGGTGCAGGCGACGGCGGAGCGGGATCCGTTCTCGCGCGAGCTCCTCGATCAGCTGCTCGACCTCGCGGCGGGCGGTATCGAGGACCTCACGGTCGCCCAGGCCGCCGCCGCAGCCGCTCCGCGCGCGTGAAGCTGATCCTGGCTTCGCGGAACGAACACAAGCTGCGGGAGTGGCGGGATGCGCTGCCGGAGTGGGCGATCGCTCCTTCGACGGCGATCGACCCACCGGCCGAGGACGGCACGACCTTCGTCGACAACGCGCGGATCAAGGCTCGCCATGCGCGTGATGCTTCGCCGGACGAGGCATGGGTCGCGGGCGAGGACTCGGGGATCGAGGTGTCGGCGCTCGGCGGAGGACCCGGGATCGAGTCCGCTCGCTGGGCTGCCGAGCCGGTCGTGAAGCTGCTCGCCGAGCTCCAGGGAGTCGAGGAGCGGGGAGCTCGCTATGTCTGCGAGGTCGTGGCGCTCGACCGTGACGGAATCGAGATAAGAGCCTCAGGCACGCTCGAGGGGACGATCGCTCACGAGCCGAGCGGGACCGGGGGATTCGGCTACGACCCCATCTTCGTTCCGCGCGGCGAGTCGCTCACCGTGGCGCTGCTCGGCGACCCGTGGAAGGCCGCCCACTCGCACCGCGCGCAAGCTGCGCGTGCGCTCGCGGCGCTCCTGCGGTAGTTTCGAACCATGGACGCGACCCAGGCGCTGGCCGAGCTCGCCGAGCTCTCGTCCCAGGTGGAGCGCGCAGCCGTGCTGGACGCGAAGGGCTCCGTGCTCGCGTCGACGGGTGACGAGGGCGATGCCCTGGCCCGGTCCGCACTGGACCTCCTCACCGCAGCCGGGGAGCTCCATCCCTCGGCGGGCGACGTGACGCGCGCGGAGATCGAGCTCGGCGAAGGCGGCCTCTTCGTCCTTCGTGAAGGCGGCCGCACGATCGCGGCGACGACGGGGCCGAATCCGACCTCCGGCCTGGTCGCCTACGACCTGCGCACCTGCCTGCAGGGGATCGACGAGGAGAAGCCCAAGCGGCGGCGCACTCCCCGGAAGCCGAAGGAGGACGAGGGCGAGTGAGAGCGCTCGTGCGTCTTGCGATCCTCGCTGGGCTCGCCGTCTGGGCCTGGCGTTACCTCGTTCGCTCGCGCGAGCCACACGAGCGCGCGAGCGTGTCGTTCTCCGACGGCTCGTCCGTGGTGCTCGAGCCGGGCTCGGCGGCGTTCGAGCGGCTCGCCGCGATCGCCCGTTCAGCCCTCTGATGCGCGACGAGGTACTGGGAAGCCTGCTCGTGGAGCGGGCGCTGCTCGAGGGCGACTTCGTCCTCCGTTCCGGGAAGCGCTCGCTCGTGGTACCTCGACAAGTACCGGTTCGAGACGGAGCCCGAGGTCTTGCGCGCCGTTGGGGAGAGCCTGGCCGACGCGGTCTCGGAGTTCGAGCCGGACGCGGTTCGGCTTGCCGGCCCGGCTCTCGGCGCGGTCGCGTTGGCAGCTTCGGCAGCGATGGCGTCCGGTCTGCCCTTCATCATCGTGCGCGGTGAGGCCAAGGAATACGGTACGGCGAAGCGGATCGAGGGCCCGTTCGAGCGGGGCGAGCTGGTGTGCCTCCTCGAGGACGTCGTCACGACGGGCGGCGCTCTCGCTGAGTCGGTGTCGGCCCTGCGGGACGAGGGCCTCGAGGTGCGAAACGCCGTCTGTGTCGTCGATCGCGAGGAGGGCGGCTCGGACGCTCTCGCGCGCCTCGGCGTGCGCCTCCGGGCGCTTTTTCGCGCGGAAGAGCTCCTGGAACTGCGAAAAACCGCCGCAAAGAGCGATGGTTGAGCCAAAAGAGAAGGGCTGTTAGGGTCCTCGGTCCCCGACAGACTTTGATTCCGACACTAGGAGGAGGGACAGTGACAAAACAGGACTTCGTGGATGCCGTCGCCGATCAGGCGGGCATGTCCAAGCGTGACGCCGGCGCCGCGGTAGACGCTGTGCTGGACACGATCACCGCGACGCTCAAGAAGGGTGACTCGGTCACCTTCACGGGCTTCGGCAAGTTCTCGACGTCGGCGCGCGCGGCGCGCATGGGCGTCAACCCGCGCACCGGCGAGCGCGTGCAGATCCAAGCGACGACCGTGCCGAAGTTCTCGGCCGGCAGCGCCCTCAAGTCCGCCGTCAAGAGCGGCTAGCCCGGGCGTCCTCGGAGGTTTCGGAGGGGCCGCCGGAAGGCGGCCCCTCCGCGTCGCGGCGTCCTTGGTTGGCTGAGTGTTGACGCTTGACCGGTACGCGAGGGTTCCATACGTTCCGGAAGGGTGAAGATCCAAGAACCCGCCGGACGAACGGGAGACGCGAAGCGCTATCTCATCGTGGCTGCGCTTCTCGTGGTGGTTGGCGTGGTGGCAGCTGTTGCCGTCAATGATCGGACTGGGGGCGGAGGCACGCCGCCTCTGACGACTCGCGGCATCACTCGCGGCGTGTATGTCGTTTCCGGGACGACAGGAAGCGTGATCAAGATCGATCCGGAGACGCGGCGAGTAACGGAGACGATCCAGCTCGGCGCGAGCTATCTCTCGACTATCGCTGTCGCCGGCGAGTACCTGTACTACGCGTCATCGGACGGTTCGTCTTCGTATTTGAGCGTCGGCCGATACAACCTCTTCACTCAGGAGAACGAACCGACCTATATGGAACAGCAGTTCAATGGGGCCGCGCTGCGCGTATCTCCGACGGATCCTGAGATCTTGTTTGTCGGCGAGACGGGCCTGAGTCCGGCGAACATCCAGAAATGGAGCGTGCCGGCGGGCGGTGACGACCCGTCGCTCCTAGCGCAAACGGAGCACGGGCCCATGGGGGGAGCCTGAATGATTTCCAGATTTCCGTGGACGGATCCAAGATCTGGTCGGCCTGCGGCGCGCCATATGACTTTCGTGGAGCTCAACACGTCCGACCTTCGCCTGAGCGGACGGAGATTCCCCGCCGTGCCGTACCCGCATTCGGTCGACTCCGTCAGCGCGGGCGGCACGGAGTACCTCCTCGGGGGCACGAACTCGACGTACGACGCGTCGATCCACCTTTACAAGGCAAACGACCCTGCGAGCGGCGTGCACTACGGGAGCGATGGAACGACCATTCGCTACGGCTCGGCCGCACTCTCGCCGGATGGGAGCAGGATCTATCGCGTCGTTGGCGACGCGGACGAAGAGGGCGCTTCGATCCAGACGTTGTCGGCAGCCACCGGCGAAGTGCTTGCAACAACTCCCGTGCCGGTCTCGGACTACTTCAACGAGGGGATTGACGCCGATCCGGCGACCGGCAGTGTCTTCGTCGCGCTCGCCAACGCCGTCGGCGTCGTCGGTCCACGCGGCAGACTTCTCAAAACCATCCCGAACGTCGCAGGCGCTGGGCAGATCCTGATCACCTAGGCAGCTTGCTCGGGTTGAGATACGAACATATGTTCGATAGGCTCAATGCGTGCAGCTCACGTTCGACGCTGCGGATCGCCTCGTCGAGCTCGTCCAGGCCCGGCGGGGGCCCGTGTCGCCCGACGATGCTGCTCACGTCCTCTTCGCGCTCGAGCGGGCACCCGCGGCGCTCGCCCGCTCGCTGCTCGACGATGTCGTCACCGGTGACGCTCGCCTCGCCTGGCTCGGCACCCGCGTCGGGCTGTCCGACCCGCCACACGCCGACATCCTCATCGAGGACGCCGAGTTCGTCGTCTTCGATCTCGAGACGACCGGGCTCTCCGCGGTTCGCAACCGCATGTGCGAGATCGGCGCCGCGAGGGTTCGAGCGCTAGCCGTAGAGGACACGTTCGAGACCCTCGTCAACCCCGGTTCGGCCCTCCCGCCGAGCATCGCCGCGCTCACCGGGATCCGCGACGGAGACCTGAGGCGAGCCCCGCGCCCCGAGCTGGCCGTCCGCCGCTTCCTCGGCTTCGCGGGAGACGCCCCACTTGCGGCGCACAACGCGCGCTTCGACCTCTCCTTCCTCGAGCGCGAGGTCGAGCGGCTCACCGGTCGGCGCGTGGCGGCACCGATCGTCGACACGGTCTGGCTCGCGCGGCGGCTTCTCCAGCACAGGAGCGAGCGCTTCTCGCTCGCGTCGCTCGCGCACTTCTTCGGGACGTCGACCAGCCCGTGCCACCGGGCGCTGCCCGATGCGGTCGCAACTGCTGAGATCCTCGTCTCGCTCCTCGGCCTTGCGCAGGAGCGCGGTGCGAGGACGCTGGCAGACGTGCTCGAGCTCGCGGCGCCGCGCGCGCGGAAGCTCCACTCGAAGCGGTCGTTGATCGCCGGAGCCCCCACCGGCCCCGGCGTCTATCTCTTCCGCGATCGCAACAAAACGGTTCTCTACGTCGGCAAGGCGCGTGACCTGCGCGCGCGCCTCCGCTCGTACTTCTCCGGCTCGCGGCAGCGGCCCGCGGTGGAGGCCGCGCTCGGCGCGCTCGAACGGGTGGAGTGGAGAGAGCTCGGCTCCGAGCTCGAAGCTGCGCTCGAAGAGCTGCGGCTCATCGGTGAGCTTCGTCCGCCAGCGAATGCGAGAGGCGGGCGACCGGATCGGTACGTGTATCTCAGTGTCCGCGGCGACCGTTGGGCGGTGGTCTCGACGCCGGGCCCGTACGGGCCGATCACCAGCCGGAACCGGGCGCGGCTCGTCGCTCGCGCGCTCGACGGGTTCGAGGGAGACGATCCAGCAGACGCGCTGCCCGCCCTTCGCGCGAGGCTGACCCGGCTCGCCCGCGATCTCCGCTTCGAGGACGCCGCCAGGGTGCGCGATCGGCTGAAGGCACTCCAGGAGGCCGTCCAGCGGTTCGAGACGCTCGGCCGGCTTCGGGCCATGCGCGTCTGCGTCCTGGCCCCGGCGCGAGAGCCCGGTTTCAAGCGGGCGTTCTTCGTCGCGGGCGGCCGGTTGGCAGCGGTGAGGACACTCGCCGTGGACGGGGCGGCCAGGGTCGAGGTAGGGACCGGCATCGCGGAGGCGGCGTTCGCCGAGCCCTCCTTCGCGCCGGAGGATGCCGACGTGCTCATGCTCGTGGCGGGTTTCCTGCGACGCCCGGGGCCGGAGCTCCGCATCGTCTCCCTCGATGCAACCGAGATCCTCGCCGCGTGAGACGCGAGCCCGGTGAGGTGCGTAGCCTTGAGGCGTGGAGATTCACCCGTTCCCCGACCGTCTCGCCGAGGCGGTCGGACGCAAGCGCAGCCAGCTCGTGGTCGGCCTCGACCCGCGTCTCGACGTCCTCCCGATGGAGCTCCGCGGCGAGGCGGTGCTCGGTCGCGCGGCGGCGGCGAGCGCGGTGGCGCGTTTCTGCAAGGGAATCGTCGACGCCGTCGGTCCGTACGTCGTGGCGGTCAAGCCGCAGGCCGCGTTCTTCGAGGCGCTCGGCTCGGACGGGATGCACGCGCTCGAGGAGGTGTGCGCGTACGCCCGGTCGATCGGCCTGCTCGTGATCCTGGACGCGAAGCGAGGCGACGTGGGCTCGACCTCGCGCGCGTACGTGGCCGCGTACCTCGAGCCGAACGAAGAGGGAATCCCAATGGCCGATGCGATCACCGCGAGCCCCTATCTCGGCCTCGATGCGGTCGAGCCCTTCCTCGCCGCCTGCAGGAGGCACGGCTCGGGCGTCTTCTTCCTCGTGCGCACCTCGAATGCGGGCGCGGCCGACGTACAGGACGCGATGCTCTCCGACGGCCGCCCGCTGTGGCAATACCTGGCGACACTCGTGCACGAGTGGGGGCAGCCGCTCGTGGGCGAAGGCGGCATGTCGAGTGTCGGCGCCGTCGTCGGCGCAACCTTGCCGCGCGCGGTCTCGGAGGCACGCCGGCTCATGCCGCAGACGCCGCTGCTTCTGCCCGGGGTCGGTGCGCAGGGCGCCACCCCGGCGGACGTCGCGCGGGCGTTCACGAGCGGCCCTGCAAGCGCTCTCGTGACCGCGTCTCGGTCGGTGATCTTCGCCTTTCGCGACACGGAGGAGGACTGGCGCGTCGCCGCGGCGGGGGCTGCGGAGCGGCTCTCGACGCAGGTGTGGGCGGCGTCGGGTTGGTGACGGGAGGCGTTGACCCGGCCGGAAGCGCGCGGATTCCGGTCGTCTGCGAGTAAGTAGAGTTCCGCGCCGGTGATGCGCAGCATCCTGCTCGTCGTCGTCGCCCTTGCCGTCCTGGCGACGCCGGTTCAAGCCTCGACCGAGCCTGCCGAGCGTCCGACGCTCCCCGCGTCGGCCTGGTATCTCGTCGGCGAGGACGGCGCCGTGCTCGCCCAGCGAGGCTCCAGGCGCTCTCACGCGATCGCCAGCATCACCAAGCTGATGACCGCGATCGTCGCCCTGGAGGAGGCGCGGCCTTCCGACCGCCTGCAGGTGAGCTCGCAGGCGGCGGCCGTCGGCGGATCGACGGTCTATCTGCGAGCGGGAGAGGAGCTGACGGTCGGTGAGCTCGTCCACGCCATGCTCATCCCGAGCGCCAACGATGCAGCCGCCGCGCTCGCGCTGCACGTCGGGAACGGCTCGACGGCCCGGTTCGTCTCCCTGATGAACACGAAGGCACGGGAGCTCGGCCTCGTCGACACGACCTTCGTGAACCCGCACGGTCTCGACGAGCGCGGCCACGTGTCGAGCGCGCGCGACGCGACGCTTCTCGTCCGCTACGCCCTCGGCGTCCCCTCGATCCGCGACGTGCTCGAGCGGTCCTCGTACTCGCTCGCGGGCAGACAGCAGTTCCCGACCACCGACGACCTTCTCTCGAGCTGGGCACCGCTCGTCGGTGGGAAGACGGGTCACACCGAGGCTGCGGGCTGGTCGGAGGCGGCCGCCGCGTCGAAGCGTGGGGCAACGGTCTACGGAACCGTCCTCGGTGTGGACTCGCGCGAAGGACGAAACGACGCGCTGCGTACCCTGCTCGAGTTCGGGCTCGACCGCTACCAGCGCGTTTCGGTAATCGACGCGAGCCGGGCCTACGGAGAAGCCGACACGGAGTACGGCCAAACACGCATCGAGCTCGTTGCGCCGCGGACGCTTCTGCGTACCGTAAGAGAAGGAGTGCCGCTTCTCGAGCGAACCGTGCTGCCGACGATCGTCGCGCTGCCGGTGCGAGAGGGCCAGCGGCTGGGACGGGTCGAGGTCTGGGAGGGTGATCGTCTGGTGGCGTCGTCGAACCTGCTCGCGGCAAACGCGGTTTCCGAGCCCGGCGCGCTGGGCAAGGTCGCCTGGTTCGCCGAGCGAACCGCGGAGAACCTGTGGGAGCTCGTCACGTGATCGTCACCGTCACTGCCAACGCTGCTCTCGACCGGACGCTAACCGTGCCCGTGTTCCAGATCGGCTACCGCCATCGTTCGAGCGACGTTCTGACGCTCGCGGGTGGCAAGGGGATCAACGTCGCGCGCGCACTCAAGCTCCTCGACGTTCCCGTCGTCGCGACGGGGCTCACCGGTGGACGCACGGGGACGAGAATCGTGGAGGAGCTGACCTCGGAAGCGATTCTCAACGACTTCGTCCGCATCGCGGGGGAGTCGCGTACCTCGACGGCAGTGGTCGATCCGACGTCGGGCACGTACACCGAGATCAACGAATGGGGCCCCGAGGTGACGTCGGCGGAGCTCGACATGCTGATGGAGAAGCTCCACTACCTCTCGCGCGGCGCGGACTTCGTGGTCGTCGCGGGCTCGCTCCCGCGAAAGGTGCCGACGGAGTTCTATGCAGACGCCATCCGAGACCTCGTACGTCGTGACGTGCGCGTCGTCCTGGACAGCGAGGGAGAGGCGATGCAGCTCGGCGTCCAGGCGGGGCCTTTCGTCGTCTCCCCGAACCAGCGGGAAGCGGAGCAGCTCGTCGGGCAGGAGCTCGAGGACGACGACGACTTCCGGATGGCGCTGGACGCGATCGCGGAGATGGGCGCTCGCAACGTCGTGATCACGCTCGAGAACGGCTGCTTCGCCTTGCTCAGGACGGGACGGAAGACGCGGCGCATGCGCGCCTTCGCGGCGCGCGTAGAACCGCTGTCCGGCGTGGGATCCGGCGACGTCCTGCTGGCGCAGCTCCTCGCCTCGCTGGTCGAGGAGCGATCCCCCGACTACGCGATCCGGCTCGCCGTGGCCGCGGGCGCGGCATCGGTGCGGGCGGTCGGCGCCGGCCGCTTCGACCCCCAGCTCGCCGCGACACTCGCGCCGGACATCGAGCTCGCCGAGCTCCAGGCCGTCCCTTCATAGGCGCAAGACCGGAACGCCGCTAGCGCGGCATTCCGGTCGCGCAAGATACCCTGAAGCCGGCTGCTTCGCAGCCGGTGGCCGCGTAAGCCCTCTTAGACTCCGCGCATGCCGGAGTGCCCCAGCTGCGGTCACGAGAACGCAGACGACGCCCGCTTCTGCAGCCAATGCGCGACGCCGCTCGTGCTGGCCGGGCCGGCGCGCGAGTCGCGCAAGGTGGTCACCGTCCTCTTCTGCGACCTCGTCGGCTCGACCGCGCTGGGCGAGTCGACGGACCCGGAGGCGCTGCGGGCCCGCATGCGCCGCTACTTCGAGGATCTTCGCATCGTCCTCGAGCGGCACGGTGGCAGCGTCGAGAAGTTCGTCGGGGACGCGGTCATGGCGGTCTTCGGAATACCTATCTCTCACGAGGACGACGCACTTCGGGCTGTGCGAGCCGCCGCGGAGATGAGGACGGCGGTCGTGGATCACGGCCTCGAGGCGCGGATCGGCATCAATACCGGAGAAGTCGTCGTCGGCGGCGAATCCGAGACGCTCGTCACCGGAGACGCCGTCAACGTCGCCGCACGCCTCGAGCAGGCCGCAGCAGCCGGCGATGTGCTCATCGGCGCCGCGACCCGAGCTCTCGTCCGCAATGCCGTGGTCGTCGAGCCGGTCGAGCCTCTCGCGCTCAAGGGGAAGTCCGAGCCGGTCGAAGCCTTTCGCCTCCTGGAGGTCATCGATGACGCGGCCGCGCTCGCGCGTCATCTCGACACGCCGCTCGTCGGGCGCGAGCGGGAACGCCAGCGGCTCTGGCGCGATTTCGAGGACGCGGTCGCCGACCGCACGTGCCGGCTCTTCACGCTCCTCGGGCCCGCCGGCATCGGGAAGTCTCGCCTCGTCGCCGACTTCCTCGAACGCGTCGGCGACTCGGCGGACGTGCTGCGAGGGCGCTGCCTCCACTACGGGGAGGGAATCACCTACTGGCCGCTCGTCGAGATCGTGATCGCGATCGGCGTCGAGCCCGACTCGGTGATCGGCACGTCGCCGCCCGAGACACAACTCGTGTTCCGGCGCCTGCTCGAGTCGCGCGCCGCCGAGCGTCCGCAGGTCGTCGTCATCGACGACCTGCAGTGGGCGGAGCCCGTGTTCACCGACCTCGTCGAGCATGTCGCCGACTTCTCGCGCGACGCGCCCGTCTTCCTGCTCTGCGTCGCCCGCACCGAGCTTCTCGATGTGCGACCGGACTGGGGTGGCGGGAAGCTCAATGCGACATCGCTCCTCTTGGAGCCGCTCGGCACCGAGGAGTGCGCCGAGCTGATGGACCGTCTGACCACGAACGCTCCGCTCGACCCCGAGTTACGGCACAAGATCACGGTAGCGTCGGCAGGCAACCCGCTCTTCGTCGAGGAGATGCTCGCGATGGTGCGGGAGCACAGTGGCGACGGCGACATCGCTGTGCCGCCTACGATTCACGCGCTCCTGCAGGCCCGCATCGACTCGCTCGACGGCGACGTCCGCATTGTGATGGAACGTGGCGCGGTCGAAGGCGAGGTCTTCCACCGTGGCGCAGTCGCGGAGCTGTCGCCGGATCCGATTCGGCTCGAGGTCGAGTCTCACCTCGCGACTCTGATCCGCAAAGAGCTGATCCGCTCGACGGCCCCGACGTTCCCCACGGACGAAGGATTCCGTTTCCGCCATCTGCTCATACGCGATGCCGCGTACGAGTCCTTGCCCAAAGCGACGCGCGCGGAGCTGCACGAGCGCTTCGCCGACTGGCTCTCCGGCCACGATCTCGTCGAGGGCGACGAGGTGGTCGGATACCACCTCGAGCAGGCTCATCGCTACCGCGTCGAGCTCGATCCCTCGGCTTCAGGCCTATCGGCGCTCGCCGACCGCACATCCGATCAGCTCGCCTCTGCCGGCCGGGCGGCCATGGACCGCGGCGACTTCAATGCGGGGCGCTCGCTCTTCCGGCGAGCGACGGCGATTCTTCCCGAAGACGATCCGAGACGCTTGGCGCTCGCGCCCGACCTCGCACTCGCGCTTTGGGAGTCCGATGATCTGGCGGCAGCCCAGCGGGCTCTCGGGCAAGCGCGCACGACGGGGGATCCCGTGACCGCTGCCATCGCGACGGTCGTCGAGAACTCGATCGACTTCATGAGTGGTGGCTCGATGTCGCGCAATGCGCGCGTTGCACGGCTGGACGATGCTTACCGGATTCTCGAGGGGGCCGGCCACGACGAGGGCCTTGGGTACTACTGGTGGAGTCTCGCGGGCGAGAAGTGGGTCAGCCTGCACGCTGCCGAGGCAGTTGCTGCGTGCGAGCAGGGCCTCCATCACTTTCGGCGCGCCGGGATGTATCGCCGAACCGATGACCTCGTGGGGTGGATCCGATCCGCGTACGTGTTCGGCCCGACTCCGGTACCCGAGGCGATCGAACGGGTCCTTGCGCTACAGGTGGAGGCGGGAGACTCCCTCCAGCTCCAGGCCGGTGCTGCGACGACGCTGGGGCGTCTGCTCGCGATGCGGGGTGACTTCGAGCAGGCGAGGGAACTGTTCGTCTTCGGTCGGGACTTCTACCGATCCGCGGGAATGGCGGTCAGTGCCGCCGGCGCGACACTGCACGGTGCGTGGATCGAGCATCGCTCCGGCGACGTGTCGGCCTGGGAGGAGCACCTCCGCACGGGATACGACGAGCTGCACGCGCTCGGGAACATGGCCTTCTTCTCGACAGTCGCGTTTTACCTCGCCCAGTGCTTGTACGTCCAGGGTCGCTTCGACGACGCGCGTGAGCTCTGTGTGGTCGTCCGCGAGGCGAGTCCTCGGGACGATCTCATCAACTTCGTGTATGCCGATGCTCTCGAAGGCTCCTTGCTCTCCCGCGACAACCGCCACGACGAGGCCGAGGCGCTCTTTCGTCAGGCTGTCGATCGCGTCGAGACGACCGACTTCTTCTTCGCGCGAGCGGACGTCCGACTTCTGCATGCCGAGGCGCTGTTCCGCGTCGGTGAGACGACGGCTGCGTCACGGGCAGCAGCTCTCGGTCTCGCGCTCCTCGCCGAGAAAGGCGACACCGCGGGCGCCGTCAACGCGCGTAAGCGCCTTGACGAGCTCGGTGTCGAGGTCGCGTGACCAGATCGTCCCCGAGCGCTGGTAACGTCACCGGATGGAAACCGAGATTCGCCAGGACGAGCTCGAGCGGCTGATCGCATTCGAGCGGAAGTTCGGCAAGGAAGGGCTCACATTCGACGACGTGCTCCTCCTACCGGCGGAGTCGTCGGTTCTCCCGAATGACGTCTCCACGGTCACACGCCTGACACCGTCGATCTCGCTGAACATCCCGATCGTCTCGGCCGCGATGGACACCGTGACCGAGGCGCGCCTTGCGATCGCGCTTGCTCGCGCCGGTGGGATGGGCATCGTCCACCGCAACCTCTCGATCGCCGACCAGGTGGCCGAGGTCGACAAGGTCAAGCGCTCCGAGTCGGGGATGATCGTCGAGCCGGTGACGTTGCGGGCGGACGACCTCGTCGCCGACGCTTTGGAGCTGATGGAGCACTATCGGATCTCCGGCGTGCCGATCGTCGATGACCGAGACGTCCTCGTCGGCATCCTCACGAACCGCGACCTCCGCTTCGAGACGGACACCTCCCAGCCGGTGTCGGCGCTGATGACGAGCCGAAACCTGGTGACGGCTCCGGTCGGCACGACCCTCGAGGAGGCCGAGGCGATCCTCCACCGCAACAAGATCGAGAAGCTCCCGGTCGTCGACGCCGACGGTCGGCTCAAGGGACTGATCACGGTCAAGGACATCTCGAAGCGGATCAAGTACCCGGAAGCGACGAAGGACACGCAGGGCCGGCTCCGTGTGGGCGCTGCGGTCGGAGTGGGGCCGGACGCGCTCGAGCGGGCGACCGCCCTCGTCGAGGCCGAGGTGGACGTCCTGGTCGTAGACACTGCACACGGCCATTCGCACGGCGTTCTCGAGGTCGTGCGGCAGATTCGCGGCGCACACGAGATCGAGCTCGTCGCCGGGAACATCTCCACGGGTGACGGCGCGCTCGCACTGGTCGATGCCGGAGCGGATGCGGTCAAGGTCGGGCAAGGTCCCGGGTCCACGTGCACCACCCGGATCGTCGCGGGCGTCGGTGTGCCCCAGGTGACTGCCGTCTACGACACCGCGCGAGCGCTGGCCGATCACGACGTACCGGTGATCGCGGACGGCGGGATCCGGAGCTCGGGCGACATCGCGAAGGCGATCGCCGCCGGCGCCGACGTCGTGATGCTCGGCTCGATGCTCGCGGGGACGGACGAGGCTCCCGGCGAGGTGATGGTCGCGCAGGGCGAGCGCTTCAAGGAGTACCGCGGCATGGGCTCGCTGGGCGCGATGAAGGCGCGCTCCTTCTCGAAGGACCGGTACTTCCAGGGCGACGTCGAGGACGTGCACAAGCTCGTGCCCGAGGGGATCGAAGGCCGCGTTCCGTACAAGGGCCCGCTGGCACCGATCGTGCACCAGGTCATCGGGGGAATCCGCCAGTCCATGGGCTACTGCGGAGCGGCCACGATCGAGGAGATGAAGACGCGAACGCGCTTCAACCGGATCACGCCTGCAGGCCTGCAGGAGAGCCACCCGCACGGCATCACGATCACGAAGGACGCGCCGAACTACCGAAGGAGCTGATGGGCGAAGTCGTTCGCCTGCCAACGCCCGAGCCCGCTCCGGAGGAGCGTCCGGTCCTGGTTGTCGATCTTGGCGGGCAGTACAGCCAGCTGATCGCGCGGCGTGTGCGCGAGGCGCGCGTGTACTCGGAGCTCGTCGGGCATCGGCTGTCCGCGGACGAGATCGCGCGACGCAACCCGGCTGCGATCGTCCTCTCGGGTGGCCCGGCTTCCGTGTACTCAGAAGGAGCCCCGGATCTCGATCCCCGGATCTTCGAGCTCCGCGTGCCGACCCTCGGGATCTGTTACGGGATGCAGCTGATGGCCCGCGACCTCGGCGGCGCCGTCGCCCGCACCGGGGCGTCCGAGTTCGGCAAGGCCGAGCTCGCGGCGAGTGAGTCCGAACTCTTCCACGACCTTCCGTCCGAGCAGACCGTGTGGATGAGCCATCGCGATTCGGTGACCGCTCCTCCTGAAGGCGCTGTCGTGACCGCGTCCTCGCCGTCGACGCCGATCGCCGCCTTCGAGCACCGGGAGAGGCGGCTCTACGGCGTGCAGTTCCACCCGGAGGTCGTGCACACGCCGCACGGCCAGGAGATCCTGAAGAACTTCCTCTACGAGATCGCCGACGTACGTCCGACCTGGACGCCGGCGGCGGTCATCGAGGAGCAGGTCAGCCTCGTTCGCGCGACCGTCGGGAACGAAAGAGTCCTCTGCGCGCTCTCGGGCGGGGTCGACTCCGCGGTCGCCGCGCTCCTCGTGCACAAAGCCGTCGGCGATCAGCTCACCTGCGTCTTCGTCGACCACGGGCTCCTCCGGGAGGACGAGGCCGAGCAGGTCGTCGAGACGTTTTCGGGCCACTTCGGCGTGCCGCTCGTGCATGTCCAGGCGCAGAAGCGCTTCCTCTCGCGTCTCGCGGGCGTCTCCGACCCGGAAAAGAAACGGACGATCGTCGGCGAGGAGTTCATCCGCGTGTTCGAAGAGGAAGCGGCGAAACTCGGGTCCGGCGTTCGCTTCCTCGTGCAGGGGACGCTCTACTCGGACGTGATCGAGTCGGGCGGAGCCGAGGACGGCGTGGCCGCGAAGATCAAGTCGCACCACAACGTCGGCGGACTTCCGGAGGACATGCGCATGGAGCTCGTCGAACCGCTGCGCCTCCTCTTCAAGGACGAGGTCCGGCGGGTCGGCGAGGAGCTCGGGCTGCCGGAGCGCATGGTGTGGCGTCAGCCTTTCCCGGGGCCCGGACTCGCGATCCGCATCATCGGCGACGTGACCGATGAGCGGCTCGCGATCCTGCGCCGAGCCGATGCGATCCTGCTCGAGGAGGTCCGGCGGGCCGGCCTGTATCGGGAGCTCTGGCAGAGCTTCGCCGTGCTTCCGGCGATCCGCTCTGTCGGTGTCCAGGGCGACGAGCGCACATATGCGTACCCCGTCGTGATCCGCGCCGTCACCTCCGAGGACGCGATGACCGCCGACTGGGCGCGGCTGCCGTACGACCTGCTCGAGGCCGTGTCCCGCCGGATCATCAACGAGATACCCGGGGTCAACCGCATCGTGTACGACGTCTCCTCGAAGCCGCCGGCCACCATCGAGTGGGAATAACTGCACGCGCGATTCCCTCGTGGAGGGCTTGCCATGAATGGTTTCGCCGTCGATGTCCTTGTCCATGCGGACCTCGACCAGGAGCGTGAAGGCGCGACGCAACGTGCTCCTCGCCCTGGCGCTCGCGGGCGTGGGTGCGTTGCCTGCATCGGCCAGCCAGATGATCGATCGGGACGTGGCCCATGTACGTCTCGCCGTCAATGCAAAGGGAGAGGCCCTCGTGACCTACACGCGGCCGAACGGAGATGTGAGGCGCGTCTTGGCGTGGGGGGCCCTCGATGCCGTTGCCCCCGATCCGAAGATCTCTCAGCAGCGCTTCAGGTTCGACTACGCCGGCGGCTGGGGGAAGTATCGGAGGGCTCAGTACTGGCGCACGTTCAAGAACGTCTGTCGTCCCTATTCCGGTCCGCCTCTCGTGTATGCCGTCGCTGCCTGCACCTCGCCGAACGGCACCCACTGGGCCCTTCAAAGCTGGCAGCGAGTGCAGCCTCTCCGCGGAATCGGCGCCTTCCGTCCGGGCCACATGGCGTGGGAGCTCCATCTCTCGCATTGGTCGAAACCGTTGCCCGTGCTCGAGGTCTCACCCAACTGGACGTACGGCGGCGAGTTCCAGGGGCTCTTCGGTCGGCTGCTCTTCGAAGGGAAGCCCGTCCATGGCTATCGAACGCCTACATCGGAGAAAAGCGACCCTCACGCGCGCTACGTCTACATCGACACGTTGAACTCCTCCTACGGCCCGGGCTGGAAGCGCGATGGAGCCAAGGTGACGCACGTCGGTAACGGCGGCTTCTGTTACAGCTTCGCCCCGCTGGCTCAGCCTCCGCCCGGATATCCCGCGGTGCCGACGGTCTCTGGAAAGGGTGAGCGCCACAGGGTCACCGCGATGGGCCCTGGCGTCACGCCGATCGTCGAGTGGGAGGGAGCGGCCCTGGGTCCGTATGACCCCGCGGCCGACAGAGCCTTCGACCAGCTCTTCGACTCGATCCTCGGCGGCGACGGTGTCTGCAAGGCCGAGCGGTAGCCTCCGGCGCCTCCGCTGTCGGTTGGATCAGTCGAGCGGGACGACCCCTCTTTCGTCGATCGCGATGTGCACGCGGTCTCCTGGGCTCGGGTGGTCGAGCGCGGCTATCGCCGCTTCGAGGATCTCGCCCCCGTCGAGCCGTACGACAACGCGCACGATCGGACCACGTCGCGCGACCGTCTCGACCACACCATCTCCGACCACTCCGTCATCGACGCGCGTGACGGCGACGGCTTCCGGACGGATCATCGTGCCCTCACGGACGTTGCCGAGCCCGAGGAAGCGAGCGGTGTCCTCGTCCGCCGGGTGAGCCCAGAGCTCGTCGGGCGTTCCGGTCTGCACGACGCGTCCTGCGCGCACGATTGCGACGCGGTCGCCGAGCGCGAACGCCTCCGCCTGGTCGTGCGTGACGTAGAGCGCCGTCAGCGAGATGCGCTCGAAGAGCTGCTCGAGATCCTCGAGGAGTCGATCTCGCAGCCTGCGATCCAGCGAGCCCAGTGGCTCGTCCAGCAGGAGCACGCGGGGCTCCGGGGCCAGCGCCCGGGCGAGGGCTACGCGTTGCTGCTCCCCGCCGGACAGGGTCGCGACGGAGCGCCGCTCGTAGCCACTGAGACCGACGAGCTCGAGGAGCTCATGCGCTCGGCGCTCGATCGCGTCGCGCGAGTCGCCGCGCATCCTGAGCCCGAACGCGACGTTGTCGTGGACGTCTCGGTGGTTGAAGAGGGCATGTTCCTGGAAGACGAGGCCGATTCCGCGTCGATGTGGCGGAACCGTGGTGATGTCGTCGCCGTCGAGCAGAACGCGCCCCGTGTCGGGTCGCTGCAGGCCCGCGATGACCCGTAGGAGTGTGCTCTTCCCCGAGCCACTGGGGCCGAGCACGGTGACGACCTCGGCGTCGCCGACCTCGAGCGTGACGCCGTCCAGTGCGGGCTTGCCCCCGAAGCTGACGTCTACATTCTCGATCCTCAGCATCAGAGCCAGCCCATGCGTTCGCGGCGGAGATGCTCGATGACGAAGACCGAGAGCGCGACGACTACCATGAGGATCACCGCGAGCGCATACGCTTGGGCGGCGTTCAGCTCGCCGGGACGGCCGAGGAAGCGGAAGATCGTGACCGGCAGGGTCGGGCTGTCGGGCCGCGCGAGGAAGACCGTCGCCCCGAACTCGCCGAGAGAGATGGCGAACGCGAAGCCGGCTGCGATCGCCAGAGCCCGGCCGGCGACGGGAAGGTCGATCTCGCGCCGCACCCGTCCCGGCGAGGCGCCGAGCACCGCGGCTGCCTCGCGCTGCCGCTCGTCGATCGCGCGCAACGTGGGAGCGACGATCCGAACGACGAACGGGATCGCGACGAGCGCCTGTACGACCGGGACGATCCAGCGCGAGGAACGGAAGTCGATCGGCTCGGTGTCGAAGGCGATGACGAAGCCGAAGCCGAGCATCACCGCCGACGCGCCGAGGGGAAGCATGAGCGATCCGTCGAGCAGCCGCGTCCATCCCCCCCGCGACCCGGCGACGGCAAACGCCGCCAACCCCCCGACGACGAGTGCGATGAAGGCCGCACCGGCGGCGTACACGACAGAGTTCACGACGGCCTCCCAGGGCGTTGCGAGGAGCGCGTCCGTCGGCCGGCCGAGCGCACGGTACGCCTCCAGGCTGTAACCGTCGCCGATCGCCAGCGAGCGCTCGACCAGGACCGCCAGCGGAACGCCGAGGAGGATCGCCAGGGAACCGAGACTGGCCGCGGCGACGGCTCTCTCGCGCCGGGTGCGGAGCGAGCGCAGTACGTCGTGCTCAGGACGCCGATGGCCGCCGACCGCGAGCCTCCGCTCCAGGCGCGAGGCTGCCCAGACGGCGAGAGCGATGCAGGCCAGCTGGACGAGGGCGAGGACGGCGGCCGCTTGCAGGTCGAACATCCTGACCGCCTGGTTGTAGATCTCCGTCTCGACGGTCGAGTACCGCGGCCCCCCGAGGATGAGCACGATCCCGAACGAGGTGAACGAGAACAGGAAGACGATCGAAGCCGCGGCTGCCAGCGCAGGCGCGAGTAGAGGCAGCGTGACCTCCCGAAAGCTGCGCCACGGACTCGCGCCGAGGGTTGCGGCAGCTTCGGAGACGCGGGGGTCGAGGCCGGCCCAGAAGGTCCCGACCACGCGGATGACAACGGCGACGTTGAAGAAGACGTGGGCGATCAGGATTGCTGTCCAGCCGCGCTCGAAGCGTTCGGGCAGCACGGCGAGAAAGGCGAGTGCGACGACGACCGTAGGGAGGACGAACGGCACGGTCACCACCGCCATGGCGACCCTCCGGCCGCGGAACGTGTAGCGGCCGAGCACGTACGAAGCAGGGACCGCGACCGCGATGGTCAGCACCGTCGAGGCAATCGCCTGCCAGAGCGTGAACCACAGCACCTCGCGCGTGAGCGGGTCGGCGAGAACGTCGAGCGGCGACGCGGGGCTGCGGCCCGAGCCGAGCCCTCGTTCCAGGATCGAGGCGAGCGGGTAGGCGAAGAAGAGCGCCAGGAAAGCAAGCGGAACGCCGTAGGTCAGCGCGCGCCACGCGCGACCGCTCAGCGCAGCACGATGCTCGTCCACTCTTCCACCCACCTGTCGCGGTTCGACCCGATCTCGTCCGGGGACAGCTCGAGTGGGCTCTCGGGGACGACGGCGAACTCCTCGAACTCCGGGGGGAGTTCCGCGCCCGAGTTGACCGGGAAGACGAACATCGAGAGCGGGATGTCCTCCTGGAAGCGCTCGTCGAGCAGGAAGTCCACGAGCTTCCGGGCTCCCTCTTCGTTCCGCGTTCCGCGAAGGACTCCAGCGAACTCGATCTGCCGGAAGCAGCTGTCCTCGATGACGGCCGTCGGGGCTTCCTTCGGGCGTGGCGTTGCGAAGATCACCTCCGCCGGCGGGCTCGACGCGTAGGAGACGACGATCGGCCTGTCTCCGTCGCCCGCTGCCCCGGAGAACCGCACGTTGTACGCCTCCTCCCAGCCGTCCACGACGAGGATGCGGTTCTCCCGAAGCCGCCGCCAGAACTCCTGCCAGCCCGGCTCGCCGTAGCGGGCGACGGACGCGAGCAGGAACGCGAGTCCCGGAGTGGAGGTCGCCGGGTTCTCGACGACCAGAAGCCCTTCGAAACGTGGATCGGTCAGGTCGTCGAGCGACTGCGGCGGCCGGATCTCCCGCGACGAGAACCACGCCTTCTCGTAGTTCAGGCACACCTCGCCGTGGTCGATCGGCGTGACCCGGTGCCCGGGGTCGAGCGCGTAACGCTCGTCCACCTGCTCGAGGCGCGGCGACTCGTACGGCTCGAAGAGGTCGCCGGCGAGCGCGCGCGAGAGCAGGTTCGAGTCGACGCCGAAGAGGACGTCGCCCTGCGGGTTCCCGGCGGTGAGCAGCGCCTTCGAGAGCAGCTCTCCGGCGTCCCCGGACTGGAGGATTCGCAGCTTCAGGCCGCTCGTCTCCTCGAACGCCGTTTTCACGTTCTCCGAGATCGCGAACGAGTCGTGGGTGACGAGGACGACGTCGGTCGGCTCCTCGTCACCCCCGCCGCATCCGGCCGAGCCGAAGACGAGCGCTCCCAGGAGCGCAGCGGCGACGAGAGCTCCCTTGTAACAACGTGTTACAAGGGCGGTCATGGCTCCACACCGGGGCGCACGGCGACGAGGACGCCGCGCTCCACGCTGATCCGGGCCGATTCGGCGACGAAGGTGTTCGAGACACCTCGGGTCGAGCCCGGCTCGAGCGTTTCGCCGGTGAGTGGATACTCCAGTCCTTCGGTGCGGACGCCCCGGGCCGGCCCGTGGAGTGCGAGCAGCGAGAGCAGCTCACCCGGGTTGCCGGAGAGCGTCCGCGCACCTCTGACGATATACACGGCAGCGTGACCGACGCAGGCATCGAGCTCGACGCCGGCGAAGCGAGGCGATGAGAGAAGAAGCAGTGTCGAGAAGAGATGGTCGAGACGGTTGCCGACGCCCGCGAGGACCATCACCCGCCGAGGACGAAACCGGAGTGCGGCGTCGAGCGCGAGCTCCAGATCGGTGGCGTCCTTCTCCGCGGGATGGCGCTCGATGCGCACGCCGGCCTCCTCCGCAGCCCGCACGGTCTCTGCTGACGCCGAGTCGAAGTCGCCGACGGCAACCGCGACGTCGAGCCCGAGCGCGCGCGCATGCTCGAGCCCGCTGTCGGCCGCGACGATCGGCGTCCCGGCCGGAATCGCCCACAGTGTCTCCCGGCGAGGAGCCTCTCCACCTGCAACGACCACGACGAGCTCTTCCGGCACGCGTTTCCTCCGCTGGTATTACCCAGATCAGGTTTCCGAGTCGGCGGCGCGCTGCAGCCGCCCTCTCAGCCCGGTTGCCCCGAGCTCCCCATACGCTGCTCCCATCCTACCGCCGAGCGCATTCGTCGCCGAGCTCGCGTCGACCCGGATCGGCGCGACGTTCAACCAGTACGCCGAAGGTGCCCGCGCGACCCTGCTCTGCGAACGCCTCGGCGAGTACCTCGCCGAGCGGGCGTCCGCCCCGATCATTCTCGTCGGGGAAGCACCGGGCTATCGCGGCACACGCGTCTCGGGGATCCCGCTCACGTCCGAGCGGCAGCTGACCGGCAGCGGGCCTGCGGAGGTGACGGCGACAATCGTGCACCGCGTTCTCGGCGCGCTCGAGCTCGAGCGAGACGTTCTGCTCTGGAACGTCGTCCCGACGCATCCCGGGCACCCGTCCGGGAACCGTCTGCCCACACGCGCCGAGGTCGTAGCCGGCCTGCCGTTTGCCCGTCGACTCGCCGTCGGCCGACGCGTGGTCTCCGTCGGGCGGCTGGCGCACGAAGCGCTGGGCGGCTTCCATGTGCGCCACCCGTCCCATGGCGGCGCGCGGGCGTTCGAGCTCGGGCTGGTTGAATTGCTCGATCGCGGTCAGCTCGGAGCTCGGTGCGGGATGGTTGCCCGTCGTGAGGCGGATGATGGAGGCTGCGAGGCAAGGACGCAGGGAGTGTCCATATCGAGGTAGATATGGACGCGACTGAGGACGCCGCGTCGCGGCCTCCAGCGCCGCATCACGACATGGCCATCCATTCTGCATCGAGCTCATATCCGATCCGGCGTAACACCGCCCTCCTCGGTCTCTGCCTGGTTCTCCTGTCGGGCGTGCTTCAGCTTGCGGCCGCCGTCGCGACGATCACGCTCGTCCTCGTCACCGGGCTCGAGTCGATCCTGGGTCTCGGACCGGCGATCTTCCTGGCGGCCGGCGCTGCAGCCGCGCTCCCGGCGGGGAGACTGATGGACCGGCTGGGTCGCGTTCCGGTGATTGCGGGCGGCTTCGTCGTAGGGATGTTGGGATGCCTGTCGACCGCGCTCGGGTGCGTCGTGGACAACGCCCCGCTCGTGATCCTCGGGCTAGTGGGCGTCGGCGCGATGAACGGAGCGGTCCTGCTCGCCCGCACCGCAGCTGCAGACATGTACCCGGAGGAGAGGAAGGCCCGTGCGATCTCGTACGTCCTCTTCGGCGCGCTCTTCGGTGCGGCGCTCGGGCCACTCGTGTTCCGCCCGCTCTTCGCAGGGAAGGAGTTCGAGCTCGACACGCTCGTCATCCCCTGGTTCGTAGCGGCCGCGATGTGCGTCGTGGGGCTCTGCATCGCGCTTGCCATCCGACCGGATCCGCGAACGATCGCGCTCGAGCTCGAGCGCGCGGGGATCGTCGGTGGTGAGCCGTTTACGACCCAACCGGCTGCACCTCTTCGGCAGATCCTCCGGCGTCCGGGCGTGCCCGCGGCGGTCCTCGCGGCGTGTGCGAGCTTGGCGGTGATGGCGGGCGTGATGAATCTGACCGGCTACATCGTCGTCGGCCACCAGCACGAGCAAGCCGACGTGTTCACCGTCATCAGCCTCCACATCGTCGGGATGTTCGCGCTCGTCCTGGTCGTGGGAGCGCTCGTCGACAAGGTGGGGCGGCATGCGTCGCTCATAGCCGGTCTCGCGATCATGGCCGCGTCCACCGTGATGCTTGCCTGGGCAGAGTCAATCCCGGCCATGTCGATCTCGCTCCTGCTGCTCGGGCTCGGCTGGAATGTCTCCTATGTTGCAGCCACGGCAGAGCTCGTCACGCACGCGACCCCGGTCGAGCGAGGCCGGCTCGTAGGGTTCACCGATCTCGTCGCCGGTCTGCTCGCGGCAGTGCTAGCCCTTGTCGGCGGGCTGGCATATACGCAATGGGGCGTCGCGGCGATCGCGATCGGAGCCACAGTCGCCGTCGTCGCGCCTGCCCTGGCTCTCCTCGTGCGCCGCCCTCCGGCCCCAGTCGCAGAACCGGCCGCGTGAACGAGTGAGGGGCGCCTCCTGGGCGCCCCTCGTCCCTCTCCGTCGCGAAGCTCACTTCACAGGTTGGAGCACCGCCCAGCTCGAGACCGTCGCCTTGACGCCGTCGACGTAGACGTCGACGCGATAGAGGTTGTTGATGACGAGGCCGAGCGCCTTGCTGTCGAGGTTGTAGATCCAGTGGTCGGAGGTCGGCCTGAACTCGTCGGTCCCGGCATTCGAGTCACCGGCATCGGCGTACTCCTCGACCGGATCGCCGGCTCCGGAGCCAGACGTCTTGCTCACCTTGATCGTGACGTCGGGGCCTGGCCCGATGACGAGCGCTCCCGCGCACTCGTCGCGGATGCGTGCCTTGACCGGTACGACCCGACCGTTCTTCATCTTGTTGACGATGAGCCCACTCGGGACCGAGTCGTCGAAGGGCGGCAGGAAGTCCACCGTGTACTGGTAGACCGTGACCGGAGCGGTGGACGTGTTCCAGCCCGTGTCGGTGTCCTTGTCCGTCACCGTCACGGTGGCGGTATGGGGACCCGGGGTCGAGTAGGTGTGGCTCTGGTTGGGCTGTGCGCCCTGCGTGGCCGTCGCATAGGTCGTGTGTGGCGACGCGTCTCCCCAGTCGATGTCGACGGTCCACGGGTTGTCGTTGATTCCCGGGTCACTGAAGCTGATCCCGGTCAGCGTGGTAATCGTCTGACACGCGATGAGCACCGGCTGGAAGGTCGGCTTGGCGACCGTCGGGGCTACGTTCGCGACCACGACCTGGAAGGTGGCGAAGTCACTGACCCCCGCACCGGCGTCCTCGTCGACCGTCACGGTGACCGTGAAGGAGCCGTCGTCGGCGTAGGTGTGCGTCTTGGCTGCGATCGCTCCTGCTGCGCCCTCGTTGAAGACGGTGTCGGTGGAGCCGTCGCCCCAGTCCACGGTGACCTCCCAGGGATCGTCGTCCCCGGGGTCGGTGAAGGAGCCGAGCGAGAAGGACTTGCCCGTGCCCTCGCTCGCGGTCTGGTCGGCCGGCGGCGTGACGGCCGGTGGGACGTTCGCGACCACGACCTGGAAGGTGGCGAAGTCACTGACCCCGGCGCCGGCGTCCTCGTCGACCGTCACGGTGACCGTGAAGGAGCCGTCGTCGGCGTAGGTGTGCGTCTTGGCTGCGATCGCTCCTGCTGCGCCCTCGTTGAAGACGGTGTCTGCGGAGCCGTCGCCCCAGTCCACCGTGACCTCCCAGGGATCGTCGTCCCCGGGGTCGGTGAACGAGCCGAGCGCGAACGAGCTCGAGCTTCCCTCACTCGCCGTCTGGTTGGCGGGAGCGGTCACTACCGGCGCGACGTTGGCGACCGTCACCTGGAAGGTGGCGGAGTCGCTGACCCCGGCGCCCGCGTCCTCGTCGACCGTCACGGTGACCGTGAAGGCGCCGTCGTCGGCGTAGGTGTGCGTCTTGTCCGCGATCGCTCCCGGAGCGCCCTCGTTGAAGACGGTGTCGCTGGAGCCGTCACCCCAGTCCACCGTGACCTCCCAGGGATCGTCGTCCCCGGGATCGGTGAAGGAGCCCAGGTCGAACAGCTTCGCGGTGCCCTCGCTCGCCGTCTGATTGGCGGGAGCGGTGACGATCGGTGCGACGTTTTGCACCACGACCGTGTCCGACCCGGTGTCGGCTCCGCCGTCGCCGTCGGTGACGCGAACGTCGACGGTGAACGTGCCGTTGTCCGCGAAGAAGCAGTCGTGTGTGTTGCTCATCTGCGGTCCGACCTCGAAGACGCCGTTGCCGTCGCAGTCGAACTCGTACGTGAGAGGATCGTTGACGCCGGCGGGATCGCTGGCGGTGATCGTCACGGTCGAGCTGTCGCTCTCGTCGATCGGCGACTCGGCGGCGACGTTGCTGATGACCGGCGGCAGGTTGGCGACGGTCACCTGGAAGGTGGCAGAGTCGCTGACCCCGGCGCCCGCGTCCTCGTCGACCGTCACGGTGACCGTGAAGGCGCCGTCGTCGGCGTAGGTGTGCGTCTTGTCCGCGATCGTGCCCGGCGCAGTCTCGGTGAAGACGGTGTCGAGAGAGCCGTCGCCCCAGTCGACCGTGACCTCCCAGGGATCGTCGTCCCCGGGATCGGTGAAGGAGCTCAGGTCGAACAGCTTCGCGGTGGCTTCGTCCGCCGTTTGCGCGCCAGGAGCGGTCACGACCGGTGGGACGTTCGCGACCACGACCTGGAAGGTGGCGAAGTCACTGACCCCCGCACCGGCGTCCTCGTCGACCGTCACGGTGACCGTGAAGGAGCCGTCGTCGGCGTAGGTGTGCGTCTTGGCTGCGATCGCTCCTGCTGCGCCCTCGTTGAAGACGGTGTCGGTGGAGCCGTCGCCCCAGTCCACCGTGACCTCCCAGGGATCGTCGTCCCCGGGGTCGGTGAAGGAGCCGAGCGAGAAGGACTTGCCCGTGCCCTCGCTCGCGGTCTGGTCGGCCGGCGGCGTGACGGCCGGTGGGACGTTCGCGACCACGACCTGGAAGGTGGCGAAGTCACTGACCCCGGCGCCGGCGTCCTCGTCGACCGTCACGGTGACCGTGAAGGAGCCGTCGTCGGCGTAGGTGTGCGTCTTGGCTGCGATCGCTCCTGCTGCGCCCTCGTTGAAGACGGTGTCTGCGGAGCCGTCGCCCCAGTCCACCGTGACCTCCCAGGGATCGTCGTCCCCGGGGTCGGTGAACGAGCCGAGCGCGAACGAGCTCGAGCTTCCCTCACCCGCCGTCTGGTTGGCGGGAGCGGTCACTACCGGCGCGACGTTGGCGACCGTCACCTGGAAGGTGGCGGAGTCGCTGACCCCGGCGCCCGCGTCCTCGTCGACCGTCACGGTGACCGTGAAGGCGCCGTCGTCGGCGTAGGTGTGCGTCTTGTCCGCGATCGCTCCCGGAGCGCCCTCGTTGAAGACGGTGTCGCTGGAGCCGTCACCCCAGTCCACCGTGACCTCCCAGGGATCGTCGTCCCCGGGATCGGTGAAGGAGCCCAGGTCGAACAGCTTCGCGGTGCCCTCGCTCGCCGTCTGGTTGGCGGGAGCGGTGAGGGCGGGTGCGACGTTGGAGACGGTCACCGAGAGCGGGTTCGCGCGGTTCAGGTGCGTGTCGTCTTCGTCTACGAGATCGACCGTGATCGAGTGGGTGGCAGGACCGTCCGGATAGGTGTGGGTCTTGAGCCCGGCTGACCCGTAGGTATCGCTCGCGCCGTCACCCCAATGCACGACGTAGCCCGTAATCGTGTCGTTGCCCGGGTCCGTGACAGTGCCGAGCGCGAGGCTGTAAGACGAGCCCTCGCCCACGCTCGCACCACCGCTGATCGCGATCGACGGAGCGACGTTGTCCACCTGAACGGAGAGCGCATTCGCCCTGTCGGCATGCGTCCCGTCCTCGTCCACGAGGTCGACGGTGATCGCGCGAGTAGCGAGCCCGTCCGCATAGGTGTGCGTCTTCACGCCGGCGCTCGAGTACGTGTCGGTGGCGCCGTCGCCCCAGTGCACGACGTAGCTCGACACGGTGTCGGCGCCCGGGTCCGAGACGGCTCCCAGGGTCACGCTGTATGAGGAGCCCTCGTTCACGCTCGCCGCCCCGCTGATCGCGATGGTCGGCGGCACGTTGGCGACCGAGACGGTCTGAGCTGCCGTGTTCGACGGCGCGTTCGAGTTGTCCTGGACCCGAACCTGCACGCTCGGCGTGGTTGCACCGTCCGCGAACGAGCATTGGAACGTGCCGGTCTTCGCGACGCTGTCGATCGACGCGGATCCGCTCACGACGGTGTTGCCGCTTCCGCACGTTGGGAAGCCGGACACGAACGTGAACGTGTTGCCCACGTCCGGATCCGTGATGGTGAAGTTGTAGGTCCTCGTCTGACCCTCGTTCGCCGTCGCCGGCGGAAGGACGAACGCGACGGTGGGGGCGGCGTTCACCGGCGCGGTGACCGTCACCGCAGGATCCTGGCCGTGCTGATTGACGAAGGTGTAGGTCTGCGGTGGCGACGCGGGGGTTGGCGCGGTCGCGTTCTTGTAGGTGAGGGTGAAGGTCTGATTGTTGTTGCAGCCACCCGACTGCTGATTGATGGTGACCACCCCTGTCACGGAATTCACGGAGTTGAGCGACGCAGCGCAGGTCCCGGCGGTGACGAGGATCTGCCCCGGGCCCGCAACCGAAGCCGGAGGTGTCCAGAGGGCAGGCACCGTGAAGGTCGTCGTGGCGACGTTGGCGCTGTTCTGAGCGGTGAAGGTCCAGGTGTAGTCCTGGGTGCTTGCAGCGGCGACGCTCTGGGCCGGCGGCGCGACGTTGAAGCTGTTGGCTGCTGCAACGTATGGCCCCACGAAGGGGCCACCTCCGCCGACGGGTGCCGCGCCCGCAGGCTGAATCGCTCCCGTCGAGGTGTCCGTCATAGCGCGGTCGAGGTTGAGGCGGCCGTTACCCGTCTGCGACTGAGATCCGGCGGCCTCGGCATTCTTCGCGAGCCGGGCCACGACGACGCCGTTCGAGGCACCGGCTGCTGCGCGAAGGAGCGCCGCGGCGCCCGCGACCTCGGCCGCCGAAGCCGAGGTCCCCGTGATCGTCGCGTACCCGCCACCGGTAGCCGTAGTTGCGATCGCGGTACCGGGTGCGCCGAGGAAAACAGCCTGGCCATGGTTGCTCGAGCCGTTCAGCGCGTCGCTCGGATCAGTGTTCGAGACGCCGATCACGCCGCGATCACCAGCAGGGAACGTTACGGCAGACGAGCCGTCGTTGCCCGTCGCCGCGACCAAGACAGCGCCTTCGTCCCACGCGTAGTCGATCGCCGCCTGGAGCATCTCCGAGTAGCCGGGGTTCGAGAAGGCCATGAGGATGACGTCCGCACCGTTGTCGGCCGCGTACACGACGCCCTCGATGATGTCGCTGTCCTGCCCGGTCCCGTCCGCGTCGAGGACCGTCACCGGCATCACTTGGACGCCCGCGTAGCCGACTCCCGCGATCCCGGCGCCGTTGCCGGTCTCCGCAGCGACGATCCCCGCCATGGCCGTACCGTGGCCGTTCGGGTCGCTGAGGCCGTTCGAGCCGTCGAGGATCGAGGTGCCGGACACGACGTTCCCGTCGAGATCGGGATGCGAGCCGTCGATGCCCGTGTCCAGGATCGCCACCTTCGCCGTCCCGTTCACGCTGACCTCGCCGAAGGCGTTCTCCCACCCGATCTTCGGCAACGACCACTGGTCGCCGTACGAGGAGTCGTTCGGTGTGCCGCCTGCCTCTCGCGTGCGGTCGGGTTCCACGCGCGTCACGCTCGGGTTCGAGCGGAGGGCGTCGATCGACGTCTGGAGACCCGCGCCGCCCGGGAGCAGGACGCCGTGGATGCGAAGCGGGGCGATGTAGCTCATGTCCTCGGCCCCTGCCGCGGCGAGGATCTGCGACTGTGTCTCGGTCGAGGTTCCGGGCGCGAAGCGGACAAGGTGGGGCTCGGTAGCTGCGCCAAGTCCGTCGGAAGCGGTCTCGAAGGTCGCCGTCGCGCTCCTCTCCGCAGGGTCCGTGACGACGGCCGTGAACCCGGCGACCAGGTCGTCGGGGAGATCGAAGGTTTCGGCGATCGTGCCGTCCGCGGCAACGCTCGCGTCTGCGGAGTGATCCCACGCGTCACCCGCGTCGTCGTCCACGACGACGCGGACGCTGTCGCCGGGCTGCCACTCCGCGCCGCTCAGTGTGACCGTCGCGCTGGGCTCGTACGCCTCCGCGTCGCTGTCAAGGGTGGGAGTTCCCGTCGGCGCCGGAGGAGGCGGAGTCGGAGCCGTCACGGCAAAGGTCGAGCTTGCGGTTCCCGAGGATGAGGTGGCGGTGATCGAGAACTCTCCCGCGACGTCGGGGAGGTCGAAGGAGTCCGCGACCGTGCCGTCGGCCGCTGCGGTCAACTCCGCCGCGCGTGACCAGGGGTCGTCCTGGTCGTCGTCCACGAGGATCTGGACGGCCTCGCCGGCTTGCCAGCCAGCACCCGAGAGCGCCACGGCATCGCCCGGCGCGTAATCGGAACGTTCACTCGAGATCGACGGCTGATCTGCACCCGAGACCACTCCAGCTGCGACCAGTCCCGCGGCAGCGAACGATCCCAGAACGAAGAGCGCCTGGAGCAGCCACGTGCGCTGTCGACGCCGAGTTGTCGCACCCATGCTCCCGTGCCCCCTTTATCCGCAGCGCGCGGCCTCCCTGTGCCGCACGTGTAACGAATCGTCGGCTTTTGCAGGGCAATGTCAACGAGCTGGCGGTCCTGGCCGGCCCAGCCCATTCGGCCAGGAGGGAGGTGCTAGAATCGACCGCCGGCGGACGGGTGGTCCGCCTCTTTCTGAGATGAAGACGTATTCGGCCAAGCCCGGTGAGATCGAGCGCGAGTGGTTCGTCGTCGACGCCGACGGACAGACGCTCGGACGCCTGGCGACGCGCATCGCGGACACGCTCCGCGGCAAGGGCAAGCCGCAGTACACGCCGCACGTCGATACCGGCGACTTCGTCGTGGTCGTGAACGCCGAGAAGATCGCGGTCACCGGCTCGAAGCTCGACTCCAAGCTGTACTACCGCCACTCCGGGTATCCCGGCGGTCTCCGCCAGCGCACCTTGCGCGAGCAGCTCGAGCGCAGGCCGACCGAGGTCCTGCGGAAGGCCGTGAAGGGGATGCTGCCGAAGAACAAGCTCGCTGCGGCACAGCTGCGCAAGCTGAAGATCTACGCTGGGGAAGAGCACCCGCACGCCGCGCAGGCGCCGAAGGACTTGCCCCTCTCATGACCGAGATCGCCCAGTACCTCGGCACCGGCAAGCGCAAGACGTCGGTCGCGCGCGTGATCCTGCGTCCCGGGGACGGGAAGAGCTGGATCAACGGCCGAACGCTCGAGGAGTACTTCCCCCGCTCCGCGCACCGGAAGATGGTCATGGCTCCGCTCGAGGTCGCCGAGGCTGCCGGCACGTATGACCTCAGGGTTCGGGTGCACGGTGGCGGCGTCTCGGGACAGGCAGGGGCCGTCAGGCATGGGATCGCCCGCGCGCTCGTCGAGGCCGACCCCGAGATCCGGGTCCCGCTCAAGCGCCAGGGCTTCCTGACGCGCGATGCGCGCATCGTGGAGCGCAAGAAGGCGGGTCTCCACAAGGCACGCAAAGCTCCGCAGTTCTCGAAGCGCTAGAGACGGCCGCCGTGGCGCGGCGTTACTTCGGAACGGACGGGATTCGCGGCGTGGTCGGCGAAGACCTGACGCCTGCCCTTGTGGAAAAGATCGGCCGAGCAGCCGTACTCTGGGCGAAAGCCGCTGGAAACCCCGCAACAGGGTCTGACCCTGGACGCGTCCTCATCGGACGGGATACCCGTGGGTCCGGGCCCGAGCTCGAGGCCGCGCTAACCAGGGGGATCTCCGCTGCAGGGTGGGGGACGGTTCTCGCAGGCGTCCTTCCCACGCCGGCGGTGGCGCTTCTGGCCGAGGACCTCGCGGCCGTCGTCACGGCCTCTCATAACCCGCCGCCCTACAACGGCGTCAAGCTCTTCGACGGCGAGGGCCACAAGCTTGCGGACGAGGACGAGGATGCGATCGAGGTCCTGCTGGACACTCCCGCGAATGGTGCTGCCGGCCCGGTCGAGCGGCTCGACGACGCCGCAGAGCGCTACGTGCGCCACATCCGCGAAGGCTTCGGCTCGGATCTCTCCGGCCTGCGCATCGGCGTGGACTGCGCCAACGGCGCGTGCTCGGACATCGCTCCGGCGGTCTTCGAGGAGCTGGGCGCCGAGGTGCACCCGGTCGGGGTCGAGCCGGACGGGACGAACATCAACGTCGGCTGCGGCGCAACCGACATGGGCACCTTGCAACAGACTGTTACGAGGCTCGGTCTCGATCTGGGGGTCGCCTTCGACGGCGACGGCGATCGGATGCTCGCGGTCGACGAGCGGGGTGAAGCGCTGGACGGAGACCAGATCCTCACAATCCTCGCCCTCGCACTCGGAGTCGATCTCGTCGCGGTCACGGTGATGACGAACCTCGGCTTCCATCGCCTGATGTCGGAGCGCGGCATCCGCGTCGTCACGACTCCGGTCGGAGACCGCTACCTGCTCGAGGCCCTCCACCGGGACGGTGGCCTGCTTGGCGGCGAGCAGTCCGGTCACGTCGTCTGGCTCGGGAACCACGTCACCGGAGACGGGCTCGCAGCAGCACTCCTTCTCTGCCGTGCGCTCGCCGGTCGGAGGCTGAGCGAGGCCGCCGCGATGATGCCGCGCTACCCGCAGGCGAAGCAGAACGTACGGGTGTCACGACGTGAGCTGCCGCAGTCCGTTCTCGACGAGGCCGACCGCATCACCGAGGAGCTGGCCGGAGGCGGCCGGGTTCTCGTTCGACCGTCGGGAACGGAGCCCGTCGTCCGCGTGCTCGCGGAGGCCGAAACCGCCGCGGAAGCAGGGAAAATCTGTGCTAGCATCGCCGCGCTCGTAGCTAGAGAGCTCGGCTAGCCCGACGAAGGGCGCCGCCGGGCTCTTACGCGTTCCAAAGGGGCCGATTGTGTGTGGAATCATCGGATACGTCGGATCTCGTGAATCGAAGCCGCTGCTCCTGCAGGGCTTGGCGCGTCTCGAATATCGCGGATACGACTCGGCCGGAATCGCTCTGCTCGAGGGTGAGGGACTCACGTATGTGCGTGCGGTCGGCCCGCTCGAGAACCTGATCAAGCGGGCGACGAACGGGTCCGCCGCGACCACCGGTCTCGGGCACACGCGCTGGGCGACACACGGAGCGGTCACCGAGGAGAACGCGCACCCGCTGACCGGCTGCGATCCCGAACGGGTCTCGATCGTGCTCAACGGGATCGTCGAGAACTACCGGGAGCTCCGCACGAGTCTCGCGGCCGAAGGCCACATCTTCACCTCGGAAACCGACGCGGAGACCGTCACCCATCTGGTCGAGCGCCACTACGACGGCGATCTCGTCGAGGCGGTTCGGCTCGCGTTTGCCGAGCTCGAGGGTCACTTCTCGTTCGTGGTCATCCACCGCGAGCATCCGGACCTCCTCGTCGGGGCGCGGCACCAGGTGCCGCTCGTCGTCGGCATCGGCCGGGGAGAGACCTTCCTTGCGTCGAACGCAGCGGCCTTCCTCAAGGAGACGCGCTCGGTGGAGTTCCCGGGCGACGGCGAGATCGTCGCCGTCACGCCCGCCGGCCCGGTCTACGTCAAGATCGACGGAACGCCCACGGAGCACGACACGGTCGAGCTGGACTGGGACGACGAGGGCGCCGAGAAGGCGGGCTACGAGACGTTCATGCTGAAGGAGATCTACGAGCAGCCGCACGCCGTGGCGGACACGATCGGAGACCGCGTGCGACACGGCACGCTCGTCCTGGAAGGGCTCGACATGTCCGGCAAGGACGTCAAGGAGCTCCAGCGCATCGTGCTCGTGGCCTGCGGCACGGCGTACCACGCGTGCGTCGTCGGGCGCTACGTCATCGAAGAGTGGGCGCGCATCCCGGTCGAGTTCGACATCGCGTCGGAATGGGTGTATCGAAACCCCGTCATCGACGAGCACACGCTCGTCATCGGGATCTCGCAGTCCGGCGAGACGCGGGACACGATCGAGGCGCTGAAGCTCGCACGCGAGAAGGGCGCGCGCACGGTCGCGATCACGAACATGATGGGCTCGCAGATTACGCGCGAGGTCGATTCCGTGCTCTACACGCGGGCCGGCCTCGAGATGTCCGTCGCCTCTTCGAAGACGTTCACCGCCCAGGTCGCGCTCGTCTATCTGGTCGCGCTCAAGCTGGCGCAGGTACGCGAGACGCTTCCTCCGGGTGAGATCGAGTTCATCCTCGATTTCGTCTACAAGCTCCCGCGCAAGATCCAGTCCTTCCTCGAGGCCGACCACCCGATCGAGGAGATCGCGCGCCGCTACTACGACGCGCCGTTCTTCCTCTATCTCGGACGCCATATCGGTCTCCCGGTCGCGCTCGAAGGCGCGCTCAAGCTGAAGGAGATCTCGTACATCCCAACCGAGGCGTACTCGGCCGGGGAGATGAAGCACGGCCCGATCGCGCTCCTGGACGAGGCGACGCCGGTCGTCGTCGTGGCGACGAACATCCACGTGTACGACAAGATCGTCTCGAACATCCAGGAAGTACGGGCACGCGGCGCGCACGTGATCGCGATCGCGACCGACGGCAATGAGGACATCCAGCATCACGCGGACGACGTCATCTACGTCCCGAAGACCCCTGCTTTTCTGCAGGCCGTGCTGGCAATCGTCCCGCTGCAACTGCTCGCGTATCGCGTCGCCCGTCTTCGCGGCCTGAACGTCGACCAACCCAGGAACCTCGCGAAGACGGTGACAGTCGAGTGACACCGTTCCCCGCCGAAAGTGCGTCGCGTAAGCGCGTCGCACTTTCGGCGGCAAGCCCAGGAACCTCGCGAAGACCGTCACGGTCGAGTAGGCATCGCCTTCCGGCGCCACTGCTACGGTCGGCGCCTTCCAGCTCAGAGGAGGTAGACGATGCGAGGTATCTCGCTCCGCCGGCCGTCCCCGGCGATGATCGTCGCGTGCGCTGCGCTTGCGGTCGCCCTCGGCGGCACGAGCTATGCGACGGTCCTGCAGGTGCCGAAGGCGAGCGTCGGCACGGCGCAGCTCAAGACGGGTGCCGTGACGACGAAAAAGCTCGCGTCGAACGCCGTAACGGGCGCGAAGGTGCGAAACGGCTCGCTGCTGAAGGCGGACTTCGGACCGGGTCAGCTCCCGGCGGGGCCGACCGGGCCACAGGGTCCCGCAGGGTCGCCGGGTCTGAGCGCGGTCGAACGGGTCGAGGCAGCGAGCGTGAGCAACTCCACGACGCCGAAGTCCGTCCAGATCGCCTGTCCCGCCGGAAAGCGGCTGCTCGGTGGCGGGGCGCGCGTGACCGGAGGAGCTCAGGAGGTCGCGGTTACCGCGTCGTTCCCGGACAACGACAACATCTATCGGGCGACCGCGGCGGAGAACGACTTGTTCATACCTGCGTGGACGCTCACCGCTTACGCCATCTGCGCTCTTGCGAGCTGACGGACGAAGATCTAGCTCGACGAGCTGAGATCGTCCGGATCCCGGCGTCGAAGGGCACGGGCGAAAGCCGAGCCCACGACGAGCACCGTCGCCGCGGTTGCGAGGGGCAGCCCCACGGTCGGTGCCGGTCCCCACGAGTTCGACAGATCACGCTTCCACCACAGGATGCTTGCGGTCAGCCACGCGGCCGAGGCCGCCCCGGCGGACACGAGCGCACGTTGCTGCACGCGTGGAATGCGGGTCGCAGCGACTGCCACGCCCATCTGGACGGGCGCGAATACCGGGAACGTGTACAGGCACTGACCGAAGCTCGTCGCAACCCCCTTGCCACCCCGAAACCCGCTCCAGGCCGGATAGCAATGCCCGACGACGGCGGCCACACCGGCGATGTGCGCGCCGGTGACTCCCCCGGCGAGCCGACCGCAAGCACACGCGGCGTAGCCCTTCGCGACGTCGGCCACGATCACGGCTCGGCCGGGCGTGTTGCCGAGCAGTCGAATCGCATTCACGCCGCCCGGGTTCCGGCTCCCGCTCGAGCGGAGATCGACGTCTCCGCCGGTTGCGAGGCGAGCGGCGATGTCGGCCGAGGGCACCGTGCCGAGCAGGTAGCCGCTCGCGGCGGCGAAGAGCAGGCGTGGTACGTAGAGAGCCATCGTCGCATTCCTCCGATTCGCAACGTGTTCGACGCCGTCGAACGGGCTCAGGCGACGAAGGACGAGAAGTACGCTAGCGAGGTGACACGCGACTCTGCCGCGCAGGCGCCACCGTACTCGACGACAGGCGTTGTCGCACGGCGGCTTCCGGGCGGAGTCGAGGGTGACGAAATTCTTGCAGTCGAGGAGCCGCTCGAGATCCGGGTCGGCGGCGAGCCGGTCGCGGTCACCATGCGCACGCCAGGGCACGACGAGGAGCTCGCGCTGGGCTTCTGCGTCACCGAGGGCCTCTCGCCGCTCGCGGCACGCGTTCCCGACGATCTGGCCGCGAACACCGTCGACGTCGAGGCGACAGGCTTCGACCTGGAGCGGCTTCGTCGGCACTTCTACACCTCGTCCTCCTGCGGCGTCTGCGGGAAGGGCGCGATCGAGGCGGTTCGGGTCGACGCGCCTCGTGTGGAGAGCGACGTGCGACTGGCCGAATCGGTCGTCTCGTCCCTGCCGGAGAGATTGCTCGAGGCCCAGAGGGCGTTCGCCGCGACTGGCGGCCTCCACGCCACGGGTCTCTTTTCGATCGAGGGCGAGCTTCTCTGCGTCCGCGAAGACGTGGGCCGCCACAACGCGCTCGACAAGGTCGTCGGCTGGGCGTTCCGCGAGGGCATGCTGCCGCTCGCCGACCGGGTCCTCTGCGTCAGCGGGCGGCTCTCGTTCGAGCTCGTGCAGAAGGCGTCGGTCGCGGGCTGCCCGGTCGTCGCCGCGGTCGGCGCGCCGTCTTCACTCGCCGTCGAGCTCGCGCAGGATCGCGGAATCACGCTCTGTGGCTTCGTGCGGGACGGGCGCGCGACCGTGTACACGGAGCCGTGGCGGATCCTGAGCTGACCTCCGGTCGAATCCCGGCCAGACGCGACCGCCGGCTCCCGATCGTCGTGGCAGTCGTCGTCCTCGTCGTGGTGATCGGCGGGCTCGCCCTTCTTCTCGACCGTGACCCCCCGGATCCCGGAGTCCCGTCCGTGACCGGCGAGCGGGTCGAGACGACGCTCGGTGCGACGATCCAGCCATTCGCGGCGGATCGCGCCTGCGACGTCTATGTGGTCGCGATCGACAGCGCGAGCGAGAGCGAGGCGAAGCGGCTCGCACGTGCCGTCGAGCGGAGAGCAACGGTGCGGGCGTGCCCGACGTCGTCGTTTCGGCTCGACTCCGCGGCTCTCGACATCCGACGGGAGCAGCTCGACGGAGTGGTCGTGGCAGATCAGCTTTCGCTCGCGTTCCAGCAGGCACGAGGGATCACGCCGACGACCGTCCTCGGTGTGACGGCACTCGACATGTACTCGTCCACCTTTGCGTCCGACCCGTTCGACTTCGGGGTTGCGAAGCAGTTTCCGCAGAAGCAGGGCTTCGCGGTCGTCTCGACGGCACGGATGGAGTCAGGGGAAGATCGGTTCAGGCGGTTGGAGACGATGGCGATGCGCTACGTGGGCCTTCTGTACTTCGGCCTTCCGGAGAGTGCGATCTCGAACTCCGCGCTCGGCCCTGCACCTCGCAGCCTCGAGGACCTCGATCGTCTCCGACCCCAGCTCGCGGATCCGCCGCCTTCGAACGCCGAGCTAGACGCGTTGCGGAAGGAGTTCCTGTCGCAGAAGTGAGCGCGCTCAGCGGCATCCTCCTCGTCGGCGGCGCGTCGGAGCGCTTCGGGTCGCCCAAGGCGTTTGCGCGCTTCCGCGGAGAGCCGCTCGGCGAGCGCGCGTGGCATCTGCTGCACGAGGTCTGCGACGAGGTACTTGCGATCGGAAAGGATGGAGATTCGCTCGCGCTGCCGTTTCCCGTTCTCGACGACGGGTCGGAGGAGCGAGCGGCCGTGTACGGGCTGATCGCGGGGCTGCGGGCAGCCTCGCGCGATGTATGCATCGTGCTGCCGGTCGACTGCCCGCTCGTGAGTCCCGAGGCTCTCCGCTCTCTCGCCGAGGCGGTGGCGGTCCCGCAGACGGGGCCGTTGCCCGGTGCCTACTCGAGAGCGATGCTCCCGGAGCTCGAGTCGCGGGTCGCGCGCGGCGAGCTCTCGCTCAGGGGCGTCAACAAGAACGTGCTGGAGCTCGACGAGAGGCTGTTCGCAAACGTGAACACCCCGATGGAGCTGATGACGGCGGCGGTGGCCGACTGGGCGGAGGGGCGGGAGGATGTTCGAGCGCTGCTCGTCGTCGGGTCGCAGGTGCGCACGGACGCGCCGGCCGACCGCTGGTCCGATCTCGATCTCGTCTTCCTCGTCGACGATCCCACGCCGTATCTCGCGGATGCGAACTGGGTCGAGGAGTTCGGCGTGCCGGTTCTCAGCTTTCTGGAGGCCACGCTCGACGGTCACTGGGAGCGCCGTGTGCTGTACGAGACCGGCGAGGACGTGGACTTCGTGCTCTTCCCGGCTTCGGCCAGCGAGCGGCTGGAAGCCAGCGCAGGCGCGGCCGAGCTGCTGGCCCGCGGCTACCGGTTGCTCATCGATCGCGCTGGAATCGCAGAGACGGTCGAGCGGAGCGCGGTCAAGCCGCGGCCCTCCGGACCGACGCAGCACGACTTCGACGAGCTCGCGAGCGACTTCTGGTACCACGCACTCTGGACGGCGAAGAAGCTCCGCCGGGGCGAGGTCTTCACCGCGATCGAGTGCCTCGACGGCTACATGAAGGCGAGGCTGGCGACCTTGCTAGGGTGGCACGCGCGCGCGGTCGACTCAGCGGTCGACACCTGGCACTCCGGCCGCTTCGTAGAGCGCTGGGCGGATCCGGGCGCCTTGGCCGCGCTCGAGAAGGCGTTCGCGCACTACGACGTGCGCGACGTCGCTCGTGCGCTGTGGGAGACCATCGACCTCTGGCAGGTCCTGGAGGAGGAGACGGCGTCCCGGCTCGGCTTCGAGCTCGTCCTCGACCATGCCGACCTGCGTCGGCGGGTGAGCGAAGTGGTGCCCGATCCCCGCCACGTCTCTCCCCTCTGGCCGTGAACCGCGCGCTGTTCGCCGTGGCGGTCATCACCATCGTCGTGGGATGCTAGGAGGGAACGATGAGGCAACCTCGCTGCTCGAGCCCGCGAGCGTCAAGATCTATCTTCTGGACGAAAGGCATGGCCGGTGAATCGCGAGGTCGTTGCGGCGGCCCGTGGTGCCGGCGGTGCACTCGCCCAACTCGACGGTGGTCCGACCGATCAGGAAGAAGCCGAGCTCGGGCTCACGACCGCCATGCCCGAGACGGGCGGGTACTCGATGTCGCTGAGTGGTGGCGTAGCACGCGTCGAGCTCGATCTCGAGCTGCCACCCGAGGGTCTCGCCCCAGCTCGTGTACACGATCACACAGCGTCCGACTGGAACCGGCACCCGTGGAACCTTCGAGTTCACGGTGCCGTTCGAAGTCGAGGGCGACGGCACCTTGATCGTCTTCGAGAGCTCGGCGAAGGACGGCTCGCGCATCAACGTCGCCGAGATCCCCCTTCGGATGAAGCAGTAGTCGGACACCGTCTCTAAGCTCCCGCACATGGCGGACAGCCCGTGGCGGTGCTCGCAGTGCGGGACGATCAACGAGCCGGTTGCGAACTCGTGCCGCACCTGCGGCAGGTGGCCGAGCCTCTTCGATCTCCAGGACAGTGTGGTCGAAGACGACGAGCTCGAGCTGCCGCAGCGCGATCCCGGCGAGCCGCAGGCGTACGTCCCCGATGTCTTCGAGCCCGAGACGATGCAGACGGAGACCTTCGAGCCTGAGCCGTTCGAGTCGTTCGAGCCGGAGGTCGGGAATACCCCCGAGGCCGAGGACGAACCGGAGGGTTCCCGTCGACGGAAGTGGACCTCGGCGATCGTCCCGCTCGCGCTGCTCGTGTATTTCGCGATCTCGTTCTTCGTGAACGACCGCTAACGCGCGAAGAGCACCTCGCCCGACTCGAGCGCTCTCACCTCGCCCGCGTCGGTCTCGATCTCGAGCCGTCCGTCCCGCAGGATCTGGATCGCCGTCGCCGGCTCGCCGTCCGCGGTGATCCGACGTCCCCGCAGGAAGTCGCGCGCGCCGAGCCCACCGTAGACGCCGTCCAGTCCCTGCTCCAACCAGATGTCGTACATACGCTCGAGCCGGCCGAGCAGCGACCCGAGCAGCACCGCGCGGTCGTAGGTCGTGCCGGTGGAGGTTCGCAGCGACGCGGGCTCTACCGGGGTGCCCCGCGGGAGCTCCTCGCGCGTCTGGTTCACGTTGATCCCGATCCCCACGACGACGGTTCCATCGGAGAGCTCGGACAAAATCCCCGCCACCTTGCGCCGGTTGAGCATCACGTCGTTCGGCCACTTGACCTGAGCTGCGAGCACCACCGTCGCCTCGACCGTCTCGGCCACGGCGAGCGCCGCGACCAGCGAAAGCTCCGGGAGCCTTCGCTCCGCCGGTGGACGGAGGAGCACCGAAACGAGCACGGAGCTTCCCGCCGGCTCCTCCCACGCCCTTCCGAGCCTCCCGCGCCCGACCGTCTGGTGCTCGGTGACCGCAACTGCTCCCTCCGGCAATCCTGAGCCGAGAAGCAGTTGCTGCGTCGACGCACACTCCCGCTCGTACAGGTACGGCGTTCCGAAGCGGCCGTTAGATGCGGCGCGACACCATCCGGCGCGAGCGTGTCCGTCACGCCGCGCGTTCGACCCGCACGGCGCTCACCTTGAACTCGGGCGTGCCGATGAGCGGGTCGGCCACGTCGTGCGTGAGCCAGTTCACCTTCTGCTCGGCGAAGTGCAGCGCCATCCAGACGAGGCCGGGGAAGACGCGGTCGGAGATGTGGGCCTCGGCCTCGAGCGCCCCCCGACGTGAGACGAGCCGCGCGAGATCGCCTTGGGCGAGGCCGAGCGCGGAGGCATCGTCCGCCGAGATCTCGAAGAACGGCGTCTCCTGCTTGTCCGTGATGCCCGACTCGCGCATCGTCATCGTCGCCGAGTTGTAGTGGTAGAGCGTGCGGCCCGTGGAGAGGACGAGCGGGTACTCGGAGTCCGGCTCCTCGATCGGCCGCTGGTACTCAACCGGGAAGAACTTGCCCTTGCCGGGTGGGCGAGCGGGCGCGGGCGCGTGCAGAAACGGCGTGTCAGGCCCACCGATCTCGGTCACGGGCCATTGGATGCCGTTCTCCTCGATCCGGTCGTAGCGGACGCCGTACCAGTTCGGGGAGAGGTCGGCGAGCTCGTTCCAGACCGACTCCGCGTCGGGGTACTCCGGCCAGCCTGCGTCCGAGTGCCTTCGCCATCAGGATCACGATCTCACGGTCACCCTTCGCGTTTCCGGGCAGCGGAGCGGCTTCCCGAACGCGGCTGATCCGGCGCTCGGTGTTCGTGAACGTGCCCTCCTTCTCGGCGAAGGAGGAGGCGGGCAGCACGACGTCGGCGAACTTCCTCGCCGTGTCCTGCAGGAAGATGTCCTGCGAGATCAGGAACTCGAGCTTGCCGAGGCCCTCCTCCACGTGGTGCACGTTCGGCTCGGTCTGCGCCGGATTCTCGCCGATCAGGTAGAGCGCCTTGACCCGGTCGTCGTGGAGTCCGCTCATCATCTGGTCGAGCCGGTAGCCCGTGGCCTCCGGGACCTCCACGCCCCATCTCTCTGCGAACTTCCCTCTGACCTCCGGGTCGTCGACCGGCTGGTAGCCCGGCAGGTACGACGGGTTGGCGCCCGAGTCGTTCAGGCCCTGGACGTTGTTCTGTCCGCGAAGGGCGTTCAGCCCCGTCGACTCGTACCCCAGGTGCCCGGTCATCAAGACGAGGTTCGAGAGGGACCAGATGTTGTCGACGCCGCAGGCGTGCTCGGTAATTCCGAGCGTGTAGAAGATCGCAGCGTGCCGCTCGGTCGCGTATTCGCGGGCGCTGGCGCGAATGTCCTCGGCGGCGACTCCGGTGACCTTCTCGGCGTCCTCCGGCGAGTAGCGCATGACGATCTCGCGCACCGCCTCGAAGTCCTCGGTGAGCGCGCGGATGTAGTCCTCGTTCTGGAGACCCTCGGAGAGGATCGTGTGCATCATCGCGTTCAGGAGCCACACGTCCGTTCCCGGTCGGAGTTGTAGATGGCGACGAGCGAGCTTCGTCAGCCAGATCTTGCGCGGGTCGGCGACGACCAGGGTCGCGCCGTCTCGCACCGCCTTCTTGATCCGGAGCGCGAGCACCGGGTGCGCCTCGGTCGTGTTCGAGCCGATGACGAAGAGGAAGCGCGCGTTCTCGATCTCCGGGATGGAGTTGGTGCTGGCCCCTCTGCCCAACGACCTGACCAGGCCGTAAAGAGTCGGAGCGTGTCAGGTCGATTCGCAGGAATGGACGGAGTTGGTTCCGACCCCCGTGCGCGCGAGCTTCTGGATGAGGTAGTTCTCCTCGTTCGTCAGCCGCGCTGACGAGAGGAAGCCGACCGCCTGCGGGCCATGGCGCTCGACGACGCCGCGGAGCCCGGTGGCGGCGGTCTCGATGGCGTGCTCCCAGGTGGTGGCGTGGAGCTCGCCATCGTCGCCCCGGACGAGCGGCTCGGTCAGCCGGTCCGGGTGGTGGACGAAGTTGAAGGCGAAGCGGCCCTTGACGCAGAGGTTGCCCTCGTTCGGAAGGTACTCGTCCTTGGAGGTGACCTTGACGATGTGTTTTGTCTGGGGATCGAGGTTGAGGTCGATCTGACAGCCGACGCCGCAGAACGTGCAGGTGGTGCGCACCTGCTCGAGTGTGCGCTCCGGCTGTTTCGTGCCCTCCTCGAACTTCTCGTAGATGGCGCCCGTGGGACACACCGAGAGGCAGCCGCCGCAGAGCTCGCACTCGGTGTCGAGCCAGCTGAGGCCCCAGGTCGGGACGATGCGCGCATCTCCGCCCCGGCCCTCGAGTGAGAGCGCGGAGCACTGCATGACCTCCTGCGTGTAGCGGACGCAGCGGTTGCAGAGGATGCAGGCGTCCGGGTCGTAGCCCATGAGCTGGTTTCGGTCGTCGTATTCGGCGCGCTTCGCGTCGGGAAGGATCAGTGGCGCCTCGGCGCCGAGCTCGTTCGCCATGTCGAGGAGCTCGTTCGGGCGACCGCCGGGCGATGCGTTCAGGTGCTCGGAGAGGAGCATCTCCGTCAGCGTCCGCTGGAGGTCGGTGATCGGGCCGTTCGTCGAGAGCACCATCCCTTCCGTTACGCGGGTAGCGCAAGCCGGCATCGGGCGCGGCGCACCCTCGACGTCGACGACGCACATGCGGCAGCCGCCGTACGGATCGAGCTTCGAGTCGTGGCACAGGGTGGGGATGAACGTGCCGTGTCGAGCGGCCGCATACACGATCAGCTCCCCTTCGGGCGCGCTCACCGTCCGGCCGTCGAGCGTGAACTCGACCACGGCGTGATGGTAATCGCGTCCGAGTGCCGGTGCGGCCGCGAAGCGGACGCCTTTAGGGATTTTCGCGCGATCAGAATCTGCGCGAGCAGATCCTGATCTTGCGCCTGGTCCCCTTTAGGGATTTTCGCGCGGCTCTGATCTTGCGCCTGGTCCCCTTTAGGGATTTTCGCGCTCAGAATCTGCGCGAGCAGATCCTGATCTTGCGCCTGGTCCTTAGCCTACCCCCAGAGAGCCGCATACCGCACGCCCGCACCGGTCGCGTACGCGGTGACGGCGAGCGTCTGCCAGCCGCGTTTCAGCGCGGCTTCGAACTCCTTCTGGAGCTCTTGCCCGGTGAGACCGTGCCGCGCGAGGCGAAGCGTCGACCTCGACGTCGTGATCGCGGAGAACGTCGTCGCCCGGCCCCGAACGTACGCGTCGACGTACGCGAGCTTGCGTCCCGCGCTCGCCTCGGCCGTGACCCAGCCCTGATACGCGCTCGCCGGGATGTTCGAGCGCAGCGTCCAGCCGCCGACCGACCGCTTCTCCCAAAGCGCGGTGTAGGTCGGCACGCCGCCCGGAGCCACCACCGAGACCGCGACCGGAGCCATGCCTTGTCCCTTGAGCTGTTCGACGAGGGCCTCGTGTTGCGCGGCCGTGACGCTGTGGTAGGCGCGGTACGCCGGGCCTGCGTCCTTCGTCGCCGTAAACGCGTAGCGCACTTGCCCGCCGCGCAGATAGCTCTCGACGTTGGTCGGCCTGAAGCCGGCGGCGACGGCGCTCTCGAGCTCGGTCTGGTACTGGCTCGCGGTCAGACCGAACTTCGTCACGTGACCGCTCGTCGCCTTGCGAAAGCTGACATTCAGGTAGGTCTTGCCTCCGGCGTCGAAACCGGTGAGCCAGGCGATCCGATACCCCGACGCGGCGGCGCCGCCGAAGAGGTCGGCGAAGCACGTGTCCTCGAGGCCGTGCCGGGTGATCTCGCCGAGTCCCGGTCCCCAGAACGGATCGACGAGCTGCCACGGACCGCTCGCCGCCTCTGTGACCTCTGCGAATGCAGTCTGCTGGGAGCACGACGGCGAGCCCTTCCAGTCCGTGCCTGCACTTCTCACCCGGACGTTTCGGAACTCGAGGGGTCGCCCCTGGCCGTCGTCGTTTGCGTTCGTGACGACATGGATGTGCAGGTGCGGGCCGGTCGAGCGCCCCGAGTTGCCGGCATGGCCGAGGATCTGGCCCGCCTTCACGCGGATCGCGTTCGGGCGAAACCCGCTTCCGCTGCGTGGGCACACGTCGTTTCGGACCGTCCCCTTCTTGAAGTGCGCATAGAGGACGAGCTCCTCGGGCGCGTGCACGAGGACGACGCTGTTGCCGCCCTTCTCGCCCCTGGTCGGCGGCGTGTTGTCGTCGACGTTTCGGTTGCAGCTGAAGACCCAGCCGTCGGCCATCGCACGAACCGGCACGTCCCAGATGAGGTAATCCTCGTTCTTCTTCGAGTCGCCGCCGTCGACGAGCGCGTTCCACTTCGAGCCGTCCCAGCGATGGACGCCGTAGTCGTAGCCGAAACGCTGCGTAAAGGAGTCCCGATGGCCCGAGCCCGGAACATGCGTGTTGTCGTCCGTGACGTACGTGTCGGGAGGCAGGTCTTCGCGGCGGAACGGGAAGAGGTACGCGCCTCCGGAGACGGCACTCGTCCACTCCGCGAGCCGGCGTCCGACGGTGAGCGGTGTTTCGTTACCGCGGACGTAGAAGCGGAGCTGCACTCCGCGTGGGAGTGGGTAGGAGAACAGGCGCGTCTCGGGCACCTGGATCGTCGTGGTGTCGCCGAGGCCCACCAGCGATGCGGTCTTGTCCCTCAGCGAGAAGATCTTCTTGCCGACCGGGATCGTGGTGCCGGGAAACGACCATTCGAGCTTCTGCAGACGGACCGAGGTTGCCCAGGTCAGCTGCAGGCGGACGTCGAGGTTCAGCAGCCAGGTCTCGTTGCCGCCGTCGTACGGCGCGGCGACGCGCTCGACGAAAACTCGTGTCGCGTCACCAGGCTCGGCCCACACGACGCTGAGCTGCGGTGCCGCGCCGGGTGAGGACACTGCGCCGCTCGCGCCGGCGAGAGCGGCGACAAGAGCGATTACGAGAACTGCTCGTACGACCATCGGTGCCTCCTCGGGGACGGAGGCCGCAGTGCCGGGATGCTAGCCCGTCAGCTCAGCCGTGCAAATAGCTCAGGCCAGTGATCCATCGCGTTTCGCACCGGGATGGGGGAAGCCTGGCCGAGCCCGCAGATCGACGTTTTCTCCATGGCGAGGAGCCACTCGTCGACCTTCTCGCGGGTCATCGGCGCCCTGCCGCGCTCGAGCTCCTCGCAGAGGTGGTGGAGCGCGCGATTTCCGATCCTGCAGGGCGTGCACTTCTGGCACGACTCCTCGGCGAAGAAGCGCATCGTCTCGGAGAGCAGACGCAGCGGCGAATAGGACGTGGGGAAGACCTGGAGTGCGGCTGAGCCGACGCCGGCGCCATAGTCGCGAAGGGCGTCGCGGGTCAGTGGCGTGTCGATCGCCCGAGGTGGGAGGATTCCGCTGGCGGCGCCGCCCGGGACGATCGCGCCCGTCTCGCCCGCAAAGCCGCCTGCGTACTCGTCGACGAGCTCCCGCGTGGTCACCCCGTTCGGCGCCTCGTAGCAGCCGGGTCGCATGACGGCGCCGGAGACCGACCAGAGTCGTGTGCCCGCTGCCCCTCGCGTGCCGAGCGCTGCCCACCACTCGCCTCCGTTTCGCAGGATCGCGGGCAGGTGCGCGAGCGTCTCCACGTTGTTGACGAGCGTGGGGCGGCCGAGATACCCGACCTGAGCCGGGAACGGAGGCCGCAGCCGCGGCATCGCGCGCCGGCCTTCCATCGACTCCAGCATCGCCGTCTCCTCACCCGCGATGTACGCGCCGGCGCCGATCACGAGCCCGAGCGAGCGACCTTCCAAGAACCCTGCGGCTCGAACCTCCTCGATCGCCTGCAACAGTCTCGAGCGAGCGGTCGCGTACTCCTCCCGAAGGTAGATCAGCCCCTCGGTCGCCTCTGCGAAGTGCATCGCGATCAGGACACCCTCGACGAAGAGGTGCGGCCGGAGCTCCATCACGTAGCGATCCTTGATCGTCCCGGGCTCACCCTCGTCCGCGTTGACGACGACGAAGCGCGGGCCTGGCTCGCGCGAGACGGCCTCCCACTTGATCCCGGTGGGAAAGCCCGCGCCGCCGTATCCCGTGATCCCCGAGGCCTTGAGCTCCTCGACGATGCGCTCGGGCGAGAGCGGCTTCGAGACGAGCTCGAGGCCGCCGCGCGCCTCGTAGTCCTCGAGCGTCTCGTCCCGCTGCCCGAGGCCGATCGCCGGGCCGTCGTTCGTCGCGTGCGTGACGTCCGGGACGATCTCGTCGCCACGGGTCATGACGGGGGCGAGATCGCAGTGGCCGAGGCAGGCGACCTCGATCGCTTCCGGCGTGCTCGCGAGGAGCTCGCGCGCCCCGTAGCAGTCGCAGATCGGCCCGGTGCAGACGCGGACCGCGTCGGCCGGGACCTGCAGGAACGAGTAGAAGGAGACGACCTCGTGCACCTCGCCGCGGCGGATGTTCATGTGGTCGGCGAGCGCATCCGACAGCTCGGCCGTGATCGGGCCGACCTCGCGACGGAGTCGCCCGAGGTTGTCGAGCAGCTGCGTTCGCTCGCTCGGCAGCTCGGAGATCAACATGGTCGCCGCGAGCACGTCCACGAAGCGATCGTACTGCCCGTCCCGGCCTCGACGATTCGTGTGCGTCTTGGACGCCCCGTGCGAAGCTTCGTTGCTAGTGTCGTGGCCGTGCGCCTTGGCGTCGCGCCGCTCGCCCTCCTGGTCGTCGCCGCGCTCCTGCCCGGCTGTGGCGGAGACGACGAGAGCGGCTCCGATGTCTCGCAGCTCGAGGGCGTGCCGTGGGTGCTCGCCGGCGGGATCGACGTCGAGGGTTGGGAGGAGAATGCGCCGAGCGCGACCTTCGAGGGCGGGAAGGTCACCGGGTCGACGGGCTGCAACCGCTACGGGGGCCAGTACACCGTCGACGGAGACGCGCTCGAGATCACCCAGGTCGCGTCGACCCTCAGGGCCTGTCCGCCTCCCGCCGACGAGGTGGAGCGCGCGTTCGTCGCTGCCCTGGAGAACGTCGCGGGCTGGCGCGTCGAGGATGCGGAGCTCGTCCTCCTCGACGCCGACGGCGAGGAGGTGCTCCGCTACGAGGCCGCAACGCCTACCGGGTCGTGGTCGGCGACCGGGTTCTCCAGGGAGACGCCGTAGCCTCGTCGCGCGCGTTCCCTAGCGCCGGGCGCCGAAGGCTCAGTCGACCGCCGGCGGTCGGCGGAGCCGTTTTGTCGCCCCGCGGCGCTTCTTTGCCTCGATCCGCCGCTCGCGCGCCCGCGAGGTCGGCCGTGTCGGCACTCTCCGTCGCGGCACTGCGAGCGCCGCCCGCAGCTTCTCGACCAACCGCTCGACCGCGAGCTCCCGGTTTCGTGCCTGGCTCCGCTCGTCCTGTGCGATTGCGCGCAACACCGGCCCTGCCTTCGCCGTCACCCGTCGCTTCTGGAAGTCCGAGAGAGCCGCCGATGCTTCGACGTCGAGGACGGCCTCGACACGCGTCGAGGACTTCTGGGCATGCTGACCTCCCGGCCCGCTCGACCTCGAGACCCTGAGCTCGATCTCCGAAACGGGCAGGGAGACGGAGCGTGTGACCCGAATTCCCCGCTCCGGCGCCGGCGAAGCCGGCACCTCCGCTCCTGGGTCGCCTCCGTCGAGCCTACGGCTCATAGACTCACGCTCCATGATCGACGGCGTAAGGAAGCCCGCTGGAGCGGGCTTCCTTACGTGCGTCGTCGAGCGGTAGCGTCGCTACTTCCCGATCTCGTGCAGGTTGAACTTCTCGGTCCGCACGCTGAACTCGTCGTCCCTCGTGATCTGGTATCGCGAGTTCCACGAGAGATGCCACGTGCCTCCGGCTGTGTCCTCCACGGTTCCTTGACCTCTGATGCCGAAGGAGTTCGTGCGCGTGAAGCTGAGATCGAAGTCGTTGTCGTTGGTCTCCACGCGGGCCGTCCCCGTTGCCCACGGACCCGTCTGTGCATCGGTGTCCACGCACGGGTCGACCAGAGGCGGCACGTTGGAATCGAACCTCCAGAGCTCGATTGAGACATCGCTCTGGAAGGACGCAACGACCGCGCCCTTGCCGGTCTCCTTGAGCTTCACCGACACCGGTTGGTCGGCCGGGGGCGGGCCGACGAACCCGCCGTCCACCCACTCACAAAAATCGTCCCTGGAGATATTGACGAACACGCCGACGCCGTGCTCAACATCGGCGTACAGCGGGAAGAAATCCTCCAGCTCCACGGTTTCGGGCGGAGCGGCGGAAGTCGGTACGGCCAGACCCATAGCCACCACCGCCAAGCCCGCAACTAGCAAAGTACGTATTCGCATCACTCCTCCTCCCCTTTATGTGACGCGGCCACAGTCGCCGGTGATTCTCCTCCCGGAACCGCACCGGGTCAAGGTAGGGCGGTGGTTGGATCGAGCTGCCGAGAGTCGCTCGGAGAGACTCGCAACTGCGACTGCGCATAGTCTCCTGAGCGTGCGTCCCGCTCAACGACCAGACTTGCACTGAACGCGATTCCTTGGCCTGCATTCTGCTGGACATCGACGGCGTGCTCCACGTCTCGGGAGAGCCGATCCCGGGTGCGGTCGACGCGGTCGCCGAGCTGCGAGAGGCAGGGCACGCGCTCCGCTTCGTCTCGAACAACTCCACCCGTCCGCGAGCCCGTCTGGCGGAGGAGCTCCGCCGCATGGAGTTCTCGCTCGAGGATCTCGAGCTGCAGACGCCGGCAGGCGCAGCCGCGCGCGAGCTGGCCGGCAAGCGGGTGCTCGCGCTGGCGATGACGTCGATCGTCCCCGATCTCGAAGGGCTCGACCTCGTCGGGCAGGACTCGGACGCGGTGCTCATCGGAGGATGCGACGAGACGCTCGAGCCGAACCAGGTCTTCAGCTACATGAACCTCGCGCGCGCATTCGGCGAGATTCAGCTCGGCGCCTCGCTCTACTGCCTGCACAAGAACAAGTGGTGGCAGACGAGCCGCGGGCCTATGCTCGACTCGGGCGCGTTCGTGGCCGGGCTCGAGTACGCGACCGGTGTCGAGGCGACCGTACTCGGCAAGCCGAGCCCGACGTACTTCGCCGCCGCGCTGGACGTCCTCGACGCAGAGCCCGAGCTGACCTGGCTCGTGACGGACGACATCGAGTCGGACATCCGCGGCGCCCGCCTGTTCGGGATGCGAACGGCGCTCGTGCGGACTGGGAAGTTTCGCCCGGAGACGCTCGAGAGCGCCGACGCGTCCCCGGACATCGTCGTCTCCTCGCTCGCCCAGTTTCCCGCGCTGCTCGAGGAGGACCTGACCGGAGGGCTTGCCCGATGAAGGTCGGTGTCGACCTGATCGAGATCGAGCGGGTGCGACGTGCGCTCGAGCGGCCCGGCTTCCGCGAGCGCTGCTTCACGGAGGCAGAGCGAGCGTACTGCGAGTCGCGGGCCGATCCCGCCCAGAGCTACGCGGCGCGCTTCGCAGGCAAGGAGGCGGTGGGCAAGGCGCTCGGCTGCGGTGTGCGCTTCACCTGGAAGGAGGTGGAGATCGTCGGGCGGCCGAAGCCCGGCGTCAGCCTCACGGGGCGAACTGCGGCGTTCGCAGAGCGGGTGAGCGCGGGCGCGATCGATCTCTCGATGACGCACTCGCGAGAGCTCGCGGCGGCGATCTGCGTCGTCGCTCCACGCGATACCTGAGGTGTCCGAGCCGCTGTACACGGCCGCGGAGATGCGCGCCGCCGAGGAGCGCTATCCCGGGTATCCCGACACGGTTCCGGAGCTGATGGAGCGGGCCGGGGCGGCGGTGGCACGCGAAGCCATGCTGGCCTTTCCGGCGGCGCGGCGCTTCGCCTGCGTGTGTGGCGGTGGCTCGAACGGTGGCGATGGCCGCGTCGCGGCGCGCATTCTCCGCGAGTCGGGGCACGAGGCCGGCGAGACGACCGAGGTGGAAGGGTACGACGTCGTCGTCGACGCGCTCTTCGGGACGGGATTCACAGGAGAGCCCCGCCCGGAGGCTGCCGCAGTCATCGAACGGATCAACGCCGCAGGTGCATCTGTCGTGTCGGTCGATCTTCCTTCCGGTGTCGACGCCTCGACGGGTGAGGTCGCGGGCACGGTGGTCGACGCGGACCTCACCGTGACGTTCCATGCGCCGAAGCTGGGACTCGCCGTGGCTCCGGGGCGCTTCCACGCGGGGCAGGTGGTCGTCGCGGACATCGGTCTCGTCGAGGCCCCGACTGAGCACCGCCGAGCGACGGTGGCTGTCCTGGACCGCGTTCCGCGCCGCGCGGCGGGAGACACCAAGTACACGGCCGGCGCGGTGCTCGTCGTCGGCGGACAGCCGGGCATGACGGGCGCTGCCTGCCTTTCCGCACTCGCAGCCTTTCGCGCGGATGCGGGCTACGTCACGCTCGCGGTCCCGGCCGTATGTGTCCCCGTCGCCGAATCGCTGGTTCTGGAGGCGGTCAAGGTCGGGTGGACCGACGAGGAAGCGGTCGAGACGATCGTGGCGGCGGCCGAACGAGCGGGGTCGATTGCCCTCGGCCCGGGCCTGGGACGCGAACCCGGACGGCGGGCGCTGGTCCGAGAGCTTCTGGCGCGGATCGATCTCCCGGCGGTGGTCGACGCCGACGCACTCTTCGAGCTCGAGCCCTTCGAGCGGTCTGCTCCGACCGTGCTCACGCCGCACGCCGGCGAGCTCGCGCGGCTGCTCGGAACGGACTCGGAGTGGGTGGGTGCGCACCGACTCGAGGCCGCTCGCACTGGAGCCGAACGGTTCGGGGCCGTCCTCGTGCTCAAGGGCTCCGACACGATCGTCGTGGCACCTGGAAGCGGGGCGATCGTCTGCGATCTCGGCCCGCCCGCTCTCGCGACCGCCGGAACCGGCGATGTGCTCACGGGAATCACGGCCGCGTTTCTCGCCAAGGGCCTGGAGCCGCGGATCGCGGCCGCGGCCGCGGCCGTTGCGCACGGCCGAGCCGCGGAGCTCGCACCTCACCGCGTGGGCCTCGTGGCGAGCGACCTCCTCGATCTCCTCCCACGGGCTCTCGAAGGCTGAGCCAGCGTGGAGCGCTCGAGCTTCACGCTCGATCTCGGAGCGATCCGCCGCAACGCGGAGACGCTCCTGCGCTCCGCGGGGGGCGCGCAGCTGTGGGCCGTCGTCAAGGCGAACGGATACGGCCACGGCGCGGCCGACGTCGCACATGCCGCCCTTCGCGGGGGTGCTTCCGCTCTCTGCGTCGCAACGGTCGACGAAGCGCTCGAGCTCCGAGCGGTTCCGGCCCTCGACGACGCACGCATCATCGTCATGGGCCCGGCAAATGCGAGGGAGCTCCGGGGGGCGAGTGCCGCGCGGCTCGAGCTCGTGCTCTCCGGCGGGCCGATCCCCGGCGACATCTCTCTGCACCTGAAGATCGACACGGGCATGGGGAGATGGGGCCTGTCCGAGCTTCCCGCTCCGACCAGGAGGGTCGTCGGCGTCATGAGTCATCTCGCCTCCGCGGAGTCGGACGCCGACTTCACGAACCTGCAGATCGAGCGCTTCCGAGAAGCGACCGCCGAGCTCGACGACACGCTCGTCCGTCACCTCGCCAACAGCGCGGGGACGCTGCGCTACCCAGCCGCGTCGTTCGATGCGGTGCGCTGCGGAATCGCGTTGTACGGCATCTCCCCGTTCGGGAGCGACCCGGCCCTGGACGGGCTCGAGCCCGCGCTTCGCTGGGAGTCGTATGTCGCACTGGCGAAGCGCCTCGAGCCGGGGAACAGCACCGGGTACGGACGGCAGTATGTAGCGGACAGACCGACCTGGATCGGGGTCGTACCCGTCGGCTACGCGGACGGGTTCCGACGTGACATGACGAGCACCGAGGTTCTCGTCGAGGGTGAGCGGCGCCGCGTCGTGGGCACCGTTTCGATGGATGCGATCGCGGTCGAGCTCGACCACGAGGTCGCTGTCGGCACGCCGGTCACCCTGGTCGGCGGCGGGATCCTGATCGAGGAGCATGCGCGCGTTTCGGGGACGATCGGGTACGAGATCGCCACGGGGCTCGATACGCGTTCGACGCGCGCGAGGCGGACGACCAAGGAGTGAACGACGAGCGGATCACCGAGATCCTCGCCGGCGAGGAGGCCTGGCTCGTCGGCGGCGCGGTCCGGGACTTCCTGCTCGGGCGACCCGTGCTCGACGTCGACGTCGCCTGCCGCGAGCCGAGGGCAGCCGCGAACCGCTTCGCGAAGCGGTTCGGAGGCGCTCCTTTTCCGCTCTCGGAGCGGCACGGAGCGTGGCGAGTGGTCACCGAGGGGGCTGCCGAGACCGTCGACTTCACGCCGCTTCCGAGCGGGATCGACGCGGACCTCGCGACGCGCGACTTCACGTTCAATGCGATGGCCGTCCCGGTCGAGGGCGGAGACCTGCGCGACCCGCACGGGGGTCGGGCAGACCTCGAGGCAGGTGTCGTTCGTGCCGTGGCCGGGACGGTCTTCCGTGACGACCCGCTCCGTCTCCTGCGAGCCGTGCGGCTCGAGGACGAGCTGGGATTCCACATGGACGAGCACACGGAAGGTCTGCTTCGGGCGGCGTCCTCGCTGGTCACCCAGCCGGCCGGGGAGCGCGTGCTGGGAGAGCTCCGGCGCCTGTCCCCCGCTGGGTACCGTCGACTCGACGCGGTTGGGCTTCTCGGTCCGCTCGGTGGTTCCCTCGATGGTCCGCTGGCGGCGCTCGACGACCCGGAGTTCCGGTTGGTCGCGGTGCTCGGGCAGCGGCTTCGGGACCTTCCGATCTCGCGCGAGCTGCGCAGGTACGCCGCCGCGCTGCTTCGGGCGCGTCGCCCGGAGGACGACTCGCCGCGTGCGATTCATCGCTTCCGGCGGGCGACCGAGCCCTGGGCGCTGGACGCGCTCGCGTTCCTGGGCGCGACGTCTCTCGCAGGAGCCGTCGAGCGAGCACGGCGCGCAGATCCATCCGAGCCGCTCGTGCGCGGCGACGAGCTCGATCTGGCACCCGGACCCGAGATCGGACGTATCCTCGCGATCATCGACGAAGAGCGCGCAGCCGGAACGATCTCCACACGGGAGGAAGCTCTCGAGCTCGCTCGCTCTCTAGCGGAGGATGGGCTCTCGTGAGCGTGAAGCTGCGGCTTGCGTTGCAGGAGGAGCGCGCGGCCGAGCTCGGCGAGCGCGTACGGCGCCTGCTTGGGCCTTTCACGGGGACCGAGGTCGCTCTCGACGCGGGGTCGGGCACCGGGTCGCTTGCGTTGGCGCTCGCTCCGTATGTCGGCGAGGTCGTCGCCGCGGACACGCGAACGGACTATCTCGATGCGGGCCGAGAGCAGGCTCCGGCGAACGTCCGCTTCGTCGAGGGCGACGTGACAGCGCTCCCGTTCGGCTACGCGACGTACGACATCGCGGGTTGTCTTCGCGTCCTCCACCACGTCCGGCGCCCGGAGCTCGCGGTTTCCGAGCTCGTGCGGGTCACGCGGCCTGGCGGGCGGGTGTTCATCGCCGACCAGCTCGGATCGGTCGATCCCCTGCGAAGCCTCGAGATGGACCGGTTCGAGCGGCTCCGCGACCCGGGTCATCAACGGCTTCTTCCGGACGCCGACATCCACGGGTTCCTGGACGCGAACGATCTCGTGCTTCTCTCGCAGGAGGTAACCCGTGAGCGGGTCGACCTCGAGCAGCGCCTGGAGCTTGCGGAGATTCCGGAGGACGAGCGAGAGCGTTTGCGCGGGCTCGCCCCCGGCTCGGTCTTCGAGATCGAGGTCGGCTGGTACGTCGCCCGAAAGTCCGGGCCGTAGCGCCGGCCGGACTCCTAGCGTGACCCGTGCCGGCTGTGAGCCCACGGCCAGTCCTCTGCCGAGTCGCAAATCCCCGCGCGGACGGGATTTTCGACGACGTACTGGCACGCTTCATGGAGGTACCGCTCCCCTTCGATGACCCTTGACGTGAAGCGGCCGGCGAAGAGGTGGCCGAAACGGATATGGCGTTCGTTGAACAGCTGTGCGTAGCGGCCGTTCAGGCGTTGAACTCCGCGGGAGAGCTCGACTCTCGTGGAGTGGAGCACGACGTGATAGTGGGTCGTCATCAGGCAGAAGGCATGGACGACCCACCGGTAGTGCTCGACTGTGGTGCGCAGATGCACGAGGAACATCCTTCTGTCGACGTCGTCTCGAACGATCTCGCACCCGTCGACCCCTCGCGAGATCACATGGAAGTAGCCATCGCGGAGTGTGGTTCGAAGCACGCGCGTCATTTCTCCATGAAAGCGTGGCGAGCCACCGATTCCAACGGCTGTGGACAGAAAGGCACGCTTTCGGCGCACCCACCACCGTCCGTTGCGGACACGTCCAGGGTCAGACCCTGGTTTTCAGGCGCCCTTGCGATAGCCGGACGCGCCGGCGAATCGGGCGAGGACGGTCGGCAAGAGCGCCTGGGCGATCGAGATCAACCGGTAGGGGAACCAGGGCACGGTGATCTCGCTCTTCCCCTTGTCGACGGCATCGACGATCTTGATAGCGACCTCGTCCGGCTCGATGACGAAGCGCCGCAGGATCCGGCTGGAGAGAACGGAGTGTTGCGGAAATCCTTCCGTCTCCACGAACCCCGGCATGACCGTGAGCACGCCGATCCCGCTCCCGCGGAGCAGAGCGGCGGTCGAGCGCGAGAACGCGAGCTGAGCGTGCTTCGACGACGCATATGCGCCCGCGGGCGCGAACGCAACCGTTCCCGCCACCGAGACGAGGTTCACGACGTGTGCTCCGCCGATGCCCGCGCTCGTACGAGCCGCGTTCCGCAGCCCTGGGAGAAACGCCCGCAGGCACCAAACTCCGCCGAGGTAGTTCACGTCGATCACCCGCCGGACGAGCTCAGGATCGATCTCGAGAAAGCTGCCGCGAGCCGGCATGCCTGCGTTGTTCATGAGGAGCCCCACCGCCGGATGTCTCTCCAAGACCCGCGTAGCGACCTCGTTCACCTGCTCTCGGTCGGAGACGTCGCAGAGCTCCCATTCGCCGCCGATCTCTCGTGCCAACGGCTCCAGCCGATCCGCGCGCCGAGCAAGCAAGACGCAGTGCCAGCCACGCCGCGCGAGCTCGCGGGCAGTGGCCTCCCCGATCCCCGAGGACGCTCCCGTAACCACCGCTACCCGCCCGCCGGCCATCGCCGATTCGAGCGTATCCGTTTAGGATCGCCGGGTGGCCGGGAGGTTCGAGGGGAAGCAGGTGCTCGTCCTGGGCGTCGCCAACAAGCGCTCGATCGCGTGGGCGATCGCGCGTCGGCTCGCCGACGAGGGCGCCCAAGTTGCGTTCACGTACCAGGGAGAGCGGATCGAGAAGAACGTCCGCGACTTGGCCGAGACGGTCTCGAGCCCGCTCGTCACCGAGTGCGACGTGCGGTCGGACGAGGACATCGCGCGCGTCTTCGCCGAGGTCGCGAACGCGTTCGGCGGTGGGCTCGACGTGCTCGTCCATTCGGTTGCATTCGCCGCGGCCGAGGACCTCGAAGGCCGCTTCACCGACACCCCACGGGACCGTTTCTGGATGGCAGTCGACATCAGCGCGTACTCGCTGGTCGCCTGCGCACGGGCCGCGGAGCCGTTGATGGAGGCGCGGGGCGGAGGCTCGATCGTGACCATGACCTATCTCGGCGGCGAGCGCGCGGTGCCCCACTACAACGTGATGGGCGTTGCCAAGTCCGCCCTCGACGCTTCCGTCCGCTATCTCGCCTGGGACCTCGGTTTCAAGAACATCCGCGTGAACGCGATCTCCGCGGGTCCGGTGCGAACCCTCGCCGCACGCTCGATCGCCGGATTCACCACGATGGAGGAGATGTTCGCAGAGCGGGCACCTCTGCACCGCCAGATCGACGCCGAGGACTGCGGCGCCGCGGCCGCTTACCTTCTCTCCGAAGACGGCCGAAACGTCAGTGGAACGACGCTGTACGTCGACGCCGGGTACCACGCGATGGGCATGTGAACGGGCGCCGCGTTTCCCGGTAGTCCTCGACGGGGAGAACCCAAGCATGAAGCGATGGCGTTACGCGCTCGTAGGATGGCTTGCCTGGAAGCTGGTCAATCGCAGGTCTCGCGGCAAGCTAACGCTCTAGCGATACCTGCAGGATCACCCCGAGGTGCACGCGATCGTGGTGAGCAGGCTCGGCGCTACGACGAAGGAGTGGCCTCGAGCCGCTCGAGCGGAGACGGCTCGCCACGCGCGCGGCGACGCAGCTCGGCGACTCGCTCGACGACGATCACGGTGACCAGCACCCCTACCAGGAGTGCACCAACGACCAGTGCGGGAGCGAAGAGCCCGACTCCCGCTACCGCAACACACGCGAGTGCTCCGGTGAGGCGCTTCCCGCTGATCGTCCCGGTCATGCGGAAACGGAGCGCGACATGCGCGAGCAGATAGAGCGCAGGCCCGGCGACGACGGTCGCGAGCTCCGCGCCGGGCAGCACCTCCGTCGGATGCGCGATCACGAGCTCGTCGCCCACCGCCGAGAGGACGATGCCCGCCACGATCGCCGCGTGCAGGTACGTGAACGCGTCACGCGCGAGGCGCGTGCTGTCCTCGGCGAGCGCAAGTCGGCGCTGCGCGATCGTGGCCACGTAGCTGAAGTAGAGCCACCAGAGCGCGGCGGTGCCCAGGAATGCGAGCGCGAAGGCCGTGACGACCGCGACGTCGAGGTCGAGCTCGGACGTCGTCGTGCCCGTGATGACGATGGTCTCGCCGAGCGCGATGATCACGAACAGCTGGAAGCGCTCGGCGAAGTGTGAGGTCTCCACGTGCCACGTGTCACTGGAGAGACGCGGGCGCCCCGGAACCCAGTAGAGCACGAGCGGCGCGAGGTAGTCGACGACGAGCGCCGAGACCCAGAGGGCGTTGCGCGCCCACCCGTCCGCGAGGCCACCGGCGATCCACAGCGCTCCGGCCGCGACGAACCACATGAGGATTCGCGCAGCTCGTTCGCGCTCGATCGTCCCCCGATCGGCAGACACGAAGGTCAGGAACGAATGCCGACCCAGCTGGATCGCCACGTACGAGCCCGCGAAGAGGAGCCCGTGTGCGCCGAAAGCCTCCGGTATGGCAACAGCCATCAGGAGGCTCGCAAGCATGATTCCCATCACCACCAGCCGCACCGCGGTCGAGTCGGGATCGAGCTCGTTCGTCATCCAGGTCGTGTAGTTCCACGCCCACCAGACGACGAGCAGCACGAGCGACGCCTGTCCCGCGCCCTCCCAGGTCAGGTTGTCGAGTAGCAGGTGCGACACCTGGGTGATCGCGAAGACGAAGACGAGGTCGTAGAACAACTCGAGCGTCGTCGCCCGCTGTTCCTCTCCCGAGTCCCGCTGACGCTGGAAGCGGGTCACACCTGGAGCATCGTCGCGGTCGCGATGACCTCGTCGATCTCGGGCAGCTCGCGGCCCAACATCCATGCGGCCCTGATCGTCTCGCCGTCCTCGATCAGGAACGAGGAGCGCGCCGCGACGTCCTGCATCCCTCCGAGCTCGACCGCCACCCCGAACGCGCGTGCGACCTCGCCGTTCCAGTCGGAGAGCAGCGGTACTTCGACCCCGAGCGTTCCCGACCACGCGGCATGCGACCAGACGGAGTCGCGTGAGATCGCGAGCGGCCGCACGCCCGCTTCGGCAAGGTCTCCCGTCCTGTCACGCAGGAGCAGCACCTCGTTCGTTCACGTGGGCGACCAGTCCCAGAGGTAGAAGCAGAGGAGTGCGTAGCCCGCGCCGAGCACCTGTCGTAGCGGCCGCGCTTCCTCGCGCGGCGCCGTCCAGACCTGAACGTCGGGAACGCTGTCGCCGGGGCCGAGCATTTCCGCAGCCTAGTCAGGCGGGCAGCACCAGCCTTCGACGCGTGGGAACGAGGACGAGCGGAACTGCTGCGCGATGTTCGAGACGGCGCGGATGCGTCGATTGTCTGCAGCGCGGATGAAGACCCATTGCCCGGCCACAGGCCACGTTACGAGCAGCCAGCGGCCGTCAGGCGACCAAAGCGCATCCTCGAACCGTCCCGGCCCCGCGAGAAGCGTGCCCCTCGTGTCCGTCAGCGAGAGCCGCGCGTGGCCACTCGAGCGAATCGCCACGGCTCGACCGTGGCTGCCAGGACGAGCCGCCACCGCACTGACGCTGCCTGCCGCAACGCGGATGCCCGTGAACGGCATCCCGTCTTGCCTGTAGATGACGACATCGTCCGTCGGCGAGCGACGAAGCCGGGCCGCGAGCTGGCGGCCGTCGGACGTCCATTCGAGATCGGAGACCTCGCCAGGAGGTCTGATGCGCCAGATGACGCGACCGGAATCCGCCTCGACAAGCGCGACATGCCCGCTGCGCAACACGATCGCGAGCGCGAATCCGCCGCCGGGCTTCCAGGCGAGCGGCCCAGGAGCCGTGGGGACGACCAGACGATCCTTGGTGCCGTCGCCCGCGACGATGCGAACCCCCGTCCGGTCGACGTAGGCGATTCGCGTGTCGGTCTCGGTCCCGGCCCAGCGCGGTGACCTGACGCCCGGTCGTGAGAGCGTCCAGCGAACATCGCCGTCAGGCTCGAGCGCCGCGAGCTCGTTGTCTCCCGCCGCGATCACGAAGCGGCCGAACGGTGACCAGCTCGCCTCGCGGTAGTCGCCCAAGAGCCGCTTCGACCCGTCTTGCTGGACGATCCAGACGCCTGCGTCCGAGCTGACGAGCAGTCTCCCCGGAGCCGGAAGTGAGAACAGCGCCGGCTGGGCCCGCTCGACGCCGACGACCTCGCGAATCTCGTCGAGCACGGCGCGGCCTGGAGCACTAAGCGTCGCCGCGAGGATCGCGCTCGCAGCGACAGCCACGGCGGCGACTCGCGGCCAGTGGGACGGCCGAGGCGTCGGCTCTCTCGCAGTGAACGCCGCGTCGACGACTGCCCAAGCTCGCTGGCGGGCCTCGTGCTCGCCGGGGACGTCGATGTGCTCGAACTCGCGCTTCACAGCTCGTCTCCCAATGCGTCGAGCCCTCGGCGCAGCCGGGAGTTGACCGTGCCGCGAGGAAGATCGAGCGCCTCCGCGATCTCGCCGGGTGTGAACTCGAGCAGGTAGCGCATCACCACGACCGCTCGATGCTCCGGCGGCAGGCGGGCGAGGGCGACCAGGACGTCCTCGCCCGGCGAGGCTCGAGGCGGGGGCGCGTCGAACGAGTCCGTGAGCTCGACCTCCGCGCGGAGCATCCGCGCACGAGTCCAGTCGATCGCGCGGTTGACGACGATCCGGTGCAGCCACGGGCCGAACGGCCGGCGCCTGTCGAAGCGGTCGAGCGCGCGCAACGCAGCAAGAAACGACTCCTGCGCGATGTCCTCCGCGGCTGCCGCGTCGTGGGTGACGAGGTAGGCGGCGCGGTACGCACGCGGCCAGTGCGTGCGAAACAGAGCCTCGAGATCGGAGACCGATCCCTCCTGCGCGCCACGCACGCGGGCGCGCTCGTCGCGAGCGGTGCGCATCCCGTGCCCACACTACGGAGGGACCTGTCCAGGAGGTCCATGCAGGAGATACGACGGCGACGCGCCTGGAGGTCCGCGGACCTCGACCGGCGCGACGGGCGTATAGAGAACGTGAACCGTCGCCAGTTCCTGACGGGCTCGGCCGTCGCCTCGCTGGCGCTCGTATCCGACTCCGCAGCGTTCGGGGCGCGCCTCGGAGGCTCCGGCGTTGCGTTCGTGACGGCCGACCTGGAAAGCCAGGTCGTTCTCGTCGAGCTCGCCTCGGGGAAGACGATCGCTCGGGTTCCTACGGCTCTTGGCCCGCGCAGCATCGAGGCCGTCCACGGACGTACTGCGGTCGTCGCGCACACCGAGCACGGTCTGGTGACCCTGATCGACGCCGCCTCACGCCGCATCCGAGCCGAGCTCGACGACTTCGCGTCGCCGCGCTACACCGCTGTTCTCCCGAGCGCCGATCTCGTTTACGTCACCGACTCGGCAGCGGAGGAAATCGTCACCGTGGACGCCGTGCGCGACCGAATCCTTGCCCGCACCCGCGTTCCCGGCCCGGCCCGTCACATCGGCATCAGCATCGACGGCCGGACGCTCTGGACCTCCCTCGGAACCGCGGCCACGCGAATCGCGGTGCTCGACAACGGCAACCCCCGACGACCGCGCTTCGAGCGCACGATCGCCCTGCCCTTCCTCGCCCACGACGTCGTGTTCGCGCCCGACGGCCGCACCGTCTGGGTGACGTCGGGCTCCGAACGTCGTGTCGCCCTGTACCGCTCCGGGCGTCGTCCCTCACGGATACTCGATTCCGGAGCGCCTCCCCAGCACGTCACGTTCGCGCGTCAGAAAGCATTCGTCGCCTGCGGCGACGACGGGGTCGTGTATCGGCACCGATTCGATGGAGAACGCGTCCGCCAAGCACGCGTGCCAATCGGCTCCTACAACGTGACCTTCGGCTGGGGTCAGGTCGTTACGCCGTCGCTCAATGACGGAACGGTCAGCCTGATCGACCGAAACGGGCGTGTGCGCGTGGTTCGCCGTATCGCCCGTGCAGCGCACGACGCGTGCATCCTCGCCACCTGAAGGAGGTATTCATGAAGTCGCACCTCGTAGGTCTCGTCACGGTCTTCGCGCTGGTCGCCGCCATCACTGCGGGCGCCGGGGGCGCGAACGGATCGGCCTACTCGCCGGGCCTCGATTACGGCTGGGAAGGTGTTCGCGCTCCCATCGGCAGACGTCCGCTACGTCACGCTCGGTACACCCAAGTCGACCGATGGTCGCCGCGATCTCGGTACGTGGCGGTCGTGTCCTGCGCTCGAGAGCACTGCGCGGGTTCTACGGCGTGCCGCTCGTCGCCTACGACGGGACGACCTCCGGGCTCTCGGGCGACGGGCGCACGCTCGTCCTCGCCGCGTATGGCCCGCTTCCCGGTGACTCTGGGACGACCCGGTTCCTCGCCCTCAGAGCGAAGAACCTGAAGCCCTACCGTCTGGTCGAGCTCCGCGGCTCGTGGTCCTTCGACGCGCTCTCGCCCGACGGCAAGAGGCTCTACCTCGTCGAGCACATCTCGGCCGGCCCGAGCCCGAAGTACCGAGTCCGAGCCTACGACCTCGCCGCGGGACGTCTTCTGCCGAACGCGGTCATCGACAGGCTCGTGAGCAAGGCGATCATGGGCGGCCAACCTGCGACCCGGACGACGACCCCCGACGGGCGCTGGGCTTACACGCTCTACGCCAGGGCGAAGGGCAAGCCGTTCGTCCACGCGCTCGACACGGCCCGGCGGCAGGCGTTCTGCATCGATCTTCCGCTCGAGCTCGCGGAGCAGAAGCAGATGCGCCTACGCCTGCGTCTTCGCTCGGACGCGCTGACCGTTCGCCTCGGAAAGGAGCAGCTCGCGACCATGAACGCCAGATCGTTCGTGGTCCACAGGCACTAGGCCGAAGCGACGGCAGGCAGCGCCTCCGTCGCATCCGCGATCTCGCGGGCGACTTCGACGATGTCGCGGTTCGTGTTGTAGATGCGGAGCTGGCGATCGGCGCTCGACCCGCGGGAGAGGATGTCCCGTATGCCCTCGAGCTCCCCGTCGCACCCGAGCTCGCGCGCATGCGGAGCGATCGTGGCGAGCGTCCTGCGGACGAGACGGGCTACCGGGATGCGGTTGCGTCGGCCTGATCCGAGATCCATCACCGGCGCCTCCAGCCCATACCTTGCCGCAAGCCACTTGTTCTCGGTCGTGAGGATGCGGTGGTACGACGGAATCTCCTCCCCCGCGTCGTAGCGCTCGGAGAGATGCTTGACGAGTGACTGGCAGTACGCGGCGATCGCCACGGCGTCCTCGACGCGCGTGACGGCATCGCAGATCCGGATCTCCACCGTGCCGAGACGCGGGTGGAGCCGGATGTCCCACCAGATGCTCGTGTAGTCGGCGATGCAGCCCGACTTCTCGAGCTGGCCGACGACCTCGGCGTAGTCCGCGTAGTCGCGAAAGCGCGGCGGCGGGCCCGAGCGCGGGAACGCGGAGAAGACCATCTGCCGACTCGAAGCGAGGCCGGTGGGCTCGCCCCTCCAGAACGGCGAGCTCGCCGAGAGCGCGAGCAGGGGGCCGAGCTGGGGAAGCAGGCCGTTGACGACCTTGATCGCCTTCTCCGGATCGTCGACGGCGACGTGCACGTGCATCCCGAAGATGAGCTCGCGCCGGGCGATGTACTGCATCTGGTCGATCAGCGCGCGGTAGCGGTCCTTCGCCGTGATTCGCTGCCTCTCGAAGAGGCTGAACGGGTGCGTGCCCGCGGAGCCGACCCGCAGGCCCTTGCCGCGAGCGACCTCGGTCACGTACCGGCGGAGCTTCAAGAGCTCGCGGCTCACGTCTCCCGCGGTCCGGCACACGGGGGTCGTGATCTCGATCACCGACTGCATCAGCTCGGGGTTGATGCGGTCCTCGAGCTCGTGCCCGCTGACGGCGTCCAGCATCGTCTCGATGTGCTGCACGAGGTCGAGCGTCTCCCCGTCGAGGAGCTGGTACTCCTCCTCCACGCCCAGGGTGTAGGGGTCGCCCTTTCCGAACGCGTGGTCGAGGACGCTGCCTTCGTGGACTGCGCCCTTGCCGGTGATCGAGGGCGGAAAGGCCTGCTTCCCCGTCACGGAAGGATCGCGTCGACGTCGATCTCGACCTTCCAGGCGGGGTCGATGAGCGCCGTGACGACCGTCGTGTTGACGGGGCGGATGTCGCGAAACACCTCGCCGTGGGCCCGCGCGATCCCTTCGAAGTGGACGACGTCGGTCACATACATGCGCGTGCGCACGACGTCTTCGAACGACGCACCTGCGTTTTCCAGGGCTCGACGGATGATCTCGAAGCACAGCCGCGCCTGCTCGTAGGAGTCCCCGGGCGGAGGCGAGCCGTCGGGCTGAATCGGCGCCGTGCCTGCGATGTAGACGTGCTTTCCGACGACAACCGCGCGGCAGTAGCCCATGATCGCCTCGTAGGGCGAGTGCCCGGAGATCGTGCGACGCTCCATGAGGCGTCTAGTATCGCGCGGCGTGCAGGCCCTCCGCCAGATCGAGAGCTGGCCGGTCTCGTTCGCCGCGGCGGGAGTGGTCACCGGCGACGGCCAGGTCGACGCCGAGGGAGACACGCTTCGCGCGGTCCGGCTCGCTTCTGTTTCAAAGCTCGTTGGTGCGCTGGCCGTTCTCGTCGCGGCGGAGGAGGGCGTCGTCGACCTGGACGAGACCGCGGGGCCGCCCGGCTCGACGGTGCGTCATCTGCTCGCGCACGCATCGGGTCTCCCGTTCGAGGGAGGCGAGCCGATCGCTGCGCCGGGCCGGCGCCGTATCTATTCGAACGAGGCGTTCCGCGTGCTGTCCGCGCACCTCGAGGCGGGCGCCGAGATGCCGTTCGCGGACTACGTGCGTGCGGCCGTCTGTGACCCGCTCGGAATCGCGCTCGACCCGGCCGGGGATCCCGGCTCGGGGATGCACGCGTCGCTCGCCGATGTCCTGGCGATCGGTTCCGAGCTCCTCGTCCCGCGTCTCGTTGCGCAGGAGACGCTCGACGAGATGACCGCGGTGCACTTTCCCGGGCTCTCGGGTGTGCTGCCCGACCACGGTCGGTTCGACCCGCTCGACTGGGGTCTTGGCGTCCAGCTCAACACCGATCCAGCGACGTGGATGGGCACGAGGACGTCGGCCCGGGCTTTCGGGCACTTCGGCGGCTCGGGCACGTTCCTGTGGGTCGATCCCGAAGCGCGCGTCGCCTGCGCGGCGCTGACCGACCGCGAGTTCGACGAGTGGGCGAAGGAAGCCTGGCCGGCGCTCTCCGACGCCGTGCTAGCCGAGCTCGGGGTCTGACCCCGAGCGGATCAGATCTCCTCGTCTCCGTCTTCGGCGAAGAGCGGTCGCAGCAGCTCGTCGAAAGCAGCCTGGTCGCAGCTTGCGACCACACACGGAGTCATCGCGGTCACCGTCGCGGTGCGCGGCACGTTCATCACGAGCGCGACCTCGCCGAAGAACTCTCCGGCTCTCAGGATTCCGCGCTGGCCCAGCGACTCTTGAGAAACTCCGGCGACTCCGGAGAGGAGCACGTAGAAGCGGTCGCCGGGATCTCCCTCGCGGACGAGCACGGTGCCCGAGCCGACGTCCTCTCGCAGCATGCGATCGGCGAGCTTGGCCAACTTCTCCCCGGCCAGCGACTGCAGAAGCCCGACCTGCGCGAGCTCGGTCACCGAGGCGGGCACGTGGCGCGGAGACACGGAAGTACGGTATCCACGTGGGCGCACAGACAGACTGGAGGTACTGCCCCCGCTGTGCGTTCGAGCTGGTCGTTCGAGACGGTCACGTCGAGTGCGTGAGCTGCGGGTTCGCTCACTACGCCAATTCATCTCCTGCCGTATCGGCACTTGTCGTCGACGACGCAGGACGCATGCTGCTCGCGCGCCGAGCACACGATCCCGACGCCGGTCTCTGGGACACGCTCGGGGGTTTTCTCGACGAGGGCGAGCATCCGCTCGACGGCCTCCGCCGCGAGCTGCTCGAGGAAACCGGGGCGGAGGTCGAGCCGAGCGAGTTCCTGGGCGCCTACGTGGACACGTACGGAGACCATCGCGAGGCGACGAGCGTCCTCAACCTCGTCTGGGAGGCGCGCATCGTGTCGGGCGATCCGGCTCCAGCGGACGACGTATCGGAGCTTCGTTGGTTCCCACGAGACGCGCCCCCGCCGCCAGACGAGTGCGCATTCCGCTGGGTTGCGAAGTTCCTGCATTCCGCGAACCCAGACGAGCGCTGAGCCCAGACGAGGCCGAAGAAAGCCTCGCCGTACAACCGACCAGAACGGACCGAGTCGTCGCCGCATCCGAAGGCCGCAGGGCGATTCATTCGCCCGTAGGCCTCGAGCAACGCTGCTTGACCCAGAACCAAGGGAAGGGGGCCCGTGGGGGAAACCGCAGGTTTCTCCCACGCAGAAATACCGAAGGGCCGGATACCGGCCCTTCGGTTAGGGGAGGGGAGGGGGAAGCCTCGAAACGTCCTGCAACGTTCTTTTACCAGGATACGCCTCCCGACGGAAGTGGGCGCGTCCTTATGCGGCCAGGCCGAGCGTGCGCTCGAGCGCGGACTTCGGCTGCGCTCCGACCGCCGCTGCGGCGGGCGCGCCATCCTTGAACAGGATCATCGTCGGAATCGACATGACCCCGTAGCGCTGCGAAAGCGCCTGCTCCTCGTCGATGTTCACCTTGACGAGCTTGAGCTCGTCGCCACGCTCCTCGACGATCTTGTCCAGGACGGGCGCCACTGCGTGGCACGGCCCGCACCACTCGGCCCAGAAGTCCACGAGCACCGGGGTCTCGCTCTTCAGGACTTCCTCTTCGAACGTCGCTTCTGTGACCGCGATCGACATTGAGTCTCAGATCCTTTCTCCGTATGAAGAATGCCTACGGTTCAACGCGCAGGAGACCAAAACCCTTCCCCCGAGCGGCTCTTACACTGGACTGGTGGCGCCCATGTTCCCATCCTTCCCGGACAAGCCGGACCATAACCATCTCGAGCTCGAGATTCTCGATCTCTGGGAGCGGGAGGGAACCTTCGAGAAGCTCCGTGGGCTGAACCGGGGAGGCCCGCGCTTCAGCTTCGTAGACGGGCCCGTGACGGCGAACAAGTCCTTGGCGGTGCACACCGCGTGGGGGCGCACTCTGAAGGACGTCTTCCAGCGCTACAAGGCGCTGCGAGGCTTCGACCAGCGGTACCAGAACGGCTTCGACTGCCAGGGGCTCTGGATCGAGGTAGGCGTCGAGCGCGAGCTCGGTCTCAACTCGAAGCGCGACATCGAGGAGTACGGCCTCGCCGAATTCGCGCGCAAGTGTCGCGAGAAGGTCATCTGGTCGGCGACCGAGCTCACCCGGGGCTGCGTTCGGCTCGGCCAGTGGATGGACTGGGGCAATGACTACTACACGTTCTCCGACACGAACATCGAATACATCTGGCGGTTCCTGAAGCTGATGCATGCACAGGGGAAGCTGTACCTGGGCCATCGCTCGACGGAATGGTGTCCTCGCTGCGGTACCTCGATCTCCCAGCACGAGCTCTCGCAGGGCGGCGTATATCAGGACAAGTCGGACCCATCGCTTTTCGTGCGGTTTCCGCTCGACGAGCGGCCGGGCGAGTCGCTCGTCGTGTGGACGACGACTCCTTGGACACTTCCTGCCAATGTCGCGGCGGCGGTCAAGCCGGACGCCGAGTACGGGTTGCGAGAGAACGGGGAATGGGTGGCGACGGCGCGCTACCCGACCGACCGGTTCGTTCAGCGGCTCGCCGGAGCCGACCTCGTCGGCTGGGGTTATCGCGGCCCCTTCGACGACCTCCCTCCCTCAGCGGAGGTGAACCACCGCGTCATCCTCTGGGACGAGGTCTCGCTCGACGAGGGAACGGGCATCGTCCACATCGCGCCCGGCGCAGGGCAGGAGGACTTCGAGCTCGGACGTGTTCACGATCTTCCCGTCCTCATGCCGGTGGACGAGTCGGGTCGTTTCTACGACTCGTATGGCTGGCTCCACGGCCTCTCGACGACGGAGGCGGCCGATCAGATCGTCGGCCGGCTCGCCGAGACCGGGTTCCTGCTCGAGGCGGGGTTGTACTCGCACCGCTATCCGCACTGCTGGCGATGTGACACACCGCTGATCTGGCGCGTCACGGACGACTGGCTCATCGCTGTAGACGACCTTCGGCCGAAGCTCCTGGCGGCGAACGAGACGGTCGAGTGGACGCCCGCCTACATGGGTAAGCGCATGGACGACTGGCTTCGCAACATGGGGGACTGGAACATCTCGCGCAGGCGCTACTTCGGGCTGCCGCTGCCCTTCTATCCGTGTGAGTGTGGCCATCTCAACGTGGTCGGGTCGAAGGGCGAGCTCATCGAGCGTGCGGTGTCCGGCATCGAGCAGCTGGAGGAGCTCCACCGCCCTTGGATCGACGAGGTCGTCATCGCGTGCGAGGTCTGCGGAACCGACGTTCGCAGAGTCTCCGAGGTCGGCGACGTCTGGCTCGACGCCGGAATCGTTCCGTTCTCGACGCTCGGCTGGGAGAACCCGACCTGGATCGAAAACGGCTATGCGACTGGCGCCTCAAAGGGAATCTCGGGCGCCGATCTCCCGGATCACGCCTACTGGGAGCAGTGGTTCCCGGCCGAGTGGGTCTCGGAGATGCGAGAACAGATCCGGCTCTGGTTCTACTCGCAGCTTTTCATGTCCGTCGCGCTCGTCGGCCGGGCGCCGTTCCGCAAGGTCCTCGGGTACGAGAAGATGCTCGACGAGCAGGGCCGCGAGATGCACGGCTCCTGGGGGAACATGATCGAGGCGGAGGACGCCTTCACCCGCATGGGCGCGGACGTCATCCGCTGGCAGTGCGCGGCGCAGCCCTCGAACCAGAGCCTCCTCTTCGGCTTCGGGCCGGCACACGAGATCAAGCGGCGTCTGCTCACGCTCTGGAACTCGTCCCGCTTTCTCGCCGACTACGCGAACATCGGTGGCTGGAGACCCGATCAAGACGATCTCGTCTCGGGGCCGAGCGGCGAACTGCAGCCGCTCGACCGCTGGCTCGTCGCACGCACCGACGCGCTCGTGCGTGAGACCGAAGAGGCGTATGAGAGCTGGCAGGCCCCGAACGTCGTGCGCGCATTCGACGCATTCGTCGAGGACGTGTCCAACTGGTACATCCGACGGTCGCGGCGACGCTTCTGGGACGGCGACGAGGTCGCATTTTGCGCCCTCTGGTACGCGTTGGTCCAGGGAATTCGGGTCGTCTCCCCGGTCATGCCGTTTCTCAGCGACCATCTCTGGCGCGCTCTGACCGCGCCGTGCGAGCAGGCGCCCGAGTCGGTCTTCCTCGCCGGGTGGCCGGCGGTGCAGGAGCCGGACGCGACCCTCGTCGCGGAGGTTGCGGAGCTCCGACGCGTCGTCGAGCTCGGTCGCCAGGCACGCTCGGCTGCGGGCATCGGGCTGCGCCAGCCGCTCCGAGCTTTGGTCGTCGAGGGCGCGTCGCTGGCCGAAAGCCACTCGGACGAGCTCCTCGAGGAGCTCCGCGTGAAGGAGGTCGTCTTCGGCCTGGTCGACGCGAGCGAGCTCAAGGTCAAGCCCAACCTGCGCCTGCTCGGGCCGAAGCTCGGCGCCGAGCTGGTCTCCGTGCGGAACGCGCTCGAGGCGGGAGACTTCGAGCAACTTGCCGGCGGCGGCTTCCGCGTGGCGGGGCACGACTTGAGTGCGGACGAAGTGCTCGTCGAACGGCGTGGCAAGGAAGGCTGGTCGGTGGCGGCCTCCGACGGCGTGACAGTCGCCCTCGACTCGCGGCTGGACGACGAGCTGGAGCGCGAAGGCCGGGTCTACGACCTCATTCATCGGGTCAACTCGATGCGAAAGGAGGCGGGGCTAGAGTTGACGGATCGCATCGCGCTCACGCTCCCCGAGACGGACCGCGAGCTTCTCGAGCACGAGGATTGGATCGCCCGCGAGACGCTGGCGGTGTCGGTCGAGGCGGCTGGCTCGGAGCTGGCGATCGCCAAGGACTCCTAGGCGAGGCACATTCGCCCCCGTTCTTCTCGGGACCTCGGTTCGGTCGTATTCTTCGAGGGTGGCGCACTGTCGCGCGTGTGGGAGCGAGACGAACGACGAGTTCCGCTTCTGCCCGTGGTGTGCGACGCCCCAGCGGCGCAAGCTGGTCGAGTTCTTCCGCGGCGTCGACACCGATGCCGTGCGAGCGCTGCGGGTCTCCCGCTATGTGCCCGAGAAGCTCGTTCGCTTCAGCGTCTGGGACGAGACCGGCACGGTCCGTGCCGCGGTCTCTCTCGACGAGGACGAGGCGTCCAGGCTGGCAAAGTTCGTGGCCCTGCCGACCAAGAGGCCGAGCCTCATGGACGACTTGCGGTCGCTGGTCCGGCGCTAGGGATCAGTCGCCGGCCACGTAGAACACCCAGGTTCCGTCCGGCTCGATCCCTGCGCGCCAGCTCAGATAGCCGGTGCCTTCGACGAAGAGCGTGTCCAGCGGCCCGAGAGGTTCCAGGAGCTCGCGCTCGTGGGCGGTGATCTCGTCACGCTCCGCGATGTCGTATGCAAACGGCCACACGTAAATTCCGCGGGAGAGCGTGTACGGCATCCGGAGGACATCGGCGAGAGTCTCGAGCGGGCGCTCGACGGACGTGCGTTCGAGCTCTTGCCAGTAGGCGATCGGCCCGCCCTCGACCGGCCCACCGAATGTGTACTCGAACCCGGTCGCGGGAACGAGCGGTCGGAGCGCGTCGTAGTCGCCGGTCTCCGCAGCGGCGAGAAGCGCGGCTCGGGTCTCCTCGACTGCCGCCGGTAGGCCGGTCTCGGCGGTGTCGGACGTCGCCGTGGTCGTTTCGGTCGCGGTCTCCGTGACGGTGACCGCCTCTTCGGTCTCGCGCGCGGCCAACCAGCCTCCGACACCGCCCGCAACGAGCAGCGCGACCGCGCCCAGAATGACGAGTGCGCGAACCATCGGCAACGCGATGTTAGACCGAAGCGCGGCCGTGAAGCGGACGCCTTCAGGGATGTTGCGCGAACGGAATCCGCGTTAGCGGATTACGGTCTTGCGCCAAGTGCGAGCTCGCGGCGGAGCTCGACGGGAAGACGGAAGGTGACATCCTCGTCGACGAGCCGATAGGCCTCGATGTCGGTGACCCCGCGTGCCCGGAACCAGTCGCAGACGCGGTTCACGAGCTTCTCGGGCGCCGACGCTCCGGACGTGATGCCGACGGTCTCGACGTCGTCGAGCCAGACCGGGTCGATCTCGGTCTCGTCGTCGATCAGGTGGGCCGGGGTTCCGGCGGCGCGTGCGGTCTCGACGAGACGGTTCGAGTTGGAGGAGTTCGCGGAGCCGATCACCAGCAGCAGGTCGATCTCGAGCAGCATCTCCTTCACCGCCCACTGGCGGTTGGAGGTCGCGTAGCAGATGTCCTCCTTGCGCGGCGCGCGAATGTCTGGGAACCGACGTCGCAGCACCTTGATGATCTCGCCCGTCTCGTCGACCGAGAGCGTCGTCTGCGTCACGTACGCGAGCTTCGATTCGGACGGCAGGTCGAGAGCCTCGGCTTCGGCGACGGTCTGCACGAGGACGGTGGCGTCGGGCGCCTCTCCTGTCGTTCCGACGACTTCTTCGTGCCCGGAATGCCCAATGAGAACGATGGTGTAGCCCTCCGCTGCGTAGCGGCGCGCCTGCACGTGCACCTTCGTCACCAGTGGACAGGTCGCGTCGATGACGTTGTGCTCGAGCCGCGACGAGTTCGCGTGCACGGTCGGTGCGACTCCGTGCGCGGAGAAGACGACGGTCGCGCCCTCCGGCGCCTCGGTCTCCTCTTCCACGAAGATAGCGCCACGCGCTTCGAGGTCCCGTACGACGTGGATGTTGTGGACGATCTGCTTGCGGACGTAGACGGGCGCACCGTAATGCTCCAGCGCCTGCTCGACGGTCTCGACGGCGCGTTCGACTCCTGCGCAGTAGCCGCGCGGGGACGCGAGAAGGACGCGCTTCACCATCGGGCATAGCGTAGCCCGGTGGGGGAACCTCCCGGTTCCCACACACCCTTCCACTGGTCCGCTGGCGCGACAGTCGCTCCGCGACTCAGCGCGCCGTCTGGGCGAGGAGGATGCCCGTGAGGACGACGGCGCCTCCCACGAGCTGTGGCACCGCGAGCGTTTCACCCAGCCACGCCCAGGCGATGAACGTGGCGACGACCGGCTCCAGGGTCAGCGTGATCCCAAGACGGGTCGCCGCCAGATGCCGGAGCGCAGCAATCGAAAGGCCGAACGGCGCGATCGTGCCGAAGATGACCGTCCACAGCACGAACGTCCAGACGGGCGCCGAGAGGTGGTCGAGATTGCCCTGGAGCGACGTCTCCACTCCGAGCTCGCCGGTCGGAAACGTCCACCACGGCTGAACGACCGCCCACAGAAGCGACGCGAACAGAAGCGAAAGGCAGAGGACGCCGAGGGGATCACGCTGCTCCACCGCGCGCTCGCCGGCCAGCAGGTACGTCGCGAGCGCGATCGCAGCTCCGACGCAGGCGACCACGCCGAGGGTGTCGAGCGTCCAGCCGAGCCAGAACTCGGACACGAGCGCGAGGCCGACGAGCGTCAGGGCGAGCGCCACCCACACGCGCGGGCGGACGTCGACGTGCCAGACCAGCCTCGCCCAGAGCGCGACGAGCACCACGCCCGAGAACTGGATGAGCAGCGCGATCCCGATCGGCAGCCTCTCGATCGCGACGAAGTACAGCCACTGAACTAGCGCGAAGCCGAAGATCCCGTAGAAGGCGAGGAAGGGAAGATCGCGTCTCGTGAACCGAAGCTTGTCGCGCGCGAGGACGAGCAGGCCGACCGCCAGGCCCAGGAAGGCAAACGTCGTTCGAAGCTGCGTGTAGTCGACCGCAGTCAACTCGCTTCCCGTGAGAGCCACCTTCGAGACGGTTCCGTTGACCGCGAAGAGCACCGCGGCAGCAAGTGCCATCGCGTGGCCGAGCCCGGCGCGGCGGTCGTACTGGGTTGCCCCGGGGAAGGGGAGCGGCGCTTCGAGCATGGGCCGGCAGGCTATCGGCCTAGAATGTGGGGATCGGGGTGTAGCTCAGCCTGGTAGAGCGCTGCGTTTGGGACGCAGAGGTCGCGGGTTCAGATCCCGCCGCCCCGACTCGTGAGACGTGGACTTCTCGCGGCGGCCGTCGTCCGCGTTCGTCGTTGCCTCCGCTCCAGCGGGCGCGGCAGAACCCTCCAAGCAGCAGGTTCTTACAAGGCGAGATCGGCTTCCGTGGGACGATCGCGCGGATCGACGCCGCCCAGGCGAAGCGGATGACCGGTGTCTCCTGGCGGCCGGGATGTCCTGTCGCGCTGCGCGACCTCCGTGTCCTCTCGTTCTCGCACTGGGGCTTCGATGGCAAGCTCGAGAGAGGGCGACTGATCGTGCACGAGGACGTCGCTCGCCCGGTCTTCGGCGCGTTCAAACAGCTCTACGCGGAGCGTTTCCCGATTCGGAAGATCGTGCCCGTCGACGCGTACGACGCCAGCGACTTTCGCTCGATCGAGGCCGACAACACGTCGGCATTCAACTGCCGGTACGTCGACGGGACGCGCCGCTGGTCGGAGCATGCGTACGGGCGCGCGATCGACATCAATCCGATCGAGAACCCGTACGTCTCGGGCGGAAGCACGTCGCATCGCGCGAGTGTTCCCTACCTCGACCGCGGACGACGTCGGCCGGGCATGGCGCACGAGGGCGGAACCCTCGTGCGCGCGTTCGACGCGATCGGTTGGGGCTGGGGCGGTCGCTGGACGTCCGTCAAGGACTACCAGCACTTCTCTGCGAGCGGGAGCTAGCTCTACGGTCGGCGTTCGTCCTCTCGTTCGGCCGTCTGCGGCTCGTCCGCGCGCGCGGTCTCGAACCGCGGATCCGGGGTCGGCGGCTCACGCAGGCAGATGAACGCCCAGATCGCAGCGCCCAACACGCCTCCGGCGAGTGGGCCGACAAGATAGATCCACACGTCGCCCCAGTCCTGGTTGTAGAGGACGGGGTCGAGCGAGCGAGCCGGATTGAATGAGCCGCCAGACGCCGGGCCGACGGTCGTTGCTGCGACGAAGATGAAGAGCCCGATCAGGAACGGGGCCATGACGCCGTTCCACGCCGCGCGCTCGTCGGTCGCGACCGTGAGGATCACCATGACGAAGAGCGCGGTCGCGATGATCTCGAGCACGAGCGCAGCCCAGTCGTCGATCCCGACGCCCGGGACTGTCTCGAGCGAGTCGGTGACGCGGCTCGAGTAGACGATCGCCATCACGAGCACCGCGCCGAAGCCGCCGACGAGCTGAGCGATCCAGTACGGAATGACGTCCCGGCTCGGGAACCTCCCGGCGACAGCTACTCCGAGAGTGACGGCGGGATTGAAGTGGCCCCCTGAAAGGTGCCCGAAGGCCGTTATCGCGAGCGCGAGACCGAAGCCGAATCCGGCCGCGATGCCAAGCGGAACGATGCTGTTGGGGATGTCGACCGAGACGGCGATACCGCTGAAGCCAAGGAAGAAGAACAGGAATGTTCCGAGCGCTTCTGCGCCGAGACGTACGCTGAGCGGCTGATCCATGTCACACCTCCGTGGCGGGTAGGACGGCGAGTCGCCGCAGCATAGGCGTCCTCCGGTCTCGGGTCTGCCCGTATCCCTTCATCCGAGCCACTCCGGCCGCTCGAAGCCGCCGTACTCCTGGATCGAGCCGTAGATGCTCTGGATCACCCGCGTCGAGTGGACGCACACACGCACCGTCCCGTACGGCAGCCTGTTCTTGCGCTTCTTCTTGCTGTGCTTGGAGTAGACGTTGACCGTCGACTTCCTCAAGCAGGACCGCGGAAGTCCTAGTGTCTCCAACCAGAAGTGCTCGATCTCGTACTGGCGCTCCGCATGATCCGCGAACAAGTTGCAGTCCACGCGGAAGGCTTCGTCCGGGACCTCGTAGTGCGCCCGCAGGAACTCGGCGAAGTACCGCACCATCATTGGATCCGAGTTGACGAACTGAATGCTGTTGCGGGATTTCGAGCCTTCAGCCCAGTAGAGCATGCACCCTGCGACATGAAGCGGAATCCGACGTCGAGCAAGTCTGCGCCCATGTTTCTGATGGGAAGAGCGAACCTCGCGTGCCGCCTTGCTCCTGCTTGCTGCAGCTGCAGATCGACCGTTCGCGGACATCCTTCGATCCAGTTCCGCACGCTGTTCGAGTGTCAACTGCACGTCGCGGACCCAGTAGCTGACCGATGAGACTGACACTCGCACGAGTCGAGCGATCTCCTTCATGGATCGTCCCTCGGTACGCAAGCGACGTGCCTCATCACGCTCGACCGTTTTCTTCATTGAGAACACGGTAGCCCGCTGAGCGGATGGAGAGCGGGCGGCCGGGCTCGAACCGGCGAGACGACCTTGGAAGGGTCGCATGTTACCGCTACATCACGCCCGCGCCCGGTTAGCGTAGCGCCGTGGACCCGTACAGGTGGTCGTGGAACCCGGAGGCGCTCCTGCTCGTCCCCCTCATGACCGCCGGCTACTTCCTCGCGCTGCGCCGCTTCCCCGCGCCCGCGTGGCGAGTCGCCTGCTTCGTCACCGCGATGGTGCTCCTCCTCGTCGTCACGATCACGCCGCTCGAGACGATCGCGATGAACTACCTGCTCGTGATCCATCTCCTGCAGAACGTCGTTCTGGCGGAGTGGGCGCCGCTGCTCGTCGTCCTCGGACTCCCGCCGGCGCTTGCGGCGACGCTGGCCGAGCCCCGATTCGTTCGCATGCTCACCCATCCGGCGGTCGCGCTCCCGCTCTGGCTCGCGAACTACATGCTCTGGCACCTGCCCTGGCTGTACGACACCGCGCTCGAGCACCCGCACACGCTTCTCCACCTCGAGCACGCGCTCTACTTCGCGACGGGCGTCGCCATGTGGTGGAGCGTCGTGCAGGACGCTCCGCACCGGCTCGGGACGGGGGCGCGTGCGGGCATCGTCTTCGCCGCGTTCATCCTCGGGAGCCCGATCGGCCTCGTCCTCGCCCTCGTCCCGGACGCGGTGTACGACTTCTACGTCGACGCGCCCGAGCGGCTGTGGGGGCTCTCCGCGCTCGAGGATCAACAGCTCGCGGGGATCCTGATGTCGTTCGAGCAGGCGGCCGTCTTCTTCGGGGTCTTCACCGTCCTCTTTCTCCGCTTCCTCGGCGAAGAGGAACGCCGCGAGGACCTGGATCACGTCGAGACTCCCTAGACTCCCGCGATGCGTCGCGCCCTCATCGCCGCCGCGCTCGCCGCCCTCCTCCTCGCCGTGATTCAGGCGGAGGCGGCTACACCGACCTTCCGCTACGGCGTCGCAGCGGGAGAGGTCACGTCGACGTCCGCCATCCTCTGGACGCGAGCACCTGCGAGCGGCAACGTGCGGCTCGTCGTCCGGCTCGAGTCTGAGGTGATCGCCGCGCGAGTCCTCCAGCCGGCCGCCACGAACGACCTGACTGTCCAGACGCGCATCACCGGCCTGCGTCCAGGTCGCCGCTACACGTATCTCTTCACGCGCGGGCGACGAGTCAGCGAGTCGGGCGCCTTCACGACCGCCCCAGCGCCAACGGCGGATCGCCGAATCCGCTTCGCGCTCTCCGGCGACGCCGACGCGACCCCGACGGAGAGCGGAGGCCTCGCGTTCAACCGCTTCCAGGTCTACGCGCGCATGGCTGCCGAGCGGAACGACTTCAACATCAATCTCGGCGACACGATCTACTCGGACAGCGGAGTTGGCGGGAGACCAGCGGCCAAGAACGCCGCCGAGAAGTGGGCGAAGTACAAGCTCGGGCTCGCGCTCCCCGCCCTCCGCTCGCTCCGCGCCTCGACCGGCCTCTACAGCCACTGGGACGACCACGAGTTCGTCAACGACTTCTCCCGCTCCGAGCACGGGGCCGCGATCTACGCCGCAGGTGTCAAGGCCTTTCGCGACTACTCACCGGCCGCGTACAGCCGCGAGCTCGGTCTCTATCGCAGCGTCCGCTGGGGCAAGCACCTCGAGCTCTTCTTCCTCGACGAGCGCACGTTCCGGAGCGGGAAGGCGACCTCGGCCTGCGGCAACGACCTTGCTCCCACGGCCCCGCAGCCGGTGCGAGACGCGTTCGCGAGCCTTGCGCCCGGGTTGAGGAACCCCGTTCCACCCGCATGTCTCACCGCGATCAACGACCCGGCTCGCACCATGCTCGGCGCCCGCCAGTACGCGGCCTTCACCCGAGCCATCGAGGCCTCGAACGCGACCTGGAAGGTCGTCGTGAACGAGGTTCCGATCCAGCAGTACTACGCGCTTCCGTACGACCGCTGGGAGGGGTACGCCGCCGAGCGGGATCGGCTTCTCCGCTTCCTGCAGGAGAACGTGAGGAGCGTCGTCTTCCTCACGACCGACACGCACGGGAACCTGATCAACCAGGTTCGGTTCCGGACGCTCGGCGCCGCCCCCGAGAGCACCGGCATGTGGGAGGTCGTGACCGGGCCGGTCGCGACGAACACGTTCGCCAAGGAGATCGACCGCTTCCTGGGGACTCCCGGCGCCGGCACGGCGATCGGGGCGCTCTTCTTCAAGCCGTCTCCTCCGAACGGGATGGGGATGCGCTGTGCCGCGCTCGACGTCTACAGCTACGCGCAGGTGACCGTCACCGCGCGCACGCTGACGGTGGCGCCCCGCGACGTGAACGGGCGCCCAGTGCGCGAAGCGACCGGAGTCGCCTGTTCGCCGCTCGTCCTCACCGCGCGCTGACAGGATGCCCTGCTCGGCGTCTACCCTGCTCGAAGGCGCCCGTAGCTCAGTGGACAGAGCGGCGGACTTCTAATCCGCGGGTCGGAGGTTCGAATCCTCCCGGGCGCATGGGACTAAGCACTTCGCCGGAAACCAGGCTGCATTAACACCTACGTGCTCGGGCTGCCGTGTCCACTTCCTGCATCGAACGAACATAGCCCGGAGGTGGCAACCCGTAGCAACTGATGGCAAACGGTTTCGTTTGCTTCTCGCTCCCGCCGTTGACTTTGCTACTCGTTGCCCGCTGGGGCTCCATGAAGGCTCCATGCGCCGCATTGGTTGTCCTTCATCTCTGACCGACGCCTCGAGGTGCAGCGAGGTGCAGCGCGTAGGCGACGTGTGAAGGGGCCCATCCGGTCCGGTCGCCCGCCTATCCGACACGCTCGTGGGCATGACGACCGCACGAAAAGGGGGTCTCGGAAGTTCCCTCGCTCGAGCCATGGAAGAACTCGCGGCACTCGCCGAGGATGAGCCCACGCGCGGATGCGGCCTCCCGAGCGTGCTCACAACCACGACGGGAGGTTCTTGTGGTCAAGCGCAAACGACGGACACTCGTGCCACTCATGGTGTCGGTCTTCGCACTCGGTAGTGCCGCGTACGCGGCGACGGGAGGTACTCCGGGGCCCAACCAGGCTCCCGGACGGCCGTCGGTTGTCCCGCCGGCCCACTCAAACGCACATTGCGGCAAGACGACCCTGAAGCCGCCGTGCAAGCACTACAAGGGCTAGATCGGCAGCCGGCCCGTTTGCATTCGGAGGGCGGGCCGGTCGGCAGCTCGAGATAGAGCGGTCGAGTACGCGGGTGCTGAACGCGCGCACGTCTTGCTGCGTGTGCGCGCGTTCAGCCAGCTCTGCACGGTTCGCTCGACGCGGTTACCGTCCCGCAGAGTAGGTCGTGTTTGGCAACAAGGGACGTTGTGTCGTTGGAGATGAGGAAGACGGTCATTGATTGGAGGCTTTCCACCTCAGCTTCACACGCGATCGCATTGGTCGAAGATCGTGACGATCAAGGTGACTTTCAGCTCGCGACCTCGACCCAAAATGACGTGCCGCCCAACGGAAGACCTACGGGAAAGCGTTCGCGCAGCACCTCGCAGAGCTCCTGATCCTGGCCGACGTACGCGCATGGCAGCTCGATACGCAGCCTGTCGCCCTGGGCGAGCAGGAGCGCAGCGAGCAGGTACTGCTCCGAGTAGTAGCGATACCGCCACTCGGGCGGGTAGTCGAACGGCAGGTAGATGTCGTCGAAGCCAACAAGCACGCCAGGCTGCAGCCGCGGTAATACATCCATGAACACGACGGTGACGTCCGAGTTCATGAAGGAGCGATGGGAGTTGTCCACGTAGAGCACGTCGCCCTTCCCGACGCGGTCGAAGACAGCGACGTCGACCTTCTCGACCGGCGTCCTGATCACCTCGTCACAGATCGCGTCCACCTCCGCACGAGGGTGCGGGTCGACGGAGACGATGCGCGTCTGCAACGAATGATCCACGATCGCACGGCGGACGAACTTCGTCGAGTTACCCGAACCGATCTCGAAGTAGAGCTGAGGCCGTCGCTCGCACACGAAGCCGTAGAGAGCTATCGCGTCGAGCCCTGAGGTGAACCGGTTGCGCCACGCGGGTGCGGTGGGATCCGAAGGCTCTTGCTGGATCCGTTGGAGTTCGGTCGCGTATTTCGAGAAGGACTCGAGGACCTGCGCATAACGTTCGCGGTCTCGTCCGATGAGCTTCTCGAGACCGCCGTGTGGGGGCTTGCCCCAGCCGTAGCGGGGCTCCGGGCGCACGGGATAGTCGACCAAAAGCACATTCGCTCGATTGAGGACTGCGAGTGCGTGCTGTTTGGCCCATGGATGGCGGCGCAGGAAGGTGAGAAGAGCGTCTCGCACGTTCTTGGGGAAGTCGGTGTAAGGGCTCATACGTTGTCGGAGAGCTGCAGCGTCGGCTCACCCCTCGCAAGGGGTAACCAGATACGCAATCGAGCCAGCGCGGCAGGTCGCGTTTGACGGTTCCGCGGGTCGACAATAGAGGGTCGATCGCAGGCGGTGAGCCGCTTGAGGCGATCGAGCGAACAGCCGATAGGTAGCCCGTGAGCTCACGATTCTCGCATGCGTCGCGGGAGACGGTCATCCAGTCGCAGATCGGGAAGCTCGCCGAATGCGACGAAAGTCTCTCTCTGATTGCCTCCGATGTGACGGCGCTGCAAGACGAGCTCACACAGCTCCGCGGCGAGGCCGACAGGCTTGCGCGGCTTCTGTCCGATCGCGAGACCTCGCTCACCGAGAAGGAGCTGGCTCTTTCGAGGTTCGAGGAAGAACGCGAGCTGGCGCAGCAGCAGGCGGCCGCGGCTTCGGCGAAACTGCACGACGCCGATGCACGGCTGAGTCAGCACGACGAGCGTGTCGTGGCGCTCGAGCAGGAACTGCGAACGCTTCGAACAGGCGTAGAGGAGCGGGAAGGCCGGCTGGCCGACGCCGCAGCGGAGCTTTCCCGTGTGGGCCACGCGCTCCAAGAGCGTGACCATTCGCTCGAACGCGAGCGCGCTATCACGCAGTCGGCAAACAACGAGCGTGCGGATTTGCGGCGACGGTCCGACAGGCTTCTTCTCGAGCTCGCATCCGCGACAGCCGCCCAGAAGCAACTCGTGGCTGCTCTTGCGGAATCCCGGTCGGGCCAGGGTAAAGCCCGCGCGCCGGAAGAATCACTCGCGGAGGATCCGGTCGCGGGGCACGTCCGCTTCATCGCGTATTCGGAGGGCTACACCTTGTCTGAGTTGGACGATGCGTGTCCCCGCGCGGGCGATCTCGTCGAGGTCGACGAGAGGCAATTCCTCGTTGCCAGGACCGGACGCTCGCCCCTTCCGGGGGACTCGCGTCCATGCGCTTTCCTCGTCTCCGGCTAGAAGCTGCCCCCTGGGCTGATCCTCGTAATCCGTGGAGTATGCGGAGCTTGACAGCGCCCGCGACTCGACGACAGTGTGATTTACCGGGTCCGGGGGGATCCGGGTGGGGATCAACGGGGAGAGGGTGTGGTTCTCGCCAGACGGCGTTCACTGGCGCTTTTGCTCGTCGTGCTGGGCGTGGGTTCGCCCGCCCAGGGGAGCAGCACGCCGGCGCCCTGGTCTGGCGGTCTCCAGCGGGTCGCGCCGTTCGAAGCCGCGGCGTCGAGGATCGCGACCTCTCTGGCCGGCCGCGGAGTCTCTATCCACTGCGTCGACCAAGCAACGTGGCGATCTCTTGCTGCGCAGAAAGGTTTCGATCCTGGGAACACGTGGGCGCTCACTCCTCTTCACTGGGAGTCCAGCTCCGGCACCGTAATTGCGGATGGGTATGCGAACTTCTCGCCGCGAGCGTGCCGACTCGCGGACTCTTTCCTGTCGAAGCACGCAGAGAATGGCACACGCATCTGCCGACACGGGACAACGACACAGTGGACGTCTCGTCTTAGCGGGCGACGTGGCAAGCCAACCTCGAAGGTCCAGTTACGCGTTCCGGTTTATGGCGAGTGTGACGATTGGGCCGCGAAGCTCCTGGCCGTCCATGTCCTCGGGCACGAGTCGATGCACCTCGCGGGCGTCGTCGACGAGGCAGAGGCCGACTGTCTCGCGGCACAGGTAGACGCGTTTGTAGCCACCGCTCTCGGGGCAGATCCACGATTCGCTCGCTCGCTCGCTCGCGAGTACTGGGCCTACTACTACCGGAGCCAGGATCGGCGGTACCGTAGCCCGAACTGTCACGACGGCGGGACATTGGACATCTTTCCCGAGCAGAAGGGGTGGCCGACTCCGGGCGTCTACTCGTCGAATCTCGTTTCCAGAATCGAGGCTTTCGTGGCCGCGAGCCGGTCTGACGGCATCTCCCGCTGATTGAGGTGATCGTGCGAACCCGCACAGGTTCACTCGTTCGGGTGGTTCGGGAATCCGGAGCTGACGTCCGATAAGGGCGAGAGCCGCTCTTCTGCCGACCTGTCGTTCACGGAGGCCCCAGTGAAACCGTCCAAGACCGTCATCATCTCGCTCGCCGTTGTGGTACTGACCGGGACGTACGTCACCTCGATCGGCGCAACTTTCCTCCGGAGCGGCGCGAAGTTGACGGTCGTGCCTCCTGCCTACTACACGGGGACCAGCGGTGCCGACACGCTGACGCGGTACCAACGCCAATGACGTCCTGCTCGGACGAGGCGGAAACGACGCTCTCTACGGGCGCGGCGGGAACGACGTTCTCCAGGGTGGTATCGGGAACGACCGCCTCTACGGCGGTCTGGGTCGCGACACCCTCGTCGGCGGTCCGGGCAACGACCGCCTCTCGGCTCGTGACGGTCAGCGGGATAGGGTAAACGGAGGCCCGGGCTTCGATGAGGCCTGGGTCGATCGCCTCGACGTTGTAGGGAACGTTGAGCGCGTCCATCGCCCATAGCGACGGGCAGGGGCCCGACTCGGCGCGTGCGCTTCCTCGTATTCGCATGCCCGCGCCTCAGGCCGGCTGTAAGCTCGCGGTAGTCATCCCCGCTCTGAACGAGGCGACGACTATCGGTGAGGTCGTAGCGTCGATACCTCGTCGTATTCCGCAGGTGCGGGAGGTCGAGGTAATCGTCGTCGACGACGGCTCGAGCGACGGAACGGCCATCGTGGCGCTCGCCGCCGGGGCGGATCACGTGGAGCGGCATCGCAGCAACCGCGGCCTGGTCGCCGCCTACCGGAATGGGATGAACGCTGCGCTTGCGTCAGGAGCCGACGTGGTCGTCCATCTCGACGGCGACGGTCAGCACGATCCGCGGTACATCCCGCGGCTCGTTGCGCCGATCATCTTCGGCGAGGCAGACGTCGTCGTGGGAGTCCGGCCACTCGCTGAGGCGACCGAGATCTCGGTGGTCCGCCGCCGCGGGAACCAGGTGGGCTCGTGGGTATTCAGGCGTGTGATGAAGATGCCGATCAGCGACGCGACCTCCGGTTACCGAGCATTCTCCCGCGAAGCGGTGCTGCGGCTCAATGTGATCTCGGAGTACACCCACACGCTGGAGACGCTGATCCGGTCGGCGCGCATGCGCCTTGCGGTTGCCGAGGTCGTCGTGCCAGCGCATCCTCGGAGCAACGGTGAGTCGCGGATGACCCGCTCCGTGACGCGGTACGTCGGGCATGCGGGAGGGCAGGCGTTCCGGACGATGCTGCACACGAACCCCCTTACAGCTTTCGGACGTGCAGCGATAGCGATGCTCGCTGTCAGCGCCGTCCTGACGGGATGGTTCCTCCTCGGCTACCAGTCGGGAGGCATGCATCTCCCGGCACTGCTCGCGGCTGTTATGACGTTCGTTCTCGCGGTCGGGCTCTTCGTGTCAGGCCTGATCGCGGACGGGATCAGCACGAGCCATCGAATGCTCGAAGAAGTCCTCTACCACATGAAACGGGTGGAGCACGATCAGCGGGCGAGGCGCAACGCGGGGGTGGAGCACGATCAGTCCGTCACGAGCGAGTCGCAGGCACTCAACGCGGCGGCCCCGCTGTTGAGCGTCGGCTCTCGCTGAGGCGGAGAACTGTGGCCACCGGTCTCCGCAAGACCGTGATCGCCGCGGTCTATCCGCTCGCTTCGGGTGTTGCGCAGTTCAACGGCGCGATGGTGAGGGCGATGGCGCAGACGAGCCCCGTCGACGTGATCAGTTGGCGGCGCATGTACCCGCCGCTGCTCTACCGAGGGCAGGGCGTTGACACGTCGTCGCCGGTGCCCGCTGGCCCCGACGCCTCTTTCATCCTGGACTGGCACGACCCACGCACCTGGCGACGGGCGGTACGTCGGGTCGAAGAGTTCCAGTCGGACGCGGTGATCCTGCCCTGGCTGCATCCTGTGATGGCGCCGCCCTACCGGTACCTCCTCCGCCACGTCCCAACGGCGACCGCACGCGTCGTCATCTGCCACAACGTCGTCCCGCACGAGCCGCTGCCCGGGCTCCAGTGGCTCTCGCGGGCGGCGCTGCGGCATGCAGACCTACTCGTCACCCACGCACCGCAGCAGCGGGGCGAGCTCGCGTCCGCTGGGGCTGGCTTCGACTCCGGTGCTCGAGGCGTTCCATCCACGCTTCGATGCGCAAGAGTTCGCTCCGACCTGTCCGAGCACGAGCGCACCGCCGAGCGCGCGCCGGCAAGGCGAACCCCGATCTCTTGCTGCTCACCTTCGGATCGATCCGGCCCTACAAGGGCGTCGACATCGCGCTCGATGCGCTCGCCCGCGTCGATCCGAGCCTTCGCGTCCGGCTCGTCGTCGCCGGTCGCTCTTGGGGCGGCGGCGATGAGCTGCGGGCACACGCGGAAGGTCTCGGACTCGACGGGCGGGTCGAGTTCCGCGACCGGTTCATCCCCAACGAGGAGGCCGCCCTGCTCTTCGGGGCGGCGGATGCTTCACTCCTCCCGTATCGGTCGGCGAGCCAATCCGGCGTCGTGCAGCTCTCGTTCGCTTACGGGCGGCCCGTTATCGCGACCTGGGTAGGCGGCCTGCCCGCCGCGGTCGAGGACGGGGTCGACGGGATCCTGTGCGAGCCGGACGCAGCCGCTCTCGCTGTCGCGATCGAGAGGATGGCGCGCGACCATGCCGACCTTGCCGAGGGAGTCCGAGTGCATGAGTCGGCACGTTCGTTCCGCCGCTACGGCGAGCTCCTCGACGAAGCGGTGTCGGAGCTCTCGGCGATGAAGAAGCGCGGAATCGGCGAGAACTCGGCGCTTGCTCTCGCAGGCGATGTCGCCTCGAAGGCCGGGGCGCTCGTCGTCGTGGTCGTCGCGGCCCGCCTCCTCTCGGTTCCAGAGTTCGCCGTGCTCGATGACCGCGCTCGCGGTCGCCGGTTTGCTTGCGTCAGCGCTCGACCTCGGCGCGGGAACGCTGCTGACGCGCGACGGCGCGCGGAGCGCGGCATCGCGGGGCTGCTCTCTTCCTCGCCCTGCTCAAAGCGCGCGCGCCTTTTGCCGCCGCACTTCTCGTCGCGGCGCCGTTCGTCGGGCTCGCTCCTCGGCCGACCCTCACGGCACTCGCGGTCGCGGCGCTCGGCGTCTCTGGCGCGCTCGCGCTGTCCGTCCTGGGGCTGCTACCGGTCGTGCCAGGACATTCGACCCGAGGCGCATGCAGCGACTCGCGGCCGCGGTCCTCTCGGTCATCGCCGTCGTTCTCGCATCCGCTTTTCTTGCCACGCGCCGACGCGCTGCTTTTGGTCTCGCGCTGTAGCGCGGTTGTGACGCTCTCCCGCTCGCCCGTCACGCGCCGGCGATCGCGGACTACACGCATCCGATCGGCGGGCTCGACGTGCTCTCCGGCTCGTCGGCACCGATCGGTGTTCCTCGCGCTCGCGACGATCGTCTACTACCGCTCGGGCACGCTCGCCCTCGCAGCGATGGCCGACGCGCGCGAGACGGCGGTGTTCAGCGTCGCCGCGGGCATCGCTTTCGGGTTGCTGATGCTTCCCAACGCGATCACGACGGCGCTACTCCCCCGGCTCTCCGCCGAGGCCGATCTCCATGGCCTGATCGCGTGCGCGCGCCGTGCGCTGGTCTGGACGACTCGTCGCCTCGGTGCTCGTCGCGTGTGCGGCCGCCGTCGTGGTCCTGTCGCTGCTGCCGCTCGTCTCGGGTCCGAATACGGCGATGCCGCCGCTCCGCTTGCGTGCTCTGCGTCGGGTATTCCCGCTCATCGCGGCGAGCGGGGTGATCGGAACCTCGCTGCTCAGCGTCGGGCGCGCTTCGCGTGCTCGGCATGCAGGTCGCGGTCTCGCTCGCGGTCAACCTTGTCGCGCTCGTCGTGCTCGTGCCGTCCCTCGGGGCGGTCGGCGCGGCGCTGGCAACGCTCGCCTGCGAGGCCGCCGGTCTCGTCCTGCTCGTGCACGTCAGCCCGCAGCGCGCTCCCGGGCTTACGTCGCTGCGCCCGCTCGGTCTCCGGCGATCGAGGCCCAGGCGCGGCGTCGCCGAGCGCTCGACGGCCGTGGACCCTACGCGGTGCCAGAGCGCGGTCAACGAGCCGCGCGGACATGCCGATAAGCAGGGTGCCGATGCCCGACGGCACCGCCGAAACGCACGGAGACGCGGCCTCGCCGGTCCCGGCCGTCTTGCGCGTCGTCCAAGATCCGGAGCCGCCGGTGCGGTCGCATGCCTCGCGACGGCGCCGGGTCGCGCGACACGCCGCAGGCTCGACTGCCCCTTGCTGCGCTCGACGCGGCGGACGAGCGCGGCCAGATGCTCTCGCGGCGCGGCTCGAGGACGCTCCAGGCCGAGCTCGAGGCTCGTCCGCCGACGCGTCGCCCGGACACGGATCGTCGCGCATGTCGCTTCCCATATGCCGCGCGCGTCGTCCGCGTCGGCGTGCCCGTCCTGCTCGTCGTGCCTCTTCGGGCTCGTCGTGTGGGCGCGCGCGGTGGACTACCCGCTGCGCGTCACCTCGGACACGCCGACGTTCATCGCTCTGCTCGTCGGACATGGCGGAGAGGCCGTTCGCGCCGCAGAGCCCGTTCCTCGACGGCGGCGCCGGCACCCAGCATGCGACGCCCGTATATGCAGGCCCTCGCCTTTCTGGCGCCTAGGGCGCGGGCGTCGACACCGGCTCCGCCGTCGCGGCTCGGCCGCTTTCTCGCGCTCGTCGGGATCGGCGTCTTCGCGTTCGCGCTCGCGTGCGTGTTCCTCTACGCCCGCCGCCGTGCAGGATCGACGGCCGCCTGGGTCTCGATCCCGGTGCTCCTCGTGCTCTTCGGCCCAGCCCACGTGATCTGGGCCTCCGACCTCTCGCTCCACGGCGCGCTCTACGCGGGCTTCTTCCCGCAGACGCTCGCCATCGGGACGTTGCTCCTCACTCTGCTCGCGCTCGAGCGTCGTTCGCCGCGCTCGCTCGTTGGCGGCCTGTGCGCTCGCGCTCGCTGACGATGCTCGTCCACCCGTTCACGGGCGTGCTGCTGCCGTCCTCGCGACCGCCGAGAGCGTGCCGGCTTGCTGCGTCGCGCGACCGCGCTGCCGTGCGAGCGCCGATCGCCCTCGTCGTGGGCTTCCTCGTCGGATCGCTGTGGCCCGCCTACTCGCTCGACCGGGCGCTTCGCCGAGACCGGGCTGCGCGGCTTCGTCTTCATCGGCCTCTGTGCGCTCGCCCCGCTCGTGTCGTTCGCGCTCGCGCCGACTCGTCATGGCTGGCCGGCTCGCCGGCGCCGTGTCGGCGCTCGGCGAGCGGCTCGAGTCAGCCGACGCGGCGTTCCGGCTTGCGCGTCGCCGGCGCGGCCGTGACCGCGCTGCGATCGCCGCTCTGGGAGCTGGCTGCTCGTTCGGTTCCCGCCGGGGGAGTCCGCTCGGCTCGCGATCTACTGGGTCGACGACCGATGGCGGTGGCCGCTGCTGATGGTGGCAGGCACGGTCGGGATCTCCGGGCTCGCGCGCTTGGCCCGGCGCGGGCACATCGTCCCCAGCCGTTTGGTTCGCGGGCTGCTTCACGCTCGGGGCGCTGGGTGCACTCGGTCTGCCCGTTGCCCGTCTGGTACCGGTTCCTGCTCCTCTGCCAGATCCCGCTCGCCGTCGGCGTCGCAACGGTCGTCGCGGAAGCGCGCCGGCGCGAGGCCGCAACCGCGATCGTCGCGGCGACGTTCGCTCGTCGCGCTCGAGCGTCAAGGTCTGTACGCTCTTCGCCACTCCACCGAAGGTCAGCTACTTCGGCACAGTCGCTGCAGCCAGCTTGGACTCTCGGCGCGCACATCCCGTCCGGAGCCATGGCTTCGTTGCGACCGATCCCGCAACGGCCTACTTCATCCCGGCCGTGTCCGGCCATCGCGTCCTCACGGTCGACAAGGGCCATGTCAGCTCGAGGCGGGAACTCGCCCTGGCGCAGGAGGGCTACCAGCTCCTGCGCCGCTACTACGCAGGCGGTCGTGACTGGTGGCAGGCAGCCCAGGAGATGTGGCGTCGCGGCGTTCGGTACGTAGTGGTAGAGAAGCACACCACGCTCGAGCCCAAGAGTCTCGAAGACTTCATCTGGCAGAACGCAGTGCTCCGCACTCCGGAGCAACGGCGCGCGCTCGGCAACTACTTCTACGAGAACAACCGCGTGGGCGACCTGCTTTACGACTCCGAGGACTTTGTCGTATATCGCCTCAATCGGGTGACGCTGTTCGGGAGTCCAACCGGCGCGAACGCGCCATGACCGGCGTGGCCCGGGTAACCGTCGTCGTGCCGGTCTGGGACCGCTACGTCGCGTTCCTTCGAGAGTGCGTCGACAGCCTCCTCGCCCACACCGGCGGGCAGCCGCGCATCGTCGTAGTTGACAACGCGTCGCGTGAACCCCTGCCGTCCCTTCCCCGAGAGGTCGAGGTGATGCGATCGTCTCGGAGGTTGAGCGTCGGAGCTGCACGCAATCTCGGCCTCGCAGAGGTCGAAACGCAGGAGGTGATCTTCTGCGACGCAGATGACAGGCTGCTCCCCGGTGCGATGGCATTCCTCCAGTCGCGGATGGCTGAGCGCCCCGAACTCGTCGGCGTTATCTGCCGGTACGTAAGCTGGAACCCTGAGACTGGGGCGCGTGCAGTGCTCGAGCGCTCGCCTCGGCCGATCGTCTTCACTGTCGCCCGCCACCCCCGCCTCTTCGCCCTCGCGAACCTCCGATACAACTGCTTCCCCGTCGTCGGTGGAATCCTCCGTACGGACGCGGCAAGGGACGCAGGCGGCTTCGGCGACGGGAATGTCGGCGAAGACTGGATTCTTGGCGCGCAGCTTGCGTTCCGGGGGCCGATTGAGTTCCATCGCGAGCCCAGCTTTCTGCGGCGCGTGCATCCGGGCTCTCTCTGGTACCGACCGCATGCGTACTCGGACTACCTCGCGCGCTGCGCTCTCCTTCGCAAGCGGGTCAAGCGCGACCCGAGCGTCCCACGGTGGGTGAAGGCAGGGTTGCCGCTGCTCGCGATCGTCCACCGACGGGATGTCGGACGAGTAGCGGCCAGGGGCGGGACGATCGACCCCGTCAACCCCCTGCTTGAGCCCCGGGGAGTCGCCAAATGACCCTCCGGTTGAGCGTCGTCGTCTGCACCCACAATCGGCCACACGATCTCGAGCGGTGCCTCGAGGCTCTCGCCGCTCTCGAGCATCCAATGGAGGTAATCGTTGTCGACTCGGCGTCCGAGCCCCCATGCAAGAGCCTCGTCGAAAGCTACGTGGCCCGGGTTGCCAATCTGAGATATGCGCGCGAGGAGCAGCCCGGGCTTTCTCGTGCCCGCAACCGTGGCGTCGCGGAGACGACTGGGCAGATTCTCGCGTTCCTCGACGACGACACCGCGCCGCTGCCTGGGTGGGGCAGGGACATCATCGCACCCTTCGACACCGACCCGACGGTCGGCTGTGTCGGCGGCTCGTGCGTTGCGGTGTTCGAGGATCAGGCTCGGAGACCGCGCTGGTTGTCGGACAGGCTCCTCCAGTTCGCGGGCATCACACGCTTCGGACCGCAGGCGCACGAGGCGCGTTCGAGTGCTGAGTGGCCCTTCGGAGCCAACATAGCTTTTCGGATAGAGGCGCTCGAGCAGGCGGACAAACCGTTCACCGAGGAGCTCGGACGCCAGGGAACCACGCTCCTGTCGGGTGAAGACTCAGAGCTCGTCGAGGCCGTCCACAAGGCCGGCTGGAAGATCTGGCTCGAGCCGCGAGCGATGGTCGAGCACACGGTTCACATCGAGCGCTGCCGCTCCGGTTACTACTGGCGGCGCCTCTGGTGGGCGGGTGTCTCCCGCGCGCGCGCAACGGAAGCTTCGGCGATCCTGGGGTTGCGGCTGCTTGCAGCTCTCCCTGTTCGGCTCTGTCTCTACGCTCTCACTCGCGATCGCGTCTACCTCTACAGAGCGGCTGAGACCGCTGGCTTTCTCGCCGAGAGCGCACGGTTGCGTCGGCGTCCGACATGAAGCGCTCCGTAGCCTTGGCGGCGCTCCCCCTGCTCTGTTGTTCGTGCTGGCACTCTCCGTCCGGCTCAGCCAACACCATGCCGCTCTGCTCTATCCCGATGGCTACCAGTACCTGCTCATGGCCCGTGGAATCGGCGAACACCTTCAGCCGACCACGGTGCTTGGCCCGGGTGGAGACGGCTTCGCGCCGAGTCCGGACGCAGCGGCGAAACCACTCTTCCCGCTCCTCGTTGCGGGAGTACATGCTCTCGGTATCGACTGGCTCGACTCGGCTCGCGTCGTTACCGCGACTGCCGCTGCAATGGCTGTCACTGCCGTTGCGCTTCTCGTTTCCAAGCTAAGCGGTTCGAGACTCGCCGGTGTAGCGGCGGGGCTGCTTCTGCTCGCGAGCCCGAGTCTCGGGTTCTGGTCCGGGTTTTCGGGTCCTGATCCCCTTGCGCAGGCGCTCGTGTTAGCGGCGGCATTCGCCTTCCTTCATCGTCGCCCACGTCTCGGCGGGGTCTTGATTGGATTGGCGGTCTCGGCGCGGCCCGAGATCGCCCTTCTCGCGGTCGCCGCGGCAGTCGTGGCGATGCGAAACGAGGAAACGCGCAGGGACTTGGGACACGCGGCGCCCGTGGCGGTGATTACCGGCTCATTGATCTTCTCCGTGCTCCGTACCCCGCTCACCTTTCCAGACTGGCGACTCGTGTCCCTCGTGCCGGTGTTGCTCGTCGCTGTGGGGCTTGTGGCGATCGCGCCCCTCGCGTTACTCCGATGCGCGGCAATGACCGGACTGGCAACGGCAGCATTCGTCATCCTCACCGAGTCAGGGCCGGGTGCCCTGTGGCGGAACGACTGGCCGCTACTTGTCCTCGGTGCCGGCGGTTTCATCTTGCTCATCCGCGACAGGAGCCGGAGCAACCTGGCGGCCTTCGTGCTGGGCGTCGGGCTTCTACTCGGCGCGGTGTACCTGGCGAAGAATCCATCGCTCGAGCGTTACTTCAGCCTTCTGCTGCCGTTGGCGGCAATTATCGTCGGGGTGGCGGTGACTTCGCTTTCACATCGGGCGAGGCCGCTCGCCCTCGGAGCGATCGCCCTCGCGATAGTCGCCGGCTTCCTGCGCCCAGTTCCCGGGAGCCGCGACTACGACATGTTCTCGGTGGTTGCGAAGCGTGTAGCTCCTACGTTGGAGTCCCGTGCTCTTGTCACCGCCGCCCCCGACGCGTACGGCTTCTGGCTTCCTTCCACCACTGTCCGCGAGATGCGTGCGGGCGTCCGAGGGGCCATCCTCCTCGACGCTGCACAGCGTCTCTACGAACCCGGATTGACCGCGAAAGGCAGAGTCGTCGGACGCGTAACGGACGAGATCGCGTTTTCGCGTCCCAACGGTGACATCGACGCCGATCCCGCAGTTCTCGTCGCGGGAAGAGTGGTGGTGGCACGAGCGTTCTCGTCCGGGCGGTCAAGCGCGGCGGACGAATGGAGTCACCGCTAGCCTCTTCAGGCTGGCCGACTTGAAAGCTCCATAATGGGCTCCATACCCGATGCATGCTGGAGATCGTGCAAGCCAATCCGAGAAAAAAGAAGCTCAGTTTCCAGGCTCTTGCGGAGCGCTCTGACGGACTCGAACGTCGGCCGCCTTCTTACCAATGCAACCATGCGGCAGCCGGTGGTAATCCGCGCAACGGATGTGTCCGGCACCCTTTTCCACGCGATCAGAACTCCCGTTCTTTCCGCGCGATCAGAACTCGTTCCAGCAGGCTCAGCGTTACGCGCGAAGGTGCCCGTGACACTCATCTTTGATATCGGCATGCATCGAGGCGAGGACACCGCCTTCTACCTGGCGGGCGGCCATCGCGTCGTCGCCGTTGATGCCGATGCAAGGCTAATCGAGGACGCCAAAACGCGTTTTGCGCCCGAGCTTCGAGCAGGGCGTCTTAAGGTCGTGCATGCGGCTGTCACCGACCGCTCGGGGGGCAGAGTGCGCTTCCATCTGAGCCGTAACACGATCTGGAGCTCGCTCGATTCAGATATCTCCTCTCGTGCTGGCCTGGCCTACGAGACAATTGAGGTTGAGGCGATGTCACTTGCCGATCTTGTACGCGAGGACGGCACACCTGACTACTGCAAGATCGACATTGAGGGCGCCGATCTCACCGCTCTACGATCGCTCGCAGGACTCGAGTCGGTGCCGACATTCATCTCCGTCGAGACCGAGTGTTTACCCCACGAGCGCACAGCTGACGATGACGATGCGCTTGCCACCCTCGAAGCCCTGTGCGCGCTCCGGTACAGGCGCTTCAAGCTAGTCGACCAGCGCTCCCTCACGGTGCTCGCGCTGCAGCAAGAGTTCTACACCCGGATGTACACACGCCCATGGTCGGCAGTCGAGCGGTACACGCCCTCCCTGGGGCGAGTGCGGCGCCTACGATCAGCGGTCTGCCGACACCACGACTACGCCTTCCCCGCCGGTGCCACCGGGCCATTCGGTGATGATCTCGAAGGCGCCTGGGTGGACGCCGAAACCGCGGCGGAGACACTCCTCTTCCACCGCCGAGATTACTTCGCCTCGAGCTTTGCCCAACCCTACGGCTTCTGGTGCGACTGGCACGCCGCGCGGGAAGGCTAGAGCTGGCACGCAGGCAGGTGATACCACCCCTGCCCGTCCTTCCTGATATGACATCCGTCGCCAAACGACGCATCCTCCAGGTAAACGCGTAACGGTCTTTACGCAGGCCAAGGAGTATCGCGGTGCCCTCGCTCCCGGCGGCTCGGGCAGCGCAGGAGTCGTCGTTGCCTCGGTCGTCGCGCGCGTCGGGCGCTTCACCTACAACCTCGGCCCTCCAACGGATCGAGGCAGCTCCGCGCAGGACTGCTTCAGTAGGGTTTTTCGAGACGGGAGCGACGGGACTCGAACCCGCGACATCCGGCGTGACAGGCCGGCTCTCTTAGTAACTAGGCAGCCTTTGGTGGCCAGCGGTCGGTCATTTATCAAGTCAGCTCCATCCTCTAACCTGCGAGCGCTCGTGCCGCCAATCGAGCAAGTTTTCTGCCCGCACCCTCGCCCGACTCCGTGCAAATGGGTCGCGAAACGAAGGCCCGGCGGGCCGAGAATTCTCGGATAAGAAGATGTCACGTTCGCGAGCGAGATGTGGCTTGAACAAGCGGCTGAACCGGCGTTTTCGTAAACAAGTCGGCGGACTTCTAATCCGCGGGTCGGAGGTTCGAATCCTCCCGGGCGCATATAAGCACCTGCAAAGCGAAACATTTCAGCGGTCTATGCGAGGCTGGAACGGCAGGGCTGCTTGCGTCCATTTCTAATCCAAGATCGGGGCATCGTCGCGCCGGACGAGGGCCTGCCGTCCTTGCGGAGAAGGTCGCGACGGCGCTAGGCGGCGTGCGAGGAGAATCGGCAGATCGGCGAAGTTGGCCCGGGTGTGGTTGCCTCACCGCTGACGCTCATCGGAGTTCGACGCGGCCGTCTTTGAGCACCGGGGAGCCCTGCTCGTTCAGGGACTCGAACCCGAACGCGCCGCCGACGTGCCAGACGCGGGTCGTGACGGACTCGTCGGGAAAGAGCGGCGCCGAGAAGCGGACCGCGATCCGCTTCACCGTACTCGGGTCGTCGATACCCGCCGCCTCCAGAACGGCCCGTCCTGCGAACGCCATCGTGCACAGCCCGTGCACGATTCGACCCGGAAGGCCGACCTGCTGCGCGAACGCGTCATCGAGGTGGATCGCGAAGTCGTCGCCCGAGGCCGCCGCATACCGGACCGTCTGATCGTCCGCAACGCTGTACGTGACTTCGGCGATCGGGTCGCCATTCACCTCGAGGCGGTGGTCAGGCGCCCGCTCGCCGATGCCGCTCTCGGTCCCCACTCCGCGGAAGAACTCCGTCACGTACTGCTCGTTCACGAGCTCGCCGTCCTCGCTGCGCGTGTCCGTCTTGATGACGAGCGACGTCCCGTTCGGGCGCGGGAGGAGCGCGACCGGCGTTGCACGGGAGACGAGCGTCATCCCGACAGTGATGGGCCGGTGCAGGAGCATGTCTTGCTCGTAGTGGACGACGTGGCGCCGGATGTCGCCCGACGCGACCGACCGCGATGCCGGCGCGATGGCCTTCCAGGCGGGGACGATCGCGAAGACAGGCCCGCCTGGGGCGTCGTCCGTCGCCACTGCGTATGCGCGCATCGCCGCCTTGGTGACGTCGTATCTGAGCTCGTCCCCGGGACGGCCGATCGCGGTGAGGTCGAAGCTCGCGAGTCGCGTCGCCATAAGGTTTCAGGCTACCTTAAACTCCACCCTTCCTTCACTGCATCTAGACATCGGTTACAGGCTCCCTTAAACTCGCCGTGTTGAGGCGACGCTGCCTCACGGATACCTGAAGGGAGCCCTTCATGAGCAGGAGCAAGACCGGTGTCGTCGTGGCCGCCGCTATAGCGGTCGTATCTCTCGTCTTCGTGTCGGCATCCGCGACGAGTCCCTCTCAGGCAGGCCCGATCTACTTCGGCATGGACGCGCCGCTCACCGGCCCCACCCAGCTCGTCGGCCAGAGCGACCGCCAGGCCGTCGAAGCAGTCGTCGCGTATTGGAACGCGCGCGGCGGTGTCAGAGGCAGACGCGTGGTGGTCGATGTTCTCGACAACGCTTCGAATCCGTCGCAGGCAGTCCAGAACGTTCAGAAGTTCATCAGCGACAGCAAGTACGTCGGCATCTTCGGCTCGGGGAACGCCGCAGCCGCAGTGGCGACCGGGGCGATCGCGAGCCAGGCGAGGATTCCGTTCATCGCGCTCTCACCGCCGACGACGCTCGTCGAGCCGCCGCAGCCGTACGCCTACATCCTCACGGCAACGGCTCGCTTGTACGCGTACAGCGAGGCTGGCTACCTGAAGAGACAAGGATTCAAGCGCGTGTGGCTCATGGGCGACAATGGCGCGTACGGGCGGGACGGCCCGAGCCAGGTTTCGAAGATCGCGAGGAAGTACGGCCTCGAGATAGTGGACACGACGATCTTCTCGCCGGCTTCGACGGACTTCTCGGCCGAGCTGACGCGCATCAAGAACTCCAACGCTCAGGCTCTCTGGCTCTGGACGGCAACGCCCGCCGGGGCGACGATCGTCAAGCAGTTCAAGCAGCTGCAACTCTCGCAGCGGCTCGTGCTCACCGGCGCCAATGTCTCACCGCAGTTCCTCGAGGGCACATGCGGAGACGTGAACGGAGCGATCGTGAACTCCTTCCTCGCCACTGCCTGGACGTTCCTACCGAAGACGAACCCGGTTCGCGCCCAGGCCGCGCTTCTCCGAAGCATCCTCAAACGGCCCGTCTCGAACTTCGACGGCGACGCGGCCGGCGCACTCTGGGCGTACAAGGCCGCGATCGAGAGAGGCTCCGCGACCCGCGAGGGGATCAACAACGCGTTGGAGACCAGGCTCCGCGGGCTCGTGACACCGGCCGGCAGGGTCTTCCTCTCGCGAACGAACCATCAGGGCCTCCAGCTCGACTCGATGTGGGTCGGACGGATCCAGAACTGTCAGGTCAGGCCGCTCTTCGGCGCGGCCTTCACGAAGAAGAAGTAGCGATGCGAGCGCCGCAGACGCTCGATGCCCGGCGGCTGCGGCGCTCGTGAATCTCGCACATGCCCTCGCCGAACGCGCGGCCGAGGATCCCGAGCGGCCGGCGCTCCTCTTCGAGGGCGACCGAGTCTCGTACGGCGAACTCGACCGCCGGGCGGCCGTGGTCGCGGGTGCGCTGCACAAAGCGGGCGTCAGAACCGGCGACCGCGTCGCGGTCGAGCTTCCGAACACGCCCGCGTACGTGGCCGCCTACTTCGGCGTCCTCCGCCTCGGAGCAATCGTCGTACCGCTCAACATCCTCCTCGCCCGGCGCGAGATCGAGGTGCGGGTCGCGGCCGCGTCGGCGAAGGTCATCGTTGATCGCCCGCTGCCGGTCGATGGCGAGGCGCTGTCGGAGATCGCCCAACGCGAGGACGACGACCCGGCCGCACTGCTGTTCACATCCGGGACGACCGGCCTCCCGAAGGCCGCGATCCTGACGCACGGGAGCATCCGTGCTGCGACCAGCTTCGGCGCCGACGCGCTCGCGTTCACCGCGGACGACGTCCTCCTCGGCGTCGCGCCCTTCCCGCACGTCCTCGGTCAGCAGGTGATCGTCTGTGCGTCTCTGACGGGCGCCGCCGTATCCGTGATGCAGCGGTTCGAGCCCGAGCCGGCGCTCGCCACGATGGCTGCGACTGCCACCACGGTGATGTTCGGCGTGCCGACCATGTGCATCGCGCTATGCGAAGCAGCGCGGAGCGCAGCCGCGCTCCCGCCGCTTCGGATCGCCCACATCGGCGGCGCGGCGGTTCCCGTCGATGTCGCTCGCCGCTTCGAGGAGACGTTCGGCGCCGACATCCACGAGGGCTACGGCTTGACCGAGATGAGCGGACTTGCGACCACCTTCGCGACCGGGCGCCGGCGGAAGCCGGGCTCGGTCGGGAAGCCGTCCACCCACACCGAGATCCGCATCTCCAACCCCGACGAGCGGGGAGTGGGGGAGGTGCAGTTCCGTGGCCCGTCGGTCATCCGCGGCTACTGGAACGACCCGGACGCCACGGCGGCCGGGCTCGACCCCCAGGGCTGGCTGTCGACCGGCGACCTCGGCTACCTGGACGAGGACGGAGATCTCTTCCTCGTCGATCGCAAGAAGGAGATGATCATCCGCGGCGGCTACAACGTCTATCCGCGCGAGGTCGAGGAGGTGCTGTACGAGCACCCGGCGGTCCTCGAGGCCGCAGTCGTCGGCGTTCCCCACCGGACCCTCGGCGAGGACGTGGCAGCAATCGTCGTCGCGCGACCGCATGCCGAACTCGATCCCGACGAGGTGAAGGCGTGGGCGAAGGAGCGCGTCGCGGCATACAAGTACCCTCGCTACGTCGTGTTGGTCGACGAGTTACCGAAGACCCCGACCGGCAAGATCCTCAAGCGAGAGATCGATCTCGGCCCGATTCTCGAGGCGCCACTCTCGGGCGACAACGTCCCCTTCGACGCTGCGCAAGACGTGTCCGCATCGAGCTGAACGGCTCCGTAGACGGCCGACTGGGCGCTTCCGGACGATGTGACACGATGCAGCGATGAGCCAAGCCGTTCGCGCCGAGGAGGGTTCCGCGCGCGGTGAGCCGGGGATGTCCTACGCGATCGCCCGCCTGCACCAGAGAGTGTTCGCAGGCATCACGGAGCGTGTGGCGCCGTACGGTCTCACGGCGCTGCAGTTCACGACCTTGAGCGTGCTCAGCCGTCACGGCGCTCCGCTGTCGACGTCGCAGCTAGCACGGCGCGCGTTCATGACTCCGCAGTCGATGAGCGAGGTCATCCATGCGCTCGAGCGGAAGGCACTCATCAAGCGGAACCCGCATCCCAATCACCGCAGGACGCTGCCCGCGACCCTCACCGCGAAGGGACGCCGCGTGCTGACTGCGTGCGACGCGGCAGTGAGCGAGTTCGAAGACACGATGCTGGACCGGTTCTCGGAGGCCGACCGCGCCACGTTCCGCGACATGATCAAGACGGCTGCGCGCAATCTCGGCGGCGGCTTCCCCGAGTGACTAGTAGCCGCGGCGCGTTTCAGGTAGCCTGAATCTCGTGGGAGCGGTTTCTGGCCCGCTCGCGGCGCAGACTGTCGAACAGCTCGCGTGCGATCTCTCGGGCGTCACGAAGGCGTTCGG
>CAWIZT010000015.1:0-37059 GCA_963840705.1 uncultured Actinomycetes bacterium | reverse complement strand
GCACCTCGAGCCGAACGGCGATGTCGAGACGGCAGAGGCGCCCGCCGGTGCCGACCGTGTCGTCATGACCGAGGCAGCCTCTCATCCGGCTCGGTGAGCGGGCCCACAGCGAGGTGTGGGCCCGCATCGCCGGCGAGCGCGTGCTGGCAATCGGCGCGCTCGCCCTCGTCGGTCTTCACGTCATCGACGACAGCTTCCTGCAGCCCGAGCCAGGCACGTCGGCTGCAGATCACATCGTCAGCGGCCTGGTGCCGGTGGCACTGCTGGCCGGCGCCGCGATCCTGTACGGCCGCGCTCGAGCCGGAGTGCGGGCGACGCTGCACTCCTGTTCGGCTTCTTCGGCGTCCTGAGCGGCACCGAAGCCGTCTACTACTCGTTCAACGGCGGGCCCTCCGGAGACGACTTCACCGGGTTCCTGTCGATCGTCGGCGGATTCGTCCTCCTCGGGATCGGCGTCGCGATCCTCTGGCGCTCACGCCGCACGAACGACGGCCGGCTCCGGCGGTATCTCCGTCGGGCGGCGATCACCCTCGGCGTGCTCCTGCTCGTGACGCAGGTGCTGTTCCCGACCGCGATCGCGTACGTCGTCACGCACACCGCCCCGCCGGAGTACCGACTCCGGACCTCGGCGGCGCTCATGAAGACGTCACGTTCGCGACGAGCGACGGGCTCGAGCTCGAGGGCTGGTTCGTGCCCTCGCGGAACGGGGCGACCGTGATCGCCTTCCCGGGCCGCTCCGGGCCGCAGAAGCAGACGCGCATGCTCGTCGGTCACGGCTACGGCGTCCTTCTCTTCGACCGACGCGGCGAGGGCGCAGCGAAGGCGATCCGAACACCTTCGGCTGGCACGGCGAGCGAGACCTGCTAGCCGCTGCGGCATATCTCCGCAGCCGTTCGGACGTGGACCCCCAGAGGATTGGCGCGATCGGCCTCTCCGTCGGTGGCGAGATGCTGATCCGGGCAGCGGCCGCATCGGACGATTTCGCGGCCATCGTCTCCGAAGGCGCGAGCGGTCAGTCCGTACGTGACGGAATTGCGAACCGGGAACTCGGAACCGAGACCCTGCCCGAAGCCAGTATCACGCTCGCGACCGCACTGTTCACGAACGACCTGCCGCCGCCCAGCCTGAAGGGAGAGGTGCCGAAGATCGCTCCGCACGCCGTGTTCTTCGTCTATGGCGAGAAAGGTCAGGGTGGCACCGAAACCAAGCCGAACCGCGGTTTCTACGAGGCCGCCCGCGAGCCGAAGCAGATCTGGGAAGTGCCGGACGGCCAGCACATCGCCGGCATCACGACGCAGCCCAGAGAGTACGAGCGACGCGTGATCGCGTTCTTCGACGAGCACCTGCAGGTGAAACGGTGACCACGACCGTCGCAGCAGAGACCGCCCGCCGCAGCGCGTTGTCGGCGCGACTGACCGAGGTTCGCATCGCGCGCGTTTCGCTCGCCGCCCTCGCGTTGCACTTCGTCGATGCGAACTTCCTGCAGCCCCGTCCCGGCACGGCGGCGGGGGATCACCTCACGAGCGGGCTCCTCCCCGTCGCGATGCTCGTCGCGGCGGGTGTCGTCTACCCGCGGCTCCGTGCCGGCGCTCGGGCAGCCGTCGCGATGACGTTCGGAGCACTCGGGATCGTGATCGGCTTTCCCGGTGCGTACTACCTGCTGGACGGATCCGCATCGGGAGCGCACTACAGCGGTCTGTTGGCAAGCGCGGCAGGTCTGGTCTTGCTGGCGACCGGGCTTGTGGTGCTCTGGCGAGGAAGACGGACAGGTGGAAGCCGTCGACAAAGGTACGTCCGTCGCACGGCCACGGTGCTCCTGGGCACGCTCGCTGCCGCCGTGATGGTCGCTTACGTCGTCTTCCCGATCGGCTTCGCCTACGGCTATACGCACATCGGCCGCACTGGCCCGCCGGCGGAGCTCGGGATCCCGTTCGAGACGGTGACCGTGCCGACGAGCGACGGCCTCGACCTGGCCGCCCGGTACGTCCCGGCGCGAAACCGCGCTGCGATTGTCGTGTTCCCCGGCTCCTCGGCCGTCACCGAAGCGCGGATGATTGCGAGTCACGGGTATGGCGTCCTCCTCCTCGACCCACGGGGACAGGGCGGAAGCGAGGGCGACCTCGTGCGCTGGGCCGGCGACCGTGATCTCGTCGCCGGCGCGACGTACCTCCAGGGTCGCCCCGACGTCGACCCGGATCGAATCGGCGGGTTCGGCTCCTCGGTCGGCGGCGAGATCCTACTCGTCGCCGCAGCCGAGTCCACGGCTTTCAGGGCCGTCGTCTCCGAGGGAGCCGGTTTCCCGCTCGGCGACGCGGAGCTACCGGGTCTCGAGGGCGTGCTCTACGCCCCGGCGAATCTCGTGATGCGAGCTGCGGCGGCCGTGTTCTCCAACCATGCCCCGCCGCCCCGCATCGTCGACCGTATCGACGAGATAGCTCCGCGCTCCGTCTTCCTGATCTATACCGAGCCCGGAATGGGCGGCGAGGACGTCAGGCAGCCGGAGTACTTCGCAGCCGCACGTGAGCCGAAGAGCATCTGGAAAGTGCCCGGGGCGGAGCACACCGGCGGTATCGAGGCTCGCCCGGCCGAGTATGAACAGAGAGTGATCGACTTCCTCGACGGCGCTCTGTTAGGCAGCACCGAGTGACCTCGCGAGTGGAGACCGCCGATCGAGCGTGGCCGATGCCCGTAACGCTTCGCCGCGTGCTTCTCCTCGCGCCGCCGCTCGCGCTGGCCGCACTCGAGATCGTCCATCCGCAGCCGGACGAGACCGTCGCGGCGCTTCTCGACGCGGCGACGTGGTTCGCAGTCTTCCACGTCATCCAGCTCGCGCTCGTCGGGCTCGTCGCGCTCTCCGTCCTTCTACTCGCGGACGACTTCGGACGTGCAACGGCATCGGCGACGCGTATTGGCATCGGGGTCTTTCTGGTGTTCTTCAGCGCCTACGACGCAGTCGCCGGAATCGGCACGGGGCTCGCGATGCGGAGTGCACGCGACCTGACCGCCGTGCAACAAGAGGGTGTCTTCGAGGTCGTCAAGGACTGGCCTGCTTTCGGGCCGACGTTCGCACTCAGCATCGTCGGAACGCTGGGCTGGGTGGCCGCGGTCGGTGCTCTCGCTCTCGCGGCTCGCCGCCAGGGAGCGCCGCGCCGCGAATGGATTCTCATCGGGCTCGCGGCGGTGTTCCTGCTCGGTGGGCACCCGTTCCCAGCCGGGACGCTTGCCTTCGGCTGCTTCTTCGTCGGTGCGCTCCTGCACGAGTGGCGCGTCGGCCGAGCCGGCGGAAACGAGCGGTAGGTAACCATCACCATCGGCGAGGACGAGCTCGAGGCGACGACGGGCCCGCTCTGGCAGCCGATGAAGCCTGAGTAGCGACCCTTCAACCGGTCAGTGAACCGCGACCGCACCCAGGTGGGGCTCGTAGGCTCCGGTGTCGATGATGTCCGCAATCTGCTCGACCGCGAAGCGCAGCTCGTCGTCGGAGTTGAAGTAGTGCGGCCCTAGGCGGATGCCCGTATCCGGGCGGAAGTCGCACAGGATCTCGCGCGCCTCGAGCTCGGCATGCACGGCCGCGAACTCCTGAACGCGGAGCACGACCGACCCGCCACGGCGCGCCGGATCGCGTGGGCTCCCAACCTCGAACCCCGCGGCATCGGCCAAGTCGATCAAGAGTTGCGTCTGCCGCAACGAGTTCTCGCGGATGCGGTCGACGCCGATCTCCTCCACTAAGTCGTAGCCGGCCGTAGCCGCGTAGTGCACGGCCGGGTTCGGAGTACCGGTCAGGAAACGAGCGGCGCCGACCGCGTACTCCATCTCCTCCTCGAACGCGAAGGGACGCGCATGGGCCTGCCAGCCGGCAAAGGTCGGCTCCAGCCGCTCGGCGAGGTCGGGTCGCACGTACAGCCAGCCGTTGCCCGGGCCGCCGCAGAGCCACTTGACCGAGCCACCGACCGCAAAGCCGACACCGAGGGCGCTGACGTCGAGCGGGACGATTCCCGCCGATTGGTAGCAGTCGAGCACCACGTGCGCGCCAACCTCGTCGGCGCGACGGACGATCGGCTCTACGTCCTGAATCTCGCCGACCTTGTACAGGACATGGCTGATCGGGACGAGCAGCGTGCGCTCGTCGATCTGCTCGACGATCTCGGTCTCGTTCTCGCACACCACGACCTCGAGGTCCGGCTGCGCCTGATAGAGGTAGCGCACGGAGGGGAAGTTGCCGCGCTCGTAGACCACGCGGTTTCGTGCTGGATCGACCGGGCGGAAACAGGAGAGCGCAATCGCCTCGGCGATCGTCACGTTCTGCTGCATCACCGTCGCCCCCGGGGGCGCGCCGATGATCCGGCCGATCTGGTCGCCGACCGTCCAGGACGTCTCCCACCAGCCCTCCGCCCAGGCGCGGATGCCGCGCTCCTCCCACATCCGCCCGAACTCCGCGAGTCGCTCGCCGGCCCGGCGCGGCATGGGCCCGAGCGAGTGCGAGACAAGGTAGGTCGTGTGCTCGAGGATCGGAAACTCGGAGCGGTACTCGGTTAGCTCGCGCACGGCAGCAGGGTAATTCTTTAGGCTCGCGCCGGTGCCTACGCGCGTCCGCTTCGATCGCTTCTACACCTACGCCGAGCTTCTGGAGACGCTCGACGGCTGGGCGGAGGAGTTCCCGAGCCTGCTGCGACTCGAGTCGATCGGAGAGTCCTTCGAGGGCAGGGAAATCAAGCTCGCGACGGTGACGAACCTCGAGACCGGGCCTCCGGAGGAAAAGCCGGCGATCTTCGTCCACGCCCAGATCCACGCCATGGAGTTCACTGGGACGACGGCCGCCCTCCACCTCCTCGACCGCCTGCTGCACGGTCACGGCGACGACGAGCGGGTGACCCACGCGCTCGACACGCGCACGTTCTACGTCGTCCCCCGCGTGAACCCGGACGGCGCCGACGCGGGGCTCGCGGACGGGCGTTTCCGCCGCTCCAGCGTTCGGCCGTACCCACATGACGAGCCGCAGGACGGGCTCCACCGCGAGGACGTCGACGGCGACGGTCGCCTCCTCATGATGCGTCTCCGCGACCCGAACGGCTCCTGGAAGCCACATCCGGACGATGCGCGCCTGCTGATCGCGCGTCGCCCGGACGACGTCGAGGGCGAGTTCTTCAGGGTCTTCCCGGAAGGCACCATCCAGAACTGGGACGGGGTCAACGTGAAGATGGCACCCGTGCTCGAGGGCCTGGATCTGAACCGCAACTGGCCGGCCGACTGGGCGCCCGAGGGGGAGCAGCTCGGGGCCGGGCCGTATCCCACCTCGGAGCCGGAGGTGCGCGCGCTCGTCGAGGCGATCGTCTCCCGGAAGAACATCACGAGCTACATCGGGTACCACACATTCAGCGGAGTGCATCTCCGTCCGTACTCCGCCCGCTCGGACGACGACTTCCCGACCATGGACCTGCGCGCGTTCAAGTTGATGGGCGAGGAGGCGACGCGGCTTACGGGCTACCCCTCGATCTCGATCTTCCACGACTTCAAGTACGACCCGAAGATGGTCATCAAGGGCGGCGACATCGACTGGATCTATGACTTTCTCGGCGCCTTCGCCTGGGTGACCGAGTTCTGGAGCCCGCAGCGCACCGCCGGCCTCTCCGACTACCACTTCATCGACTGGATCCGCGACCATCCGCCCGAGGACGACCTGAAGATTTTGAAGCTCGCCGACGAGCTCGGCGAAGGCTACGTCGACTGGTACCCGTTCGAGCACCGGCAGCTCGGCCCGGTCGAGCTCGGGGGCTGGGATCTCGTCCGTTTCTGGTTCAACCCCCCGCTCTCCCGGCTCCAGCAGGAGATCGAGCCGCACGCCGACTTCGCGCTCTTCCTCGCGCTCGTCTCCCCTCGGCTCGAGATCAAGTCCTTCGACGCCGAGCCGGTCGGCGAGGGCGCGCATCGGCTCGTGCTCGTCCTCGAGAACTCGGGTTGGCTGCCCACGAACGTCACCCAGAAGGCGCTCGACCGCAAGGCCGTACGCCCGGTCGAAGTCACCGTCGAGCTTCCCGACGGATCGCGGATGGTGACCGGGAAGGAGCGAGAGGAGGCCGGCCAGCTCCAGGGCCGGGTCGAGAAGCGGGCGATCATGTGGTGGAACGTCGACCACGGAACAAACGACCGCGTCAAGGTCGAGTGGGTCGTCGAGGCGAAAGCGGGCGAACGTGTCAGCGTGGTCGCGCGCCATGAGCGCGCAGGCACCGTACGCGCCGAGCTAACCCTGTGACGTAGGGAAGCGCTCGAGCTCGACGAGCGCCCCGCGCTCCCCCACATGGTCGACCTGGAGCGTCGTGTGCTCGACTCCGAACTCGTCGTGGAGCAACCGGGCGAGCTCCAGTCGGCGTGCGTGGCAGTCCTCGCCCCGACCGACGAGCACGTGCGCGGAGAGCGCGGGGAAGCCCGAGGTGATCGTCCAGATGTGGAGGTCGTGCACCTCGACGACTCCGGGTGCGCTCGCGAGTCGTTCGCCTACCGCTCGTGTGTCGATCCCGCTCGGCGCAGCCTCGAGGAGGATCGCCGTCGAGTCACGCAGGATCGACCACGAGCTCAGGAGGACGAGCACGCCGATGAACACGCTCGCCAAGGGATCGGCCTCGAGCCAACCGGTGGCGAGGATGACCACGGCCGCCGCGACGACCCCGACCGAGCCGAGCAGATCTGCGAAGACGTGTCGAAACGCGGCCTCGACGTTGAGACTGTCCTTCCGGGCCTGCGAGAGGATGAATCCGGCGGCGAGATTGACCGCGATTCCGCCGAGGCCCAGGACGAGAACCCAGCCTCCGAGCACGTCCGGTGGGTCGCGAAAACGCTGGACCGCCTCGTAGAAGATCCAGATCGAGAGCGCCACGAGCGCCACGCCGTTCGCAAGTGCCGCGAGCACCTCCGCTCGCTTGTAGCCGTACGTTCGCTCCGGGCTCGCCGGCCGGTCGCCGAGCCAGACGGCGAAAAGGGCAAGCGCGAGCGCGACGTTGTCGGAGAGCATGTGCACCGCGTCCGCCAGCAGCGCCAGGCTCCCGGCGAACACGCCGCCGATGACCTCGGCAACCGTGTAAAGCGCGGTGATCGCGAGCGCGAGCGCGAGCGCTTGGCGGCTGCCGCTCCTCGCGTGCGAGTGATCGTGACTCACGTGCGCGTTCTACCCGCTCGGCGCGATGGTCGCGGCCGAGATGTTCAGAAACTCTTCATCCATCGTTCCTTGGCACGCGTGTCCGGGCAGGGCATCATCCAGACGTGCGCGCGAAGCTCCTCGCCGTCGTTACCGTCGTCGCACTCGCCTCCGCCGTGGTCGTCGTCGCTTCGGCGAAAACGACCGCGAACGGCCTGCCGTCGTACACGGACGGCTGGCAGAAGTGGCCGCGGATCAACAAGAAGCCTTTCACCAGCACCGGGCCGCTCTCGAGCGCGCACTCGGGTGTGAAGAACGTCTACGCGAGCAAACGCAAGGCGGGCTCGAAGTATCCGAATGGCACCGTGATCGTGAAGACGATCGTCAAGCCGGGAACGAAGTACGTTGGCCAGTTCGCCGTGATGCGGAAGGTCGACGGACGCTGGCGGTTCATCGAGTACGAACGGTCGAGCGCATCTGCACGCTACTCCCTGCTCGCGCAGGGCTCGCTGTGCACGAGCTGCCATGTGATGGCTAAGTCCAACGACTTCGTCTTCACCAGATAGCAGCCGAACGGCGGCGGGGTCACCGCCGCCGTCGAACCGACGCGTTGGCTCGCTAGTAGGCGGTCGTCGCCCTGCTTCGATACCCACGAAGCAGGAGAACGAGGCCCATCAGGATCGAGATGACCCCGACGAGGATGCCGAAGACTCCGCCCACGAACATGAGCAGGATCCCGACGACGAGGAACGCGACACCGAGGATGAGATTGAGGAGCATGGCGGGCAGTTTCTCCCTCCACTCGAGGATTCCTCCACGCCGGCTGCGGCTCGGCGTGCTGTCCTCCAGTGGTTCGGTCAGGTCTTGACGCGCCTGAATGCCTCGATCGCGCGTTCGAGGTGCTCCGGCTCCAGGGCCGCCGACATCTGCACCCGGATCCGCGCCGCACCCTCGGGGACCACGGGGTATCCGAAGCCGGTCACGAACACGCCCTCGTCGAGCAGGCGCTCGGAGAGCGCCATCGCCTCCGCGGTCTCGCCCACGATGATCGGGATGATCGCGGCTTCGCCGTCGAGCGGGGCGTAGCCCACCTCGACGAGCATCCTCCGGAACCCCTGCGAGCGCTCGCGAAGCGTGGCGAGCAGCTCCGGCTGCTCGAGCATGAGCTGGACGGCGCGGAGCGCGCTGCAGGCGACGGTCGGCGGAAGGGCGTTCGAGAAGAGCTGTGGCCGTGAGCGCTGGGCCAACAGGTCGCAGACCTCCTCGGACGCGGCGACGTACCCTCCGGCCGCGCCGCCGAGCGCCTTGCCGAGCGTCCCTGTGATCACGTCGACCTCGCCGAGGAGGCCGTAGTGCTCGACCGTCCCCCGTCCCGTCTCGCCGAGCACCCCCACGCCGTGCGAGTCGTCGACGATCACGACCGCGTCGTTCGCGCGTGCGAGCTCGACGATCTCCGGAAGCCTGGCGAGATCGCCTTCCATCGAGAAGACACCGTCGGTGACGATCAGCTTGCGAGCGCCGTGCGGAGCGGACTCGAGTGCGTCCTTCAGTGCCCGCATGTCGGAGTGCGGGTAGATCACCTTCGACGCCGGCCGCGAGAGCCGCACCGCGTCGATGATGCTCGCGTGGTTGAGCTCGTCGGTGAAGATCACCGTCGCCGCATCGGTGAGCGATGGGATCACGGCCTCGTTCGCGTTCCAACAGGAGACGTAGGTCAGCGCGGCTTCGGTCCCGGACAGCTCGGCCAGGGCCAGCTCGAGCTCGAGGTGCGGCTCGAAGGTTCCGCAGATGAACCTGACCGATGCCGTTCCGGCACCGTAGCGCTCGAGACCTTCGATCCCCGCGCGCACGACCTCAGGGTGCGCGGCGAGGCCGAGGTAGTTGTTCGAAGAGAGCACGATCACCTCTCCGCGTCCCGCCATCTCGACGACCGGCCCTTGCGCCGAGGACAGCGTCAGGAAGCGCTTGTACGTGCGGGCATCCCGCAGCCCGTCGAGCTCGGCACCGACCTGCTCGGTCAACGTCGTGTTCATGGCGTGCTGCTCATGGGGGCTCCGTTCGGTTCGAGGACGATCTTGCAGGCGCTGCCCGACTCGAGGAGAGCGAACGCCTCCTCGTACCGTTCGAGCGGCATGCGCGCGGTGATCAGCGGCGCGAGGTCGACGACGCCGTGCTCGAGAAGCCAGCGCGTCGTGTACCAGGTCTCCCAGATCTCGCGTCCGTTGACCGCCGACACTGTGAGATTCTTGAAGATGAGCGACTCGGCGATGTCGATCGTCGCCGGTCGCGCCGGGATCCCGAAGAGGACGACGTTGCCGCCGTGGCGCACGATCCCGAACGCGTCCTCGATCGCCTTCAACGCTCCCGACATCTCGAAGACGACGCCCATGCCGACACCCTCGTTCTGCTCGACGAACCACGCGGGCACGTCCTCGACCTCGGCCACGTTGACGACCGCGTCCGCGCCGAGCCGCCGCGCGAGGTCGAGCCGATAGGGTACGTGGTCGGATGCGAGCAGGCGTCCGGCTCCGAACGCCCGCGCGATGGCGATCGCGAACAACCCGACCGGCCCGCAGCCGAGAACCGCGATCGCTCGACCGGCGAGGTCCTGCGTCGACGTGGCGAAGACCGCGTTGCCGAAGGGTTCCTGAAGGCACGCGACGTGCGGCGGCAACTTCGCACGGTCGTTCTGCCAGATCACGGACGCCGGGATCGCGGCGAAATCGGCGAAGCCCCCGTCACGGTCGACGCCGAGGATCTGCGTCCGCTCGCACATGTGCGCCTTTCCGGTTCGACAGTGGAAGCACACGCCGCAGGTCACGTGGCTCTCCGCGGACACGTAGTCGCCCTCTGACACGCCGTGGACGCCCTCCCCCAGGGCGACGACGGTCCCGCAGAGCTCGTGACCGAGCGTCAACGGCGGGTTGACGCGCTCGGAAGACCACTGGTCCCAGCGTTGGATGTGGAGATCGGTACCGCAGATGCTCGCCGCCTCGATCCGAACGAGGACCTCACCCGCGCGCGGTGTGGGAACGGGAAGCTCGTCCAGCACCAGCCCCGGCTCGGAACCCCGCTTGCGTACGGCGCGCATCGTCTCCACGGCGAGACGATCTTGCCACGCCGGACCCCGCACGCCGCACCGGAGCCGGCGTCTCTCCTTGCAGCTTCAGCAGTCCAGGGCATCACCTTCCGGCGCTCGTGCAGGCATCGGCAGTGGCAGCGCAGGCGGAACGGTTCCGTCGATCGCCCGTAACGCCGCCGCGATACGAAGGACTCGCGCCCGCGTGCCGGCGAAGACGATCACCGTCGAGCGACCGGTCTCGAGCTCGAGTCTCGTCCCGTCGTCGAAGAGGAGCGCCGGCACGCCGCGCAGGACGATCTGCTCCGCGAGTGCCCCGGAGGCGGATGCGTCCCGGTACAGGCCAAGGTTGCGCCGGCAGAAAGGCCATACCTGGACCTCAGCCGGTGGCGCACAGCCCGCGTCGTCGACCGCAATGCAGTCCCCGTAGACGAAGGAGACGAACTCGGCCGTGTCTTCACGCCGCAGCACGGCCGCGAGCGGGAGGCCGTCGACGCGCTCGCCGGCGTTGAGGAGCGCGGGGCTATGCAGCGCAGCCGGCGAATGCCCAGCTCCGGCAGACGCCGAGCCGAGCAGCGCGAGTGCGAGGACGAGCATGGTCGCGACGAGCGCTCCCACCCTCATCGCTCAGTGGCTCACCTGGTGGAGCTGGATGAACACCGTCCAGCCGTCCGAGCCCGCGTAGTCCCCGTCACATTGCTTGAAGCTCTGCGTATTTCCCCACCACACGCGGTGGGAGGAGTGACCTGCGCTCGTGAAGCGCCGCTCGAGCTCGTCGCGACCCTGGTCGAAGCCGCTCCCCGCCGGACCGTTCGCATCGACCGCATGTCCGCAGGGCAAGGGAAGGAGCACGAGATCCTCGTGGTGAGCGGCGGCCATCGCGGTCCAGCCGAGCGTCCCGTCTGCGTGCTGGCCGCGCAGGCGGACATGGAACCTCGAGCCCTGCCCGCTCGCACGCTGCGTGTGCAACGAAGCGCAGCCGGCGTGATCGACGAACGACTGCATCGAACCCGAGGAGACCGTCCAGCCCGCATGTGTCTCCACCTGGCTCTCCGCGCGCCCCCAGGTTCCCCAGGTCGTGAAGACCACATTGATCGGATCGACGCGGTTGGCGAAGCTGGCGGGGCACGCCCCGTGCGTGTACCGGTCAGCCGCGTCGAAGTGCGCCTGCGCAGGCGCGCCCAGCAGCGAGACGAGCGACACAGCGAGCAGAGCGAGGGCGAGACGGCGCATGTCTCGAGCGTAGGGGCCGATCTCCGACGGCCGAGTGCCAACTTCGTGACAAGACCCTCACACCCGCGCGGGACGATTGCAAGACCGCCCGCTCTGGGTACGGTAGGACGTGTGCACGACTTCGACGTTGCCGCCACCGCGGCCCGGCTCGCGGAGCGCGGAGGCGGGTACGAGAGCATCCTCACGTCGCCGGGCCTCGAGGTCGGGGTGTACGTGTTGGTCGCCGGCGAAGAGGACAAGCAGACCCCGCACACCTTCGACGAGGCGTACGTGCTCCTGAACGGCGAGGGCGAGATCGAGATCGAGGGGGAGCGCAGCCTGCTTCGCCGAGGCCAGGGAGTGTTCGTGGAGGCCGGCGTCGAGCATAGTTTCCACCCCTACGACGAGCTCACCCTCCTCGTCATCTTCAACGGCCCGCACTCGACCTCGAACTCCGCGCGGTAGCCCTCGAGATCTGCGCGCGAGCTCGGTCCCACCCGCGTAGACAGCCACGACGACCGGCCATCGGCGACCAGGTAGACGTCTACTAGTAGACGTTGACCGAAGTGCCGATCTCGACGAACCGGTAGACCCGCGCGGCGTCGCCGTCCGGCAGACGCACGCAACCGTGCGAGGCCGGATACTCAGGCACGTGCGGGTACTGATGCGTCGCGATCCCGCCGACGAAGTAGGCCGCATACGGCATCCACACCTGGAACGGAACCGACCAGGACATGAGCTCCTTGCGGTAGACGCGGAACGAGCCCGAGGGCGTGATTCCGCCAGTGCCCGTGGAGGTGTGCACGGCGCGGACGACCTCGCCCTCCTCGACGAGCAAGAGCACCCCGTTATCGCGATGGATCTCCACGCCGCGACCTGCGCTCCGGTCTCGTGGCCGCGGGCGGTCGGCGCGGACGAGGGCGAGCTGGGTCTCGCCGGTCACCGTGCCGGTGCGCGAGAGATCCTCCCAGCCCTGAAAAGCAAGCAGCGACTGCGAGGTCGCATAGTCGAGCGATCCGGTCACATCGGCCCGGGAGAGGTACCCGAGCTGCCAGAGGCGAAGCTGGATGCCGCGGGTGCTGTACAGGTAGCGCTTCTCGCCCTCGTTCGCCCGCCAGGCTCCGAGGCGGACACCGAGCCGCAGCACGGTTGCGAGCCGTCCCTCGGCCGAGATGGCCGCGTACTCCTGCGCGCCACCGAGCCGCGAGAGCGTCCACGTGATCTGGGAGAGTCGCGTCCGCACCGTCGCGTCCGATCCAGGCCCGAAGAGCGAGCGCGAGAAGCTGGCCAGCCACATGCCCTGAGCGGAGCGGAGCGAGCGGACGCGCACACCCGGCCGGATCGCCGTCCGCAGCCCACGCGCGCGCTCCTCACGGGTCGGGCCCTGCGTGAGCTCGCGGAGCGCATGCATGCGCGGAGCGACACCGCTCGGTACCACGCGCTCGACCCGGACGAGCCTTCCGTTCCGCACGAACCCCACGTCGACGGTCGTCGGTGTCCGAGCAACCCGGGCCACCTTCATCTTGGCCGGCTGGCCAGGCGCCGCCGACGGCTCGAGGTCGACCAAGAGCGTTCCTGCGACGGCGAGCAGAAGGGTGACGAGCATCAGTCGCATTTTGCGGAGAATTCTTCGCGATGCCAGACGCAACGCCTGCACACTCCCGGGCGTGAGCGACGGGGTCAGGCAGTGGGGGCTCCGGTACCGAGCACACAACGGCGTGCCCCGCTGGGCCGTGGCCGTCGCGCCCGCGAAGTACGGACCGGATCGCGCGTCGCCTCCTCTGCCGCTCGTGATCTCCCCTCACGGCCGCGGGGTGCGCGCGAGAACGAACGCGCGATTGTGGGGAGGGCTGGCCGGGCTCGGAGACTTCGTGGTCATCTGTCCGGGCGGAATGGGGCGACGGCTGCCGTTGCACTCGTGGGGTTGGCGAGGCCAGATCGACGATCTCGCCCGCATGCCCTCGATCCTCCGGAAGTCGCGCCCCTGGCTCAGATCGACGCAGGGCGCGTGTACGCCGTCGGGGGGAGCATGGGCGGCCAGGAGACGCTGCTCCTGCTCGGACAGCATCCGAGCCTGCTCGCAGGAGCCGTCGCCTTCGACTCGGTCACCGACTTCGGACTCCGCTACGAGCAGTTCGCCAACAGCCCGCGAGGATCCATGCTCCGGGCCCTCGCTCGTGTCGAGGTCGGCGGGACGCCGCGAACCGACCCGCGAGCGTTCGTCCTGCGGAGCCCGATGCATTGGATCCACGAGGTTGCCAGCTCGGGGGTCCCGCTCCAGGTCTGGTGGAGCGACGCGGACGAGATCGTCGTCAACCAGCACACGCAGTCGGGACGGTTCTTCAAGGAGCTGCAAGCTCTCGAGCCGCGGGGCCGCGTCGAGAAGGTGACCGGCTCGTGGAGCCACACCGCGCAGAGCTACGCCCAGTTGCAGCTGCCGGGCGCGGTCGCGTGGCTCGGCCTGATCCCCGACGTCTAGCTAGAGGCCGTTCGCGATCCTGACTTCCGCCTCTGCTGCCGTCAGGTTGCCGGCGACGTCCCAGGCGCGCACGATCACGCGGTAGCGGCCGTCCGGGAGACGCGTCGTGTCCCAGTAGCGAAGTGGGAACAGCCGGAACCAGTAGATGCCGTCGCAGCGCACCGACCGATGGAGTGCCATGCAGCCGTTGGCAGGCAAGTTCTGCTCCGTGCCGGGAGCGAAGTGGCGGCCCGCCGGGAGTCCGAGCACCCGCTCGCTGCGGAACACCTCGCGCCTGCGCACCGCGCGGCCGGTCTGCACGTCGCGGATCGTGACCGCAAGCCGGAACGGATGATGAGGGGCGGCAAGCCACGGCAACTCCTGGAACCAACCGATGAAGCTCTGTGGGTCGCTCACGCGGACGCGAACGTCGACCCGGCCGAGCAGCCGGCCCCGGTCGAGGCGCTCTCCCTCCTGCGGAAGGCGAGCGACGCTCGTCTTCGGCCGCCGTGCCCAGTTCGGGGTCGCCGGCGCATAGAAGCGAATCTCGCGGATCTCGGGTGCGGCTCGGTCCACGAACGGATGCAGCTTCCCTCCCGGGCGGAGCGGGTTGACGACGATCGATGCGCCCGTGGTGAGGACGAACTCGCTCAGATGGACGTGCCACCCTCCCTCCCACGTCCAGCCGATGTGCTGGCCGGGAGTCACGAGCTCGCCCGTCGAGACGACCGGATCGACGTGCCCGTATCCGAAGTGTCCGATTCGGACATTGCCGCGCCGGCCGCGCGGTGTTGCGAACGACACCGGGCCTCCCTCGATGGCGTACACGCGATGCGTTCGTCCGGGGGGCGCGCCGCGCTCGGGCCGGTCGTCGCGGACGGCGACGTCCACACCCTCGTGGTAGACGGCTCCGCGCTCGGGGTCGGGCCGAGGATCGAGAAACGACCCGCGAATCGGATGCTGCTGCCGATGCGGCCGAACCGGCCACCCGCGCCAGCTGTCGTTGTAGACCTGCTGAACCTCGAGCTTCCCGGGCGTCGGCGACACGCGCCGGAACTATCGCAGGCAGGCAGTCGGGCACGCGCGTCCGGTGCGGCACGATGCGCACGTGCACCTGGACGCCCAGGACGGGATCGTCGCTCTCGTGCTCCTGACCGCGGTGGCGTCGCTGCTCGCCCTCGCTCCCGCGCTTCGCATCCCCTACCCCATCCTCCTCGTCCTGGGCGGGCTGGCCATCGGCGTCGTGCCCGGGATGCCGAACGTGGAGCTCGACCCGGAGCTCATCTTCTTCGGAGTGCTCCCGCCGCTCCTCTACGGCGCAGCGTTCTTCACCTCGCTCAGCGACCTGAGGGCAAACGTGCGGCCGATCGGGCTCCTCGCGATCGGCCTCGTCGTCGCCACGACTCTTGGGGTCGCGGTTGTCGCGCACGCCGCGATCGACGGGCTGACCTGGCCGGCCGCATTCGTGCTGGGCGCGATCGTTTCACCGACCGATCCGCTCGCCGCGACCGCGATCGCGCGTCGCCTGGGCGTGCCGCGCAAGCTCGTCGCGATCGTGGAGGGCGAAAGCCTCGTGAACGACGGAACGGGACTCGTCCTCTACCGCGTGGCGGTGGCCGCGGTGCTCACCGGCTCCTTCTCCGCCGTCGCGACCGGGGGGCAATTCGTCCTCAGCGTCGTCGGCGGAGTTGGGGTCGGGCTCGCCGTCGGTTGGATCGTCCGCCAGGTTCGCCGGCGGCTCGACAACCCGCCGGCGGAGATCACGATCTCGCTCATGACGGGGTACTTCGCGTTCGTTCCCGCCGAGTTGCTGGGCTTCTCGGCGGTCCTCGCGGCCGTCACGGCCGGGATCTACCTCGGCTGGCACACGCCCGAGCTGACGAACGCCCAGGTTCGCCTCCAGGGGATCGCCGTCTGGGAGATCGTGCAATACCTCCTGAACGCGCTTCTCTTCGTGCTGATCGGCCTCCAGTTGCCCGTCGTCATCGACGCGCTGGGCGACATCTCGACCGCAAGGCTGCTCGGCTATGCGGCGCTCGTCTGCGGCACGGTGATCGCCGTGCGCTTCGCGTGGGTCTTCGCCGTCCTCCACGCGCCGAAGAAGATCGTCCGCCGGATGTCGAGCTGGCGAGGGGCCGTTTTCCTTTCCTGGGCTGGCATGCGCGGCGCGGTCTCACTGGCGGCGGCGCTCGCCCTTCCGCTCGAGACGGACACGGGAGCCCCCTTCCCGGGCCGCGACCTCATCCTCTTCCTGACGTTCTCGGTGATCCTCGCGACCCTGGTCGGACAGGGGCTGACGCTCCCGCTCGTGATCCGTGCTCTCGGTCTCGAGGAGGACGGAGGCGATGACCGCGAGAACGCGAAGGCCCGGATTCGAGGCGCCGAAGCCGCCATCGCGCGGCTCGAGGAGCTCGAGGTGGAGGACTGGGTGCGCGACGACACGGCCGAGCGCCTGCGAGGCCTCTACCGCTTCCGAACCGACCGCTTCACGGCGCGCTTCGACGAGAGTGACGACGGAGCGATCGAGGTGCGCTCGCAGGACTTCCAGCGGCTTCGGCGAGAGCTGCTCGAAGCCGAGCGGAATGCCGTCCTCGAGCTCCGCCGGGATGGCGTGATCTCGAACGACGTCTGGATCCGGGTCTCCCGTGACCTCGACCTCGAGGATCAGCGCCTCGACGCCTGAGCTCGCTCAGGAGGTCGAGCGCGCTTTCCCGACTCCGCCGACGGCGGAGTAGCACGAACGGACCCGGCGGAGCTACTCCGGGGACTCTGGCACGTCGTAGATGAACCAGAGTCGATCGCCGGTCTGCGAGCCGGTACGAGCCTGGGCGGTGATCTGCCGGAGGTCGGGGTATTCGGCAACCTCCGGCCCGCCCTGGGTTGACGCCATGACGAAGCGCACAGGCGTGTCGGTCTCGTTCGTCAAGGCGTGCGTACCCGCCGGGCCGACCGGAAAGTGGACGACGTCTCCCTCGTCGAGCGTCCGCTCGCCTTCGGGAGTGCGCAAGGTCGGAGTGCCTCGGAGCACGATGAGGAGCTCTTCCCACCGATGGTGGAAGTGGTAGACGACGAAGTTCCCGGGACCCAGCTCGTAGACGCTCGCACCCAGATCCTCGCCGCGAGCCAGGGCCTTGCCTCGCCCGCCGCCACCCGACCAGTCCTCCTCCTGTTCTCCCCACTCGTCAGACCAGATGTTGCTGTCGCTCATGGCCTGAATCTACATCCGGGCAAGTACTTCATCCTGATTCGACGCCTCGGCGATTCCTTCGACGTCGCGGTCTGAGGACCAACCATTCGCGCCGGCCGCGGCGCGGCTGCCGGGGGGAATGGGAGAGGGCCTGGCAAGCCAGGCCCTCCGTCGAACGCGGTGCGGTCGAGCTACGCGGCGACCAGGACGCGGTCGCTGTGAGCGATGACCCGGCCGCTCGTGATCTTGGGGTCGTTGGGGATGAGCGTGTCGAGCTTCTCGTCGCGGATCCACGTTGCGACGATCTTCGTCGACTCCATGCCCTGCTCAGAAGTCTCGAAGAGACTGAGCGAGCTGAAGACGCCGTTGCCGGCCTCGATGAGGAAGTAGCCGGCGAACCCCGGAAGCTCGCTGAGCTTGGGGATGAGGGTCTCGTTGACCTTGCTGGTCAGCTCGACCGTGCGATTCTTGTCCACACCGTCGTAACGGCGAATGGTGGCATGCATGTGCTGCTCCTTCGTGTTCCGATCAGGGCAGGAAGTCCAAACGAACTCCTGCTGCGCTCAGGCCGGGTGTGACCGTCGAAGAGGAATTGCACCTCGGCGGCCTCGAACGACCAAGCCAACGCGCTGGATCGAGTGTACCCGCGATTCCGGGCTTCAAACACGTCCTCACGGGCAGGGTGCGAACTGGCTGACTCTCTCAGGGAAGCTGTTCTGCCCGTGGATCTCCCTACATCGCCGCCGGTCTGAACGCGGGGTCGCGAATTACGCTGGACCGCATGGAAGAGGACAGCCACCCGGACTTCGATGACGATCGCCCGCCGATCTGTCCAGCCTGCGGCGTCACGATGGGGATCGTCGTAGACGAGGACCAAGCGACACGCTATGTCTGCCTCGAGTGCGGATTCTCCGACGAGACGAGCCTCGCTTTAGCGCCTGACGGCTGACAGCGCCCCGCGGAGCACGAGACGGGTAGCGGCCGCCGACGCAGCGAGGGAGGGCGCTAGCGCCCTCGTCGCCTGTAGCCGAAACCCCCGAGGAGAAGCACGATCAAGAGGACGATGAGAACCCAAGCCCAGACCGGCATCGATCTTCCTCCGTTCCGTCCGCTTAGTGGGTTGCGACGCGCCTGCCGCGCCAGTTGACGCGAATATACGCCGCTCCGCCTGGGAGGGTGACTCCGCGGCGTACCTCCTACACCGAAGCGTCTCCTGTCTTGGCCGCGTGGCGTACCCTCCGTGCTCCGGAGTTCGTCGCGGCTCACCGAAGCGGCAGCGATGCGGACGTAGGATCCGAGGGAGATGAGGCCGCCGCCAGGTTCGGAGGCGATCGGGGATACGCTCGAGCGCGGACGGGCGTCGTACGCGAAGCACGCCTGGGTCGACGCCTACGAGTCGCTGTCGCGCGCCGACGAGGTGAGCCCGCTCGTCACAGAGGATCTCGAGCGGCTCGCGGCGTCGGCGTACATGCTCGGCCGCGACGAGGAGTACGTTCGCTGCCTCGAGCGGGCTCACTACTCCTACCTCGATCAGGGCGAGACAGCGAGGGCTGCACGCTGTACGTGGTGGATCGGTCTCAACCTCCTGATGCGTGGCGAAGCCGCGCCCGCAAGTGGTTGGTTCGCACGTGGGGAGCGCCTGCTCGAACGCGACCGGCTCGACTGCGTCGAGGTCGGATACCTCCGCCTCGCGGTGATGCTCCAGCACTTCGCGGACGGTGACTTCGAGGCTGCACACGCCGTTGCGGCCGAGGCGGTGGAGATCGGCGAGCGCTTCGGCGATCGCGACCTGGTTGCGATGGGCGTGATGGACCAGGGCCACGCCCTCCTCGAGCTAGGACGGACGAAGGAGGGTCTCCGACTCGTCGACGAGAGCATGATCGCGGTCACCACCGGGGAGCTGTCGCCGATCGTGGCCGGCATCCTCTACTGCAACACGATCTCGGTCTGTCAGGGCGCCTACGAGCTGCGCCGCGCGCGGGAGTGGACCACCGCCCTCACGCTCTGGTGCGAGCGCGAGCCCGACATGGTGGCCCACACGGGCGTTTGCCTGGTGCACCGCGCCGAGATCATGCAGCTGCAGGGAGCCTGGCAGGCCGCACTGGACGAGGCACGGAGCGTGGGGATGCATGCGCAGGGAGTGCTGAATCGGCGAGCGTCCGCTCGCGCGCTGTATCTCGAGGGCGAGCTTCAGCGCTTGCGTGGCGACCTCGCGGCAGCGGAGGAGGCATATCGCACGGCAACCCGGTGGGGCGAGGAGCCGCAGCCCGGGATGGCGCTGCTTCGGCTGGCTCAGGGCAACAAGGACGCGGCGCTGGCCGCGATCCGCCGGATCGTCGGCGAGACCAGTCCACCACTGAAGCGTGCGGCACTGCTCCCGGCGCACGTCGAGATCGCGCTCGCCGCGGCCGAGGTCGAGGAGGCCGAGCGCGCAAGCGAGGAGCTGGCGGAGATCGCGCGGGTTCAGGGAAGCGACGCGCTCGCCGCGATGTCGGCCGACTCCGCCGGAGCTGTCGCGCTGGCCCGGGGGACCCTTCGGCTGCCCTGACGGCGCTCCGCAGAGCGTGGAGTGTGTGGCAGGAGCTCGAGGCACCCTACGAAGCGGCGCGGACTCGTGTCCTCGTAGCACTTGCCTGCGCTGCCCTGGGCGACAACGACACCGTCGAGCTGGAACTGGAGGCAGCACGACGCGCCTTCGAGGAGCTCGGAGCCGTTCAGGACCTGGCTCGAGTGGACGGTCTGCTGGGAACCTCGGCGTCGCGAGACGTCCACGGGTTGACCCGTCGCGAGCTGCAGGTGCTGCGCCTGGTTGCGGCCGGAGCGACCAACCGGGGGATCGCTACCGAGCTCGTCCTGAGCGAGAGGACGGTCGATCGACACGTCAGCAACATCTACGCCAAGCTCGGGCTGTCGTCGCGCGCCGCAGCTACGGCGTACGCGTACGAGCATCAGCTGGTCTGACCTCGAGTACCCATTCCGCGAGAAGCGGAAGTTGGGTAGTTCCTCGGAAGCGCTTCGTCGCCGCGGCTCCTAGCGTCTACGACGAAGCGCTCATTCGACCAAGGAGAAATGCCGTGAGCAAGCCATTCGACGCGATCGTCGTGGGCGCGCGGTGCGCGGGATCGCCGACGGCAATGCTGCTCGCCCGCGAGGGCTACCGGGTGCTATTGGTGGACAGGGCGACGTTTCCGAGCGACACCGTCTCGACGCATCTGATCCATCCGCCGGGTGTAGCGGCGCTCGAGAGCTGGGGGCTGCTCGACCGCGTCCTCGCAACCGGCTGTCCGCCCGTGGACACGTATGCGTTCGACTTCGGCCCGTTCACGATCTCAGGGGCTCCGGGCACAACGAGCACACCCGTTGCCTACGCACCACGGCGCATGGTGCTGGACAAGCTGCTCGTGGACGCCGCCTCCGAGGCGGGGGCGGAGGTCCGCGAGGAGTTCACGGTCGAGAGCCTCCTCGTCGAGGACAGCCACGTGGTCGGGGTTCGCGGGCACGCCAGAGGAGGCAACACCGTCGAGGAGCACGCTCGTGTGGTGATCGGGGCGGACGGGCGCTACTCGCTCGTCGCGGACGCCGTGGGCGCCGACGAGTACAACGAGAAGCCACAGCTCGAGGTGAGCTACTACAGCTACTGGAGCGGTCTCGAGATGGATGGCCGCTTCGAGACCTCCATCCGGCCAGGACTGGGGTTCGCGGCGTGGCCAACGAACGACGGCCTCACGCTCGTCATCGTCGGCCGGCCGTACTCGGAGTTCGAGGCCGTGAGGAAGGACATCGAGCGAACCTATCTCGAGACTCTCGAGGCGGTGCCGAGCTTCGCCGAACGGCTGCGCGCAGCGACGCGCGAGGAGCGCTTCGTCGGAACCGCGGTCCGCGGCTTCTTTCGAAAGCCCTACGGCGCAGGCTGGGCGCTCGTCGGCGACGCGGGGTACAACAAGGACTTCATCACGGCCCAGGGGATTCACGACGCATTCCGCGACGCCGAGCTGTGCGCCACGGCTCTGGGCGAGACGTTCTCCGGCGCACGTCGCTACGAGGAGGCCATGGGCGAATACCACACTCGTCGCGACCGTCAGGTCCTGCCGATGTACGAGTTCACGAACGACCTCGCGACGCTCGCTCCTCCGCCGCCCGAGCTCCAGCAGCTGCTGGGTGCTGTGTCCGGTAGCCAGGAGGCGATGGACGGCTTCGCGCGGGTCGCAGCCGGAGTGACGTCGCCGGCCGAGTTCTTCTCGGACGAGAACGTCGGCCGCATCTTCGCCGCGGCAGCGTGAGAGCGGACACAAGCGGCCGTTCGTAGGCAGTCCACGAAACGCTGGTCGTCGCGTAGCCTCCGTGTCCTGAGCGACCCTGGATGGCTGGCGGCGTCGGAGCTCCGCATCGGTCTCGGCTGCATGCGCCTGTCGACGGACGAGGGCCGCGACGAGGAGCTCGCCCTCGCGACGATCGCGGCCGCCGCCGGGGCGGGGATCACCGTGTTCGATACCGCCCACGCGTACGGCCATGGCGAAACCGAGCTCGGTCACAACGAGAGGCTCCTCGCTCGCGGGCTCCGCCTCTCCAGTGCTGCGAGGAGCGCGCGAATCATCACGAAAGGAGGCATGACGCGGACAGGCGGCGGATGGATCCCGGACGGTCGGGCGAAGGCGATTCTGGCCGACTGCGAAGCAAGCCTCGCTGCTCTGGACGGCTTGTCCATCGACCTCTATCTCATCCATGCCCCGGATCCGCGGACGCCGTGGCGGACATCCGTGCGAGCCCTGGCTCGACTCGTCGACAGCGACGTCGTGCCACGCGTGGGGCTCGCGAATGTCAGCCGCCGCCAGCTAGACGAGGCGCTCGAGCTCGCCCCCATCGCCGCGGTTCAGGTCGCTCTCAGTCCCTCTGACGTCACGGCTCTCCGGGGAGGCGTCGTCGACCGCTGTGTGGAGAAAGGGATCGCGGTGATCGCCCACTCTCCACTCGGAGGGCCGCGCCGGGCGCCTCGGCTTGCCCGTGACCCGGCACTTGCCGGTGTCGCGGAAGCACGCGGCGCAACCGCAGCCGAGGTCGCGCTCGCCTGGCTGCTGCAGCTCTCCGCCTCGGTGGTTGCGATCCCCGGCGCGCGGCGCCCGGAGACCGCGCGCTCCGCCGCACGCGCGGCGACGCTCCAGCTTGAGGCGGACGACCGGGCAGCTCTCGACAGCGCGTTCGGCGCGGCTCGTCCGGGTCTTCTCTCGCGGCCACGCTCGGCGCAGGACGCGGAGGTCGTCCTCGTCATGGGCATCCCGGGAGCTGGGAAGAGCCGCGTCGCAGAGGAATACGTGGCTCGTGGCTACCACCGCCTCAACCGCGACGAGCGCGGAGGGTCCTTGCGGGAGCTCGCCGGCGCACTCGACGAAGAGCTGTCCTCGGGCGTTCGCGAGATCGTCCTCGACAACACGTATCTCACTCGCGCCACACGAAGCTACGTGCTCGAGGCGGCGAGCCGACATCGAGCCGCGGTGCGGTGCGTCTGGCTCGACACGCCGCTCGCCCAAGCGCAGGTCAATCTCGTCGAGCGTCTCCTCGAGCGGTTCGGCTCGATCCCGACTCCGGAGGAGCTGCGGACACGGGCTCGTCGCCAGCCGGGCATGCTCGCGCCGACCTCCCAGATGCGCGCACTCCGCGAGCTCGAGCCACCGTCGGCCGACGAGGGATTCGCCGACGTCGAGCGGGTGCCTTTCGTGCGAACGGCGCCGGCCGAGCGAGCGAGCGCGGGCGTCTTCGTCGCAGCCGCTGCGTTGGTGAAGCCCGGCTGGAAGCACGTGCTCGAGGGAGTTGATCCGGACTCGCCTCACCTCGTCTTCGACTGGAGCCCCTACGGCACCGTCGAGGAGCTCGCGGAAGTCACGGCCCGCCTCTCGCTTGACGTCTCCGGGCCGGTGGAGAGTGCGCTGTGCCCGCACGGCGCCGGCCCACCGAGCTGCTGGTGCCGTCCGCCGCTCCCCGGGCTTCCGACTCGCGTTCGCGCGAGCACACGGCGTCGATCCGGCACGCTCGACCCTCGTCGGGACCGCGCCCGCGCATCGCACGCTCGCGACCACCCTCGCCGCCCGCTACGTCTCGGTCTGAGCCATGACCGACGCGAATCCGGCGAGCCAAGGCGACTACCACGAAGAGGTCGCGCAGGCGTTGATCGCGATCGGCAATCCCGAGCTCGGCGAGGCCATTCGGAAGGATCGCGGCTCACAGCTCGAGCATCTCGGCATCCGCTTTCCCGAGCTGAGAAAGCGGGTCGAGCACGGGTTCTCGTTCTACGAGCTACCGGAGGAGCAGGTGCTCGAGATCTGGGACGCACTCTGGAGATGCTCGCCGTATGGCGATGTGCTCTTCGCCGCTCTGGAGTACTACGCGCCCATCGCCCGCAAGCACGTCAGCCCGAGTCTCTGGCCCGTGATCCGGCACTGGAGCGGACGGGTGGACAACTGGTGCCACAGCGATCTCCTGAGCGGCATCTATTCCAGGGTTCTCGAAAGCCATCCGGATGAGGTGTATCCGCAGCTCCAGGCCTGGAACGTTGCGGAGGGCGAGTGGCTGCGGCGCATCTCGATCGTCAGCCTGGTGCACTACAGCGGGAAGAACGCCGTCTTCCTTCCACCGGACAAGGTCTTGCCGCTGGTCTCGAACTGCCTCGGCGACGCCCGGCACTACGTCCAGACGGCCGTGGGCTGGGTGCTTCGAGAGCTGGGGCAGGCCTATCCGGACGAGATCTCCGAGTATCTGAAAACCCATGGGTCCAAGATGAGCGCATCCGCGTTCTCCCGCGCGATCGAGCGGCGGAGCCCGGACAGCCGCGCACGCCTGCGGGAGGTGAGGAAAGCCGCCCTCGCGTGAGCTGCTGCTGCTCCACTAGCGAGGCGCGTCGGCGGCTGGGGGGCAGCTCCATCGAGGCACGGAGCGCGACCAGTGGCGCCGTCGGAACGGTGATGAATCCGCGCTTCGGTCGGTCGAGGTCGAAGCTGACGAAGAGAAGGAGCGTGGGCAGGCCGGCGGCCAGCAGCATGGTGACGACCCCGCGGGAAAGGGCCGCCAGATAGAGCGCCATCAGTGCGAGCGCGGGCGGGAGATCGAGCGTCCACGAAGGCCGCGATAGCCTCCACGGCAGCATGAGCCCGGCATCACCGCTCCGACCGGAGACGCGTTACGTCGCAAGCCCGGAGGGTGGCTACGTCGCGTATCAGGTGTTCGGTACCGGCCCTCTCGATCTGGTCTTCATGACGAACTGGGCGACGAACATGGACGCCATGTGGGACGAGCCGTCGATGGCCGCGTACATGGAGCGGCTGGGCTCCTTCTCCCGCGTGATCTGGTACGACAAGCGCGGAACCGGTGTCTCCGACCCGGTGCCGCTTGCCTCTCTGCCGACGATCGAGCAATGGGCCGACGACGCCCGGACGGTTCTGGACGCGGTCGGCGTCGAGCAGGCGGCCCTCATCGGCGACACGGAGGGCGGGCCGATGGCGGCGATGGTCGCCGCGTCCCATCCCGAGCGCGTGCAGGCGCTGGTGCTCGTCAACAGCTTCGCCCGCTGGCGGCGGGCGGAGGACTATCCGATCGGCATGCCCGAGGCGACGACCGAGCGGCTCCTCGAGCACTGGGAGCAGCACTGGGGCGTGACGAGCGAGATCCTCGACCTGACCGCTCCATCGGTTGCCAACGACCCGCGCTTTCGGAGCTGGTGGCTTCGGTACTCGCGGCTGACGATGCCCCGTCAGGCATCGACGACGATGTACCGCTGGGTGACGGAGATCGACATCCGCTCGATCCTGCCGAGCATCCGCGTGCCGACGCTCGTCCTCCACCGCGCCGGCAACCGCCATCACCGCGTGGAGTTCGGCCGCTATCTCGCCGAGCACATTTCGCATGCGAAGTACGTGGAGCTGCCCGGGGCCGACTCGTTTCCCTTCCACGCAGGAGACGCGACGTCCCTGCTGGACGAGGTCGAGGAGTTTCTGACCGGCACGAGGGCTTCGTCGCTTCTGGATCGCCGTCTCGCGACGATCGTGCTCACCGACATCGTCGGCTCGACCCAGCTCGCTGCCGAGCGTGGCGATCGCGCGTGGGTCAGCCTAGTGCGGTCGCACGACGAGATCGTCCGAGATCACCTGAGGGCGTACCGCGGGCGGGAAGTGGATCACACGGGCGACGGTTTCCTGGCGATCTTCGACGGGCCTGCACGCGCCGTCACCTGCGCCGCTCGCATGGTCGACGCACTTCGGGAGCTCGGCGTGACGATCCGCGTCGGCCTGCACACCGGCGAGATCGAGCTCGTCGGCAACGCAATTCGCGGCTTGGCCGTGCATGTCGCCGCGCGCGTGATGTCGGTCGCCGAGGACGGAGGCATCCTCGTCTCGGCGACCGTCAAGGATCTCGTTCTCGGCTCGGGTATCGACTTCGCCGAGCGAGGAACGCATCGCCTGAAGGGCGTACCCGCGGAGTGGCAGCTCTTCGAGGTCGTCTCAGCGCCGTAGCGGCTCCTCAGGCCAGAACAGGTCGTAGACGATCGCGTAGACCTGCACGGACGATGCCGCTGGCTAGAGCAGCGGTGTGAGCACAAGGGTGATGCGCCCGGTCTTCGAACCGCGCCGAACGACGTACCGGGTCAAGAGCTCTTCATAGACGGGGTCGAAGACAGCGATGTGGATGTGCGGCAGGCCACCGTAGGAGGCAGGCACGGGTCCCTCAAACCGGAATCTTCCCGAGCGATCGGTGCGAACGCTGCCGCGCCCGCGTGGGGCCGTAGCCGTTCGGTCCTGCCTGCCAAAGGACGACGAGGGCGCCCGCCACGGGTTTGCAGTCCGTGCGCAGGACGCGTCCCTGGAGCACGTGGCCGGTCCCGTCGGCGGCCGCCGATCAACGTCCTGGGCAGCGCGGGGTCGGCGAAGTTCCAGCCGGCAAGACGAGGTACGTCGGTCGCCGTCCGCCGGTCTTGGCAGGCTGTTCCGCGATGTGGATGTACCTCGCTCTCGGGCTAGGCATCTTGGTCACCTTCAACGTCCTGCTAGTGGTCGTGGTCTCTGTCCTGGCGCGACACGCGGAGCCCCGCGACGAACTCGACGCGGAGCTACGGGCGAGGCTCTTGAGTCACGTTCGCTAAGGGCTCGGTCGGGTTCCAGTTCAGAGCCCGGCGGTTCGACACCTCCCGTTCACCGCATGGTCGCGCTCGACCGGACTAGCGTCCGCGTCGCGCAGTTCCTCCGACCGCGCCCGCCTGATCAGGGGCGACTTGGCTGATACGGGGAATCGGCCAGGTCGCCCCGACCCTCGCGCGGGGGACGGGCCGTCCGCCGACGAGAACCGGAAGCCCGCCTGGCCGAAGCCGACCGAACCCTAGACCGCTTCGCTACGCGACTTCGGTTGGCGGGAGTAGCTCTGGCTCGTGGCCGGGTTCCTCCTCCTCACGCGGGTTCGTCCACTTCGGCGGATTTGTACTTCAACAAACGGAAAAGCCCTCTGGATGGTTTGTAAACCTCATCCGGAAAGTTCTGGACAAGTTTCCAAACGCATCCGTTGACCGTTTTCGGATGGAAGTTGCGATCCGAGGCCTCAATCATTGAGAGCAGTTCTGACCAACGTAGACCCTCTGGGTGCCTTTCGAGCAACTCAAATGCTTTTGCATTTATACGTTGTGTAACTTTTGCGGACTGCACACGATCATCCTTTTTTCGATAAGTCGCGCGAGTTTCACACTCGGCTCGGCTCGTCGCAACCCGCAAGGTCGTCCAGTAACTGCGGGTCGGGACCGTCGCTGGCGTCCAAGTGGACGTACACGCGACGGGTGAAGCTCAGGTCTTCATGCCCAAGATTGAGTTGAACGTCTTCGTCCGCGTCGTGCTCGCGGCTCTTACGAAGCTCCCAAAACCCGTTTTCCAGGGTCTTTAGCAAAGCCGACGCGTGGACTCGAACCGCGGACCCCTTCATTACGAGGCAAGGGTGAGTAAGGGACACGGGTCCCCTTCCGCGCCTGCACGAGCACGCTCTCGCTGGAAAACTGAGCGACTCGTCAGCTCACGCCAGACACGCGAGTGCCCGAGCTGCGTACCCGTCTTGTGCCCGGCCAGCGCCGCAGGCCGATCGTAAGGGCACGCGTCCAGCGCCTGGTAGCCCCGCTCATGTCGAAGACCGCCTCAGGGCCGCCGACCAACCTGCTGGGCCTTTGGCACTTCTTCTCACTCTAACCCGCGGCCGTCCGCCGCTCGATCGACGCCTTGAGGTGCGCCCGGCAGAGGAGTAGATTCGTCTCGAATCCGAGGAGAGGGGAATCATGCGCCGCCGTCCGTTTCGTTCGCTCGCCGTCCTGCTCGTCGCCGGGGTGGCGGCGCTCGCCGCCCAGGTCGGTGCCCTGGCGGATGCGGGCTTGCACGGCCCGCCGACCGCAGTCGGAACGGGAGGCGCGGCGGCGACGGTCGACGCGCTCGCGACCCAGGCGGCTGTCGACACGCTCCGAAACGGTGGCAACGCTGTCGACGCGGCAGTGGTCGCAGCCGCCGTGCTCGGGGTCACCGAGCCGTTCTCGTGCGGAATCGGGGGCGGCGGCTTCATGGTCCTCTATCGCGCGAGCGACGGGAGGATGACTACGATCGACGGCCGCGAGAGCGCACCGGCCGCGATGCGCCCCGATTCCTTCTGGGAGAACGGAATTCCTCTCCCCTTCAACGACGCGCGCTACAGCGGCCTCTCCGTCGGGGTACCGGGCACCGTCGAGACATGGGAGGAAGCGCTCGAGAGCTACGGCACGATCTCACTGGGGAAGGCACTTGCGCCGGCGATCCGCGCCGCGCGTGACGGCTTCGTCGTGGACCAGACCTTCTTCGACCAGACGCAGGGCAACGTCGACTATTTCAACGACATCCCCGCAACCGCGGCGCTCTACCTCGACCCTGACGGCACGCCACACGACGTCGGCACCGTCTTCAGCAATCCCGACCTCGCGGACACGTATGCGCGGATCGCGCATCTCGGGGCAAAAGGCTTCTACCGCGGTGTCGTGGCGAGCTCGCTTGTCAAGGCCGTGCAGCACCCGGCGGTGGCACCGACCGCCAATCACACCTGGCGGCCGGGCCTCCTGACCATGCGCGACCTGCACACCTACACCGCGCCCGAGCGAGAGCCGACGCACGTCGCCTACCGCGGGCTCGACGTCTATGGCATGGGCCCGCCCTCGAGCGGAGGCTCGACCGTCGGCGAGGCGCTGAACATCCTGGAGGGCTACCCGCTCTCGACGATGAGCCGCGAGGCTGCACTGCACTACTTCCTCGAGGCCTCGCGCTACTCGTTCGCCGACCGGGGTGCCTATCTCGCCGATCCTGCATACTTCGACGTCCCGCTGACCGGGCTGCTGTCGGATGGGTTCGCGGCGACGCGGCGCGCCTTGATCACGGGAACCGCGGCCATCAGCCCGGTCGCGCCTGGCAACCCATATCCGTTCAACGGCGGGGACAGCGCAAGCGTCCAGGCGTCGACGAGCGAGACTCGGCCAGGCACTACCACGCACATCACGACAGCCGACCGTTGGGGCAATGTCGTCTCGTACACCTTCACGATCGAGTCCACCGGCGGCGCCGGCCTCGTCGTTCCGGGATACGGCTTCCTCGCGAACAACGAGCTCACGGACTTCAACTTCGACTCGCTGACCCATCCAAACCGGGTCGAGGGCGGTAAACGGCCACGCAGCTCGATGAGCCCGACGATCGTGCTTCGCGACGGCGACCCGCTGCTCGCGGTCGGCTCGCCGGGCGGGTCGACGATCATCACGACCGTCCTCCAGATCCTGATCGACCGGCTCGATCTCGGTCTGACGCTTCCCCAGGCGATCGCAGACCCGCGGCTGACCCAGCGGAACACGGGGACGACGCAAGCGGAGCCGGCCTTCCTTGCGACCACCAACGCGACCGCGCTGCAAGCGCGAGGGCACGTGTTCAGCCCGAATCCCGAGATCGGGGCCGCCACCGGAATCGAGTTCCTTGGCGGCGATCGCCTGCTCGCTGCGGCCGAGCCCGTGCGCCGTGGTGGCGGGAGCGCGATGGTCGTGAGCCCTAGCCCGTAGACGCTGTCGACCAGGCACGGACGGGGAGCTGCCAGCCTCGAAAACCGCCCGAAAACCTTAAGCCGACGCGCGGACTCGAACCGCGGACCCCTTCATTACGAGTGAAGTGCTCTACCAGCTGAGCTACGTCGGCGAAGCGTGCTGAGCCGCCGATTCTAGCCGCCGAGCCAGCAGACGACAGGCATCGGGGCGGTTCCCGCAGCCGACGAGCCTACGACCATGCGTGCGCGCCGCATAGCTCCCGGTGGAGAAGGACGAAGAGCGCTTCGAGCGCCAGTGAAGGGTTCAGGTTGAACTCCTCGAGCGTGCGCCAGGTCTCGCGGACGACCTCTGCAGCTTTGAGCGGACCGTCTCCAAGATCCTGGGATACGTCCTCGCGCAGGTCGTCCAGCCGGTCCGCGTGCACCGCGGCCGACTCGGCCCCCACCGAGACGACCAGGAGATCCCGGTACCACGCTTCGAGTGCTTCGAGGCCCGCCAGAAGCTCGTCTCGCTCGGCACCGCGCTGCGCTCGCCGCACGCGCTGATCGGCGTCGCGGGCTGCGAGGTCGACGCCCTCGAGCGCTGCCTGTTCGCGCTCCTTCGCCTCCTGCCCGTGCTCGTCGGAGATCGCAATGAGCGCCGCGGCGGCGTCTCCGGGCTCGAAGTCGGCGTCGAGGTAGACGGACCGCGCGGTGGCGATGAGGATCTCGCGCCGGTCGGCTGCGGCAGAGTCGAGCAGCCTGCGCGCGCGATCGAGACGGCCCGCGGACGCACGTGAGAGCGCGCGAATCTCCGCCTCGCTTCGCTCGGGCGCCCGTTCGGTGATCCACTCTCGAACCGCTCGCTCCGAGAGTCGCCGGAACGGGACGAGCTGGCAGCGGGAGAGGATGGTCGGCGGAAGTGGGCCGAGCTCGCTCGCGACGAGGACGAGCACGGCGTACGGAGGCGGCTCCTCGAGGTCCTTGAGCAGCGCATCCGCCGCGTCCTCGTTCATCCGCTGCGCGTCGAGGATGAGGTACACGCGGCGGTCGGCCTCGAAAGGGCGCATGTGCAGGTCGTGGCGCAGCGCGCGCACGTCGTCGATCCGGATCATCTCCCCGAGCGGCTCGAGGACGTAGAGGTCTGGATGGGTACGGGCCTCGACCCGGCGTTCGTCTCCGAGTAGCGCTGCGGCGAACGCAGTCGCCGCGGTTCGCTTCCCCACTCCCTGAGGCCCGTGCAGGAGGTAGGCATGGGCGGGCCCTTCCGTGAGCGCCGCAGCCAGCAGCCGCTTGGCCTCGGGCTGCTCAGGTACTGACCGGAAGCGCTCCATGCACCTCCTCCGCGATCTCCTCGGGCGAACGCGTCGCGTCGAGGACGACGATGCGTTCGGGGAACCGCTCGGCCAGCTCGCGATAGCCGGCATCGACGCGACGGTGAAACTCCTCGTCCTCCCGCTCGAGTCGGTCATGCTCGCTGCCCACCCGCCACGAGACCTGTGTCGCGTCCAGTTGCAGGAGGAAGGTCCGCTCGGGCAGGAGCCCGACGACGGCCGCGAGATTGAGCTCGAGCACTCGATCGAGCCCGAGGCCTCGCCCGACTCCCTGATAGGCGACCGAGGAGTCGACATAACGGTCGCAGACGACCGACTCGCCCCGCTCGAGCGCAGGGCGGATGACCTGCTCGACGTGCTGCGCGCGAGCGGCGGCGTAGAGCAGCGCCTCCGCCCAGGGCTCGACATGGTCGCCGTGCAGGACGAGGTCACGGATCTGCTCGCCGAGCGCGGTGCCGCCGGGCTCGCGGGTCGCGAGGACCGCCTCCCCGTCGGCCTCGAGCCGTGCTCGCAAGAGCTCCGCCTGGGTCGACTTCCCGCTGCCGTCGAGGCCTTCGAAGGAGACGAACATTCGACGGTCATCCTATGACGGCGGCATCCGTAGGATGCGGCCGATGCGAGTCGTGGTCACCGGCGGTGCCGGATTCATCGGATCCCACGTCGTGGACGCGCTCCTCGCGCGTGGCGATGACGTCTCCGTCGTCGACTCGCTGGCGACTGGAAAGCGGGAGAACGTGTCCGAACGGGCCACGCTCCAGGTCCACGACATCCGTGAGTCGCTCGAGGAGCTCTTCGACGAGGTCCGCCCGGAGGCGGTCTTCCACCTCGCGGCGCAGGCGGACGTTCGCGTCGCAGTGGAGCATCCGGTCGAGGACGCCGAGGTGAACGTGCTCGGCACGATCCGCGTCCTCGAGGCGGCACGCCGCCACGACGCCCAGGTCGTGTTCTCCTCGACGGGCGGAGCCATCTACGGGGAATGCAGCGAGCCGGCCCGCGAGGACTCGCCGCTCCAGCCGCTCTCGCCGTACGGGACGTCCAAGCTCGCCGGGGAGGAGTACCTGCGGATGGTCAACCGGCTGTACGGGACGAAGCACGTCTGCCTGCGCTACGGAAACGTGTACGGGCCGCGGCAGGATCCACACGGAGAGGCGGGAGTCGTCGCGATCTTCCTCGGCGCCCTCGACCGCGGTGAGCAAGCGCAGATCTTCGGCGACGGCGTCCAGACGCGCGACTACGTCTACGTCGGAGACGTGGCACGAGCCACGGTTTCCGCGATCGGCCAGGACGGGGGTGTGTTCAACATCGGCACCGGACGGGAGACCTCCGTGGTCGAGCTGTACGGGCTCTGCCGCCAGGCCGCCGGCTCGAACGTGGAGGCCGTCCATGCCTCAGCGCGCCTGGGCGAGCTCCAGCGGAGCTTCCTCGATCCGAGTCGCGCCGCGACCGAGCTCGGGTTCATGCCGATGGTCGGGCTCGAGGACGGACTGCAGGCGACCTGGGAATGGGTTAACGCCCAGAAGGACTAGAGCCGCGGCGCGCGAATCGAAGCGCTCGTGGATCACCCGCTCGCCGCTCCCGACACCCTCGTCCGGCCCTGGCGCCTCGCCGCGTACGTCGCTGGCGCGATCGCCGCCGCCGAGCTCCTCCTGCTCGTGGTCCTCGGCGGAGGCGCGCTGGTCGGGACGGTCTCGGATCGCGTCCAGCTCGCCGCCACGGAGCGGGCGCTGGCGCCTTCGCAGACGGCCAAGCAAGCGGTGACCCGAAAGCGAACCCCCGTCGCCGTCGCGAAGACGCCTCGCGGTCGAACCGTCGTGATGGTGCTGAACGGGAACGGGCGCACCGGCGCAGCTGCAACCGCTGCGTCGCGTGTGCGGAGTCGCGGCTACCGGATCGGCACCGTCGGCAACGCCCCGAGCGCTGACTATGCCCGCAGTCTCGTCATGTACAAGCCCGGATTCGTCGGCGAAGGCCATCGGCTGGCAAAGGACCTGGGGGTGGCGCAGATCGGGCCGCTCGACGGCGTGCGCGCAGGTCAACTGGGCCGGGCGCAGCTCGTCTTCATCCTCGGCGCGTAGTCTCGTCGAGCATGCCGGAGGTTCGCTTCTGCTCCGCCTGCGGCGCGGAGCTCCCGTCGCCGCCGCCCGTCACCTGCGGAGCGTGCGGAACGAGCCACTGGCTGAACCCCAAGCCGTGCGCAAACGCGATCGTGGTCAGGGAGGACACCGTGCTCCTGGCCCGCCGCGCGTACGCGCCCTGGAAGGACGGGTGGGGCTCGCCCGGAGGATTCTGCGAGGTCGGCGAGCATCCGATCGAGACCGTCGAGCGCGAGGTGCTCGAGGAAACCGGGCTCCGGGTGCGAGTCGTGGGCTACCTCGGCGTCTGGGTGGACACGTACGCGGACGACCCGGAAGAGCCAGGCGCGACCGTGATCAGCGTCGCCTACTACCGCGCGATCCCGCTCGGCGGGGACGAGGCCGCCTTCGACCCGCGAGAGGTGAGCGAGCTTCGCTGGTTCGGCTGGGACGAGCTCCCACCCGACCTGGTGCCACCCGGCACACTCGCGGCGGTCCTCACCGCCGCTCGGTTTGACGCCGTCCTCCCGGATCGCCCCGCCTGAGTCACCGAGGCTCGCACGCGCCGCGGTTGACCGCCTCGCGAGCGACGTCGAGGGGGCCGCCCTCGATCCACTGCCGCCCGACCGGATCGAGCGTGTACGCCTCGTTCAGAAAGCGGTACGCCGCACAGAGCCTCCCTAGCGCCTGGTACTCGAAGAGCCCGAGCGCGTACCACGTCTCCGGGTTCTCGGGCTGGAGCTCGACCGCATCGACGTACGCCTCCTCGGCCGAGCGCTGGAAGTTCTGCCTCTCCCGGACGCGGGCCAGGGCGAAGATCGGCTCGATCGAGAGCGGGTTGAAGAATCTCGCCCGGTCCACGCGCTCTCGCGCGCGTGTGACGTCCCCCTGGCCGAGCGCGCGCGTCGACTCGCGGACTCTCACCTCCGCGAGTCGCGGCAGCGCGAACGAGACCAGCAGGACCACCGCGAGCAGAGCCGCGCCGATGCCGAGAACCGGCCTCGCTCTCGGTGCCTCCGGCAGCCGTCCCGAACCGGCGAGCACGCCGAGCGCGACCATGACGGGAGCGGTCACGGCGAGGAAGTCCCAGTCGTAGTCGACCAGCGCGTGCGCGAGATAGGCGGCCGGAGCCGCGACGAGCGCAACGGCAGCGGCGCGTTCACCACCCTCGAGCCGTCGCACCGCGCAGATGCACGTCGCCCCGGCCGCGAGCACGAGCGCGAGGAAGAGCCCGAGCGCGGCGACTCCTCCGTCGGCGAGCTGCTGCAGCGGCACGCTGTGCGGCTGGACGACGTTGCGCGCATCCGAGCGGTAGCGCTTACGCGCAATTACGAACGTGCGCGAGCCCGCGCCCTCGGGCGCGTTCCCGACGTAGACGTCCACCGCCTCGTTCCACCAGCACCAGCGGTTGCTCAGGTCGAGCGATCCCAAACGGCTCGGGTCGTTCTCGAGCTCGGCGCAGGTCGCGTCGGAAGAGATCGCGCTGCCGACGGCGACGGCGGAGCCCGCGAGCAACGCCGCTGCGCAGATTCCCGCAACGGCGAGCAGCACGCGGGCGACCTTTCTCCTACGGTCCTCGCCGAGAGTGCGCATCGATCCCAGAGCCACGAGGGCGACGACGACCGCGGCGGCGGCGAGCGCGAGTGCGCCCAGGACGGCGCCGTCTGCGACGCGATCGGCACGCTCGGCGACATCCTCGACGAGCGCCGGCCGCGTGAAGGCCCAGCCCCCGACGACCGCGGCGGGCACCGCCGAGGCGACGAGCAAGAGCGCTCCCTCGACTCGGCGCCCCTGGGAGAGGGTCAGCCAAAGGAGGACGACCACCGCCGCGCCCGCGAGGCCGACCCGGGAGAGCGTGAGCAAGAGCGACAGCGTCGCGACGAAGACGAGCAGCCCGCCTGCTACGCGAGCGACCACCCGCTGGCCGGACGAGGCGCCGAGCCACAGCCCCAGCACGAGGGCGATGTCGGCGATCAGTGCAAGCGCGTTCCAGTACTCGACGGGCTCCCGCAAGCGTGCGACTCGATCCCCGTCGGGGTCGAGCGACGGCACTGACTTCGCCACGAGCGCCCACGTGAGGACGACTCCGGTGACGAGCGCGAGTACCGCTGCACCCAGGCGCGCGGCAGCACGACCGCCGAATCCTGCAAGCACGACCCCGAGCCCGAGAAACGCCGCGAAAGCAGCAACCTTGTTGAACGCGTCCCAGCTGCGATCGGGAGCGATCGACCACCAGACCGCGGCTCCGGTCCAGGCAACGAGCAGGAGCATTGCGACGACGAGCGCACCCCCCGCCCGGCCGATCCGGGGTACGGCAACGAGCCCGAAGGCGGCCGCGAGGAGCACCGCGGCGAGCAGCACGACCGCCGAGCCGCCCACCGGAAGCACTCCGTCGACGCCTGACCCGTCCCCCGCGAACGCGGCCCCGAGGAGCGCGGCTCCAACGGCCGCCGCCAGGACGAAGGCAACCGCGCCAGGCGCCCGGCCGGACGGCTCCGGCGCCGCATCCATGGCGCGCCAGGCTACCAGCGCCCGTGCCGTTGTCCGTTTCCGGAGAGGGGCATCCGGTCGTCCGTCTAACAATTCGTTTACCCTGCACTCACGCCGACCTCACCAGGAGCCTGAAGACTCGTCTTACTTCCCAGGCCTCCGGCCGCGCCCGTGACACCGCACACCTCGTCCCCATACCGTCGCGTTCACGAACTCAGTGCGCTGCTCGCGCTGGTTGCGGCCACCTTCGCCGCCCTCACCCTGCCCGGCACGGCGATGGCCACCGCGTGCGGAGACAAGGTCCTCGCGGACTGGTTCGACAACGGGCGCATCGACCGCCTCTATCAGGCGCACTGCTACGAAGAGGCGATCGACGCGATTCCCGAGGACCTGGAGCAGTACACGGACGCCCAAGAGGTCATCGGTCGCGCGCTGCAGGCGTCGCTTCGCGGCAAGCTCGCTCCAGGCGGCGTGGACCCGACCCCGCGCGACGATCCCTCGGCTACGCCGGGCAGCTCGGGAAACGGTGATCCGGGCGATCCAGGTGACCCTGGATCCGAGGCGGCCCCGGAGGTCGACACGACCGGCATCTCGTCGGTTCCGATCCCGCTCCTCGTCCTCGGCGGAATGTCGATCATGCTGCTCGCGGCCGGCGGCATCGGCTACCTGTCTCGGCGACGCGCCGCGGCACGCGACGACGGGGCACATGGCCCCGACGACGACCTCCTGATCTAGCTCCGGCGTTTGCTAACAGGCGTGAGGGGAAGGCGTCCGAATAGAACGTACCCTCCACGTTTGCCGAACGTGCGCTGTCTTCTGACCCTCATCGTCGTGGTCTTCGCCTCGTGCCTCTTCGGACCGGGGGAGAGCCGGGCGGCCGAGGTGGCGTGCAGCGAGTCGGTGCTCGCCGACTGGTTCGCCGACGGTCGCATCGACCGCGTGTACGCGCTCACGTGCTATGAGAGCGCGATTGCGGCATTGCCGACGGACCTCCGTGACTACTCGGATGCCGAGGACGTGATCGGACGCGCACTGTCCAGCGCGGCTCGAGGTGAGACAAGTGTCCCGATGGCCGAGGCGCCAGCCGCAACGCAGGCCGCAGCGGGCGCGATCGCCGCTCCATCCGGCTCGACCTTCCCGCTCCCGCTTCCGCTCGTCGTGCTCTTCGGCGTCGCGCTGGCCGTGCTCGCAGCCGGTGGGCTCAGTTCTCTGGCCCGCCTGCACCGCGGGCGGTGAGGCGATGCGTTCACGGTAGAATTCAGCGAGCGTGGGCCTGTCTGAATTTGCGGAATTTGCAGGAAATTTTGGAGCGATCCGTACCGTCCGGCTCGCCTCCTACGCTGCCAAGTCCGCTCGCATGACGCTCGTCGCTCCACCGAGCGGGAGGACCTGATGTCAAAGACCGCTCGGGAGGAACAGATGGCAACGGCGAAGCAGGTAGAGGCACCCCAGGTCGACCCGACTCCGGAGGAGATCGTGAATACGGTCGTCGACTCGGAGGCGAGCGTCGCTCCGGGCCGCTTCTTCACGATCCCCGGCCGCGACCCCTTCGAGGAGGTCGAGTGGGAGCTTCGCCACGCCCACATCCCCGGCAAGGACGGCCCGGCCTTCGAGCAGAAAGACGTCGAGTTCCCGAAGTTCTGGTCGCAGACGGCGACCAACATCGTCGCCCAGAAGTACTTCCGGGGGCGCATGTCCTCTCCGGAGCGCGAGCGTTCGGTGAAGCAAATGATCGGTCGCATCGTCGACACGATCGGCGGCTGGGGCCGCGCGGGCGGCTACTTCGCGACGGACGACGAGGCCCAGATCTTCGAGGCCGAGCTCAAGGCGATCCTGGTCAACCAGTACGCATCCTTCAACTCGCCCGTGTGGTTCAACGTCGGGTTCGAGGCCAAGCCTCAGTGCTCAGCTTGCTTCATCCTCTCGATCGAGGACTCGATGGAGTCGATCCTGGACTGGATTCGCCGCGAAGGTGTCATCTTCCGCGGCGGCTCGGGCTCCGGCGTCAATCTCTCCCGCCTGCGCTCTTCGAAGGAGCAGCTCTCGAAGGGCGGCTACGCGTCTG
>CAWIZT010000014.1:0-42973 GCA_963840705.1 uncultured Actinomycetes bacterium | reverse complement strand
TCGCGGCGAGGTTCCGTGAGACCGCCTGATCCCGAACCGCGAACCGTCCTCGACGCCTCCGGCTAGTCGAGCTCCGGCAGTTCCGTGAGCCAGGGGGTGCGGTAACCCGACTCGTCCCAGAGCACCGGGAAGAACGACTCGTCGAGCGAGAGATCGCCGCGACGCCGATAACACAAGTACGTCAGGTCGACGTTCGTCTCGTGGAAGCGCGTCTCGACCGGGATCAAGTGCGAGACGAGCGCCATGCGCGCAACGCTCACGCTTGACGTTCGGCGCCGAGCCGTGCCAGGTCAGCCCGTGGTGGAACGACCCGCCGCCAGGCTTGACGACGACGGGAACCGTACCTGGCTCGGCTTCCCTCGGGTGCGGCGGCTCGAGCTCCTGCGAGCCAGTCGTCCGGCGCGTGGAACTGCGTGCGCGCCGGGGGAGACTTGGGCCACGAGTGCGAGCCAGGGACGAACTCGAGCGGTCCCGCATCTGCCTGCGTCTCATGGAGAGAGATCCAGCAGGTGACCATCTGCGACGGAACGAGATAGTCCGCGTACGACGAGTCCTGGTGGAAGCCGATCGCCTTCGTGCCCGGCGGCTTCCAGAGCACGTTGTCCTGGAGGATGCGCACCCCGCGGTAGCCCATGAGCTGCGCGGCGAGTCGGCCCGTTCCTCTCCGACAACACCTGGGCCGCGACGACCGAGTCCGACTTCCAGGCGTTGCACAGCTGCCGTGTTCGGTCCTTGGGTCGCGGCCGGGGACCCAGTTCACCTCGTCCGGCCTGATCCCGGTCTCGTATTCGCCCTCGAAGAGGCTTAGGTAGCGGTCTCGGAGATGCTCGAGCGCGGAGTCCGACACGAGTCTTCCTCCACGATCAGGAAGCCGTTGCGTTGGAAGGTCTCCAGCTGCTCGGGCGTGCAGGACTCGATCAGGACTGGCTCTCGATCCCCCTCGGACGCTTCTTCTCGGGGTCGTAGAACGGGAAGCGGACGACCGTCGCCGGGATTCGCTTCTGCAGCCCGTCGAGCTTGCCGACCTCCACATTCGTTTCGAGATCGGCGTACTGGACGGCCATGCGGCAAAGGGCGATGTTCTTCTTCAGAACCGGGCTGCGCGTCCCGCTCGTGACGACTCCGACCTTGCGGCGGCCGACGTACACGTCGTCCCCGTGACCCGCGGTCTCGTTGCCGTCGAGCTCGAGTCCGACGAGCACGCGCTGCGGGTGCTCCTTCCGCTCCCTGAGCGCGTCGCGCCCGACGAAGTCCTCGTCCGTGTCGAGATCGACGGCGAAGCCGATCCCGGCCTCGAAGGGGTCGACCTGGTCGTCGAACTCATAGCCGGCAAAGATCAGCCCGGACTCGATCCGCAGGATGTCGAGCGCCTCGAGCCCGAGCGGCGTCAGGCCGTGCTCGACTCCGGCTTCCCAGATCGCGTCCCACACTGCCGGCCCGTCGGAGGGATGGCACCACACCTCGTAGCCGAGCTCGCCCGTGTATCCGGTGCGCGAGACCACGATCGGGATCCCGTCGTACGTCCCGATCCGGCCGACCGTGAAGCGGAACCAGCGCAGGTCCTCGAGCGATGTCTGGGTCGGCGGCGTCCAGACGATCTGCTTCAGGATCTCCCGGCTCGACGGGCCCTGCACAGCGACGTTGTGCAGCTGGTCGGTCGACGGCTTGATCCAGACCTTGAGCTCGTCGCGGTCGGCGAGCTCCTTGAGCCAGATGCCGTCGTACTCGTCTCCGCCGACGAAGCGGAAGTTGTCCTGACCCAGGCGGTAGACGGTCGCGTCGTCGATCATCCCGCCGGTCTCGTTGCAGAGCGCCGTGTACGTGACCTGGCCGACCGAGAGCCGGCGCGCGTCGCGCGTGATCGCCGTCTGGATCAACGTCTCCGCATCGGGGCCGAGCACCTCCCACTTGCGGAGCGGAGAGAGATCCATGACCGCTGCTTTCTCCCGACAGGCCCAGTACTCCGCGATGGCGCCCTCGTTGTCGAAGCAATGCGGAAGCCAGTACCCGCGATACTCGGTGAAGCTCTTCGTCAGCTCGCTCGTCCGCGGGTGGAAGGTCGTCTCGCGCGTCAGCACCGGCTCGGCGTCGGCGGTCACGCGGCGGGCGATCGCGGTCGAGAACGTGTTGTCGGCCGGGTACACGCGCACGTGGACCTGCGTGATCTGCCAGCCGTTCGCGGGGTCGATGTCGTCTGGGCACGCCGACGAGGCGCAGACGAGGTCGCTCATCGCCCGCAGGAGCACGTAGTCGCCGGGACGTGACCACGGCTCGTCCATCGTGAAGACCATGCTCGAGTCGAAGCCCGTGTTGTAGAAGAAATTGAGCGCCTCCCAGCCCTTGCGTGGTGCGATCTCGTAGGGCGCGACCTGGCCGTTGAAGTTGTCGGAGCAGTTGACGTGGCCCGGGTAGCCCATGTCCTCGTAGTACTTCCGCGTGCAGGCCAGCGCGAAGGTGTCGTGCCGCCCGACGGTGTCGCGGACGACCTCGACGAGCGGGTCCATGTCCACGTCGTAGAACTTCCCGTACAGGCCGGGCTGCGGGTAGGCCTGGCCCATGAGCGTGCGCGTGGTGGTCGCGTCGAGCCCCCGCTCGAGCCCGTCCTCGAGCTTGCGCTGGTGGAAGGCGAGGAAGTCGGAGCACTGCTTCCCCTCGACGTCGATGATCTGGATGTACTCGCCCGCGCGCACCTCGTAGGCGAGCGCGGTCGCTGCGTCGACGCGCACGTCGAGGCGCGGCTCCGCGAGCGGCGGCGGGAGCTCGAACTGCTCGTACGCACGTGGCGCGGCTCGACGCACCTCGACCAGGAGCTCGGACGGTGGCGGCGCCCCGTCGACGATGCGACCGCCCGGAGCGGCCACGACGACGGTCACCGCGCGGTCGGCGCGGAACGCCTGGGAAGAGCCGGGCGGCGACCACTCCCCGAAGAGCCGGACCGCACTCGCCTCCGCCGGGTCGAGGCCACGTGCGGCGAGCTCGCCGACGAGCAGGCTGCCGTTCCGGTTTCCGAGCGCCTCGCGCACGACCGTGGCCGGAGCGTCTGCGCTGGCGCCGAGGGCCGCCGCATCGTCACGTCCGGACGCATCGAGCACCGTGACCTCGGCGACCTGTCCCCCGTCCTTGTCGACGATCGTCACGCGCTCGTCGGGCGCGAGTGCGAACACCGTCGCGCCACCCGGCCGCACGAGATACGTCTCGAGGAACGGGTCCTCGGGAAGCAGGCCCCGGATCAGGGCAGGTGTGCCCGAGAGCGTCACTTCGCGCCGGCGGGCGCTTTCGCCTCCTGCTCGGCCGCCTCGGCCACGAGCTTCTCGGCCAGCTCACGCTTGCCGTCGGCGTCCAGCTTCTTGACCTCGTTCTCGACCGCGCGCCGGTTGTACGTCTGGTTCCAGTAGTCGAGCGAGTCGAAGCCGAGCAGGACCGCCTTGCCGACGAACTGGCGCAGCACCTCGTTCGTCGGGCCCATCACCCAGCCGGCCTTGCCGTCTCGGAGGTAGCGCTCGAGCTCCATGTCCCGCTTGTACCCGGAACCGCCGCAGGCGTGGAGCATCTTGTCGACCACGTGCGCGACGTTCTTGGCGGCGATGAACTTGATCTGCCACGCCCAGTGCAGGAAGTCGGCGCGGGCGAACTCTCCGACGGCCAGGTTCTTCGTGTTGTCGTCGGTCGCCTTGTCCATGGCCTGCGCGACGGCGTAGGTGAACGCGCGGCTCGCGTTCGTTTCCATCACGGCCTCGCCCACGTAGTCCTGGATGGTGGGGTAGTCGGCCACGCGCAGGCCCACGTCGACGTGCCGCTTGCGCGTCGTATGCCGCTTCGCGATGTCGATCGTGCCGAGCGCGATGCCGTTCCAGACCGAGGACGAGCCGATCAGGAACCAGGGATCCACGGACTCGTCGTTCGATGCGGCGCCGTCCCCTTCCGGGCCGACGATCTGCTCCATGGGCACCTCGACGTTCGGCACCTCGAGCGGCCCCGACTGGTTGCCGCGGAGGCCGAGCGCGTCCCAGAGCGACGGCTGCGACTCGACGTCGTCGCCGTCGATGACGAAGACCGACAGGTCGTCGTACCCGGAGAAGTCGGGGCTCGTCGTCTGGACGACGTAGAAGTCCGCAAATCCCGCAGAGGTCGTCCAGGACGCCTTCTTGCGCACGTTGTAGCCGCCGTTCGAGCGCTCGGCACCGGACGAGATGGGGTACCAGAAGTGCGATCCGGTCTCGGGGTCCGAATAGGAGAGCGTCCCGATCTTGCCGCTTCCGAGCGGGCGGATGTACTTGTCGATCAGCTCCGGCGTGGGGCGGAGCATGATCGTGTTCACCGCGCCGATGTGCATCACGTAGCACATCGCGGTCGACGCACATCCGTAGCGCGCGATGGTCTCGCAGACCATTCCGTAGGCGACGTGGTTCTCGCCGAGCCCGCCGTACTCCTCGGGCACCGTGAGCGCGAGAAAGCCGTGCTCTCCCAGCAGCTCGAGGTTCCGACGCGGGAAGAGGAGCTCGTCGTCGGAGCGCTTTGCATTTGCACGGAGCTCCGTCTCGCAGAGCTCGATCAGAAGCGAGCGCAGCTCCTTCTGCCGGTCGGTGTAGAACCAGTCCGGGTCCCACTCGTACCCGAGCCCCCAGAAGGGCTCGCCACCCCACGTCTTCTCGGACATGCGCACCTCCAGGAGAGTTGCCGCTCTTCGCAGGCATCGTAGAGCCTCCCTCGCGCGCGGAGCAACCGAGCCGTCATCAGAGCTTCTAACGCAATGACGGCCATGTCGCGATGCGGCCCTGGACGCCGCGATGCCGCGTCCTCGGTCGCGCCCATATCCAGAGGGATATGAACGCTCCCTGCGTCCTTGCCTCGCGACGTCCAGCATCCGCCTCGCGACGGGCAATCATCACGTTAGAAGCTCCTAGACTCCGCGCGTGCAGCTCCGCAAGACGGTGACGGTGCTCTTCTTCGACATCGCCGACTCCACGAGCCTCGGCGAGACATTCGATGCGGAGGTGCTCGGACGTGTCCTCCGGCGCTACTTCGATGAGGTTCGCGGAGTGGTCGAGCGGCACGGAGGGAGGGTCGAGAAGTTCATCGGCGACGCGGTCGTCGCCGTCTTCGGCGTCCCCACCGCACGGGAGGACGACGCGCTCCGAGCCCTCCGCGCCGCCGCGGAGATCCGCGAGCGCCTCGAGCTCCTGAACGACGACTTCGAGCAGAACCTCGGGATCCGGCTCGGCGTGCGCACGGGGGTCTCGACCGGCGAGGTGCTCGTGTCCGGAGATGGTGGCGAGGGGCTCACCGTCTCGAGCGACACGACGAACATCGCGGCGCGACTCGAGCAGGCCGCCGGAGCCGGCGAGATCCTGATCGGAGGGCGGACGCGGGTCCTCGGCGGGAAGGCGATCGAGGTCGAGGAGTTGGAGCCGCTCGTCCTCAGGGGGAAGGCAGAGCCGGTCGCTGCCTTTCGCCTGCTTCGCGTGCTCCCGCATGTCTCGCCGTACGGGCGACGGGACGACGTACCGCTCGTCGGCCGCAGGCACGACCTTGCGGTCTTGCAGGATGCGCTCCGTCGTGCCACGGAGAACGCCGAGTGCGTCCTCGCGACCGTGGTGGGAGCGGCCGGGGTCGGGAAGTCACGGCTGGCGCGGGAGTTCCTGGCGCGAGCTCGGCGACTCGGTCCGCGTGCTGATCGGGCGTTGCGCTCCGTACGGGGAGGGCATCACGTTCCTGCCGCTCGCAGAGGCGCTCCAACCCGTCCTTGGCGCGGATGCACGCACAGCCGTCCTGGAGCTGGTGGCTGACGACGAGCGCCGAGAAGCGATCGCTGACGTCGTTGCCGGCGCGTTCGGAGCGGACGCGGGCGGCAGTTCCGGCGAAGAGACGTCCTGGGCGTTTCGACGGCTCTTCGAGGCGCTTGCGCGCGAGCAACCGCTCGTCCTGGTCGTCGACGACATCCACTGGGCCGAGGAGACGTTGCTCGACCTGCTGGAGTACGTCGCAAGCTTCTCGAGCGGCGCGCGGATCGTCATCCTCTGCCTGACGCGGCCCGAGCTGCTCGAGGAACGGCCTGCGTGGTCGGTGCCACGAGGAAACGCGGTCTTCGTCGTCCTGACTCCCCTCGCCGACGCAGAGTCGGTCACGCTCGCGGAGCATCTGAGCACGGAGCGCGAGCTCGCCCCCGACGACCTCCGCCGGATCGTCGACGCGGCGGACGGGAACCCCTTCTTCCTCGAGCAACTGCTGGCGCTGAACAGCGGCGCGGAGCGGAGCGGGGAGCTCGTTGTCCCGCCGACGATCCAGGCGCTGCTCGCGGCACGGATCGACCGTCTCGGAGCAGCCGAGCGAAGGGTGCTCCAGGTCGCCGCCGTCGAAGGACGTGAGTTTCGCCACTCAGCGGTCGTCGAGTTGCTTCCGGCGGACGCACGGGACGACGTCGGGACGATCCTGCTCTCGCTCGGCCGGCGCCAGCTCATTCGACCGTCTCGCGCCGACGATCCGAGTGGGGAGGCGTTCTCGTTCGCACACGCACTGGTTCGCGACGCGGCGTACGCCGAGACTCCAAAGGAGTCGCGGGCCGACCTCCATCTCAGACTGGCCGACTATCTCGAGCGGGATCCGAGCCGGCCGGCCGAGATCGTCGGGTATCACCTGGCCGATGCCACGGGCTACCGGCTCGAGCTCGGGCTCAGGGACGAGAAGACCGCGGAGATCGCAGCGAGGGGCGCCGAGCTGTTGGCGACCGGTGGACGGCATGCGGTCGACTTCGGCGACGATCGCGCGGCGGCAAAGCTCCTCGAGCGCGCGTGCGAGCTTGTTTCCGTCGACGATCCTGCAGGTCGAGGCTCCGCCTCGAGCTGGGACGGGCGCTCGCCGGATCAGGCCGTCTCGAGCAGGCGCGGGCAACCCTCGCGGCGGTCGTCGCGGCCGCCCGGCGGGACGATGCCCGCGCAGTGGAGCTTCGTGCGCAGCTCGGCCTCCTCAACCTTCGTGCGCAGACCGACGCCGAGTTCTCGATGGTCGAGCTCGAAGCGACCGCAGAGCGCGCTCTTCCGGAGCTCGGACGGCTCGAGGACGAGCGGGGGCTCGCGAGCGCCTGGTGGCTCGTGCACTGGGCGCGGTTCCGTCTCGGCCGTTACGCGGACTCGCTGGCCGCGGCCGAGCAGACGGTCGAGCACGCGCGCCGAGCCGGAGACCGGCGCGAGGAGCTTCGTGCCCTCGGAGCAATCGCGATGGCGACGTGCCACGGCCCGACGTCGGTCAGCGATGGGCTCAGACGCTGTGAGGAGCTCGTCGAGCGATCCGGAGGCGCGAGCCTCATGGAGGCGTTCGCAGCCCGCGTTCGCGGCTTTCTCCTCGCGATGACGGGAGAGTTCGAGCGTGGACGGGAGGAGTGCCGTCGCTCGGTGGAGCTCTACGAGGAGCTCGGCAATCGCGTCTCGGCGCTCGGGGTCGTGTGTGAGCTCGAGGTCGTGGAGCGTAAGTCCGGGCGTCTCGACGTAGCGGAACAGGAGCTGCGGTCGGCCGAGGCACGGCTACGAGAAATCGGCGATGTCGGCTATCTGTCCTGGGTCGTGCCGCAGCTGGCGCGGATTCTCGCGCTCCGGGGAAAGGTGGACGAGGCCGTCGAGCTTGCGCGCCGAAGTCGCACCGAGATGCAGCCCGATCACGCGTTCGGCCAGGTCACTGCGCGACTCGCCGAGGCGATCGCCCTCACGAGCGACGGACAGCTCGAGGCTGCCGAGGAGGTCGCGGCCGCAGCGCTCGAGCTCGTAGAGCGGACGGACGCGCTCGATGTTCACGCGGATGTCCTGCTCGCGCTGGCGGATATCGACCGTGCTCGGGGGCGGACCAGCCAGGCATCGGCGCGCGTCGTCCGCGCGATCGAGCTCTCCGAGCAGAAGGGTGACGTGGTCTCCGTCGCCCAAGCACGTACGCTCGTGTAGCTGCCCGCGCCCGCAGTACAGTTGCCGCGTGCTCGAGGCGCGCTCTGACGTCGTCGGCAGCCTGCTCCGGCCGCCGGAGTTGCTCGACGCGCGCGAGCGGTTCGAGCGTGGCGAGCTCGACGCGACGGGCCTGAAGCAGGCGGAAGACGCTGCCGTCGACGCCGCGCTCCGGCTCCAGGAGGAGGCGGGGATGGCCGTGGTCACGGACGGCGAGATGCGCCGGCTCTCCTTCCAGAGTCAGATGACCGAGGCGGTCGAGGGTTTCGGGGACTGGGATCTCGACGCGTTCCTGTGGGGCGAGTGGCAGAGCGGCGAGCTCGGCGAGATGAAGGTCGAGCGCCCGCCGATCGCGGTGCAGTCGAAGCTCCGGCGCCGGCGCTTCCTCTCGGCCGACGAGTTCGCCTACGCGCGGTCCCCGCACCGAACGCATCCTCAAGGTGACCCTGCCGAGCCCGAGCCTGTTCGCCAACTTCTGGGATCCCGAGCGCTCGAGCGGCGCCTACGCGAGCCTGGAGGAGTTCCTCGGCGACGTCGCCGAGATCCTGCGCGAGGAGGTCGACGAGCTGGTGCGCCTGGGCGCGACCTACATCCAGCTCGACGCGCCGCACTATCCCCTGCTGCTCGATCCGACCTACCGGGACTTCTACGCGAGCCGCGGCTGGCCGGCCGACCGCTGGCTCGAGCTCGGGCTCGAGCTCGACAACCTGGTCTACGGCGACCGCGAGGGCGTGACCTTCGCGATGCACCTCTGCCGCGGGAACCAGGCGTCGCAGATGGCTCGTCGAGGGCGGCTACGACTGGCTTGCGGAGCGGCTTTTCGCGCGGTGAACGCCGAGCGGCTCATGCTCGAGTACGACGACGCGCGCTCGGGCTCGTTCGAGCCGCTCAGGGCGGTGCCCGAGGGAAAGACGGCGGTGCTCGGCCTCGTCACGACGAAGAGCGGCCGGCGCGAGACGGTCGACGAGCTCGCGGCGAGGATCGAGGAGGCGAGCGCGTTCTGCCCGCTCGAGCGGCTCGCGCTCTCGCCGCAGTGCGGCTTTGCGACCTCCGTTCTCGGCAACGACCTCACCGTCGAGGACGAGCGCGCGAAGCTCGAGACGATCGCGAAGACGGCCTCGCTGGTCTGGGGTTGACGATCGTCCTCACCGGTGACGACCTGACCCTCGAGGAGGTCGTCCGAGTCGCGCGGGGCGGCGAGCGAGTGGAGCTGGCGCCCGAAGCGATCGAGAGGATGCGCGCGTCGCGAGCCGTGGTCGAGCGGGCGCTCGAGTCGGGGCAGCAGGTCTACGGCTTCTCGACCGGGGTCGGGATGCGCAAGCGCTTCGCGATCGAGGAGGAGCAGGCGCGCTTCAACCGGCAGCTGATCCGCGGCCACCTGGTCGCCCAGGGGCCGAGCGCACCGGCGGACGGGGTGCGGGCGACGATGGTGAAGCTCGCCAACGGGCTCGCGCAGGGATATCCGGGCGTGCGTCCCGAGCTCGCGCAGCTCCTCGTCGACCGTCTGAACGACGGGCGTGAGCCCCCGCGTCCGCGTGCTCGGCTCGGTCGGCCAGGCGGATCTCGCGGCCAACGCCGACCTCGTGGACGGGCTCCTCGACGACTTCGAGCTCGCGGCGGGCGAGGCGCTGGTCCTGGTGGACAACAACGCGTTCTCGACGGGTCTCGCAGCGCTTGGCGGTCGCGGACTGCGAGACGCTGCTGGACGCCCTCGACGTGGCGGGCGCTCTCGACCTCGAGGCGTTCGCGGCCAACCCGGGCCTCGTGGACGAGGACGGTGGCCGACGCACGCCCGCATCCCGGGCTGCGCTCGACGATCGCGCGTCTCCGCGCGTTGCTCGAGGGCAGCTACCTCTGGGAGGCGCAACCACGCAATCTCCAGGATCCGCTGACGTTTCGGACGCTGCCGCAGGTGAACGGCGCCGCCCGGGACGCGCTTGGCTACACGCAGGGCGTTCTGGCGGTCGAGCTGAACGCCCACCAGGGCAACCCCATGGTCGTCGGCCTCGGTGGGGCGGATCATCGCGGCGGGGAACTTCGACATCGTGCCCCTCGCGGCGGCGCTCGACTTCCTGCGGATCGCCCTGGCCCCGGCGTTGACGAGCGCGGCCGAGCGGGCGCTCAAGATGCTGCAGTCTCCGCTCACCGGCCTGCCGGAGGGGCTCGCGGCGCGGCCGCAGCTCGCCGAGCCCGCGCTCAGCGAGCTCGGCGCGGCCGTCCAGGGGATCGTCGCGGAGGCGCGTCTGCTCGCCCAGCCCGTGTCCTTCGAGCTCGCGTCGACGACGCAGCACGAGGGCATCGAAGACCGGACGACGATGGCTCCGCTCGGCGCCCGCCGCCTCGCGGAGATGGTGAGCCTCGGCGCCCGCGTCGTCGCCATCGAGCTGACGATTGCGGCTCAGGCCGTCGATCTGCGCGGATCGCCCGCCCTCGGCGTCGGAACGGCTCGTGCCTACGAGCTCGTCCGCGAGCGCGTTCCCTTCACGGACGCCGGGGAGACGGTGCTCGCCCGATCTCGAGCCGGTCGTCGAGCTGGTTCGTTCTGACATGATGGCGCTCGTGAGCGAAGGGCTCCTGGAGCGGCTCGACAAGGGCCCGGTGATCTGTGCCGAGGGCTATCTTTTCGAGCTCGAGCGGCGCGGCTATCTGCAGGCCGGCGCGTTCGTCCCCGAGGTCGTGCTCGACCATCCCGAGGTCGTCGCGCAGCTGCACCGCGACTTCGTGCACGCGGGCTCCGACGTCGTGGAGGCGTTCACGTACTACGCGCACCGCGAGAAGATGCGGATCGTCGGAAAGGAGCATCTGCTCGAGGAGCTCAACCGGCAGGCGCTCGCGATCGCGAAGGAGGTCGCAGCCGAGAGCGACGTGCTCTTCGCCGGGGACATCTGCAACACCAACGTCTATACGGACGATCGCCGAGTCGCAGAAGACCGTGCGAGCGATGTTCGAGGAGCAGGTCGGCTGGGCGTCCGACGCAGGCGTCGATTTCATCATCGCCGAGACCTTCTCGCACGTCGACGAGGCGCTGCTCGCGCTCGAGGTGATCAAGGAGGCGGGCTATCCCGGCCGTCGTCACGATGATCGCGCACCAGGCCGACACGACCCGGGACGGACTGCGTTTCGGCGAGGCGTGCAAGCGGCTGGAGGACGCGGGCGCGGACGTGGTCGGCCTCAACTGCGGGCGCGGGCCGGAGACGCTGATGCCGCTGCTCCGCGAGGTTCGCGAGGCGGTGTCCGGCCACGTCGCCGCGCTGCCCGTGCCGTATCGGACGCACGAGCAGCAGCCCTCGTTCCAGTCCCTACGCGAGGCGAACGGCAAGGAGGTTCCGGGTGGGATGCCGTTCCCGACGGCGCTCGACCCGTTCACGTGCAACCGCTACGAGATCGCGGAGTTCGCGCAAGGACGCGCACGAGCTCGGCGTCCGCTACATCGGGCTCTGCTGCGGCGCCGCGCCGCATCACGTGCGCAGCCTGGCCGAGGCGCTCGGCAGGACGCCTCCCGGCAGCCGCTACTCGCCCGACATGTCCAAGCACGCCTACTTCGGGACGGACAAGAGCCTCAAGGCCGAGAACCGCCGCCGAGAGCTCTAGTTTGGCGCTCGGAGATCGCGGTGTGAAGCGCGCTTCGCGGCCGCTCGTCTGGCAAGCGGATGGCTCGAAGCGAGAATCACGTGCCCACGGTCGACTTCCATCAGCACCTGTGGCCGGAGCCGTTCGTCGAGCTCCTGGCCCGTCGAGAGCGTCCGCCGCGGCTCCGCGGCTCCACGCTCGAGCTCGCCGGCGAAGGCGAGAGCGAGATCGACCTCGGCGCCCACGACCTCGGGGCCCGGCTCGCGCTCCTCGACCGCTGGGAGCTCGACGTCGCCGTCGTGTCGCTGCAACCGACCCTGGGCATCGGCGCGCTGCCGAGCGACGAGGCCTCCGAGCTCGTCGCGGCCTACGAGCACGGGATTCTCGAGCTCGCTGCCGCGTCCGAGGGCAAGGCTCGTGCCACTCGCCGCAGGCCCCGACCTCACGGCTTCGCCGGCGCCTGCGTCGGGGCACCGGAGCTCGCAGACCTCGACCTGCTCGCCCCGAAGCTCGACGAGCTCGTGCGCCGCGACGCGGTGCTCTTCGTCCATCCCGGTCCGGCTGCCCGGCGCACCGGACGGAGCTCCGGCCTGGTGGACGGCCGTCGTCGACTACACGGCGCAGATGCAGGCCGGGTATGCGGCCTGGCTCGCCGGCGGCGTGTCGCGCTGGCCGAACCTCCACGTCGTGTTCGCGATGCTGGCGGGAGGCGCGCCGTTCCAGCTAGAGCGCCTCCGCTCGCGGGGAGTGTCGGGCCGCGACGTCCTCCACGAGAGCGTCTTCTTCGAAACGTCCTCGTACGGCAATCGCGCGCTCGAGCTCTGCATGGCGACGTACGGCGTGAGCCAGCTGATCTTCGGAACCGACGTGCCCGTTCTCGATCCCGAGCCAGGCCTGGACGCTGTCCGCGGCTTCGGCGATGCTGTGGCGGACGCACTTTGCAACCAGAACCCGGCACGTCTGCTCGTCTGAAGGGACTGACCCGCTGGATTCACGAGCGGGTGCCAGAGGACGTGGATCTCGACCGGCCTGCGCTCGCGCAGCTCGTCACCGACCTCGTCTAGTGAGCCGCGCTTCTGGAAGCGCTTCGTCCGGCACGACCCGAGCACGCGCCACTTCATCCAGCTCTACCGCGACCCGCATCTCGATGTCTGGCTGATCTGCTGGCTCGACGCGCAGGACACGGGATACCACGACCACGACGTGTCCTCCGGAGCGGTGCACGTCTGCGAGGGAACGCTCCACGAGGATCACTTCGAGCGGAACGCCAACGGCTGGATTCGAGAGGTGACGCGACAGCACCCTCCCGGGTCGGTCTTCGACTTCGACGCGTCGTACATCCACGGCGTCCGTCACGCGGGGGGGCCGCCGGCGACCTCTCTGCACGCGTACTCGCCCGCGCTCTGGCGCATGGGGCACTACGAGCTCGGCACGACGACCGGCGCGCTCGGTCGAATCGCGATCACCTACGCCGACGAGCTCGCGTCCGCCGTTTAGACGACTCACTCAGGCGCTGAGCGATGCGGTGAGCGTGGGGCTCGGCGGGGAGATGTCGTCCGGCTCCCCGGAGTGCCTGTGCAGCTCGCCGTCGACGACCTCGTAGTGTCCGATGCCGCTGAGCGGCGGTGAGTACACGTGGATCGTCACCGCGCCCGGCTCGTGCTCCATGCGATGGATGCCCGTGGCAGGAGCTGAGAACGACTCGCCGGCTCGGTAATCGGTGACGCGTCGCGGGCCGCCGACGACGAGCCCCTCGGCCCGGGCGTGACCCTCGAGCACGTGAACGCCGACGCAGGAGCCACCGTGGTCGTGGAAGCCGGTGTCGCGCGGCTCCCACCACGTGTTGAGCCAGCCCTCGGAATGGTCGTCGCGCCAGAGGAGCTCGAAGGACCCGGACCCGCTGCGTTCGAGCGCGGCAAGGTCGACGAGCTCGGATGCAGCGCGAGCCAGCGCCGCACACTCGTCGGGGGAGAGATCGCGCTCGCGGGCAGCGAGAGTCTCGAAGCGGGAGCGGGTCGATCACTGCCTCATTCTTATCCTGGATCGGGGCGATCGTGCACGATCACCCTGTGAGTCGAATCGCGCGCGTCGAGGCCTGGCCGGTGAACGTTCCCCTCGAAGCGACGTACCTGATGGCGTCGGGAGTCGTTCCCGGGATCAGCCGCACGGTCGTCGAGGGTGACGACCGACGACGGGGTCGTGGGGCTCGGGGAGGCCGCGTCGCCCGCCGATGCGTCCGCGCTGCGCGGCTGAGCTCGGTCAGGAGCTCGTCGGTCGCATGACAGCTGACGTGCTCGCCGAGCTCGGACGGATCGAACCCGCCCCGGCAGAGCACCGGAGTGACGCGAAGGTGCTCATCCGCAATCCGCTCGCCGGCGTCGAGATCGCTCTCTGGGACATCGCGGCGAGGGAGGAGGGCGTGCCGCTGCACGAGTTGCTGGGAGGAGCGGTCCGGACGCAGGTCGAGTTCAGCGAGTACTTCGCGTACAGGCCCGGGCGCGAGGAATCTCCGTCCGATGTCGCCGCGTTCTGCGCGCGGATGGTGGAGGAGCACGACTCGCCGGTGTTCGAGGGCAAGGTCGCCGTGCACCCGGTCGAGGAAGACGTTCGACCTCGTGCGCGAGGTGCGAGCCGCGATCGGCCCGGATCGCGAGCTGCGCCTCGACGCGAACATGGGCTGGCGTCTCGGAGACGGCGCGAGCGTGCGCTCGCGCTCCTCGAGCCGTTCGACATCGCGAACGTCGAGGAGCCCGTCGGCTCGTTCGCGGAGCTGGCGGAGCTGCGCCGGTCGACCGCGATCCCGTTCTCCTCGCACACTCCCGGACGTCGCCTTGGCCGCGGAGCTCGGGGTGCCCGACACGATCGTGCTCGGGCTCGGCTTCTGTGGAGGCATCGCGGGAACGCGGCGCTTGATCGCCGCTTGCGAGGAGGCCGGCGTCGGCTTCTGGTTCTACAGCGGCGACCTCGGCATCGCGACCGCCGCGTACCTGCAGGTCGCCGCCGCCACCAGCATATCTCGACCGCCCGAGCCAGTCGCTGCTGCGCTGGACGACGGACGACGTGATCGCGAGCGGCCCGTTCTCCCCCGAGCGCGGCGTTCTCGACGTTCCGACCGGGCCGGGCCTCGGCGTCGAGCTGGACGAGCTGGCGCTCGTCCGCTGCGCCGAGCGCTTCGCCCGGGACGGTGAGTACGCGTTCTACACCGGCGGGCCGCTACCGAGGTTCTGAGCTACTCAACGGTGCCGCAGAAGCGGATCGCCGCGACGGCGACTGCCTGGGAGCAGGCCACGAGACTCTCGACGGGGACGTATTCGTCGACCGTGTGCGCACGATCCAGCTCGTGCGGGCCGAACGCGACGCAGGGCGTCCCGCCCAGACGGGTGAACGTTGCGCCGTCGTGCCAGTTGTCGAAGCCGGCGATCCTCGTCGTGAGGCCGATGTCGCGCGCGACACCCGCAAGGGTCGAGACGATCGGTGCGTCCGCATCCACCTCCGCGGAGGGGGCCTCGGGCGCCCACTCGATCGTCGGAGGATTCTCGGCGAGCCAGGGATCGGCGTCGGCCACGCGCTGGACACACTCCGCCACCTCGAGCTCGACTCGGCTGCCCCAGCCCTCCGCGTCCGCGAAGGCCGGGAGGTAGCCGATGTGGTACGTGACGCTGCACGAGGAGGGATAGCTCACCGCCCACTCGCCGCCTGCGATGACGCACGGAACGATGTCTCCCCGGGGTAAGAGCGGGTGGCGCTGTTCGGGCGCGCTTCGCCAGTCCTCCTGAAGACGCCGCATCGCGTCGAGCACGAGCGCGGCCTTCTCGATCGCGTTGACGGCGCCGCCCACGCGCCAGTCGGACTGCGGGATGCCGGCGTGACCCGGCCGTCCGAGAACCGTGATCGTCGGGAGGACGCTGCCGCGGCAGGCGATGCAGATCTCGTGTCCGGTCGGCTCGAGCACGATGCCTGCGTCCGCGCGGACCCCGCGCACGACAGCGGCCAAGCCGCCCGCGCCCGTCGACTCCTCCTCGGTCACGGTGCAGACGACGAGGTCGCCCGCGAGCCGGATGCCGAGCTGGGCGAGCGCCTCGGCCGCGAAGACCATGCAGCCGACGCCGCCCTTCATGTCGCAGGCGCCGCGACCGTAGAGCATTCCACCTCGAAGGTCTGCCTGGAAGGGATCCGTCGTCCAGCGCTCGCGCGGCTCCGGCGAGACGACGTCTACGTGCCCGTTGAGGAGGAGGCTCCGGCCGCCTCCCGCGCCACGGAAGGTCGCGGCCAGTTGAGGCCGGCCCTCGAAGTCGAGCCTCGCCGGAGCGAGCTTGGTCCCTGCCACTTCCTCGGACCGCGGCTCCCACAGGTCGCACGCCGCACCAGCTGAGGCCAGGCGGTCGGCGAGGTACTCCTGCAGCGCGCGCTCGTCGCGGGCCGGGGTGTCGGGCCCCGCGCGGGCAGTGGTGTCGAAGGCGATCAGCTCCGAGACGAGGGCGACCAGCTCGTCCTCTCGCTCGGCGATGTGCTGGACGACGCCCCGTTCCTGGTCACTGAGCGTCATGCCGCGCGAAGGCTGGCGTCAGCCCACCGGCGCGTAAAGGGGAACAAGGTGCAGCTCGTCGCCGTCGTAGGGGTGGCGCTCGGCCACGTCCTCGTCGAGCTCGACGCCGAGCCCGGGCCCGCTCGGCGGGATCACGTAGCCGTCCTCCCACCGGATCGGCGTCTCCAGGATCTCGGCGTGGAAGCCGCCCCACGTCTCGATGCCCTCCAGGAGCAGGAAGTTGGGGATACAGGCGGCGAGCTGGATGTTCGCCGCCCCGACCACGGGACCGCAGTAGAGGTGGGGCGCGATCTGGGCGTAGTGCGCCTCGGCCATGCCGGCGATCTTCTTCGCCTCGAGCAAGCCGCCGACGCGGCCGAGGTTGGGCTGGAGGATCGCGGCGGCCCCCGTCCCGAGCACGGACGCGAACTCGTCCTTCGTCGTCAGCCGCTCGCCAGTCGCGATCGGGATCGAGGTCGCCCGGGCGACCCGGGCCATCTCCTCTCGGTTCGCAGGGGGAGTGGGCTCCTCGAACCAGAGCGGGACGAACTGCTCGAGCCGCTTGGCGAGGCGGATCGCGCCCGCCGTGGTGAACTGGCCGTGCGTTCCGATCAGCAGGTCGCAGCGGTCTCCGACGGCGTCCCGAACCTGGCGGACGTACTCCTCCGACCGGGCGAGTTCCTCGAGGCTCGGCTGGCGCGGGTCGAACGTCGAGTACGGGCCCGCGGGGTCGAACTTCAGCGCCGTGAAGCCGCGCGCGAGGTACTCGGCGGCCCGTTCTGCGCCGAGATCCGCGTCGACGTAGACGTCGGTCGCATCGCCTTTGGCCGGATACAGGTACGTGTACGTGCGCAGTCGCTCGTGCACCAGCCCGCCGAGCAGCTCGTATACCGGCTTGCCGACCGCCTTGCCGACGATGTCCCAGCACGCCATCTCGATCCCGCTCAACACGCCGATCAGCGAGATGTCGGGCCGGCCCGAGTATCCCCGCCCGTACACGTTTCGCCACAGCGTCTCGATGCGAAACGGATCGGCGCCGTCGACGTGGTGCGCGAAGACGTCCTCGATCATCCGCTCGACGACGCGCGGTCCGAACGTGGCTCCATAGACCTCCCCGACGCCCTCGATGCCATCGTCGGTGACGAGTTTGAGGAAGATGAAGTAGCGGCCGCCGAACGGCGGCGGCGGATTGCCGACGACCCAGGTTCGAAGCCCGACGATCTTCATCGTGACGGCTTGTCGCCGATCGAGCTCATGGCACAGCGAGTGTCGCCTAGACTCCCGCCGCCGCAGAGGGTCTGCGATCGGCGTGCTCATGTTCCACCGCTGTTGCCTGCGCTGGCTTCACCGCGGTCATTGCTCGGAGCGTATACCCCTCCGGAACGCTCTCCACATGCGAACGCAACTTGACGAGCCAAGCCGGCACGTGCGATAAACCAACCCATCGACGTGGAATGCGAATCCACGAGACGAACGGGCGAGCTGTCGACCGACGATCGTCGAGAATCGCGAACCGTCCGTTCGTCATCGCGGTGGCCTGTATAGGAGGGAAGGAATGGACCGAGAGACTCGGAGGACAGTCGAGGAGTTCCGCCGCGAGGCAGGACCGCTCGAGAACAACGTCATCGACGAACTGGTCGGGGGCGAGCTCGACCGTCAGGACTTCCTACGACGAGCCACGATGTTCGGGCTCGGCGCCGGGACGATCGGCGCACTGCTGCGCTTCATGGGTGAGCCCGAGCTCGCCTTCGGCGCACCACTCGAAGCAGTCCAGGCCGGCGGCACGATCCGGCTCGGCATCCCGGTGTTCGGAGCGTCGCTCGAGCCGTACCTGCTCAACGAGGGGCCTTCGCTCGCGTTCTCGGGCATTCCGGGCGAGTACCTGACCTTCACGACACCGGACGGCCGAGTCGTGCCCTGGCTCGCATCGAGTTTCAGGCCAAACGCCGACGCGACTGTGTGGACCTTCCAGATCCGGCGGGGCGTCAAGTTCCACAACGGCAAGACGCTGACCGCCCAGGACGTCGTTGCGAGTCTGAAGCAGTACGTGACGGCGAAGGGCTCGAACGCCGGCCTCTCACCCTTCTTCGATGCATCCGGCGTGTCTGCACGTGGTCAGTACACGGTGGTCGTCCGGCTCAAGTCGGCGATCGGCGTCTTCCCGTACCTTCTCAGCCAGACGACCTACCAGGCGATCATCCAGCCCGCGGCCATCGCGGCGAAGCCAGGCACCTGGGTCGCGAGCGGGATGATCGGGACGGGGCCGTTCAGGCTCCGGAGGTACGTCGACAAGCGGAGCGCCGAGCTCGTCCGCAACCCGAACTACTGGGGCGGACGTGTACCGATGGCCGGTGTGAGGATCACGTTCTTCCAGAGCTCCGCGTCGGTCGTCCTCGCTCTGAGGGCGGGGCAAATCGACCTCGCCATGCAGTTCTCGCCGCAGGAGGCCCAGCCGTTCCGGAACAACTCGAAGTACAAGTACTACGCGCTCCCGATCTCGGGCCACCGGCAGTTCTGCATGCGCACCGACGTCGCGCCGTTCCGCGACGCACGGGTCCGCCGGGCCGTCGCGCTCGCCATCAACCGACCACAAGAGATCGAGCGGATCATGCTCGGCACAGCGACGCTCGGGAACGACAATCCGTTCTGGCGCGGCTTCGCGTCGACGGATCGTACGACCAAGCAACGCACCCAGAATATCGAGCTTGCGAGAGCGCTCCTCCGGGCAGCGGGCGCACAGGACCTGAAGTTCACCCTCACGACCTGGAACTTCCTCGACCACCCCGACCATGCGGCAGCGATCCAGGCCTACGCCCGCCAGGTAGGCATCGATGTCGGGCTCGAGATCATGGACTCGTCGAAGTACTACGACTCCGAGCCGGCGGGCGCGGACTACGCAACCACGACGCCGTGGCTGAACCGACCGGCGACCCTGACCGAGTACGGGGCGCGAGGAGTGCCGAACATCTTCCTAACCCGCGCCTACATGTCGACGGGCGACTGGAATGCCTCGCACTACAAGAATCCAGCGTTCGACGCGCTTGCGAGGACGTACCTCGGAGCAGCGGAGGTCGCGGCCCAGCGGGCCGCCACGAAGAAGATGGCGGGGATCCTCCTACGTGACACGCCGGTCATCACGGACTACTTCATCAAGTACGTGACGGCGAGCTCCTCGAAGGTGAGGAACTACGTCCCCGAGGGCATCTCGCACATTCGGCTGGCGAAGGTCGGCCTCGCCCCTTAGCGAAGCACGAGAGGAGCGGGCGGCGGGCGCACTCCGGCCCGCGGCCCGCCTCCTGCTTTCGTGACCCGCTTCCTCCTCAAGCGCCTCGGGCTCGCGCTCATCACGCTCTTCCTGTTGAGCGTGATCGTGTTCGGGATTTCCACGATCCTCCCCGGTAACGTCGGCCGCGCAGTCCTCGGCCCGTTCGCGACCCAGGAGTCCGTCGACGAGCTCAACGAGCAGTTGGGGACCAACCGTCCGGTCTTCACGCAGTACGTCGAGTGGGCGGGTGGGTTGCTGCACGGTGACCTCGGCACCTCCCTGACCAAGCAAGTACCGACCTGGGATCTCCTCGAGCCCGCGCTCGTGAACTCGTTCAAGCTCGCGCTCGTCGCCTTCCTGATCTGCGTGCCGGTGTCGATCCTCGGCGGCATCATCGCGGGCCTCCGCTACGGCAAGCTCACGGACAAGACGGTCACGATCACCGGGATCTCACTGGCCGCGATGCCCGAGTTCGTGACCGGGATCGTCCTCATCCTCGTGTTCGCGATCTGGCTCGGCTGGCTGCCCGTGACGGCGCAGGCGGACGAGGGCGCCAGCCTCCCGACGCAGATCAAGTATCTGCTGCTTCCCGCGCTGACGGTGACCCTCGTGCTCTTCGGCTACATCGCCCGGATCACGCGTGCCGGCGTGGTCGAGGCGCTGGAAAGCGACTACGCGCGAACCGCGTATCTCAAGGGGCTCCCCTCGAGGGTCGTCGTGCGCAAGCACGTGCTGCGGAACGCGCTGCCGCCCACCATCGCGGTCGTCGCCGTGCAGGTCGGATACCTCGTGGGCAGCCTCGTCGCCGTCGAGCTTCTCTTCAACTACCAGGGCATCGGCCTGCTCACGTACGAGTCCGCGCGGCAGAAGGACCTGCCGCTCCTGACGGCCAGCGTGCTCGTCATCGGAATCGTCTACCTCGTCTTCACGCTGGTCGCGGACATGCTCTACGCCGCCCTCAACCCACGGATCCGGCTCGGAGGCTCGGAGTGACCGAGCTCGCTGGACCTGCACCGCCGCTCCGCGAAACGCGGGCCGCACGGGCCGAGCGCCTTCGGCTCATCCTCCGCTCACCCACCGTGCTCATCGGCACCCTCGTGCTCGCATTCTGGGTCTTCTGTGCCCTTTTCCCCGGCGTTGCTCCGTACGACCCGATCTTCGACAACCAGTTCCCGACGAGCCTTCCGCCCGAATGGGGCCACGTTTTCGGGACCGACACGAACGGCCGCGACATCTTCTCGCGCGTGCTCGCGGGGTCGCGGAGCATCCTCGTGATCGCACCGGCGGCGACGCTCATCGGCACCGTCCTCGGAACCGCTCTCGGCCTCATCACGGGCTACTTCCGCGGCCTCGTGGACGACGGAGTCAGCCGCGTCGTCGACGCCATCCTTGCTCTCCCACTGATCATCCTGGCGATCCTGATCGTGACTGCGGTGGGAAGCACGAGCCGGTGGGTGGTCACGCTCACCATCGGCCTGGTCTTCGCGCCCGTGATCTCGCGCACAGTGCGCGCGGCCGTGCTGGCCGAGACCGAGCTCGAGTACGTCGAGGCCGCTCGCCTCAGGGGCGAGCGCTCGCACTACATCATGTTCTCGGAGATCCTCCCGAACGTGTTCCCACTCGTCGTCGTCGAGTTCACCGTACGGCTCGGGTACGCGATCTTCACGGTCGCGACACTCACCTTCATAGGTTTCGGCGTCCAGCCGCCTTCGCCCGACTGGGCAGCGCAGATCAACCAGTACTGGACACTGATCGATCCGTACTGGTGGATGACGCTCTTCCCGGCGCTCGCGATCGCGAGCCTCGTCATCGCGGCGAATCTCGTCTCGGACGGCATCCGCGAGGTGTACGAACGGTGAGTGTCGACCCGTCGGCTCCCGCCCTCGACGTCTCGGAGCTCGAGCTCGTCTATCGCGTTCGCGGCGTCGACCGACCGGTCCTGCGGGGCGTCTCCTTTTCGATCGAGCGCGGGCGTTCGTTCGGCCTGGTGGGTGAGTCGGGCTGCGGGAAGTCGACCGCTGCGCTCGGGATCGTGAGATACCTCCCACGCAACGGCCGCATCTCCGGGGGCGCCATCTCGGTAGCCGGTCGGGACGTTCTTGCGCTCGGCGCCAGCGACCTCCGCGATTACCACGCGCGTACCGTTTCGATGGTCTACCAGAACCCGGGCTCGGCGCTGAATCCCGGTCTGCGCGTCGGCACCCAGGTCGCGGAAGCGTTCACGGTGCTCGGCGCGTCCCGAAGCGAGGCGGGCGAGCGCGCGAGGGAGGCGCTCATCACGGTGCAGATCGCAGATCCCTCGAGCGTCATGGGCCGCTACCCGCACCAGCTTTCGGGCGGGATGCAGCAGCGCGTCGTGATCGCAATGGCTCTCGCGAAGGTCCCGGCCCTGCTGATCCTCGACGAGCCGACGACCGGGCTCGATGCCACCGTAGAGGCGGAGGTGCTCGACCTCGTCGCGTATCTTCAGGCCGAGCTTCATACGGGAGTGCTCTTCATCAGCCACAACCTCGGCGTGATCTCGAAGATGTGCGACCGTGTCGGCGTCCTCTACGCGGGGCGTGTCGTGGAGGAAGGGCCCGTCGAGACGCTGTTGCAGGATCCGCGGCATCCGTACACGGTCGGGCTGCTGCGCTGCATCCCGCGCGGCGGCGTTCGGAAGGACCACGGTCGGCTGGACACGATCCCGGGCTTCCTGCCTCCGCTCGGCCTCGAGCTTCCCGGCTGTGTCTTCGCCGATCGCTGCGCACTCGCCGATGAGCGCTGCCACGCGGAGGAGCCTCCGTTCTTCAACGTCTCGAGGCACCACGGGAGCAGGTGCTGGTACCACGACCGCGCTCGCGACCTCCCGCGCGCGGAGGCAGCCGACCTCGAACTGCCTCGGGTCGACCGCATGCAGCCGCCACTCGTCGAGCTGGCAGAGCTGACGAAGGTCTTCAAGCAGAGGAGTCACGAAGTGCACGCGCTGACCGAGGTCAGCGCCGCCATCTGGCCCGGCGAGACGCTCGGGCTCGTCGGCGAGTCCGGCAGCGGGAAGACGACGCTCGCGCGGACGCTGCTCGGCATCGTCCCCCCCACGAGCGGCACGGCGACGCTCGACGGGAAACTTCTTCCCGAGCGCTACCAGACGCGCTCGCAACAGGAGTTGCGCGCGCTGCAGATCGTCTTCCAGAACCCTGACTCGGCACTGAATCGACGGCACTCGGTACGCCGGATCCTGCTGCGATCGTTGCGCAAGCTCGCGGAGATCGGAGGACGGGCGGCAGAGGAGCGGATGCAGGATCTCGTCTCGCGGGTGCGTCTCAGCGAGCGGACGCTCACGCAGAAGCCCGTGCAGCTCTCGGGCGGGCTCAAGCAGCGGGTGGCGATCGCGCGGGCGTTCGCCGGCGACCCGCGGCTCGTCATATGCGACGAGCCGACCTCCGCGCTCGACGTCTCCGTGCAGGCCGCGATCCTGAACCTGCTCGTCGAGCTACAGGCGGAGAACCGCGTCGCGTACCTCTTCATCTCGCACGATCTCGGCGTCGTCCGTTACATCTCGGACCGCATCGCCGTCCTCTACCTCGGTCGTGTCCAGGAGCTCGGGCCGGCTGACGTCGTCTTCGCGGGGCCACACCATCCCTACACCGAAGCGCTCCTCTCCGCCGTGCCGACGATCGACGGTGGCGGTCGTGACCGGATCAAGCTCGAGGGCGACATCCCGAGCGCAGCCTCCCCACCTTCGGGCTGCGTCTTCCACACACGCTGCCCCCGCTTTCTCGGTGCGATCTGTGTCGAACAAGAGCCGCCGCTCGTCGAGGCCGAAGATGGACATCTGATGCGCTGCCACATCCCGCTCGAGGAGTTGCGACGGCTGCAGGAGAAGGTTCCGGAGTCCGTCGCATGAGGATCCGTGGAGCGGTGCTGGAGCGGACCGGCGGGCCGCTCACCGTTTGCGATCTCGACCTCGCGCCACCGGGTCACGAGGAGGTGCTCGTACGGCTCCACGTGAGCGGTGTCTGCCACTCGGACTACAACGCGGTCGACGGCACCTCGGAGACGATCTGCCCGGCGGTGCTCGGGCACGAGGGCGCCGGTGTCGTGGAGGCGGTCGGAGAGCGCGTGACTCGTGTGCAAGTCGGGGACCACGTGGCCCTGTCCTGGACGCCGTGGTGCGGCGAATGCGAGGAGTGCCTCCGCGATCTCCCCCAGCTGTGCTCGACGGTGTGGCCGGCGATGGGCACGGGTGGTCTGATGGACGGAACGCCACGGCTGTCGCGCGCTGGCGACCCCGTCTTTCACTATTCCTTTCTCTCGACGTTCGCCGACGCCTGTGTCGTGCCTCAGCGCTCATGCGTTCCGATCCCGAAGGACGTCCCGTTCGACGTGGCCGCGCTCGTCGGCTGCGCCGTCTCGACCGGGGTCGGCGCCGTGTGGCGCACGGCGCAGGTACGGCCGGGAGACCGCGTCGCCGTCGTCGGCTGCGGCGGCGTCGGCCTGTCCGCGCTCATGGCCGCGGTCGCCGTGGGAGCAGAGCCCGTGATCGCGGTCGACGCTGCCCCGCAGAAGCTCGACGTGGCGCGGTCGTTCGGCGCGACGGACGCCGTGCTGTGGGGAGGGAGCCCGGAGGCGACCGCCGAGGCCGTGCGTGGCGCAGCCCGCGGCGGCGTCGACTATGCGATCGAGGCCACGGGCCGGCCCGAGGCCATGGAGGCGGCGTTCCTCTCGACCCGTGCGCGCGGCGCGGCTGTGCTCATCGGCATCCCGCGACAGGACGCCGTGCTGTCCCTTCCGGCGACGACGATCCCACGCATGGAACGCCGCGTGCTCGGTTCGATCTACGGCTCGTCGAAGCCCGAGCGCGACTTCCCGCTCACGCTGGATCTGTACCGGCGCGGGCGCCTGCCGCTCGACCGCCTGATCTCGCACCGTCTCCCGCTCGACGAGGTCGAGCGTGGATTCGACCTCATGCATTCCGGCGACGCCGTCCGCGTCGTCCTCGACCTGGAGGGAGGCGTATGAATCTCGACGAGCTCGACGGGCGCATCGGCGAGGGCTGGAGCGGAGAGGCGCCGAACGGCTCCCACGTCAACGTCGTGCTCGCGCGCCGCGGAAGCCCGACGGCGGCGGCCGCGATCTCGATGCTCGCCCACCCTGCGCCGGGGCACACGCCGGTGCTCGTGTGCGTCGGCCCGACGCAACAGGAGTACGAGCCCGTCTGGCCGCCGACCCTGATGATGAACAAGGCAACCGCGCTCGACGATGGTCACCAGACGATGACCTGGGGAGCGGCGCAGCTCGGCATCGGCCAGGGCGTGCTCGATGCCGTCGCGGACGGGCTCATCGACGCGAGCGGAGATCTGGTCGTGCTGGTGGCGGTGTGGGTCGACCCCGTGGCCGAGGACGAGACCGCCGTGCGCCACGCGAGCCGAGCCGCGACGCGGAAGGCGCTCGGCGTGTGCGTCGATGGACGCGACCCTGGTGCGGCCGCTGCCATGGTCGAGAGGCGCGATGCGCTCCGCAACCCGTTCTACAGCGGGGACTGAGTGCGGATCACAGCGATCGAGACGCGGCGGTACCGCTATCCGCTGGATCCGCCGTTCTCGGCCGCTTGGGACCCCGAGCCACGCACGCACCAGGACGCGACGATCGTCGTCGTCCGCTCGAGCGACGGCGTCGAGGGCTACGCGAGCGGCGACGGCCTGCCCGACCGCGAGCTGCTCGAGAGGCTCCTCGTCGGGCTCGATCCGATGCGCACCGACATCGTCCACGGGATCCTCGAGACCGTCGACTTCCATCACGGGCGCAGCTGGACGCTCGAGGTCGCCATCTGGGATCTCGTAGGCCGAGCGCAGGACAAACCCCTCTGGCAAGTGCTCGGAGGCCGCCAGGATCGGATCCTCGCCTACGCTTCGAGCGGCGAGCTCGTGTCCGCGGACGAGCGCGTGCGCCGCTCGCGTGGCACAGCGCGACCAGGGCGTACGCGCGGTCAAGCTCCGTCTCCACTCGACGGATTGGCGCGTCGACCTGCCCGTGATCGGGGCCGTGCGGGACGCAGTCGGCTCGGACCTGGAGCTGATGGTCGACGCCAACCAGGGGTGGCGCATGCCGGGTGATCTCACTCCGCGCTGGGACCGTGGCACGGCGATGGAGTTCGCCCGCGAGCTCGAGCGGCTGGACGTCTACTGGCTCGAGGAACCACTCCGCCACGGACGACGTCGAAGGCTACGGAGAGCTCTGCCGCAGGACGAGCGTCCGCATCGCCGCCGGCGAGATGGTGCGTTCGGCCGCGGAGGCACGCGACCTCGTCGTGCGTGGCGGTGTCGATGTGGTGCAGCCGGACGTCGTCTTGAGCGGTGGTATCGAGGGTGCGCGCAAGCTGGCAGCCCTTGCGGAAGGCGAAGGTCGAGCATGGAGCCCGCACACGTGGTCGAACGGCTACGGGCTGCTCGCGAACCTCCACGCTGCCCTCGCGTTCTCGAGCTGTCCGTATCTCGAGGTGCCGCTCGATCCGCCTGCGTGGTCGGCCGAGCGGCGAGACTGGCTGTTGCCCGTGACCATCGAGATCGCCGAGGACGGGACGATCGGGCCGCCCGAGGGCCCGGGTCTGGGTGTCGTCCCCGACTTCGACGCGCTCGAGCAGTACCGGGTCGGTTGATGCGCATCCGCGCCGCTGTCCTTCACCACCCGAGCCAGCCGGTGACGATCGAGGAGGTGGAGCTCGATCCGCCCAAGGCGGAGGAGGTCCTGGTGCGCGTGGCGGCGGCCGGCGTGTGTCATTCCGATGTCCGTTACGCCGACGGAGACCTCGGGCCGGGCCGCTGGCCGATGGTGCTCGGGCACGAGGGGGCCGGGGTGGTCGAGTCGGTCGGCGAGGCCGTCACGCACGTCGAGCCCGGCGATCACGTTGCCTTCTGCTTCGTTCCCGCGTGTCGGTCGTGCCGGTACTGCCTCGCGGGCAAGCCGAACCTCTGCGAGACCGTCGCCGAGCACGGGGCGCGCGGGATGCTCATGGACGGGACCTCCCGGCTGAGGCTCCTCGACGGGACGACGCTCCAGCACGGGCTCAGAACGGCGTGCTTCGCGGAGCGCACGGTGGTCGCGAAGGGGGGCGCCGTGCGAATTCCCAGACGAGCTTCCGCTGTGGCAGGCGGCGCTGCTCGGCTGCGGCGTCGTCACCGGCATGGGGGCGGTGAGGAACGTCGCCCGGGTGCAGCCAGGGGAGTCCGTTGCCGTGCTCGGGTGCGGCGGTGTCGGCCTGCAGGTGATCGCTGCCGCTCGACTCGCCGGAGCCGACCCGATCATCGCCGTCGACCGCGTGCCGGTGAAGCTCGAGCTCGCGCGTGCCCAGGGTGCGACGCACGCCGTCGACGCGGCCGAGGAGGACAGCCCGGTGCAGTGCCATCCGAGAGCTCAGCGACGGCGGTGTCGACTACGCGTTCGAGGTGATCGGCAAGCCCGAGACGATCAGGTTGGCTTGGGATGCGATCCGTCCTGGCGGCACCGCCGTGGTCGTAGGTCTCGTGGCGGAGGGCGTCGAGGCCTCGATGCCCGCGATCGAGTTCCTCTCCGACAAGTCGCTCAGAGGCACGTACTACGGGTCGGGCGACCCGGCCGCCGAGCTCCCGGAGCTCGCCGCGCTTGCGCTGGCGGGCGACCTCGACCTCGAAGGCGTTGTGACCCACGTCGCCGGGCTCGAGGGCGTCGAAGCTGCCCTCGACCGGCTCCGCCGGGGCGAGGGCGCCCGTACAGTCCTCGTCGTCGACGCCGACCTCGCCGGTGCACCCACACGAAACGGAGACGACGATGACCGACCTGAGCACAGCCGTCGCCGACGCCGTCGCCGGTCTCGACATCCGCAGCAGGGCGTTCGTCGACGGGGAATACGTCGACGCCCTCTCGGGCGAGACGTTCGACTGCGTCAGCCCCGTCACGGGCGAGACGATCGCCCACATCGCCGCCGGCGACGCCGCCGACATCGACCGCGCCGTCCGCGGGGCACGCGCCGCGTTCGAGTCTGGCGTCTGGTCGCGACTCGCCCCGAAGAAGCGCAAGAAGGCGCTGCTGCGGCTCGCCGCGCTCGTCGAGGAGCACTCCGACGAGCTCGCGCTGCTCGAGACGATCGACGTCGGCAAGCCGATCGGCGACGCGCGAGGCGTCGACTCCCCCTTGCTGCGGAGTGCATCGCGTACTACGGCGAGGCCATCGACAAGGTCTACGACGAGATCGCTCCGACCGACCCCTCCAGCGTCGTCATGATCGTGCGCGAGCCGCTCGGCGTCGTCGGCGCCGTCATCCCGTGGAACTTCCCGCTCATGCTGGCCTCGTGGAAGATCGGCCCGGCGCTCGCGACCGGCAACAGCGTCGTGCTCAAACCGGCCGAGCAGTCGTCGCTGACCGCGCTCCGGCTCGCCGAGCTCGCGGTGGAGGCGGGGATCCCGGACGGCGTCCTCCAGGTCGTCCCCGGGCTCGGCGAGGACGCCGGCCAGGCGCTCGGCCGCCACCCGGACGTCGACATGATCGCGTTCACCGGCTCGACGGAGGTCGGGAAGCTGTTCCTGCGCTACTCCGGCGAGTCGAACATGAAGCGCGTCGCGCTCGAGTGCGGCGGCAAGTCGCCGCACATCGTCATCGCCGAGTGCGGCGACCTCGACGCGGCAGCGACGGCGGTCGCGTGGGGTGTCTTCTACAACCAGGGCGAGGTCTGCAACGCCGGCTCGCGCCTGCTCGTGCACCACTCGCTGAAGGAGGAGCTGCTCGAGCGCGTCGTGAAGGTGGCGGAGCGGATCCGGCCGGGCGACCCGCTCGACCCGAAGACGCGCATGGGCGCGATCGTCGACGAGCGCCAGCTCGACCGCGTGCTCGGCTACATCGAGACCGGCAAGGAGGAAGGGGCGGAGCTGCACCTCGGCGGCACCCGAGCGCCGCGAGGAGACCGGCGGCTACTACGTCGAGCCGACGATCTTCGACGCCGTCTCGAACGACATGCGGATCGCGCGCGAGGAGATCTTCGGCCCGGTGCTCTCCACGATCTCGTTCGACGAGCTCGACGAGGCGATCGCGGTCGCGAACGACACGATCTACGGGCTCGCCGCGGCGATCTGGACGGACGATCTGTCGACCGCGCACCGTGCCGCGCGCGCGCTTCGGGCGGGCGTGGTCTGGGTGAACACCTTCGACATGGGCGACATCACGTCGCCCTTCGGCGGCTTCAAGCAGTCGGGCATCGGACGCGACAAGTCGATCCACGCGCTCGAGAAGTTCACCGACCTGAAGGCGATCTGGATCCAGCTGCGCGACTGAGCGCTGGCGCTTAGCGTATGGCGTGAAGTGGAGGCCGACGGGCTCGAGATCCTGTTCGTGTCAGGCGGCGACGTCGAACGACTCGGACTCGCCGCCGAGGACGTATTGAGCGCGGTCGAGTACGCCGTGCGCGCCCAGGGCGAAGGCAAGGTCACGCTCGACGAGCGGGTGCAGCACGTCCCTGATCCGACGTTTCCGGGGCACTTCAACGTCCTGCGGGCGACGGTCTGGCCCCTCGGAGCAACGGGCGTCAAGGTGGTGGGCGACTTCGTCGAGAACTACACGCGCGGTCTGCCGTCCGAGCTGGCTCTGATCACGCTGTACGACCCCCGGACCGGGGTGCCGCTCGCGATCCTCGACGGGACCGAGATCACCGAGCGGCGGACGGGCGCCCTCACCGCGCTCGGCGCGCGGGAGCTCGCGCGCCCGGGGTCGAAAGTGCTGGCACACATCGGCGCACGGGGCACGGCGTTCTCGAACGTGGAGCTGCTCGATCGCCTGTTCGGCTTCGACGAGATCCGCGTGACGAGCCGCCGGCCGGAGTCGCGCGAAGCCTTCGGCGCACGACTCGAGACCGCGCTCGACAAGCCCGTGCGCGTGACGGACACGATCGAGGAGGCGGTGACCGGCGCCGACATCGTCGTCGAGGCGACCCGTCTCCCTGAACCGGATCCGATCCTGCGGACCAGCTGGCTCGACGCGTGCAGCCTGCTCGTCCCGTACGGGACGAAGAGCGCGCTCGAGCTCGACGTCCTCGAGACGATGGACAAGGTGGTCGTGGACGACTGGGCGCAGTGCCGGCGCGACGACGAGTTCGGCGCGCTCCGGCCGCACGTCCGCGCGGGGCTCCTCACGGAGGAGTCGCTGCACGCCGAGCTCGGGGAGATCCTCGTGGGGACGAAGCCTGGCCGCGAGCGCGACGACGAGCGGATTCTCTTCTGGCACCGTGGTCTCGGCACGACCGATGTTGCCCTTGCCCACCTGCTCTGGCGGCGAGCTCTCGAGCAAGATGTCGGCACGCGAGTGCGTTACCGCTGATGGTCGAGCTCGATCGCTACGACGTGCTCGACCTCGCGACCTATCGGCGAATCGTGCTCGAAGGGGAGCAGATCGCTGTCAGCGAGAGCCTGCTCGAGCATGTCGGCCGGCGCCGGGAAGCGTTGCTTCGGCATCTCGATACAGGGGTCGCTGCCTACGGCGTGACAACAGGTCTCGGCTATCTCGCGAGCGAGACCATCGGCAGTGACGATCAGGCGTCGCTTCAACGCTCGCTGCTGACGGCGCGGGCGTCCGGCCTCGCCCTGCCGCTTCCCGCGAGATGTCGTCCGCGGCGCGATGCTGCTGCGGCTCGTCGGCTTCCTGAGCGGCTTCCCGGGGGCGACGCCCGGGCTGTGCCGTTTCCTCGCAGATCGGCTCAACGGGGGCTGGAGCCCCGTCGTGCCGTCCGGGCCGTATGGAGCGTCGGGGGAGATCGGTCCGCTGGCGCATCTCTTCCAGACGTTCATCGGGGAAGGGTTCGTCGAGGTCGACGGCGAGCGCCGGCCGGCTCGGGAAGCGCTCGATCGTGTCGGTGTCGAACCGTACGACCCGGACGTCAAGGAGGGAGTCGCGCTCTTGAACGGTTCGCCGTTCGCGACCGCGTTGGCGGTTCGCCTCGGTGATCTCGGCGCACGGCTCCTCGATCAGGCCACAGTCGCGGCGGCACTCGCTGTCGCGCTCGTCGGCGCCTCGGCGCGGCCCTTCGCGCCTCGCGTTCTGGCGCTCGGAGGGGACGACGCCGCGCGGCGGATCGGAGCCCGTCTGGTCGAGCTTCTCGGCCGAGACGAGCTGTGGGACGAACGACCTCAGCCGCCGGTCTCCTTCCGCGTCGTGCCTCAGGTGCATGGAGCGCTTGGCGCGGGCGCTCGACGAGCTCGCCGACAACAGCGGAACGGCGGCTCCGCTCGGTCACGGACAGCCCTGTCTATCTGGACGCACGAGAGGAAGAGCCAGAGGGTCTCTACCCGGTCGGAGGATTCCACGCGATCGACGTCACCCTGCGTCTGGAAGCCGTCGCTGTCGCCTCCGCACAGGTGACGAACCTGGTCGAGAAGCGCCTCCACCGCTTGCTCGACTCCCGCTTCTCGGGACTGCCCGAGCAGCTCGCGCGCCGGCCCGGCGTGCAAGCCGGAGCCGTGTCGCTGCACAAGGCCGTCGTCGGCCTCGTTGCGGAGAACCGCCTGCTCGCCGCGCCCGCATCGATTCATGCGATCGATACGTCCACGGGGCAGGAGGATGTTCAGGCGTTCACGTTCCTCGCGGCCGAGCGACTCGACGCGATGCTGAGCAACCTGGAGGCCGCGCTCGCTTACGAGCTCGTGGCGCTTCGCCAGGCGGCGCACCTGCGTGGAGACGAGCTCGACGCGCCGCTGCTCGCAGCGTGTGGTCGCCCGTCTGGCCGAGGTCGTAGCGCCGATCGACGAGGACCGAACGCTCTCGCCCGACGTCGAGCGCGTCGTGGCGCTGCTTCGCGCTGGCGAAGCCTTAAACGTGACGAGCGGCCGAGGCCGTGTTCAAGTTACCGCCTCGATATCACCACTTTCAAGACAACCGTCTCCAGCGTCTCGACCCGCGTCAGGGGGAACCGACACGCGCGAAAGTGCTCCTCCACGATGCCCTGGAGCGTGTCCTGCGACCACAGTGGCCGGAAGAGGTGATCCGTCCCTTCGACCACTCTCATCGCGACGCCGCGTCGCCGCAAGGACTCCTCGTAGTCGAACCCGAGATGGCGCTCGAGGTAGCCAAGTCCGTTGTCGCCGCCGCTGAACACGAACAGCAAGCGAGCAGCCGCGGCGGGTGAGCCTGTCGAGGGATCTTCTCGATCCAAGCACTGACCGGATCCGCATCGGGCATACGCGCGAAGTCTCCGAATGAGCAGCGACGCGCGCCAGCTGCACGAAGGCGACCATCGCGCTACCCACGGTGGGGCGACGTGACGGAGCACGGCGCCCCGGTCGCCGGACGAGGGCCTTCCAGGCTGCCAGCCGCAGAACTCGGCTCTCAGGATCCCAGCCCGAGTCACGGCCGTCGCGTCCCGCGTCCACAGGAGCATCTGGGGGTTGAGCAGCACCACTCCCTCGACCTCGGGCTCGACGAGCGCCGCGTGAAACCCCGTGTAGCCGCCTGAGCAAAGTCCGATGATCGACGAACTGGCGAGCGCCGTACCGATCTCGCAGGAAAGCGAGCGCCATGCGGGCATCGTCGAGCACCGGGCTCGAGTACATGTCCTTGTCCGTCTCCTCATCCGGGCCTCCCGCATCGCCGGTTCCGCTCAGGTCGAGACGGAGCGACGGAACGCCCCGAGCCGCCCATTCGCGAGCCCACTTCGTGTAAAGGCGGTTCGGCCCGATGCGGCGTGAGTAGCGGTTCGTTGCGAAGACCACCCACGCCTCATCGTGACGGCGCGACCGGTCGCTCTGCTCAGCCCGTGTCGCGGCGATGCCGAACACCGGCTCGGTTTCGCCGAGAACGATTGCCTGCTCGTCGACCGCGACGCCGCTCACTCTGAGCCGCATTCGCGAGGCGGTGGGCGCTCGAGCGCGCGAGACCAGCTTGGGAGATCCCGACGGCAGCCAGCTCGCGATTGCATCGAAAGCCGCCGTGCGGGACAGGGCGCTCCGACCACCCTAGAGCCACCTCGCGGAGACCCTGCGAGCACCGTCGTATCGACGGCGAGCCCCGCTTCGCGAAGATGGTCCGCCAGCGCGCTCGTCCCGTGGCTTCTCCCGCCAGGCCAAGAGCACGCGTTCCGGAGAGCCGTCGGCGAACTCGGTCGTGAGTAGGTCGAGTCGCTGGAGCCCCTCGAGCGTCGATGGCGCAAGGAGAAATCCACTCGCTTCCTCGCCCTCTAGACCCCTGGGCAGGTCCGCTCCGACTCCCGCCTTCACCGCAAGACGGTGGAAGGCGCGCATTTCTCGCACATATGCGCGGCCAGTCGTGAATGGCGCCCAGCAGCACGAGGTTCGCCGCGATTCCACCTCGGGCCGCGGCGGCCGCGGCAAACGCGGCTCCGATCCGAAGGCCAATGACGTCGACCTCGTCGACTTGGGTGTGCTCCCGCAGCGCGTGTACGGCCATTCCGACAGCGTCGATATGAGCCGCGACAAGGCCGCCGCGCCGATCGTCGCCTGCACTGTCGCCTGTGCCGGGCCAGTCGAACCGTAACGTCGGCCGGCCATCGGCCGCGAGGCGCCGAGCGAGGATCGCGAGTTGTCGGTGGTAGATGACGTTCTCGTAGCCGAGCGGGGCGCAGATGACCACGCCTCGGTCGACCGCGGTGCCTGGCGGCGGAATCGTAAACATGCCGAACAGCGGACTTTCGTCGGGGCCGAATACCAGAGGCTCGATCGAGGCACTTGCGCGGTCACGACTCCCCGAGCTCCAGGTTCGCTCCGCTATAGCTGTTCAGGGGCTGCGCTCTGCCCTCGAAAGACGACCGAGATCCGAGGGGCCACAACTGAACCACCCGCCGGCCGCCAGGTGCGACCGAAATGTAGTCCTCGGACGCCGTGTAACCCGGCACGTCGAGGCTCACTGCGTACGCGAACCTCGTCGAGCTCAAAGTCACGCGTAGCGATCCGTCGGCCTGTGGCTCGGCGCTGGCCGAGAAGCCGAGCCGCCCGATCCCCTCTCTTCGAGATGGTCGGCCCGAGCGGAAAGAAGAATGCCTCGCTCAAGATCTCGGCTTCACGGCGAAGAGTCGCGACGACGAGGTCGTGACTAGGGGGCCCGAAGCGGAAGGCATAGCCCGCGTCCGCGAAATGACCGAGGATCTCCTCGACAGACCGCTCGATCACCGGTACCGCGAGGCAGCGTCGACCTCGGTCGTGCCGGCGTCGACCTGGAGCTCGAGATCCCTGTAAGAGCGCGACGTCGAGGGTCGCTTCTACGGTTTGCTCCGTGTCGTTCGCGAGATGGATTGCCAGACCATTCGTCCCTTCGTCCGTCATCCAGACCGCGATGGGCGCGAAGGCACGCCGGACGAACCAGTACGCAGCCTTCGGTCGCTGACGCGCGTCGATCGAGACCCCAGCCCATGCCCGGTTTCACGTCGTTGAGCCACCAGACGAGAGCGCCGCGGCACGGTGAGCGCTGCCGGCGCCACTCTCCAAGCACATCCGCCATCACCTCTCCCGTCACAACCCGGGATATCGCCACATAGCGGTCGGGATCCGTTTGCCGGAGGTAGGCCGGGTCGACGCCGAAGAGGCGCTCCAGGTAGTCGTCGCGCACGTCTTCGAAGTCCCATGATGCGTCTGCGTCCCGCGGCACCGCCGCCTTCCAGGCGGGCCCGTGCACCCCTGCGGATCGGTGGCAGTCGATCTCCTCGAGCATCTCGTCGTCCGGGATGTTCGCGAACGCGAGACACTCTGCTGCGAAGCGCACGTCCGCCCGTCGCGCATCTTCGAGCGGGCGCCGGTACGCCCCCACGCCGAAGTAGTGGGCCACCCCCTCGTCCGACCGAAACGGCGGCTCGCCACCGCTCGGGCTCGACCGAACGTACGCGGCGTCGACGCCCTCTTCGCGGATCAACGCGGGCAGGAGGCGCTCGAAGAGCTGCCCCCGCCCCAGCGCGGGGTCGAGGCCGAGCATCCCGACCTGCTGCTCGACCTCGCTGTTCCCGCAGAGGACGGCAAGTGAGGGATGCTGTCCGGCGCTCGTGCAGAAACCCGCGGCACTCTCGCTCGACCTCCTCGCGGAACCCCTCGTCTTCGATCGGATAGTCCATGTTGGCGAAGGGGAAGTCCTGCCAAACGAGCATCCCGTGCCGATCGCAGAGCGCGATACAGCTCCCTGCTCCCGTAGCTCCACACGCCCGAGAGTCGAAGCATGTTCATGCCGGCCTCGGAGGCGAGCTCGAGCAAGCTGCTCCAGCGCGGTCCCTGCCAATCGGCCGTCTCGAGGTCCGGCATCAGCGACGCGCCTCGGCAGAAGATCGGCACACCGTTCACGATCAGACCCCACTCTCATCGCCCGGTGCGCCCTCCAGCGAGCGAAAACCGATCGCGCCGCACTCGAGAGTCGCAACGCTCTCCGTCCTCTCCCTCCAGCTCGAGGCGTGCGTCGTAGAGAACCGGGCTGCCCGTGCGTGTGCGGCCACCAGGGCTCGACCTCCGGGATCTGCGAGCGCTCCGAGCGAGCACGTAACCCGTCTCCTCGTCTTTCGCGGACGAGCTCGAGCGCATGCGAGGTCGGACGGGCCTTCAACGAGGAGTCGCGCGCGGCTAGCCGGAACGAGCCGATTCCTCGCGCTCGCAGCGAGAGCGAGACCGTGCCCGTTCCGTTATCCACCCGTCGTTCTGAGCCGCAGCTCGTCGACTGCGACGCTGTCGCCGCCGCTCGAGCGCCACTGACCGCCAGGGCCCCACCGGCGCCGGGCCTCCGCCGAGGCCGGGTGCGCGACCGAGGAGCGACGTCCTGAACCAGCGGAGGCCCTGATCGCGAACGAGGCGCGTGCGCCATCGCGGTCGTCGGCCGGCGCTCGCGGAGCTTCGGCGCGAGCGCACGCACGCCGATGACAAGCTCGTTCTCCGCCGCGAGGAGCCCGTCGACGGCGACGACGTGGCGAGCGTGCATGTTCTCCGAGCGCAGGATCTGCTCGCCGTTCAGCCAGACGTCGGCCAAGGTCGCGATTCCGTCGAAACGAAGCACCGTTCTCCGTCTCCGGCTTGATCGGCGGTGCGTCGAACCGCAGCCGAAACCACCAATCCTGCTCGTCCAGGTCGCCGGTTTCGCTACCTGCAGCCCTGAGTGCTGCACCAGCAGTACCGGGCACTCGCATCGACGAAAAGCCGTCGATGTCCAACAAGCGCGCATCGGCGAGATCTGGAGCCACGCCGACAGCTTCCCATCCTTCTTCGAGCGAGATGGCTTCGAGCATCGCACTCGAGTCGCCCGAGGGGATGGCGGGGACGTCCGGGACTCTCATCGCCGCTAGAGGAGCCTGTGACAGCCCTTCCATCGCCGCATCCCATCTCGAGGCCATCACCTCGACGTCTGGCGCGGGATCGAACGGGCGGGCACGCGTCGCCGCTCGAGCGAGCTTGAACAGCATCGTCTTGCTGTCGGCGGCGAGCAGCCCGAACTGCTCTTGGCCGCCGACGAGCGAAGGATGAAACTGCGCCAGCCAGCCGAGGAACGAGGAAGCCGCCTCCCAGGCGGCGCCGCACTGGCGTAGCGTGGAGAAGGCATATAGGTGGTAACTCGTCGACGTCCCCGCCAAGCAAGCCTGAAGATCGACGCCGAGTCGTTCTCCGAAGCGCTCGACCGGGTTAGTCGTCGGCCGACGTCCAACTGCCTTTCGAGCAGCGACAGCGCGAGCTCGGCATTTCCTCGGGGGGGCACGGCTCGAGCCGATCGAAGCGGATGAACTCGATGTATGGGGGGAGGACGTCGGGCGAATACGAACGCCCGACCCGAAGCGACCTCGCGGATAGTCCGCGCCCGAGAGCTCGAAGAAACTCGGGCCGTGGAAATAACGCAAGTCTCCGACTCCGTGGTCGATCGACTCGACCGCAACCGACGTCTTCTCGTGAACGCTGTGATAGCTGCGACCAACCGTGTCGGGAAGGTGGTAACCGTCCACCTCGACAATGCTCCAGCGCCCGAGCTCGAGCTGTTCGGCGAGATGTTCGGCAGCGGCCGGTAGACGATGTACTCCTGGATCTCGGCGCCGTACAGTTGCTCGAGATCGACCGGGGGCGGCTTGACGAACGTCCACTGGTCACCCTCCCAGTCGCGATGACACAGAAGGCGAGCATGGCGGTCGGCTCGTGACCCAGCGCGTGGAGGAGCTCGATCCAGAGGTCTGTGTAGCAGTTCGTCTCCGGGAACAGCCGGTCAGCGCCATGCAAGCGTGTGCGGCGCATAGGAGCGCGCGTCGAGGCCGAGCAATGTCGTCATCGCGACGGCCACAGCCGTTCCCGTACGGCCGCAGGCCAGCGCTCGACCTCGAGCCCGTGCTCCTTCAGCAAAGCGAGCGTGATGCGCTCGACCACCGAAGCCGAAGCAGGCCGTATGGGCAACTCGCGCCGTCCGCCGTGAAGATGCCGAAAGCGGTTCCGAAGTGATCGAGGTGGTAGTTGATCGACATGATCGGTGTCGGTCGTTCCCGAGAATGCAGCGGGTAGACGAGCTCGATCTTCAGCGACTGCTCCTTCTGGCTCTGCGCGAGAACCTTTCCGCCCCGCCCGAAGAACGGATCCGAGGCAGGCGTCGGCTTCTGCGTCGAGACCGATGGACGACAGTATCGACCGTCCCCTTTCGTATCCAGGAGCTGTGCCACTCGCTCACCTCGTCGGGTGAGCCGACCCGACGTTCTCGCGCATGCGGAATGCCTGCATGCGCGCCGGATCGTTCGAAGGCTCATGCCTGAAGCAGTAGCACTCGATGTCGATCGAGCCGCCCTTCGGCAGGCAGACGGCCCGCCGCAGCGACCCAAGGGTAGGCCGGATAGCAGGCCGCAGGTACGAGCATCGTCTCGCTCTGCTCCTGGAGTCGCTCCAGTCCTCGTGACGACTCGCTCGTTCACCGAGGTCGATCGCTTCGCGCTCGCCACCCGACAAGGTCCAGACCGAGCCGATCAGATGCGGAAAGGAATCGAGATAAGCCACTCGTCTCGACATCGCGTCGCGGTAGGACGGGCGGGAAGCGCACGACGTCCGGGCGATCTGGCGCCGTCTCCCTCGTCACCAGGTCCTCGATACCCATGACGACACCTTCGAAGACGCCACTTCGTCCGTAGATGCCAGGTACGGACGTCGGAATCAAGAGACCGCCGTCGAGCAGCGTGTCCCGAAACGCGGTCTCGGCAGGCATCTCGCTGCGTCTTGACGCCCGTCATCGCCTAGCCTGCTTTGTGGACGAGCAGCAACGCGGCGTTCGTCGCATGGATGCGGTCGTTGGCGATCATCAGTGCTCCCGACAAAGCGTCACGCAGGTGCCTGCCGACGCTGAACGGCGTGTCGTTCATGTAGCCGGCCATGCCGCATATCCCCAAAGCGTCCATGCAGATCCGAGGCGCCAACTCGGAGGCATTGATCTTGAGATTGTTGATGCGAATCGCGTATCCAATCGACGAGAGCTCCTCGGCCGCCTCACCGTTCTCGCACATCCCCGCGTACTCGGTGGTGTTCGCGACGATCTGCGCGCGCATGGCATTGAGCAGCGCGGCCAACGCTCGAGAGCCTGGTGGCGGTAGGAGGCAGCGAACCAATGCTTCCTTTCGCCTGGTTGCGAACGAACGCACGGGCGCGCTCGTACGCGTCGACGGCGATTCCGAGCCACACGTGCGACCAGAGAATGTGCGAGTAGGGCACCATGGTCTGTGCTGCGATCTCCCCAAACGGGGTCGGAAGCACGTGGTTGAGGGGGAAGCGGGCGCTGATGGAGAAACCCGGGGCTGCAGGTGCCACGCATTCCAAGCGCATTCCAGCTCGACATCTGTTCGAGAGTCGTCTCCGTCTCGCGCTGCGAGCACGAGCACCTGATCACCTGGGTCCGCGTCGCCCGAGCGGCGCGCTGTAATCAAGAAGTCGTCCGCATGCTCGGCGTATGAGACCGTAGGGCCACGCTTCTCGAGCAGGCACACGTCGCCGTCGGGCATGACCGCTGCAATGCTCCGTCTGAGGTCGCCGCCAACGCCCATCTCGGACGTCGCCGACGCGAGCAGACGTTGCTCCTCGCAGACGGCCCGCAGGTACCCGTCGAAGAACGGCGTGCCGGCGCCATGCCGCGAACGATGCATCCGATCTGGATCTGGTGCATCGCATACACCATTCCCGTGGCGGCGCACGCCCGACTGAGCTCGAAGCATGCGGAAGCCACATCGGCGAACGATGCGCCCCCGCCCCCGAACTCCGCCGGGACATGTGCAGACAACGCGCTCGCTTCACGAAGGGCGTCGCACGCCTCGGTCGGAAATCGGGCCTCGCGGTCGACGATGTCTGCAGCAGGGCGCGCCACCGCGTCGGCAATCTCGGAGATGTCCCCGAGGAAGGTCGAGCCGTTGACCGTAGCCGCTCTCATGACGAGACTCCACTTCCGTTGGGCCCGGCATCGCCGGGAAGCAGGCCGAAGATCGCGCTCTTGATCGACTCGATGGAGCTGAAGACGCTTCGCGTAAGCAACTCGTCCGGAAACTCGACGTCGAACTCGTCCTCCAGAGCCAGCATCAGGTTGACGCTCGCATGAGACGTCATTCCGGCGTCGTACAGGTCAGCAGCTCGCCGCAAGTTCCATGAGATCGGCATGGAGATCCGAGCGTGATCCCGAACGACGTGTCGAATCCTCGCGTCGATGGAGCGAACATCAGACACCGTCGTCATGACTCAACCGCGGCGAGCACAACGGCAAGCACGTGGCGGTCCGTTACCGAGGTCGTAATCGACCACCCGCGAACACCGAGCCGTTGCGCAGACTCAGCCGCTCGGCCGGTCAAGTGAAGCTGTCTTCCTTCAGGACCAGAGATGACCTCGATCGACCTCCAGTCCAAAGGCTCGGTGTCACCGATGACCTTCATCGCGGCCTCCTTGGTCGCGAAGCGTGCGGCAGCCTCCCGTGCGGAGAATATCGCCCGCGGACGAGAGCTCAGCATCCGAAAAGACGCGCTCAGATATCTGCCCCCGAAGTGAGCGAGAGACTCTGCGACCTCGGTCACCTCGACGATGTCGACTCCGACACGAAGCTCCCTCATCCTAGGAATCGCCGATCACGCGGGAGCAGGCGAGCATGTAACGCGGGGTCGTCGGTTCCTGCCGATGTTCGACCGGCGAGCGCGCCTGTAATAGTGGCTTTGCTGCGAAGCCACCGATGATGTCCCCATATGCTCCCCTTTGCCGCAAATCCAGTACCTCGCCGAGCGAGGCACTACTCAGTTTACGGACGACCAGCGGTTTCGCAAGGATGCCGTCTGGCTAGCAGTGCGTGCCGCATCGTGGCTCAGCTAGACCATCTTGGTGAGCCGCAGGGCCGAGGCTGGGCCTTCGAGCCGTCGGACGGGGGGTCGCGGAGAATGTGTTGCGGCGCGCGCTCGGGCTTAGTCCCACGGCTGGCATGTCGATCTGGCTGGCCCCGAGGACGCGGTGATCTACCCCGCTGTGGAGAAGGCCGGCATCCCCATCTTGCGGCTTCCGTTCAGCCTGGCTTCGGGCATTTGCCAGATGACCTGCGTGCACTGCGGAGGCTTCGCGGCGTCCTCGGAACGCTACGACATCATCCACTGCCACTCGGCCAGGCAGGCGGGTTGGCCGGATCGCGGCGCGGGCCGCCGGGGTTCCGAGCGTCTACTCGCCCCACTGCTGCGCGTTCATCGGTGACTTCACTCCCGCTGCGGCGTGTGTTCGCGACCAATGTGGAGCGTGCCCTCGGCCGGGTAGGCACCGCGATCCTTCGCGCATGCGACTGGGAGGCGTGTTGCCTCGCCCGACCGGCTTCACGTGGTTCACTACGCCTCGCCCCCGTGCGATCCGGCCGTGGAGCTCGACCCAAGCTCATCGCGCTCGCCTGGGCGGGCCTGTCGCGGGCTGAGTGGCGGTGCTCCGCGAGCAGAAGGGCATGAGGCGTGCTAATCGACGCGACCGGCCCCCCTCGGCGCTGGCTCGCGTGCCGGACGCCCGCATCGCGATAGTCGGCAACGGTCCGCTCTGGCATCAGTACCGCGAGCGGGCACGCGTTCTCGGCCTCGATGTCGACGAACGATTCGCATTCCTCCCCTTCGAGGCGCCGGCTGCACGGCACCTCCGAGCGCTTCAGGTCATGTCCTGCCGTCGCTCTGGGAGGGCTTTCCATCGGCGTGCTCGAGGCGTTGGCCTGCGGCACGCCGCAGGTGGCCACGACGTCGGCGGCACGACGGGGCGTCGACCGGCACACGGGAAGACTCGTCTCCCCGGCACGTCCCCGGTGCGCTCGCCGATACCATCTTAGAGCTGGACCTCCGATGTTCCGCGCTGCGCGAGGCGATGGCAGAGGCGTCACGCGAGCGGCATGCGCACCACTTCGGCCCTGACCGCATGGTCGGCCAGACCGCGGAGCTGTACGAAGTGGCTGGTCGTTGGCAAGGTCGGCGAAGTCGAGCTGCTGAGAGGATGAACCGCCGGGCATGGCCGGTGCTGCCAACGCGCTAGAAGCGGGTTTTGGACCGCGGCGCCGTCAGTTCAGAAACTCAAGCTGCTACGAGCCGCCGCCCATCGTGGATTTGAGGACCGCGAGAGGCACGCGCGAGCAAACGCATTCGCGCCTCGCTCCAAGCGTGGGCGCCACGAGATCATTCCCCGGCTGAAGCCGAGCCCAGCCGGAGGTGTCGCCGATCCCGGTCTATGAGGATCGAATTGCTCGTGCAAAAGGTGATCTGTCCGGTATAAGCAGTCTAGGTGGGTAAGCGACCAGGGGGAGAGGGTTGTGGCCGAGCGAGATGCGGCGCTCGCGACGGGTACGGCGAGTCGTGTTGCCGACGGCGGTGAGTCCGCCACTGATGTACTACTTGGGTACGGGCAGCGTGTCTTCAGGGGATACACACTCATGCTCTAGCGAGAGCGCGTTGGCGCTGTGCTTGCCGAACGTAGTACACATTTGCTGGTCAGACGCCCAACCGTTATCCAGCGAGTGTGCCGTTGTCGGAGCCGCCACGGACGTGTCCGCTTCCCCAACGGTGGCGGCGTAGAGTGCTTCAAGTTGCCCCAGCGGAGATCAGTCCTTCGAACACGGCCTGGACGGGTCCGCGTTCTGTTCTCGATGCATTGCAATTCCCGGAACAGTGGCGGCGCATATCGGCACAGGCTCAACGTACAACTGGTCGACGACCTGCGGCTTGTCGTAGGTGCGACCATCGTCGCCGCTACCTCATTGGTCACAGTGCGCGTGATCACCGCCGGTAGCGTTTCCGATGCCGCTGTCCATGTAGTAATGCGCGCAGCGGCCGGTCCAGCGGTCCGTCCGGTCACAGCACGAGCAACCATCGCCCTCGAATAGACCACCTGGTACCCCCACGATTCCGACGAAATTATCGGTGCGCTGGTCGGTGGGACGGCTCGCGGCGCTATGCTCTGCTCAGTGGCCCAGCGGCGTGCCGCACCCCGTCGCCGAGATCGACATGATTTGCTCGCCAGTGAAGTCGATGGAGGAACTACCGTCTTCTGAAGGGTACGGTTGCGCTCGAACGCCTCTATCCACGATTTCGACGTCGGCCAGGTGCTTCTCGGGGTTTTGCTCGAACCCCGCTCCGTCCACCTTGAGTTTTGCAACGCTTCCAGCAACTCCGCATACCCGTGGGGATTGCTCGGGTACCGCTTCTCCAATGACTACCGACATATCGGTCGAAAACGTCGGTGGCGTGCCATTCATCCTGACGCGTCCGAAGGATCCGTACAGCTCGCGATTTCGCGTCAGTATGGCCTCGATCGAGTCGGCGGCGCGGCCAGTTCCGGCACTCCTCTCTCCGATCTTCCTCGCTGGCACCGTCGCCGTGTTGGTTTCGCTCGGCCGCCCGATCTTCTTCCGACAAGACGCGAGAGTCGGACGCGACCTGGTGCCTTTCGAATGTCTTAGTTCCGCACGATGCGGCTGGGATCCGTGGGACGACAGCAGTCGGTGTTCTTCCGGCAAGTACAGTGCGCCCGGAGGCATTGAGGGCGACGACCGTCGTCGCATGCGTAGTTGCTCACCGCTCAGGCGGACGGCGATCGATGAGTTGCCGCAGTTGGTGAACGTCTTGCGCGGTGAGATGAGCCTCGTGGGCCCGCGGCCGAGCGTCCCGAGTTTGTTCGGTTATTCGCCGACACCGTCACGATATGGCGATTGGCACCGCGTAAGTCCGGCATTACGGGGTGGGCCCAGATCGCGGGGCTGCGCGGTAAGACATTGCTTCGTGATCGCGTCGAGTGGGAAATAATCGGGACATCCAAACTGGTCGCCCTGGCTCGACATCAAGATCCTGCTCGCGACCGGTGCCGCGGTCTGCCGGGCGCGAGATATCGAGTACCCGCGGAACAACTGACTCTTCGGCTTCCCAGCAGCATGGTGGTGGAGCGACGCGCTCCGCGAGCTGAAGCTAAGGCCTTGATGATCCTGCACGTCACCCAGCCGTGGGATGGCGGCGTCGCTCGGCGCGCTCTTTCCTTGACCTCGTCACGGATCAGGTCGGGCGCGACTGGCACGTCGTGGTCGCGGTTCCTGCGCGCGTCCAGTTCGTGCGCCTCGTGGGAGTGGGGGTGCCAGGCACATTCCATGGCCAGCGAGGCGCTGCGGCTGCACGGTCGTGGCGGAGACGATTCGCTGCCTTCACCGCATTGTCAGCGTGTACAGCCAGACATCGTGCACCTTCACTGATCCAAGAGCAATACGATGAGTTGTAGTAGGTCACCACACAACACA
>CAWIZT010000013.1:0-361630 GCA_963840705.1 uncultured Actinomycetes bacterium | reverse complement strand
GGCAAGAGCCCGAACCTCGTCTTTGCCGATGCCGACCTCGCGAGCGCGATCCCGAGCTCCGCCTGGGCGATCTACTACGCCGCGGGCCAGAGCTGCGAGGCGCGCTCGCGGTTGCTCGTCGAAAGCTCGATCTACGACGAGGTCGTTATGAAGCTGGCCGAGCTCGCAGGCACCATCCGCGTCGGCGACCCGCTCGACAAGGAGACCCAGATGGGCTCGCTCATCTCCACCGGCCATCGCGAGCGCGTGCACGGCTTCGTGGAGCGCGGAGCCGGAGAGGGTGCGGAGGTCGTGACCGGTGGCGCGGTCCCGGACGGTGCGGGGGCGTTCTACCCACCCACCGTCGTCGCCGCATCGAACGAGCTCGAGATCGCCCAGGAGGAGGTCTTCGGTCCGGTGGTGACGGTCACCGCGTTCGAGGACGAGAAGGACGCGATCCGGATCGCGAACGACGTGCGCTACGGCCTGATGGCGACCGTCTGGACCGGCGATCCCGCCCGCGGGCACCGGATCGCGGCGCGCATCAAGTCGGGCACCGTCGGGATCAACATGCCGTACACGGCGTTCCCCGGAATCCCCTTCGGGGGGTACAAGCAGTCCGGCTTCGGCCGCGAGCTCGGGCTCGAGTCGCTCGAGCTCTACCTGGAGACGAAGAGCGTCGTCGTCTCCACGAGCGCGCGCCCGATCAATCCGTTCGGGCTCTAGGGCTGCAGGCGTGCGTGTCGTAGCGCCGCTCGTCGACTCCTGCCTCGAGTACCTCGGCGGCGATCTCTCCTCCTGAGTCGACCCGCTACCGCTGGGCCGTGCTCGCGGCGGGCACGGCAGCGACCGCGAGCGCCGCCGCACTCGTAATCGGGCTCCCCGTGCTCGTCCCGACCTTGCGCGAGGAGTACTCGCTGTCGCTCGGGCAGATCGGCGTCCTGCTGGCTGCGAGCTGGATCGGAACGACGTTGACGCTCCTGCCGTGGGGGCTCGCCGCGGATCGCTTCGGCGAGCGCGCGGTGCTTGCTCTCGGTCTTCTCCTCTGCGCCGCGGCCATCGCGGGAGCGGCCTACGCGTCCTCGTTCACCGAGCTCCTCGTGTTTCTCGCGCATTGCCGGAGCCGCCGGCGCGAGCGTCAACTCGGCCAGCGGACGCGCGGTCATGCACTGGTTCGCGGCCGACGAGCGCGGCCTCGCGCTCGGGATCCGGCAGACGGCGATCCCCTTCGGCGGGCTCGTTGCGGCTCTCGCGCTTCCCGCGCTTGCGGCCGGCGGCGGCTCGCAGGCCGCGTTCCTCTTCCTCGCTGCGCTCTGCGGCATCGGTGCGCTCGTAGGCGCGGTCGTCTTGAGGGGGCGCGAGGCTGTGGACGGCATCGAGGCAGCCTCGGTCCCGCGCACGCTCGCCGACAGCAAGCTCTGGAGGCTGTCGGTCGGCAGCGGCCTCTACCTCTATGCGCAGGTCGCGGTGATCGGATTCGGCGTTCTCTTCCTCCACGACGAGCACGAGCTCTCCGAGGGCCGAGCCGCGCTCGTGATCGCGGCATCGCAGGTGCTCGCCGTCGCATTCCGCATCGGAGCCGGAAGATGGTCGGATCTCGTCGGGGCGCGGATCGTTCCGATTCGGCGCATCGGGATCGCGGTCAGCATGGTGATGGTGCTGACGGCGCTGCTCGCAGGCGGCCCGCTGGCGTTGCTCGTGCCCGCTCTGGCCTTCGCCGGCGGATTGACGATGGCCTGGAACGGGCTCTCGTTCACCGCTGCCGCCGAACTTGCCGGCCCGGTGCGGAGTGGCGCCGCCATCGGGCTTCCAGCAGACGGTGCTGTCGGGTGTCGGCATCGCCGCGCCGTTGCTTTTCGCCGCCAGCGTCGCCGGCGCTTCCTGGGCTCTGGCGTTCGCCCTCTCTGCACTCTTCCCACTCGTCGGCTGGTGGGCGCTGCGCCCGTTGCGAGAGCGCTGACGGGCCAGGCATGCCTACGCTCCCGGCGTGAGCATTCTCGACCGACTCGAGCAGCTGTACGCGATCGGCGGAGGGCCAGGCGCCAACCGTCCGCACGGAAGCCCCGAGGAGGACGCTGCGCACGCACTCGTCGCCGACTGGATGCGCGAGGCCGGGCTCGCGGTCGAGGTCGACCCACACGGCAACCTGTTCGGGCGTAGCTCGGCGCGTGACGACATCTGGGTGGGATCCCACCTCGACTCGGTTCCCCACGGCGGCCGCTTCGACGGTCCGCTCGGCGTGATCGGAGGGCTCGAGGCGGTTGGACGGGCCGGGTGTGGGTCTGTTGTCGCCTTCCGCGGAGAGGAGGTCGGGTGCATCGGAAGTCGCGCGCTCTGCGCGGGTGCTACGGCGCTCCCGACCGCGTTTCTCGAGCTCCACATCGAGCAGGGACCCGTCCTCGCGGGGGCCGACGCACCTCTCGGCGTCGTCACTGCCATCGTCGGCTACGTGCGCGGCGAGCTCGTCTTCGAGGGCCGGGCGGGACACGCGGGCACGACCCCGATGGACGCGCGCTCGGACGCGCTCGTCGCCGCGGCCCAGGCGATTCTCCACATTCGCGCAGCCGCGCGTCAGATCGACGGAGGAGTCGCGACGGTCGGGCAGCTGGCCGTCGAGCCGGGGGGGAGCAACGTCATTCCCGAACGGGTGCGGATCTCCGTGGACGCGCGGGCGCCGGACGCAGAGCGTCTCAACCACCTGATCGAGGCAATCGGCTTCGAGCCGGTGCACAAAACGCCGCCTGCAGCGATGGCCGAGGAGCCCAGGCACGTGCTGCTCGACGAGCTCGAGAGCCGCGGCCTACCGGCGATCGAGCTGCCGTCCGGCGCAGGCCACGACGCGGGCATCCTCGCCGCCGCGGGCGTGCCCAGCGCGATGCTCTTCGTCCGCAGCTTGAACGGGGGAGTCAGCCACTCACCGGACGAGCTCTCGTCCGAGGGGGACGTCGCGCTCGCAATCGACGTGCTCAGCGCGAGCGTCGTCCGGCTAGCGGGCGACATCGCGGCTGCCAAGTAACAACTTGTTACAAGGCGGCCCGATCGGCTCGATCTCAGACTCGGGCGGGCTCGAAGAGCTCGACCGGATTACCCGAGGGATCCTCGACGAGGACCTGCTTTCCACCCGGGCCTTTGACGACGTCGTTTCGGAAGGTCGCCCCCGACCCACGCAGCTGCTCGATCGCGTCCTCGATCGCGTCGACCTCGATCACCAGCCGGTTCCAACCGCCTGGCTCGGGCTGCCGGCCATCCAGCATCGGTCGCGCGGCGGATGAGGCTACACCGCTGAGCCAGAGCGAGAGATCATCGCGGGTGACGATCGCGAACGCGCGGCCCATCTGCTCGACAAGCGTGAATCCGAGCCGGTCGACGTAGAACTCGATCGCAGCGTCGACGTCGTGGACGAGGTAGCGGACTGTCGCCACTAGGTTTCCCGGACGACGATGTCCTGGGCGCCTTCCCAGAGCATGCGCCGCCCGAGCTCGCGCAAGTTCTCGTTCCCTTCGACGATCGTCGCGAAGTGGTTCCCTGCGAGCGCTCCTGCCTTGCTCGCGAAGGCGACGTAGCCGTAGGCGAGCAGGAGCTCGGTCTCGCTAACGCCACCGGGGTAGAAGATCAGCTCGCCGGGGCTCGGGTAACGGGTCGCGTTCTCAGGGCCAATGCCGACGTCGAGATCGCCCATCGGGATCCAGCCTCCCTCGCCCGACCAGCGGACGTGGATGATCTTGGAGTCGAGCGGGAGCATGCGCCGGAAGGCAACGACCGTCTCCGGCGCGGCATCCTCCTCGAAGCGCGCGCTGAACGGGAAGCCGCCGGCACTGATCCTGAGCATGGACGGACCCTAACCGGTCGTGTTTCCTGGATCCGCGCGCATGTACGTCTGCGTCTCGATCGCGTGAACCGTCTTGAATCCCAGCAACTCGTACAGCCTTGTCGAAGTGGCGGTCGAAGTAGGCGACCGCTCATCCTCGTCCCATCCCCAGGTCGCGCCGACGTAGGCCTTCATGGTGGTGCGGTTCAGGTGGAACAGGAAGTCGCGATCCTCCGTGGAGGCGGGTCAATGGCCCCGCGTCTTCGCTCATTGGGCTATTTCGATTGGGCGAGCCAGCCACCCAGCAGCTCCCGCTCGTCCTCGGTCATTCCGGTCGAGTTCCCCGGAGGCATTGCACGCGTCTGCACGGCCTGGCGTTCGATGTCATCCGCGCGGGCGCTGATCTCGGCCTCGGTCTCGAGGCGGACGCCGAGCGGCGCCGACGCGCCCGAGTGGCAGGCGGTGCACCGCTCGTCGATGACCGCCTGCACCTGGGCGAACGGCACCGGGCCGGCCTGCGCAGGAGCGACCTCGTCGGGTTGCAGCCAGAGGACGAGCGCAACCACCGCAGCGGCGGAGACCCCGAGGATCCACCATGCCCGGCGTCCGATGTGCCAGAGGTTGAAGAAGTGTCGCACTGCGGCCGTCAGGACGGCGATGAGGACGAGCACGAGCCACGCCTCGTCCGCGCCGAACGTGAACGCGAAGTGCCCGGCGAGCATCGTGAAGAGCACGGGCAGCGTGAGGTAGTTGTTGTGCACCGACCGGCGCTTCGCCTCGAGCAGGGGAACGGGATCCGGCTCCTGCCGGTCCGCCATCGCCGCGACCAGCTTCCGGTGCGCGGGGATGATCACGAGTAGGACGTTCGCGGCCATGATCGTCCCGAGCATCGCGCCGACCTGGAGATAGGCGGCGCGCGCGGCGAAGAGCTCGCCCGCTCCCCATGCAGCCAACGCGACCAGCGCAACACCGACGACCGCCAGCGCGACCTGGCTCCGCTGCCCCACGGTGCGGCAGAGCACGTCGTAGACGATCCACGCCAGCGCGAGCCCGCCGACGGAGAGCGCGATGGCAAACCAGTCCGAGAGGTCCGCCACCGTCGGATCGACCAGCCGTACGCCGGCGTCGAAGTAATAGAGGAGAACCATGAGCGCGAAGCCGGAGAGCCAGGTCGTGTACGCCTCCCACTTGAACCAGTGCAGCGGCTCCGGGAGCTCCGCGGGAGCGAGGCGGTACTTCTGGGAGTGGTAGAGGCCGCCGCCGTGGACGCCCCAGAACTCGCCCGCGATGCCCCTGTCCGCGTCCTCCGCCCGCTTCGGCGGCCGCAACGCGAGGTCGAGGCGCACGAAGTAGAAGGACGCCCCGATCCACGCGATCCCCGCGGTCACGTGCAGCATCCGCAGGAGTACGTCGAGGACGTCCCTCAGGTACGGATCCACCGGTCCCTGGCGATCGCGACGAGCTCGCGCAACCCCGTCTCGAGCTCGTCTTCTCGGTTGTTCCCGATCCGCTCTCCGAGAACCTGCAAGATCTCTCGCTTCGGTCGGCCCGCGACGAAGACGACGAACCGGAACCCGAACTTCTCCTCGTAGAGCTGGTTCTGGTAGGCGAGTTCGGTGAGCATCGCCGGATCGCCGTCCGGCCCCTGCTCCGAGGCCGACCGGACTGAGAGTTCTCTCGACCCGATCGCCGGATGTGTGCGTAGCGCCTCGATCTTCTCCTGCTCGCTCAGCGTCACGATCACTTCGTCGGCGCTCTCGAGTGGATCCTCGGTCTCGGCCAGGAGCTGAACCAGCCGCGTCTCTCCCTCGAACAGCTCCGCGAGTTGCTCGACGCTCAGCTGCCGCGGTAGATCACGCATGAGTAGGGAGAGAGGAGGAGCGGCACGTGCAGGTGCGCGTCGGGGTCGGGTACGCCGATCGTCACCTCGACCTTGTCGAAGAAGCCGCTCTCTGCGTAGAAGACGAGGCGGTACTCGCCCGGGCCGGGAAGTGCGCCTTCGGACAGGTCTGCGATGCGCCCGTCTTCGTCGGTCTCTTGGAGCGAGATCAGATCCTTGCCGCGGAAGAGGCCGACCTTGATCCCTGCGCCGGGCTCGCCGAGCTCCGTGTCCAGGACGTGTGTGGAGATCATGCGGCGAATCTTTGCGCCTGCGCCCGCTGTTCGCGCGCGATGTCCGCTTCGTCGGCCCGAACGAGTCCGCCGCCCCGCACCACGTCCTCGCCGCCGACCACCAGCCGGTCGACGCGATGCGGCGCCGAGAGAACCAGGCCGGCGACGGGATCCTCGGCGCCCCCGAGCTCGAGCACGTCGGTTCGCCAGATGGCCAGGTCGGCGCACTTGCCCGGCTCGAGCGAGCCGATGTCGTTCCGTCCCAGCACCGCCGCGCCGCCGCGGGTCCCGAGACGAAGTGCTTCACGCACCGTCATTGCGGCCGGCCCGCCGCGGCCGCGCGCGACGAGCAGTGCCTGCTTCACCTCTGAGAACAGGTCGCTCCGCTCGTTCGACGCGGAGCCGTCGACGCCGAGCCCGACGCGAACCCCTTCGTCCAGGAGCTCGCGGATGGGGGCGACGCCCGCTCCCAGGCGGAGGTTCGACGTCGGGCAGTGCGCGATTCCCGTGTTGCTCGCCCCGAAGTCGGCCACGTCGTCGGCGGAGAGGTGCACGCAATGCGCGCACCACACGTCCGGGCCGAGCCAGCCGAGATCGGTCAGGTACTCGACCGGCGTGCAACCGTAGAGCTCGAGGCAGTACGCACCCTCTTCCATCGTCTCGGCCAGGTGTGTGTGCAGGGGGAGACCCAGACGCCGCGCGAGCGCTGCCGACTCCTGCATCAACCGTCGCGTGACCGAGAACGGAGAGCACGGTGCAACCGCGATCTGGACTCGCGCGCCCGTCCCGGGCTCGTGTAGCTTCGAGACGAGCCGCTCGGTGTCCACGAGCACTGCGTCGAGCTCCTCCACGAGCTGGTCGGGAGGGAGGCCGCCGTCAGAGACACCGAGATCCATCGAGCCGCGGGAGGCGACGATGCGGACGCCCAGCTCGCGTGCGGCCTGCACCTCTGCCTCGACCAGCCCGTCCTGCCCGCGTGGGAAGACGTAATGGTGATCGAAGACGGTCGTGCAGCCGGAGAGCGCGAGCTCGGCGAGGCCCGTACGGGCGGCGGCGTACTCGGCCTCAGCGTCGATCCGCGCCCACATCGGGTAGAGCTCCCGCAACCAGCTGAAGAGGTCCGCCTGCTGCGCCCGGGCGCGGGTGAGTGTCTGGTACAGGTGGTGGTGCGTGTTGACGAGACCGGGCGTGACGACTGCGCCGCGCAGCTCCTCGCGGGAGTCGGCATGGGGCTCCGGGCCCTCTCCGACCGCGGTTACGAAACCGTCCTCCACCAACAGCCAGCCGGAGGAGTGCTCCGTCCCCGCGTCGTCGCAGGTGACGATCCAGCCGCCTGAGTAGAGGGTGGTCACACCCCGAGCGGCACGATCTCGAAGCGGTCGACGTCGACGAGGCCACGATCGGTGATCTTCAGGTGCGGGATCACCGACAGCGCGAGGAAGGACAGGGTGAGGAAGGGCGTCGCGCCGGTCCACCCGAGCGCGTGCGCCGCGTCGTTGCACGCCTGGCTGCGCGAGATGACCTCCTCGAGAGGAGCATCAGCGAGTAAGCCTCCGACCGGCAACGGCAGTTCCGCCCGCATCTCGCCGCCCTCGACAGCGACCACGCCTCCTCCGAGCTCGGCGAGCCGCGTGACTGCAAATGCCATGTCCTCGTCCGACACCCCGAGCACGACGATGTTGTGTGCGTCGTGCGCCACCGTCGAGGCCAGGGCTCCGCGCGCGAGTCCCGATCCGCGCACGAACCCGAGACCGATTCTGCCCGTTCCGAGATGGCGCTCGATCACCGCGATCTTCGCCAGATCTCGTTCGGGGTCCGCATGGGCTTCACCGTCGACGGCAGCCGGCTCGTCCACGAGCGACTCGGTCACTACCTGGTCGGCGACGAGGCCGATCACCCGCGCGCGGCCGCCTTTCCAGGGGATGCGGAAGTCGACGGCGGCGACCGGGGCGATCCGGACCGAGTGCTTGACCCACTCGGGGACCTCGGGCCGCTCGATCTCGTCGACCGTCCGTCCCCTCTTCAGCACGAGGTCGGGCTGGAAGCCGACCAGGTCGGGCAGGACGAGCAGGTCGGCCTGATACCCGGGTGCGATCGCGCCGAGGTGCCAGAGGCGATGCCACGTCGCAGGGTTGTACGAGGCGAGCACGATCGCGTCCTCGGGACGGATACCGGCCGCTACGGCCTCGCGCACCATGCCGTTCACGTGCCCGTTGTCGAAGATGTCCTCGGGATCGCGGTCGTCGGTGCAGAAGGCGATCGAGCCGGTGCCGAGCTCCGCGACGAGCGGCAGCAGCGCTTGCAGGTTCCGCGCCATCGACGCCTCGCGGATCAGGAGCCACATGCCCGCCCGCAGGCGCTCTCGGCCCTCGTCGGCCGTGAGCGCCTCGTGGTCCGAGCGAATCCCGGAGGCCGCGTACGCGTTCAGTTCCTTTCCGAGGACTCCCGGCGCGTGGCCGTCGATGTGCGCATTTCCGGCCAGGCGAAGCTTGACGAGCTCGCTCTCGTCACCGGCGATGACGCCGGGGAAGTTCATCATCTCGGCCAAGCCGAGCACTCGGCGGCGTCGGAGGAGGCTTTCGAGATCGCCCGGGAGAAGTGGCCGGCGCGGCGACTCGAACCGAGACGCCGGGATGCAGGACGAGGCCATGAAGTAGAAGTCGAGCGCCAGTCCCTCGCACGCATCGAGCAGCCAGTGAACGCCGTCCGTTCCGAGCACGTTCGCGAGCTCGTGCGGGTCGGCGACGACCGCGGTCGTACCGAGCGGAAGCACCAAGCGGGCGAATTCGTCGGGCAGGAGCTTCGTCGATTCGAGATGCATGTGCGCGTCGATGAAGCCCGGGACGACGTACTTCCTGGACGCGTCCAGGCTCTCGCGTCCTTCGTATTTGCCCAGCCCTGCGACGAAGCCGTCGGCCACCGCCACGTCGACCTCGAGCCACTCCTTCGTGAAGACGGAGAAGACACGGCCGCCGCGGACGACGAGATCGGCGGGCTCGTCTCCACGGGCGACCGCGAGCCGGCGGCGGAGGGCCTCCATGGCGCAACAGCGTAATACCCTTCGGCGCATGGACGTCCTCACCCCGCGCTCGCTGGACGAGGCGCTGCGGCTCAAGGCCGAGCATCCTGAAGCCGTGCCCATCCAGGGCGGGACGGACGTGATGGTCGGAGTCAACTTCGATCGCCTGCGGCCGGCGCGCTTTCTGAACCTCAACGAGGTCACCGAGCTCCGGGGCTGGTCGCGTGACAACGGGTCGCTGCGGCTCGGGGCGGGCCTGACGTACACCGAGGCCATGCTGGAGGCGTTCGCGAGCGAGCTGCCCGCGCTCGCCGAGGCTTCGCGCACCGTCGGCTCGCCGCAGATTCGAAACCGCGGCACGATCGGCGGCAACCTCGGTACCGCCTCGCCCGCGGGGGACACCCTGCCGCCACTTCTCGTCGAGCATGCCGAGCTCGAGCTCGCGAGTGTTCGCGGCGTACGGCGCGTGCCGCTATCCGAGTACCTCGTCGGGCCGAAGAAGACCGCGCTCGTGGAGGACGAGCTGGTCGTGGCAGTCCTCGTCAGCCCGAGCGGACAGCCGCAGACCTTCATGAAGGTCGGACCTCGCAACGCGATGGTCATCGCCGTCTGCTCGCTCGCCCTCGTCGCCGACCGCGAGCGCGGAGAGCTCCGGGCCGCGTACGGCTCCGCTGGCCCGGTCGTCGCGCTCGTGACCGCGCCGCTCGACGAGACGGACGACTTTTCCGATCGTGTAGCGGCCGCAGCGAGCCCGATCGACGACGTTCGCGGCTCCGCGGCGTACCGCCGGCACGCGCTCCGTGTGCTGACCGCCCGCGCCCTCGAGAGGTGTCTCGCGTGAGAGTCTCGTTCACGGTCAACGGCGCACGCCTGGAAACGGACGCCTGGGCCGGCGAGAGCCTGCTCACCACCCTCCGCGACCGGCTTGGCCTGCCCGGCTCGAAGAACGCATGCGAGCAGGGCGAGTGCGGCTCTTGCTCGGTCCTTCTGAACGGAGCGCTCGTCTGCTCGTGTCTCGTGCTCACCGCACAGGCGGACGGACACGAGGTCGTCACCGTCGAGGGTCTCGCCGAGGACGGGGCTCCGAACCGCGTACAGGCTGCGTTCGCCGAGGCGGGTGCGGTGCAGTGCGGCTTCTGCACGCCAGGGCTCGTGGTCGCGGCCGACGATCTCCTCCGGCGCATACCCGACCCGACCGACGACGACATCCGCGAAGCGCTCTCCGGAAATCTCTGCCGCTGCACGGGGTATCAGAAGATCCTCGACGCGGTGCGGCTGGCGGCAAGCCGATGAGTGCTCCGGCCCGAACGAGGCTCCGGCGCGGGCACGCGACTGCGGCGAAGCCCCGTCGGGACGCCATTCCGAAGGTGACCGGCGAGTTCGCGTACTCGAGCGATTTGCACGCGGCCGACATGCTCTGGGGGCAGACGGTTCGAAGCCCGCACGCGCACGCGCGCATCCTCGAGATCGACGTCTTCGAGGCGCTGCGTCTCCCCGGGGTACACGCCATGCTCACCCACCAGGATGTGCCCGGGAAGAAGCTGTACGGGCTCGAGTTCCCGGACCAGCCCGTGCTCGCGATCGACCGCGTGCGCTACTTCGGCGAGGCGGTCGCGATCGTCGCGGCCGAGGAGCCCGAGCAGGCGAGGCGGGCCGCAGCGGCGGTGCGCGTCGAATACGAGGCGCTGGAGCCGATCGCCGACCCCGAGCGTGCGACCGAGATGGAGCCTTTGCACGTCGACTGGCCGGCCGAACGCCACGGGGACAGCGAGACGCCTCGGCCGAACGTCGTGCGCGCGCTCGCGATCCGCCGAGGAGACCCCGATACGACAGCCGACGTCACCGTCTCGGGCTACTACGAGGTCGGCCAGCAGGATCAGGCCTTCCTCGGCCCGGAGTCCGGCATCGCGATCCCGGACGGCGAGGGCGGCGTGGACATCCACGTCGCGACGCAGTGGCTGCACGTCGACCGCGACCAGATCGCACCGTGCCTCGGGCTCCAGCCCGAGCAGGTGCGGATCCACCTGGCGGGAGTCGGCGGCGCGTTCGGCGGCCGCGAGGATCTCTCCATCCAGGCGCACGCAGCGCTGCTCGCGCTCCGAACCGGTCGCCCCGTGAAGATGGTCTACAACCGCGAGGAGTCCTTCGTCGGCCACATCCATCGCCATCCCGCTCGCATCTGGGCGGAGCACCGGGCGACTGCGGCTGGGCAGCTGGTCGCGGTGCGCATGCGGATCCTCCTGGACGGGGGCGCCTACGCCTCGAGCTCGACGGCGGTCATCTCGAACGCATGCTCGTTCGCCGTCGGTCCGTACGCCGTCGACAACCTGTTGATCGACGGCCTCTGTGTGTACACGAACAATCCGCCCTGCGGCGCGATGCGCGGATTCGGTGCGGTACAGGCGTGCTTCGCCGCCGAGGCGCAGATGGACAAGCTCGCCGCCGAGCTCGAGATCGACCCGATCGAGCTCCGGCTCCTGAACGCGCTCGAACCGGGCGGGAAACTGCCCACGGGACAGGTCTTGAGAGGCTCGCTGCCGACGAAGGACGTGATCCGACGCGCCGCGGCGCTGCCGATTCCCGAGCCGGACGAGCTTCCGCGGGAGGCGATCCGGCTCCCCGGCGGCGCCGGCAACACCACTCGCGGGGAAGGCGTCCAGCGGGGTATCGGGTTTGCCCTCGGGTTCAAGAACGTCTGTTACTCCGAGGGATTCGACGACTACTGCGCCGCTCGCGTTCGCCTGCGCGAGGATGGAGGCGCGCACGTGTACTGCGCGGCCGCGGAGGTTGGACAGGGCGTCTCGGAGGTGATCCTCCAGGTCGCGCGGCTCGAGCTCGGGACCGACGACATCGTGCTCGAGGTGGGCTCGACCGCGGACGTCGGCTCGTCGGGCTCGTCCTCTGCCTCACGGATGACCTGGATGGCTGCAGGGGCAGTGCAGCTCGCGTGCCAGGCGGCGCTCGAGGAGCGCGAGCGGACCGGAGGCGAGGTGGACGTCGAGCGCGTCTACCGACACCCCGAAACGTCACCGCTCGACTCCGAGACGGGCCAGGTGCTCGGCGAGCGCTCGCACGTTGCATTCGCGGTCGCCGCGATGCGGGTCGTCGTGGAGGTGGACGTCGAGCTCGGGCTCACGCGGGTCGTCTGGATCGGAACCGCTCAGGACGTCGGCCACGCCCTGAATCCGCAGGCCGTCGAGGGCCAGATCGAAGGAGGCACCGCCCAGGGCCTCGGCCTCGCGTTGATGGAGGAGATCCAGACCCGCGGCGGCGTGATCTTGAACCCGAACTTCACCGACTACCTGATCCCCACGTTCCTGGACATGCCGCCCGTCGTCTCCGAGCTGATCGAGGAGCCGGAGCCGGATGCGCCGTACGGGGTCAAGGGGGTCGGGGAGCCGCCGACGGTGGTCTCGACCGCGGCCATCGTTGCCGCCCTGCGCGACGCGACCGGCCGCGAGCTCACGCGCGTTCCGGTGCGGCCCGACGACATCGTCGGGCTCTGACAGGAAAGCCGCGACCGCCTAGCGCGACAGATCATCGAGGAGCGCGCCGAGGAGCCGGTAGAAGCGCTGCGTTCCCGAGATGCTGAGGCGCTCGCCCGGGGCGTGAGGGCCGACGATCTCGGGACCGAGAGAGATCATCTCGACGCCCGGAAGCTTGCCTCCGATCACCGCGCACTCGAGGCCGCCGTGGACGACCTCGAGACTCGGCGCAATCCCGAACAGGCGCTCGAAGGTCGTCCTTGCCACACCCAAGAGGCGCGAGTCCAGGTCCGGACGCCACGGCGGGTACGACTTGAGGATCTCGACCTCGGCTCCGGCGAGCCGCGCTGCCGCCTCGATCCCGTCGACGACGTTCTCGAGCCCTGGCGCGTTGGCGCTTCTCGTCATCGACGCGAGGGTGAGCACGGCCTCCTCGGTGCCGGCGACGTTGAGGCTGGTGCTCGTCTCGACCGTGCCGGGGAGATCCGGGCTCATCGCGACGACTCCGCTGGGGATCGTCGCCAGGAGGTCCAGTACGCGAGACGTCGTGGACTCGGTGGCCGCGGTCAGGACTGCGGCGACGCCGATTGCCAGTGTGAGCCCAGCGTCAGACACGGCGTGCTGCTCGCGGACCGAACCGAGCTCGCGCTCGGCGGCCTCACGGAAATCCACCTCGACACCGCCCGCAAGCGCGACTACCGCCCGAGCTTCGCGGGGGAGGGCGTTGCGGCTCACGCCTCCTTCGAGCAGCGCCAGCCGGAACGGGATTGCCTCGTACCCGCGGGCGAGCACGCGGCCGAGTACCTTGATCGCGTTAGCCCTTCCGCGCGCGATATCGCCGCCGGAGTGCCCGCCCCGCGCACCCGACACGACCACCTCTCGCCATGTGTAGTTCTCCGCGACGGGCTCGAGGTCGAGCTGCAGGCGAGAGAACGTGTGCCAGCTCCCGGCGCAGCCGATCGTGATCGCCTTGTCGCTCGTCCCGTCCAGGTTCAAGAGCAGTCGTCCGGAGACGAGCGATGGGTCGAGGCTCTTGGCCCCGTCGAGCCCTTGCTCCTCGGACACGGTGAAGAGCAGCTCGAGCGGCCCGTGCGCGATCTCGAGATCCTCGGCCACCGCCAGCGCCGCCGCGACCCCGATGCCGTTGTCCGCGCCCAGCGTCGTTCCCTCGGCAATGACCCAGTCTCCCTTGCGGACGACGTTGATCCGTCCCTCGCGCGGGTCGTACGGGCTGTCCGGATCCCGTTCGCACACCATGTCCAGGTGTGCCTGCAGGACGACCGTCGGCGCTGTCAGCCTGCCGTCGGAGGCGGGAACGTGGACAACCACGTTGCCCTCGTCGTCGACCGCGGTCTCGAAGCCGTGCTCGGCCGCCCAGCCGAGGACGTGCTCCCGAACCGCTTTCTCCTGCTTCGAAGGCCGCGCGATCTGGGTCAGCTCCCCGAAGCGCGTCCAGACGCTCGCGGGCTCGAGGCCTTCGAGGACGCTCATCTCCGCAACGTCAACGCCGCGCCCACGCACAGGAGCGCGATCCCCGCTAGCCGCGGCCAGCTCACTGCGATCCGCTCGACGCCGAACCAGCCGTTGCGGTCGATGACGGTCGCGAGAGTGAACTGGGCGGCGATCAGCACGGCGCTCGTCGCGACGATTCCGATGCGCGGGCCTGCGACGGTGATCGCGAGGATGATCAGCGCACTCATGACCCCGCCGAGCAGCATCCACTTCGGAGAGCCAATCGCATCCCCGACGCCCGCCAACGAGCGGCGCGCGAGGAGTAGCACCGTCACCGCGACGAGGGCTCCGATGAGCGATGCCGTCGCGACCGCCTCGATGCTCCCGACGCGATCCCCGAGCCGTCCCTGGACGGCGATCTGGACCGCTCCGCCTAAGCCGGCGGCCAGGGCGAGCAGGGCCGCGACTCCGGTCGAGCTCATGGGCGGACGCTATACGCTCCCCGCGTCATCAGACGAAGGGAGGCCCATGATCCGCGCGTTCGTCCTGTTCGAGTCCGAGCCCGATGCCGAGCACTACCGCCGGCACATAGACGACTTCGCCTCCAAGGTCTCGTGCAGGGCGTTCCGGCACGGAAAGATCTTCGGATCGCCGTTCGGAGAGCCCAGGTTTCGTCAGTACGCGGAGTTCGAGTGGGACGACATGGAGTCGTTCGAGGCGGCGGCGAACTCGGAGGCGTTTGCAGCGACGGGCGCAGACGCTATGTCGATGGGCGTCCCCTTCAACGTGCACTTCGCGGAAGTCACCGAGGAGTGACCGAGCCGACCCACCCGCGTCCGCGCGATCCGGCAGAGCTCGGCCTCGAGACGATCGTCTACGAGAAGGCGCCGCCGCGCGCGACGATCAGGCTCAACCGACCTGACGTCCTGAACGCGTTCGACTTTCGCATGCTGCGCGAGCTCGCTCGCGCCTGCGAGGACGCGTCCTGGGACGACGACGTGCGCGCGGTCGTAGTGACGGGCACCGGACGGGCGTTCTGCGTCGGCGCCGACCTTCGCTCCTGGGACGAGGACTACCTGGGAAAGCCGAAGGAGTACTGGAAGTGGTTCGGCGCCTTCAAGGACGCCCACGACCGGCTGCGCGAGATCGGCAAGCCGACGATCGCACGGATCAACGGGATCGCGGTCGGCGGCGGCAATGAGCTGCAGATGGCGTGCGACCTCGCGGTGATGGTCGACACCGCGTTCATCCGGCACGTGGGCCTCGAGCACGGCTCGGTGCCGGCGGGCGGCGCGACCCAGTGGTTGCAGCTGATGGTCGGGGACCGTCGCGCGCGCGAGATCGTCTTCCTCTGCGAGGAGGTTCCCGCCGTGCAGGCGGTGGAGTGGGGGCTCGTAAACCGCGCGGTTCCAGAGGCGGAGCTCGACGCGGTCGTCGACGAGCTCGTCGAGAAGCTCGCCGCGAAGCTCCCCCAGACGACCCGCTACGCCAAGCAGCAGCTGAACGTCTGGCGCGACCTCGCGTGGCACCAGACGGTCGGCCACGCGCGCGACTGGCTCGCGATGTCGATGCTGGGCGACGAGGCGCAGGACGCGGTGCGCACTTTTTTGCACCGGGAGAAGACGTGAACCACGACGAGATGATCAAGGGCTTACAGGACGCGCTCTCGGTGCGCCGCGTCGTCGGCGACCCGATCGAGCGAGACGGCGTGACGGTGATCCCGGTGGCCGCCGTGCGTGGAGGCTGGGGTGGGGGCGGCGGCACGAGCGGTGGCGCCGGATTCGGACTTCGCTCGCGTGGCGTGGGTGCGTACGTCGTGAAGGACGGAGACGTGCGGTTCGAGCCCGCGGTCGACGCTACGCGCATCGCCCTGGCGGGGCTCGCCGCGGGAGCGCTCGTCGCGTACCTCTTTCGCCCCCGGCGTTAGTCTGCGGCCATGGCCGACGAAGTGCTCACGGCCCGGGCCGGCGCGGCGCTCACGATCACGCTCAACCGGCCGGAGGTCTTCAACGCCTTCAACCGCGCGCTGCACGCTGCGCTTCGCGAGGCGTTGGAGGAGGCTGCAGATCCTGACGTGCGTGCAGTGGTCATCACCGGCGCGGGGCGCGGCTTCTGCTCCGGGCAGGACCTGAAGGAGTTCTCAGAGCTCCCAGGCGGCATTCGGGATGCGCTGGAGGGCACGTACCACCCGAACATCCGAGCCATCCGGGCACTCGAGAAGCCTGTCCTTGCCGCGATCAACGGCCCCGTGGCCGGCGCAGGGCTCTCCCTCGCATGCGCGTGCGACGCTCGCATCGCGTCCGAGCAGGCGACCTTCGTTCCGGGCTTCATCGGGATCGGGTTGATCCCCGATGCGGGCGGCTCGTGGTTCGTCCACCGGCTGCTCGGCTTCGCAAGGGCGTTCGAGTGGATGGTCTCGAACCGGCGTCTCGGCGCCGACGAGGCGCTCGCCTGGGGTCTCGTCTCCGAGGTCGCGGCGGCAGACGACTTCTCTCCGCGGGTCGAAGAGCTGGCGGCGTGGTATGCAGCGCTTCCAACCCGCGGCGTCGCGATGACGAAGCAGCTCTTCGAGCACGCGTATGCGGCCCAACTCGAGGAGCAGCTCGAGCTCGAGGCCGCGCTCCAGCAGGCTGCGACCTCGACCGAGGACTTCGGCGAAGGCGTTCAGGCGTTCCTCGACAAGCGCCGGCCCGAGTTCAAGGGCCGCTAGCACGCGAAAAGATCATGACGCGGGTCAGCGCGGTCGACTACCACACCGGGGGAGAGCCGTTCCGAATCGTCACGGGCGGGGTGGAGAGCCCGCGCGGGGCAACGATCCTCGACAAGCGGCGAGACGCTCTGGAGCGCCTCGACCACATCCGCCGGCTCCTTGTCTTCGAGCCTCGGGGTCATGCGGACATGTACGGCTGCTTCGTCGTCTCGCCGAACGACGAGGGCGCGGATCTCGGCGTGGTGTTCTTCCACAACGCGGGCTATTCGACGGCGTGCGGGCACGGCACGATCGCACTCGTGACCTGGGCGCTCGACGAGGGGATCGTCGAGCGGAAGGAAGGCGACAACCATCTGGTCGTGGACGTGCCATCCGGCCGGCTCCAGACCTGGGCTCGGGTGGAGGGTGGCCGTGTGCGCTCCGTCCGCTTTCGAAACGTGCCCGCGTTCGTGTGGGCCGAAGGGGTGGAGCTCGACTCGCACCGAGTCGATATCGCATTCGGCGGAGCCTTCTACGCCTCGCTCGAGGAGACCGTGGAACCGGGTGAGCTGCCGCGACTCATCGAGCTCGGCCGAGAGCTCAAGCGTGCGATCGAGGCGCAGCACGAGATCGTCCACCCGCTCGAGCCCGAGCTCCGTGACGTGTACGGGGTCATCTTCTGGCAGGAGGAGGCCGGCGATCCACTCGTCCAGCGCAACGTGACCGTGTTCGCCGACGGTGAGGTCGACCGCTCGCCTTGTGGCAGCGGCACGACCGCCCGGCTCGCGCTGCTCGACCGTTCCGGCCGGTTGCCCCGAGGCGACGAGCTGCGGCATCTGAGCATCGTGGGCTCCGAGTTCCGAGCCCGGGTCGTCGGGGAGGTCATGGTCGGCGACAGGACGGCGGTCGTGACGGAGGTCGAGGGCAGCGCCTACCGGACCGGAGAGCACGTCTTCACGCTCGACGCCGCGGATCCGCTCGGCGAAGGGTTCGTCCTGCGGTGACTGCTCGCATGTTTTCGAGCGCCGTCGGGTAAACCAAAGGGATCACTACCGCTGGCCAGGCACTGCCGAAGCGGTACACGTCGCCCACGCTCATCGCCCGCGGTGGGATGGGCGAGGTGTACCGCGCGCTCGACTCCGTCCTCGAGAGAAAGGTCGCCGTCAAGCTGCTCTCCGAGCGGCATGCGCGTGACGAGGATGCCCACGCCCGCTTCCGGCGCGAGGCGCTCTCTGCCGCGCGCCTCAGCGGTGCGCCGCATGTCATCACGGTCTTCGACGTCGGCGAGCACGGCATGCAGCCGTACATCGTCATGGAGTACCTGGAAGGCGGTTCTGTCTTCGACCGCCTGCGCGAAGGTCGAGTCTCACCCGGACTGGCGCTCGACTGGCTCGACCAGGCGGGGCAGGCGCTCGACCGCGCCCACGCCGAAGGCATCGTCCACCGCGACGTGAAGCCGGCGAATCTCCTTCTCGACCGCGACGGAAGCATCGTCGTATCGGATTTCGGCATCGCGTCGACGTCGGGATTCGACACGTTGACGCTTCCCGGCACGGTCCTCGGGACTGCCGGCTACCTCTCCCCGGAGCAAGCTCGCGGGGAGCCGGCGACCGCAGCGAGTGATCGCTACGGGCTCGGGGTTGTCGCGTTCGAGCTCTTGACCGACCGGCGCCCGTTCGAGGGCGAGACGGCGGCGACCGAGGCATTCGCGCACGTGACCGCACCCGTGCCGAGCGCCGAGAAGATCAAGCCCGAGCTTCCGGACGGCGTCGATGAGGTCCTCATGCGCGCGCTCGCCAAGGACCCTGCCGACCGGCCGGCGAGCTGCGCGGAGCTCGTCGACGATCTCCGTGGGACCTTTCGCCGTGCGAACGCCACGACGCGGGTGCTCGCGGCTCCCCTCCCAACCCAGGCAGCGCCCGCAGCTCCCCGCCCCCCGGTCGTGCACCGGACGAGGGCTCCGCGATCCAGAAACCTCGCCATCGGTGCTCTCGTTCTCGCTCTCGCAGGCCTCGGGGTGGCCGCGCTCCTCGGCTCGGTGCTCGACTCCGGCGACGGCGCGGCGCGAACAACTCGACCTCCCGTGTCGACGACGACCCAGACGACGCCGCCGACGACCATCACCGAGACGACGACTGCGACCGAGCCCACCCAGCCCACCCCGACGCCTACGGACGGAGTTGCGCTCAATGCCCGGGGATTCGCGCTGATGCAGGACGGTGACTACGCGGGCGCCCTCCCGCTGCTCGAGCGTGCAGTCGACTCGCTCAGCGGATCGGGATCCCTCGCCGAGGCATACGCGAGCTACAACCTCGCGTTCACGCGCTTCGCGCTCGAGCAGTGCGACGGCGTGCTTTCTTTGCTCGATCGATCCGAGGCCATCCAGGGCGAGCGCAAGGAGATCGATGCCCTACGGGGGGATTGGAACGATGGCTGTGGGGATGGCGAGAACGACGAGAAAGGGAAGGGTCGCGGAAAGGGCAACGACGACTGAGCGGTCAGGCGAGGAGCTCAACCGAGTGTCAGCACAACCGTCTTCGGCTCGGTGAACGCATCCAGGAGCTGGCTGCCACCGACGCGACCGACCCCCGAGCTCGAGCCCGCACGCCCACCGAACGGGAGGTGGCTCTCCCAGTAGTTCGTCGACTCGTTGATGTTCACCCAGCCGGCATCGACGCCCTCGGCGAAGCGAAGCCCGCGCGCGAGATCGCGTGTCCAGACAGCGGTCAGCAGCCCGTACGGTGAAGCGTTCGCAATCTGCAGCGCTTCGTCGTCGCTTCGGATCCGCATGACCGGAATCGCAGGCCCGAACGTCTCCTCACGAGCGATCTCCATCTCCTCGGTCACCCCTGCGAGCACGGTGGGCTGCCAGTAGAGGTCGGTCGGGAAGCCGTCCGCCCGTGCCCCTCCGACGACCACCCGTGCGCCCCGATCGATCGCGTCGGCGACGTGCCGATCCATCCTCTCGGCGGTGGGGACGTTGTTGAGGGGGCCCATGGTCGTCTCCTCGGCGAACGGGTCTCCCAGTCGTACCGCGCGTTCCACCGCCGCGTGAACACGATCGACGAACTCCTCGTGCACCGACTCGTGCACGAGGAAGAGCTCGCCGGCGGTGCAGCTCTGTCCCGCGCAGAGAAACGATGCCGCGATGCTCGCCTCTGCGGCCGCCTCGACATCGGCGTCGTCGAGCACGACCATCGGACCGTTCCCCCCGAGCTCGAGGACGGTCGCTTTCCCCGCGGCCCGCGCGGCCACCTGGAGCCCGGTCGCGATCGAGCCGATGAAGCCCACGGCGTGCGTGCCCGGGCTCCGCGCCACCTCGTCCCCCACGACGGAGCCGGGGCCGGTGACCATCGAGAAGACGCCGGCCGGGAGCTCGGCATCGACGATGCATTCGGCGAGCTTCACCGCGCACACCGAGGTCGACGGTGCCGGGACCCAGACGACCGCGTTTCCTGCGGCGAGCGCGGGCGCGATCAGCTCCGCGGGCATCGTGTACGGCCAGTTCCAGGGTGTGATCACCCCCACGACTCCGCGCGGCACGCGGTATCCCAGGATTCGCTTCGACGCGTCCACCGAGGGCGGCATCGAGCCGTGCAACCGCGTCGCATCGGCCGCGGCCATCCGCCAGTAGACGACGAGCTCCTCGACCTCGCCGTAGGCCTCCGCGTGGAGCGGCTTGCCCTGATCGAGCGTGAGCGTGCGCGCGAGATCGTCGCGTCGCTCCTCTATGAGCTCCGCCACGCGCTCCATCGCCGCCGCTCGCTCGAAGGCGGAGCGCGCCGCCCAGTCCCGCCGTGCTGCGTTCGCCGCCGCGATCGCGCGCCCGGCATCGTCCCGCGTCCCCTCGGGCACGGTTCCGAGGGACTCTCCCGTCGCCGGGCTGGTCGCATCGAGGCGTGCTCCCGACTCCGACTCCGCCCACGTTCCGCCGATGACCATGCGGTAGTCCTCTGTCGAGACGCTCATCGCTTTCCTCTCGAAAACGCGTTCGCGTAGACCTCCTCGTACCCGGGCGCGCCGATCTCGCGCGGGTTGCCGACCGTCTGCGGATCCTCGAAGGCGATTCGCGCGAGCATCGGGATCTCGTCCTCGGAGAACCCCAGCTCTGCCATCGTCGGGATGCCGACGTCAGCGGTGAGGCTGTAGAGCTCCTCGACGCCCGCGAGTGCGGCGTCGAGTGCGCTCATCCCGCGCGTCTCGACCCCCAACCCCATCGCGATACGGGCGTAGCGCTCGGGCAGAGCCAGGGCGTTGAACTCGCAGACCGGGCCGAGGACGCGGGCGGTCAGCGCGCCGTGCGGGCAGTCGTGCACACCGCCCGCGGACTGGCTCATCGCGTGTGCTGCACCGGCGCTCTCAGTGCCGTACGCCATGCCACCGAGCGTTGCCGCGTGCGCCATGTGCGTGCGCGCCTCCAGGTTCGACCCCTCGGACACAGCAGTACGCAGCCATCTGCCGGAAAGTTCGATTGCGAGGAGCGCAACAGCGTCGGTGAACGGCTGATGATAGTCGCACGTGTAGCACTCGATCGCGTGCGAGAGCGCGTCCATGCCGGTGGCGGCGGTCACGGACGCCGGCAGTCCCAACATCAGCTCTGGATCGATGAGTGCGACGTGCGGACCGATCAGCGGCGTTCCGCCGACGTTGAACTTGACCCTCCGCTCGTGGTCGGTGATGACCGCCCAGAGCGTCACCTCGCTGCCCGTCCCGGCGGTGGTGGGAATCGCGACGAGAGGAGGGATCCGCTTCGTGATCGGATCGTGATCCCACTCGTAGTCCCGGATCGAGCCGCCGTGCAGCGCGACGACGCCGATCGACTTCGCGGTGTCGATCGACGAGCCCCCGCCGAGCGCGACGAGTCCGTCGCAACCGGATTCGCGATAGATCTCTGCGCCGCCGTCGACGAGCGCGATGTCAGGGTTGGGACGAACCTCGTCGAACACGACTGGACCATCGAGATGGTCGAGCACTCGGTCGACGAGACCAGCCGCGGCGATGCCCGGATCGGTCACGAGCAGCGGTCGGCTGACCCCGAGCCCCGCGAGCGCCCCCGCCACGCGAGCCACGGCGCCGGAGCCGTGCACGAGCCGGGTGGGCATCTCGACGGAGCGAATCGCGTCGACCTCTACCGGCATCACGACTCCTCTCTCGGCTCAAACGTTGGCGTGGGCGAGGGACGTCTGGCGCCAACGCTCGGTATCGGCGAGGGCGTTGAACGTGAAGATATGGAAGCCGGCGACGTTCGGCGGCGGTTGAGCGAAGTGCTCTCCGAGCCCCGCGACGAGCGGGCCCGCGTCGAAGTCGCCGTGGAGCGTGCGCTCGGGGCCGGCTTCAGCGGTGCGCAGGATGCGAATCGAGTCGCCGACGCCGATCCGTTCCGACACGCGGAGGAGCTTCGAGTGCGGCACGGCTCCGGGCAGCCCCAGGTGGATCGGAAGGCGCGTTCCTCGCTGCCAGACAGCCGCCGCCCAAGCCGCGGTCACTCGCGGGTCGAAGCAGATCTGGCTGACGATGTACGTCGCGAACTCCTCCTTCTCGAACATCGACCTGATCGTCGCCTCGTCCGAGATGAAGGCATGGCTCTCCGGGTACCCGGTGATGCCGACGTCCCGAAACGGCTTTCCGAGCTCTGCGAGCGCCCGTAGGAGCGGCACCGAGCCGTCGAACTTGCCCGCGGGTTGCGCTGCGTCGCCCGCCATCACCAGCACGTCGCTCGCCCCCGACGTACGAAGGCGCGCAGCGAGCTCGGCGAGATGGGTGGGGTCGCGGATGTGTCGCGCTGCGAGGTGGGGCACGACGGAGTAACCGTGTCCGGCGAGTCGCTCCGAGAGCTCGAGCGTCGGCTCGAGCCCCTTCCTCGGCGACGTCGTGACCGTCACCTTGACGTCGGTCGGCACGTGCTCGAGCACCGCCTCTTCGGCGTTCGCGAGAGGAATCACCTCGTAACGCGGCCGCGCGAGGAGCTCGACAAGCCAGTCAGCCGACGTTCGACGCCTCCCCTACTGCTCCCACCGCAACCTCCTGCTTCGGGGTCTCCTTCGCGGGATCGATGAACGGTTTCCGGACGACGACGGCCGACTGCTTGCCGTTCGGGGTCTCCACCTCGAGCTCTGTACCGAAATCCGTGAGCTCGATCGGCAGCATCGCGTAGCCGATGTTCTTCTCGAGGCGCGGCGAGTAGCAGGAAGAGGTGATCTGGCCCACATCCCTGCCCTGCTTCGACACCGCGAAGTAGTCGATCATCGCGCCGTCGTTGTAGCTCCCGAGCTCCGGCCCACCGATGTCGACCCCGACGAGCTTGCGTGAGACCCCGTTCGCCTTGATCCGCTTCAGCGCCTCCTTGCCGATGAAGTCGGCGTCCTGCTCGAGGTCGACCATCCACTCGTAGCCCATCTCCACCTCGTACGGGTTGGTGTCGAACCACATGTCGCAACCGAGCGCGAGGATGCCCGCCTCGATGCGCTTGATGTGGCAGGGCCCGATGACGGCCAGCCCGTGCGGCTCACCTGCCGCGAGCACCGCGTCCCACAACTTGACTCCGTCGCGGGTCGCGTTCCGCAGGTAGATCTCGTAGCCGAGCTCACCGGTGTACCCGGTTCGGGAGACGATCACGTCCATGCCGTCGAGCTCGTACGCGCGCATGAAGTAGTAGGGGATGTCGACGATGCTCTCGCCGAAGAGATCGACCATGACGTCCTTCGACTTCGGCCCCTGCACCTGCAGCGGGCCGACGTCCGGCTCGCCGATGGTCACGTCGAGCCCGGAGTTCACGGCAACGCCCTGCGCCCAGAGCAGGATGTCGCTGTCGGCAAGGGAGAGCCAGAAGTGATTCTCGTCCAGCCGCAGGAGCACGGGGTCGTTGAGGATCCCACCCTCGGCCGACGTGATGAACACGTACTTGCACTGGCCGACCTCGCACTTCGTCAGGTCGCGCGGAACGAGCATGTTCGTAAACGTGAACGCGTCCGGGCCGGTGATCTCGACCTGGCGCTCGACGCCGACGTCCCACAGCGTCACGCCGTTCAGAAGCTGCCAGTACTCCTCGACGGGATCGCCGTAGTGGCGGGCGTGGTACATGTGGTTGTAGAAGCTGTACATCTGCACGCCGTGCCGACGCGAGGCGTAGAAGAACGGCGATCGGCGGATCCGCGAGTAGAAGAGGACCTCGGGATGCTCGTTGACCTGGCTCAACGTGTGTACCTCCTTAGGGTGGGCTTCAGACTGGCGTCATCGTTCGGGACTGACCGCGTATACGCGTGTTCTCGGGATCGAAGAGGGGCGTCGCGCCGACGGCGGCGACGGTGACCGGGTAGCGCTCGCCGAGGTACTCGACGGCGAGCTCGGCGCCGAGCTCGGCGTGCTCGGGGGGAAGGTAGGACATGAGGATGTGCTTGCCAACGGACGGCCCCGAGCCTGCGCTCGTGACGTAGGAGCGGCGTCCCTTGCGGTCGACGAGCGGGGCCCGTTCGCGGGTCAGGATCGGCTCTCTGCCCTGCATGTAGCGCCTCTCGCCGGACGCCGAGACATGGTCGTCCACGGTCAGCGTGCAGAGTACGGTCGCCGGATCCTGTTCGCGCTGCCGAAGGTGGGCCTCCTTGCCGATGAAGTCCTCGTCCTTCACGCGCAGGCCTGCCATGCCCGCCTCGACCGCGGTGTACTCGCTCTCGAGCTCGGCGCCATAGGCCCGGTAGCACTTCTCCAGGCGCCCGGTGGTTCCGTACACGCCGATCCCTGCGGCGACCAGCCCGTGTGGCTCGCCGGCCTCCCACACGAGATCCCACAGCCTGCTCCCCTGCTCGAGGGGAACGTAGAGCTCCCAGCCGAGATCGCCCACGTACGAGATCCGCGAAGCCAGGACGCGCAGCGGGCCGAGCTCGAGCACGCGGCACGTGGCGAACGGAAAGCCCTCGTGCGACACGTCCGTCGTGGTCAACCCAGAGAGAATGTCCCGCGCCTTCGGTCCCCAGAGGCCGAGTGTCGTCCAGGCGCTCGTCAGGTCGGCGAGCTGGGCGGAGCCATCGGTGGGCAGGTTGTCGTCGAGCCACTTCCGGTCCGCCATCCCGTGCGCGCCGCCCGTGACCACTCGGAAGTGCTCCTCGCCGATTCGCATCACGGTCAGGTCGGACTTGAAGCCGCCGCCCGGGGAGAGCCATGGCGTGTAGACGACCTTGCCCGCGGGCACGTCCAGCTGTCGCATCGAGAGCCGCTGGAGCGCCGGCAAGGCTCCTGGTCCGGAGACGTCGAAGATGCAGAACGCAGAGAGGTCGAACATGGCCGCCCGCTCCCGCAGCGCGAGATGCTCGGCGTCGATGATCGGCGACCACCAGCGGCTGTCCCACTCGGCGTCCCGCTGGGCGACGAGATCGCCGAACTCTTCGAGAAGTTCGGCGTTCGACTCGTACCATTGCGGCCGCTCCCAACCCGCGGCCTCGAAGAAGACGGCCCCGAGCTCTTGCTCTCGCTGGTGGAACGGGGACAATCGGACGCGCCGATTCGATCCCCACTGCTCGAGCGGGTGCACGATCCCGTACGTCTTGTTGAACGCCTCCGTCACGCGGGCCCGCACGTGACCGAGGGTCTTGTGGTGCTCGTGGAAACGAGCGATGTCCGAGGCGTGCAGGTCGATCTCCGATTCACCGTGCGTCATCCACTCGGCGAGCGCCTTGCCGACGCCGGGGCCCTCCTTGATCCAGACGGCGGCGGCCGACCAGAGCCCTCTCACCTCGGGTGCCTCGCCGATGATCGGCGCGCCGTCGGGGGTGAAGGAGAGGATTCCGTTCACCGCGGACTTCCTCGGGACGCTCGGATCTCCGACGATCGACGGCATCAGCTCGCGTGCGTGCTCCAGCTGGAGCGCGAAGTCCTCCTCCGTGAACGGAAGCTCGGTGGGGGTACGTTCGGCCTCTGCCACCGACGGGAGCTCCTCGGGGTCGTGCAGGATCGGGCGGTGCGCGTAGGACCCGATCTCGAGGCCCGTGCCACGCTGGCGCTCGTACATGCCGGCGTCCATGTCCCGGATGATCGGGAACTCGATCTCGGCCGTCGTGTCCGCGAACCACCGTGACGGGCCGATGTCGATCATCTGGTGGACCGCGGGAGTGAGGGGAATCGCCGCGCCGGCCATGCGCGCGACCATCGGGCTCCAGACCCCGCATGCGATCACGACGATCTCGGCCTCGATGTCCCTGGCGGTCGTGCGGACGCGCCGAACACGCCTGCGCTCGACGTCGATCCCGGTGACCTCGATCTCGGCGAACACGCTGAGCCCTCCGGCGGCGGTGGCGCGCTCACGCATGAGCGCCCCCGCGCGGATCGGGTCGACGATCCCGACGGACGGTGTGAAGAAACCGCCGAGCAGGACGGACTCGTCGACGTACGGCACGGCCTCCCGGATCTCCGTGGGCGTGGCCATCGCGACCCCGTCGACCCCCCACGCCATCCCGGACGTGACACGCCGTGAGAGCTCCTGCATCCGCTCCTCCGTGCGCGCGACCTCGAACCCGCCCGACTCGACGAATGTGTCGAGCTCCCGGTACTGGCGGATGCTGTCGAGCGTCAGGAGCGTCATCTCCTTCGAGTGGTCGACCGGGAAGATGAAGTTGGAGGCGTGGCCGGTCGAGCCGCCGGGGTTCGGCAGCGGCCCCTTGTCGAGCAGTACGACGTCGCTCCACCCGAGCTCGGTCAGATGGAAGGCGAGGCTCGAGCCGACGATCCCGGAGCCGATGACAACGGCGCGAGCTTGAGAGGGGAGAGGCGTCACCGGTAGTGGCCTGATATATCAGCTCGGCTCAAAGCACGCGGCGGATCGCCTGCTCGAAGCCCGTCACGTGCCGCCGCATGGCCTCCTGCGCACGGTCGGGGTCAGCGTCGCGGATCGCCTCGAGGAGCTCGCGATGCTCGCCCACGGCGTCCTCGAGCCGGGCCACGCGGTCGAGCGCCAGGAACCAGATGCGCAGGGTGAGTACGTAGTACTCGTCCAGCGTCGCCTCGAGGAACAGGTTGTGCGTACAGCGGTAGATGTGCCGGTGGATGCGCTGGTCGAGATCGATCAATGTCCGCTCGCCGAGCTCGTCGCCGGTACCCGTCAGCTCGGCCAGCAGCGAGTCGATCGCCGCCCGGTCGTCGTCGGTCGCCCGCTCGGCTGCAAGCCGCGCGGCGTGGCTCTCCAATGTCGCGCGCACTTCGGAGAGCCCCGCGAGGTCTCCCACGTCCACATCCGACACGAACATCCCGCGCCGCGGGTACACCACGACGAGCCCCTCGCGGGCGAGTGCCCGGAGCGCCTCGCGAACCGGCGTCCTGCCGACCTCGAGGCGCTCCATCAGCTCCCGCTCGCTGATCGGTGAGCCCGGGGGCAGTTCGAGCGAGACGATCAGCTCGCGGATCCGGTAGTAGGCCTGGTCGGCGAGCGACCGCGCCTCGGCGGCCTCGGGCTGGTGGACGGGGAGTGCGGATGTGCTCATTCGGCAGCCGCGGCGGGGACGGCGCTGAACCGTCCCCGCCGCGAGCATCAGCTCACTTCAGCCAGGCGTTGACCTTCGCGGGGTTCGCCTTGACCCATTGCGCCGCCGCCTTCTCCGGCTTCATCTTCTTGCCGGCGATGAGGAGGACGACAGCGTTCTGGTCGGCCGCGGTCCACTTCCACTTCTTGACGAAGCTCACCGCGGGCGACCCACTCGTCGCGAACTTGCCGCTCATCAGCTTGTCGAGGACGTAGGGCGCGTAGTCGCAGCGATAGAGCTTCGCGTCCCCGCCCTCCTTCTCGTCGTGCAAGCACCCCTTGAACACGTTCGGCAGCTTGATCTTGTACAGGTCGTACTGCAGGTTCAGGTACTGCGGGTCGTACCAGTAGAAGAGCACCGGCTTTTTCTGCTTGTAGAGCTGTGACCAGCGAGCAACCTGCGCGGCCTCGGCCCCCGCGATCACGTGCTTGAGGTTCAGTCCGAGCGCCTCGATGAGCTTCTTGTCCTTCTGCTGGTACGAGGGGTCCCCGCCGAGGAACATGCCCTGGGAGCCCGACTCCGGCGACTTGAAGACCTGCTCCTTGCCTTTCAGGCCGCGCCAGGTCTTGAACTCCGGGTACTGCTTGAGCAGATAGCGCGGGATGTACCAGCCGATGACACCGAGGATCCCGTTCGGTCCGACGACCCGCACCGACTTGTCCTTGAGATACGGCTGGGCTGACTTCTCCGTCCAGTTGTCCCAGTCCTCGAGCGCGACGTCGATCTTGCCGTCCCGCATCGCCTGGAAGTAGGGAGTGCCTTCGGTGATGTTCGTGATCTTCACCTTGCAGCCGAGCCGCGTCTCGAGCACGTACTTGGCGACGTAGGTGTTCGCAGTCGTTCCCGCCCACGACTGCTCGTTGATGACGACGGTGCCGCAGGCCTGTGCGCCACCGCCGAACGCGCTGCTCGACACGGCGAGCGCCGTGACCGCCACCAATGCGACACCGGCGGCGCCTGCGTAGCGCCACCTCTTGCGTACCGACATACCGTCCCTCCTTGTTCGTTGCGTGCGATTGCTCACGCGATCTCCTGCCTTCTCGGTCGCCTCGTGCCTTGCGTGACTCGGTCGAGCGCGATTCCAAGTGCGAGGATCGCGACCGACGCGATCACGCCTTGGCCGAATTGCCCACTGACCAGACCCTGCGCGACTTCGTAGCCGAGCCCGGGGGACCCGACGAGCCCGCCGATGACCACGACCGCCAGGACCATCACGATCGCCTGGTTCACGCCGAGCATCACCGCGTCGCCCGCGAGCGGCAGCTTGACCTTCGTCAACACCTGTCGTCGAGACGCGCCGAACGCGCTGGCGGACTCGACGGAGGTCGGCGACACGTCCCGCACTCCTCGCTCGACGAGCCTCAACGTCACGGGGAACGCGTACAGCACGCCGGCCAGGATCCCGGGAACGATCGAGACCGGCATCAGATAGACCAGCGGGATGAGATAGACGAGCTGCGGGAGTGTCTGCAGCACGTCGTTGACCGGCCTCATGGCCTTCGAGAAACGGTCGCTCTCGGCGGCCAGGACGCCAAGCGCCACGCCGATGACGACCGCGATGGCCGTGGCGACGAGCACCTGCGAGAACGTGTCCATGGAAAGCGCCCACACCCCCATGAAGCCGATCAGGGAAAGCATGGTCAGGGTTGTCAGCGCCGGACGCAACCCGCTGATCACGAGCGCGATCACCGTCAAACCCCCGACGGTGGTGAACCAGGGAGCCTCCACGAGGAACTGCTGCAGCGGCAACAGCAGCTGCTGGAGGATGAAGATGCTGATCCGCTCGGTGACCTCGAAGACCCAGGTCGTGGGGTCCCTGACGTAGTCGAGCGCGACCTGGATCTTCGTGAGCAGCCATTCTTCGAGTGTCACGCTCCGCGGCGGGCTCCCTGCTTCGTCGGGGTAGATCGCCGCGACGCCCGCCGCCTTCGAGATCGCGATCGCCCCGAGGATCGCCGCGCCTATCGCTGCGGACTCGAACCGGAGCCGCTGCCTTCGTGTCTCGTCGAGGTGCCTCCGCGCGGGGTCGGTCCGCGCCGCGATCGCCTCCGTCGAGCGGTCGAGCGCGATTGCCAGGACGACGATCACGAGCCCCCCGAGGATCGAGAGGGCGAGATTCGAGTTCAGCCCGTTCGTGACGACCGCACCGAGCCCGCCACCGCCGATCAGTCCCGCGATGACGACCATCGAGAGGGCGAAGAGGATCGTCTGGTTGACGCCGAGCAGGATCATCCGGCGGGCGAGCGGAAGCTGGACCTTGCGCAGAAGCTGCGAGCGTGTCGCCCCGAGCGACGTCGCCGCCTCGACGGTGTTCACCTCGACGCCGCGGATCCCCAGTGCCGTGATCCGGATGGCCGGCGGGATCGCGTAGACCATCGTCGAGACGACCGCCGCCGCCGGCCCGACCGAGAAGAGGATGACAACCGGCATGAGGTACGCGAATGCCGGGACGATCTGCATCGCGTCGAGGATGGGCGTGATCGCGCGGGCAAACCGCCTCGAGCGCCCGGCGACGATCCCGAGGGGAATCCCGACCAGCAGCGAGAGCGCGACTGCGACAAGCATGAGCGAGAGCGTCTGCATGCTCTCCTCCCAGAGCCCAGACAGGGCGAAGCTCGCGAAGGCGACGAAGGTGAGCACCGCGGCGCGGACCCCGCCGAAGCGAAGGACGAGGAGTGACCCGGCAACTGTCAGGCCGGCCCACGTCATCCAGAGCAGGAACCGGTTGAACCACTCGACGAGGTGGTCGACCGACGTGGAGAACCACTCGAAGAGAGAGAAGACGATCCCGGTGTCCTCCTGGCCTTTCTCGGTGAGTACCCAGGTCTGGAACTCGTCGAGATGGCCCGAGAGCGAGTTCCACACGAGTGAATCGGGCCATGGGTACTCGAGCGCCCAGCCCCGGTAGGCGACGTACATGAGCGCGACGACGCCGGCCACCTGGACCAGCTTCCCGCGCCACCACGGCCGGTGGACGACAACCGGTGCGGGGACGACGGTTTCGGCTGCGACGGTGGCCATTCGACTCTAGTCGTCCCGCTCGCCCGCGATCGCTGTCAGCACGGCGTCCCGGTCGACGATGCCGACGATGCTCCCGTTGTCGACGCAGCAGACCGGCTTCTCGCTCGCCGCGAGCACCGGCACCGCACGGCGCACCGTCGTGGCGACGTCGAGCTTCGGACCGTCGGTGAGCTCGCCCGGTGCCGGATCGCGCATGATCCAGCGGAGCGTCAGCACGTGGCTCCGCGGGATGTCCCGCGTGAAGTTCTCCACGTACTCGTCGGCGGGGGAGCCGACGAGCTCCTCCGGCGTGCCCAGCTGCACGATCGCTCCGTCCCGCATGATCGCGATGCGGTCGCCGAGGCGCATGGCCTCGGCCAGGTCGTGGGTGATGAACATCATCGTCTTGCCCGTCTCGAGCTGGAGCCGGCAGACCTCGTCCTGCATGTCGCGGCGAATCAACGGGTCGAGGGCGCTGAACGGCTCGTCGTAGAGCATGACCGTCGGGTTGACGGCGAACGCACGTGCGACTCCCACGCGCTGCTGCATGCCGCCCGACAGCTGGTCTGGAAACTGGTTCGCGACATCCTCCAGACCTACGAGCTTCAGGACCTCTCGCGCGCGCGCCTGCCGCTCCGCTTTGGCCATCCCTTGAACCTCGAGCCCGAACGCGACGTTGTCGATCACCCGCCGGTGCGCGAGCAGGCCGAAGTGCTGGAAGACCATGGACACCTCGTGCCGTCGGAGGTGGCGGAGCTCCGCCTTGTCGGCGGCCATGACGTCGTGGCCCGCGATGCGGATGCGCCCGGTCGTCGGTTCGATCAGGCGGATCAGCGTGCGAACCAGCGTGGACTTGCCCGACCCCGACAGCCCCATGACCACGAAGACCTCGCCCGGCCACACCTCGAGCGACACGTCGCGCACCGCGACGACACAGCCGGTCTTCGAGCGGAGCTCGCCGCGAGGCAGGAGCGCGTCATCGGATCCCACGAGCCGCTCTCCGTGCGGGCCGAACACCTTCCAGACGCCCTCGGCGTGAATGACGGGAGGACTCGTGCGATCGATCCGGTGCTTTGCCCGCGGCGGGGAGATCTCGCCTGTCTCGTTCATGCGGCGTCCACGGTCACGCGCGACGCTGATATATCACCCCGCTTCACCCTTGTCCACGAGGAGAGCGACGACCGAGTCGCTACGACAGCTGCGACAGGATCTCGTCGTGCTCGGGGAAGCGGCCCTCGGCTTGCTTGGAGAAGAGCAGCTGACCGTCGGACCGGACGTCGAACTGCGACTTGTTACCGGGCGTCGGCGTCGCGTTGACTCCCGTTTTCGACTCGATCTCGGCCGCGAGACTCGCCGCCCGCTTGTCGTAGCCGCTTCAGGTCGGGCAGTAGAAGATCTCGACGGCCATGGACGGCAACACTAGCTAGATCGTCTTGAACTGCTCGAACGGCTGCCGGCAGCTGTCGCAATAGCGGATCGAGCGGCAGGGCGTCGGGCCGAAGAGATTCTCCAGGCGGGTCTCCGTCGAGCCGCAGTAGGGGCAGCGGAACGCGCCACGTTGAAGCTCGATCAGGATCGGCGCTCCGGCCTCGCGGGGCGCGGGCGGCGCAAAGCCGGCGACGCGGAGCTTCTCGCGACCTTCCGGCGTGATCTTGTCGGTCGACCAGGAGTCGTCGAGGACGACGCGCACTTCCGCCTTCGCCCCGAGCTCGTCGACCTTCGCCTCCATCGCTTGTCGCATCGGCTCGAGTGCGGGGCAGCCAAGAAACGTCGGCGTGAACTCGATCCGCACGCTGCCGTCCGCGATCTCGACGTCCTTGATGACTCCCAAGTCGACCAGAGAGAGGACCGGGATCTCCGGATCGGGGATCTCCGCGAGCGCAGCCCACACGTCGTCGACCGTCACCATTGGGTACCCGCTGGTGCCGAACGGCGGACCATCGTCATCTCCTCCCAGAGGGCCGCGAGCTCGGCTTCGTGAACGCCGCGCGACACGGGCTCGACGTCCGGTAGTGCGCGCCCCAGCCGCTCCTCCGCACGGCGCCGAAGCTCCGGGCGCAGCTCGTCGTCGAGGACGCCGAGTGCATAGGGCCAGAGCTCGTCGAGCGCCTCGTCCAGCCGTGTCCGTCCCTCGGCGGTGGAGAGAAGTCGATCGACCCACATCTCTGCATGCATACGGTGGTACGCCTCCTCGCGATCCATCTTCGCTGCGACGCCTGCGATCTCGGGGTCGGCAGACGACTTGAGCGCTGCGAGCCGGATCTCGTCGGCGGTCTCGTAGAGCCAGTGCCGGGCGATCGTTCTCGCCCACTCGAGTCGCCGCAGTTGCACGAGCGGCGCGCACCGGTAGTCGTCCGGCGTGCGATCGAAGGCGAGCTCGTCGGCGGTCGAGCCGAGCTCGGCTGCAGCCAGCTCGTAGAGCGCCCGCGCATGACCGATCTCGTTCTGGGCGATCGACGAGAACGCGACGTCCTCCTCGAGGAACGGCGCGATCCCGGTCCACTCCGAGTTCCGCCAGCCGAGGAACAGCTCGTCGTCCGCGATGGCGATCAGGAGGTCGGTACGTTCGCTCATTCGGTCGTGCTCGCCCCCTGGGACGCTTCGAGCGTGCCCGCCCGTTCGCGCGCCTCACGCAAGCGAGCCTTGATCGAGTAGCCGTCCACGCGCCGGTACTTCATCTCGAACTCGTCGGGGAACTCCCCGATCTCGCTCACCGCATGGCGCGGCACGAGCCAGAGAGCAACCGATTCCTGCCGTCGGCCGTACTGCTCCCGCGCGTAGATCTCGGCGAAGCGTTCGTCCGGCGCGTCCACCGTCCCCGCGTGCTGCAGCGGCTGCCCCTTTCGCTCCTGCCGAAAGACCTCGTAGATCACGCGGCCTCCGCGAGCACCACCCGCTCGACCCAGGCCACGTCCTCGCGGGAGAGCCGCCGGAAGTTCAGGCGCTCTTCGGACGCAGGCCCATGCCCGGTGACGACGGCGCGAAGCTTCTCCCAGTCAGGCTCCGTGTAACGCCAGAGGCCCGTCTCCTCGTCCTTCGCGAGAGCCGGGTCTGGGATCTCCAGTCCGAGCTCGCGAATCTGCGGCACGTACCCGTCGAGGAACTCCTGGCGCGCGTCCTCGTTCGCCTGGCTCTTGATCCGCCAGATGAACATCGGGTCTTCCTCGGCGGGGATCGGGTTGCCGTGGAAGTGCATCAGCGGCTCCCACCAGCGGTCGACCGCCTCCTGGACGAGCTCGAACTGCTCCGGCGTGCCCGTCACCATGGCCAGGATCACGTCGCGTCCGTGGAGGATGTGGAACGACTCCTCCCAGCAGATCTTCTTCATGATCCGCGCATAGGGCGCGTACGAGCACTTGAGGAGCGCCTTCTGCGAGACGATCGCTGCCGCGTCGACCAGCCACGCGATCACGCCGACGTCACCCCAGGTCTTCGTCGGGTAGTGGAAGACGTTGTGGAACTTCGCCTTGCCCGAGACGAGGTCGTCGAGGCTGTCGCTCCGAGGCTTGCCGAGATCCTCGACCACGCGATAGATGAGCTGCGCGTGCCCGACCTCGTCCTGGATCTTCGCGGTGAGCGCGAGCTTCCGCTGCAGGGTCGGGGCGCGGAGGATCCAGTCGCGCTCGGGAAGCACCCCCATGAGCTCGGAGTTTCCGTGCATCTCGATGAACTTCACGAGCTTCGAGCGGTACTCGTCGGGCATCCAGTCGCCGGTCTCGACCTGGCCGCCGGCTTGGACGTACTCGAGAAACTCCTGGGTCCGCGCATCCACACGCTGCATATCCACCTTGGCCTCCTACCGAACGGTCGTTAGCATGAAGTATAGATGCCCACTCGCAGGGATCAGCTAACGCGTGAGGCTGCGCGGCTCTTCGCGGAGCGGGGCTTTCACGGCACGTCCATGGGGGACCTGGCGGAGGCCCTCGGAGTCCAGAAGGGCTCGCTCTACTCGCTGACCGGCTCGAAGCAGCAACTCCTCCTCGACACGATGCGAGAGGGCGCGCGCGCGTTCCACGCAGCGCTCGACGAGGTTCCCGAGCGCGCCTCGGCCGTCGAAAGGGTGCGCTACGCCCTGCGGGGCCATCTCCGCGTCGTCGCCGAGCAGCTCGACGTCGCCACCGTGTTCACCCGCGAGTGGCGATATCTCGAGGGTACGGACCGTGAGGAGATCCTCGCCGAGCGGCGGCGCTACGAGGAGCGCTGGCGCGCGCTGTTTCAGGAGGGCGTCGAGTCCGGGGGGCTGCGCACCGACGTGGACGCCGGCGCGTCCACCCTCCTCGTGCTCTCGGCCGCGAACTGGGCCTACACGTGGCTTGCGCCCGGGCGCGACACCGACGAGCTTGCCGATCGCTTCACCGCGATCCTCGTCGACGGCATCCGCGGCTACGCCACCTCCTCGTAAGCCAGACCCTGTGAACACATCGGCACGCTAGTGACGTACGTACCGGGCCAGGCACTGTAAAGACGATGGCCAGGCTCCTCATTGCGAATCCCTGGGCCTCGGGCGTCGACGAGGACCGGCTCGCGGGCGTGCGCGCGGCGCTTCCCGCGGACACGGAGCTACGGCTGACCAGCGCTCGCGGCGAGGCAACGGAGATCGCACGCGAGGTTGCCGGCCGCGTCGACGCGCTGTACGTCTTCGGTGGCGACGGGACGTTCAACGAGGTCCTGAACGGAATCGACTCCACGACCCCGCTGGGGCTCATCCCGGGAGGCGGGACGAGCGTTCTTCCCCGTGCGCTCGGCCTCCCGCGCTCGTCGACCGCGACCGCTCGCCGCCTGGCAGAGAGCGCGCGACCTCGCCGGATCGGGCTCGGGCGGGTGAACGGTCGGCGCTTCGGCTTCGCGTGCGGCGTCGGCCTCGACGCGGAGATCGTGCGCGCGGTCGACGAGCTCGGTCGCCGCTCGGACGGCCGTCGCCCGGGAAACGTCGTCTTCGCCTGGACGGGGCTCCGCACGCTCGCGCGGCACCGCTACCGGCTCGACCCCGCGCTCGAGGTGACGGGGCACGGGCGTGCTGCCTTCGCGCTCGTCTCCAATGGCCCTTCGTACAGCTACGCAGGGCCCGTTGCACTCCACGCATCACCGAGTGCGACCTTCGAAGGCGGCCTCGATCTCGTTGCACCAGTCTCCGTGCGGACGCGCGACATTCCGCGCATCGCCCGTTATGCGGTCGGTCGGAGTGACCGCGCCACGGCTCGAGATCTCGTCTATCTGCACGATGTCGACCGGATCGAGATCGTGTGCGACCACCCGCTTCCGCTCCAAGCGGATGGCGAGGATCTGGGTGATGTCGAGCACGCGGTCTTCGAGGCCGAGCGCGATGCCGTGACCGTGCTCGCGCCGTAGGGCGGCAGATCGCTTTCGCGGGCTGGGGTTCCAAATACACTGACCGCGATGAGCCAGGTGCTGCCGGCGGAGGGAGGCTTGCGCCGCGTCATCGGCGACGGTGAGACGCTTCCGGACGGCGAGGTCGGGCTCGAAGCCGATCAGCTGCTCGCGCTCTACCGCAACCTCGTGCTCCTGCGGACGTACGACGAGCGCTCGGTCGTGTATCACCGGCAGGGACGGATCGGGACGTACGCAATCTTCTGGAACCACGAGGCGATGCAGGCCGGCGCGGTGTTCGCGCTCGAGGATCGCGACTGGATCTTTCCGGCGTACCGCGAGTCCGCGATCGGGCTCCTGCGCGGGATGCCCGCCTCGACCGTCCTCTCGTGGTGGCGGGGACACCCGGCCGGGTGGTGGAATCCGACAGAGTTCAACGTCGCCTCGATCTGCGTCCCGATCGCGACGCAGATCCCCCATGCGGTCGGGTTCGCCTGGGGGTCCGCCCTCAGGGGCGAAGATCGAGTCGCCCTCGCCTTCTTCGGCGACGGCGCGACCTCGGAGGGCTCGTTCCACGAGGGTGCCACTTTCGCCGGGGTCATGAAGGCACCGGTGGTTCTCTTCTGCAACAACAACCAGTGGGCGATCTCGACTCCGCTCTCTGCGCAGACCGCCGCCGCCACGCTCGCCGACAAGGCGATCGGATACGGGATGCCGGGGATTCGCGTGGACGGCGGCGATGCTCTCGCCGTCTACGAGGCGACACGCGAAGCGGTCTCGCGAGCGCGAGCGGGCGAAGGACCCACCTTCATCGAGGCAGTGACGTACCGCGCGGCCCCTCACGCGACGGCGGACGACCCGTCGATCTACATCGACCGAGAGCGGGTCGAGGAGGAGAAGGAGAACGAGTGCGTCGGCCGCTTGGAGCGGTACCTGTTCCGCGCCGGCGTCCTCACCGAGGAACGCGTCGAGGAGGTCAAACAGGAAGCGCTCGAGCTCATGAGAACCGGAATTGCCGACGCGGAAGCCGAGCCGGCCCCCGACCCTGCGCTCGTCTTCGAGCACGCGTACGCCAATCCCCCGCCGACGCTCGCGGACGACCTCGCCGAGCTCAGGAGAGTTCTGGGTGAGTGAGCGCTTCCTCGTGGAGGCGGTCAACGACGCGCTCCATGTCGAGCTCGAGCGCGATCCGTCGGTGCTCGTCATGGGTGAGGACGTCGGTCGTCTCGGTGGGGTCTTCCGGGCGACGGCGGGGCTTCGGGAGCGCTTCGGCGCCGACCGCTGCGTGGACACCCCGCTGGCGGAAGCCGGAATCCTCGGAACCGCGGTCGGACTCTGCATGGCGGGGTGGCGGCCGGTGTGCGAGATGCAGTACGACGCCTTCAGCTACCCGGCGCTCGACCAGCTGATCAACCACGTCGGGCGGTACCGCTGGCGCACGCGCGGGACGATGTCCTTTCCGCTGGTCATCCGCATGCCCTATGGGGGCGGGGTGCGTGCGCCCGAGCTGCACGACGACTCCCCCGAGACCTACTACGTGCACACCCCAGGGGTGAAGGTCGCGATTCCGGCGACGCCGGCCGACGCGAAGGGCCTGCTCGCTGCGGCGATCCGGGACCCGGACCCGGTCGTGATCTTCGAGCCGAAGCTGATCTACCGAACCGCGCGGGGGGAGGTCCCGGAAGGCGAGCACGTCGTGCCGCTCGGCGAAGCGCGCGTCGCCCGCCAGGGCTCGGATGTCACGCTGGTCGCGTACGGAGCCATGGTGCCGCTCGCCGAACGAGCTGCGGAAACGCTCGAGGACGAGGCGTCGTGCGAGGTTCTCGACCTGCGGAGCCTGAAGCCGCTCGACGAGGATGCACTGCTGGCGTCGGTCGGCAAGACCGGGCGGGCCGTTCTCGTGCAGGAGGCACCGCGGGTGTGCGGATTCGCCGCCGAAGTCGCCGCCGTGCTTGCGGAGAAGGCGATCTTCGACCTCCGCGGGCCGGTGCTGCGGGTGACGGGATACGACGTCCCGTATCCGTACTGGCAGATCGAGGATGCCTACATGCCGTCGGTCGAGCGCGTCGTCGACGCTGTGCGGCGGGTGCTCGCCAGCTAGCTCGGATGACGGAGCGGCTCCGCCTGTGGCTCGAACGCGGGGAGCGGGGCTACCACCTCCGTGACGCGGCGACCGAGGCCCCGGTGCGTTGGGAGGATCCTCGGATACGGGTCGTTCACGTGGCCGGTGTCTCCTACAGGCCGCAGGCGCTCGACGATCCTTCCTTCGATCCCGGCCGCCGTCTGGCGCTGGTGCCCGAACCCGACAATCCTCATGACTCCCACGCGGTCGCGATCTACAACGAGCAGCGGACGCTTCAGCTCGGCTACGTGCCCGCGGCGATAGCTCCCGAGCTGGCAGGCGACGAGCAGGCGGTCTCGCTGTGGCGGGTCGATGGTGGGCTGCGGGTGCTGATAGCGCCCGGCGATGCCTGGATCGCAACCCCAAGCTAACCTCGCCGCGATGAGAACGTTGCTCTGGCGAGGGATCGGCTGAGGTGATCGATCCGCCCTATCGGATCGTCTCCGAGCGGCTCGTGATCCGCTGCTGGGAGCCTCGGGATGCGGCCCGGATGAAGGAGGCCATCGACTCGAGCCTCGACGAGCTGCGACCGTGGATGCCTTGGGCTCGCGCCGAGCCACAGCCGTTGTCCGAGAAGGTCGCGCTGCTTCGAAAGTTCCGCGGGGGGTTCGACCTGGGAACGGACTTCATCATGGGGATGTTCGACCACGACGAGCGCGACGTTCTCGGGGGCACGGGGTTGCACAAGCGTCGCAGCGGCGATGCGCTGGAGATCGGCTACTGGATCAGGTCGAGTCACGTCCGTCGAGGGCTGGCAACCGAGTCGAGCGCCGCTCTGACGCGCGTCGCCTTCGAGCTCTGCGACGTGGACCGAGTCGAGATCCGGGTCGATCCGGCGAACGAGGCGAGTCTGTCGATACCTCGGAAGCTCGGCTTCGTCGAGGAGGGGATGTTGCGACGCCGGCTCCCTCCCGACGAAGACGGTGTGCCGCGAGACGTCATCGTCTACAGCCTCTTTCGGGACGGGTATACGGGCTCGCTCGCCTCGTCGACACCCGTGCAGGCGTTCGACGCCACCGGCGAGCGCGTGCTGTGAGAGACGCCTGGCTCTTGTATCTCGCGCTCGGGGGATTGTTCGTGCTGGTGTGCGGCTTGCTGGCGGGAGCTTGGGCTCGAGGGCGCCTCGGAACGGCCGCCGTCGTACTCTTCGTTGCCGCGGCCTGCGTGTGGGTGCTCGATTTCGCCGCGATCTCGTCCGACTACCGAGATGCGGACGGGTTCTTCGACTGCGGCGAGAACTGCACCGGAGTGCACTTCTCCACGGCGGTCGGCTTCCTCGCGCCGCCGCTCCTGATCGCGATGTCGGCATCGGCTGCATTGGTCATGCTCCTGCAGCGTCGGCGCGCTCGCCTAGATGCTTGAACGGGAACTCACGGCGGGCTGGAGGACGGCCACGACACGGCACCGGATCGCCACCCTCCCTCGTCGTCCAGGCTCACTAGCCTGCGCGACGAGTGAGTGCGTCGCCCGGCTTGGTCGTGACCGCCCCCAAGCGGCGCGTCAGTTCCCGATCAAGCATCCCGCCGGATAGACGAGAATCGCTCGAGCGATGGCGAACGCGTTCAAGCTGCCCGATCTGGGCGAAGGCCTGACGGAGGGAGAGGTCGCACGCTGGCTCGTCACGGAGGGGCAGACCGTGGACGAGGACGAGCCGCTCGTGGAGATCCAGACGGACAAGGCAACGGTCGAGATTCCGTCGCCGTACGCGGGCACGGTGCTGAAGATCCACGTGCCCGAGGGAGAGGTCGCGCCGGTAGGGACCGTGCTTGTCGTGATCGGCCAGCCTGGCGAGTCGATCGCCGAGGCGGCCCCGAAAGCTTCAAGCGACACGGTGTCACAAGGGGTTCGAGGCACGGCGGCTTCCGACTCGGCGCGCGTTCAGGCGACACCGTTGGTACGCAAGATCGCGACGGAGGTCGGCGTCGACCTCGCGATGGTTGCGGCCACGGGCCCGGGTGGACGGATCACCGAGCACGACGTACGGGCGGCGGCTGAAGGCGCGGGGACGACTGAAGGAAGACGGGAGCCGCTTCGTGGCGTTCGGCGTCTCATCGCCGAGCACATGGCCCGTGCCCATCGGGAGATCCCTGCCGTGACCTGGGTCGAGGAGTGCGACTTCGAGCGGATCGAGCTCGAGCGGCTGCTCGCAACCGTGGTGAAGGCGGTCGCGGAGTCGTTGGTCGAGTTCCACGAGCTGAACGCGTTCCTCGACGGCGATGCGATCGTCTACTTCGACCGCTACGACATCGGCGTCGCCGTGCAGACAGAGGAGGGCCTCGTCGTTCCCGTCGTGCGAGGTGTCGAGTCCAGAACGGTCGACGAGCTCGACGTCGAGATCCGCCGACTCGCGGAGGGTGCCCGTGCTGGGACACTGAAACCGGACGAAGTGCGCGGCTCGACCTTCACGGTCACGAGCGCGGGGAAGTTGGCCGGACTCTTCCAGACCCCGATCGTCAACCACCCGGAGGTGGCGATCCTCAGCATCGGGCGGATCGCGGAGAGACCGGTCGTGCACGAGGGCGAGGTCATCGTGAGACGCACGGGGACGATCGCGATCTCCTTCGACCACCGTGTCGTCGACGGTGCGCGGGCAGCGGAGTTCGGCCTCGCGGTGATCGCGCGGCTCGAGGGCCGCGAGGGAACCTAAGGAACGGCAGCAGTCGGCGCGGAAATCGCTCCACCCGAGCCGGTTGCGTTCGTTGCGACCACCAGCGCGCGCAGCGTCGAGCGGGAGTCCGTGGCCGCGACCGCGTACGTCGAAGCCGTTGCGCCCGCGATGTCGACGCAGACGCCGCCCGACACGTTGCAACGCCGCCACTGGTAAGCGAACGACGTCGGGCCAGCGGCCCAGCTTCCCGTATCCACCGTCAGCGTCGCGCCTACCTGTGGTGAGCCCGAGATGACCGGCCCGACGGTCGCGGTGGGGGAGCCTGGTGGACCGGCGACGATCGCCGTGGCTGCCGAGCTGGATGTGATCGCCCCGAGGCGGTTTCGGCCCACCACGGTCACGCGGAGCGTCGAGGCGAGGTCGCCGGACGTCACGGAGTAGGTCGTCGCCGTTGCACCGGGGATCGGCACGCACCCGGCGCCGGCATCGTCGCACCGCTCCCACTGGTGTCCGAACGTGAGCTGGTCTCCCGTCCACGTCCCGGGACGGGCGGCGAGCACTTGGCCTGGTTGAACCGTTCCCGAGACGACCGGCGGCGCCTTCAGCGTCGGCACGAGACCGGCGGTGATGCGGGCGGCGCTTGCCCGCGCGAGGCGGTCTCCGTCTGCGTTGTAGAACGTCCGTCCCGGCACCCCGAAGTGTGTGATGGTGACGAGCACGCGGTCGACCAGCATGAACGTGAGCCCGACCCGGACCATGACCCCTTCGACCTTGACGCTGACGGGCAGCGCCACTGCCCCGTCGCCAGCCCGGACGGCTCGCGGGCGGCCGACCGTCACTGCGCGGACCGAGGTCTCGGCTCCGCGGGCGATCTCGCGTGCGAGAGCGTTTCGAAACGCTTTCTGTCCGACGAGCACGCGGAGTGTCTGAAACGTCGCGCGGGCGGCGGTGTCCGTGCTCTCGACGTTGAGGCTGTTGAACACGAGCAGGAGCGCCGTCCGGCCAAGGCGTGTACCCGGAACGGAAAACTCGCGCTCGTACGCCGCCTCGAAGTCCGGATCGCGGTAGTACCGCTGCTTGTCGATGCGTGCCCCGGACGGGAGGTCGGAAACTGCCAGTGCCATCGCGGCCAGATCCGGTGAACCTGGCGGACGTCCGGCCGAGACGGACGCGCCCGCGGCGACGGCCGCGATGCCCGCCGCGATCGCGACCGCGGTGACGAGCCAGGCGAGGTGACGGCGCACCTACCTGAGTATCCCGGTTACCCCGGCGAGCGCAAGGGTCGGGACGAGGAGGGGTCAGACTCGGGTCCGACCCCTCGTACGCCGCGCGTCAGTCGTCGCGTTGATCGTTGTCGTTGATCTGGCCGCGAACCTCGCCGCCGCCGAACTTGGACGAGTGGACATTCGCGTACGTCCGTCCCGCCCGCACTGCTGCGATCAGCTCGGTGAACTCGCCGGCGGCAATGCCCTGACCGCCTGGCCCGATGACGTCTTCGGGGACGATCATGTCGGAGATGGTTCCGGATCGAGCACCCGGACAGCGTGGTGTTCCAGCCGGGCCGGGTAGTGCTTCGGTTCCACAGAGCCATGCCGAGATACCACCGTTCACGCTGCGTTGTCCGAAGTGGATGTGCGCCTGCGTGACGTCGCCCTCGAGGCCCGAGTACTCCAAGGTGTAGTCGAGCTGGCTCCCTTCGATCTGGCCCTCGAACGAGCCGTTGGCGCCGCTCGAGATCGGGCCCCCAGGTGCGCCTTCGAGATACCCGCTCATCGGTCCTGTGTCGACGTTCTTCTTCCCGCTGTCCGCGGTCGCATACGAGCCGATGGCGAGCACGGCGAACGCGCCGAGAAGCATCGCCACCACCGCTGTGCGCCTACGCATACGTAAACCTCCCCTCTTGTAGGCTTGCAGCTACGCACTACGCGTCTTTGCCCGGTTCGGTTTTCCGCGCTCACTACACTGGACGGCGATGGGCCTCTGGTACACGCTCGGGCTGTCGCTCGGCCTCGGGCTCGGATTCGGCGTCATCCTGTCCGGGCTCCTCGGTGTGAATGCGGTGGGCGCCGGGGTAGCGGCGGTTGTGGGCGCGATCGCTGGAGCCGCCTTCGGTTTCGTCGTTCTCGGGGACGTCGCGGAGACGGTCGCCGGCGGCATCGCCGGGCTCGTAGGTGCCCTCTCTGCGGCTGCTGTCGTGCGAGGCGCGATGCGGAGGGGTGCAACGCGCATGGGAATAGCTGCGTACGTGACCATGGTCGGGCTCCTCGTGTGCTTGCTGGCGCTGATCCCGCTCGTTGGGTACGTCGTGACCGTCGTACTGCCGCTGCTTGCGGCGCGGATGCGCGGGAGACAGGCAGCGCGGTTTGCCGGCCTGCGAACCCTCGCCAAATGAGCTCGGCCGGACACTCGTTACCTCTCGCCAGCGCTGCGGACGACGCGCGGGCACACATGGTCGAGCATCAGCTTCGGCGCCGAGGGAGCTTCGACGAGCGAGTGCTCGAGGCGATGGCTCGGGTTCCGCGCGAGCGCTTCGTTCCCGAGGATCTCCGCCATCTCGCGTACGAGGACGGGGCGCTCCCGATCGGAAGCGGGCAGACGATCTCACAGCCCTTCATGGTGGCGACGATCTGCCAGTTGCTCGGACTCTCCGGCGACGAGCGCGTCCTCGATGTCGGCACCGGCTCGGGCTACCAGGCAGCGGTTCTGTCAGAGCTGGCCGCGCGCGTCGTGACCATCGAGCGCGTGCCCGAGCTCGCCGAGCGAGCGCGCTCGGCGCTCGTACAGGCGGGCTACCGGCAGGTGGAGGTCGTCGTCGGAGACGGCTCGCTCGGAGCTCCCGCGTGGGCGCCCTTCGACGGCATCGCGGTCGCGGCAGCCGCGCCGACGATTCCTCCGGCTCTCGTCGGGCAGCTCGTCGAGACGGGTCGGCTCGTCCTCCCCAGGGGCGGCCGCTGGGGACAGCAGCTGGTGCTCGTCGAACGGACCGCGGACGGTTCACGCGAGCGGGCGAGCGTGTCGTGCAGGTTCGTGCCGCTGGTCGGCGCCGAAGGGTTTGGGCGCTCCTAACCCAATGGGGGGTCTACGGGACCATCCTCCTGGCTACGCTGCGAAGGCTGTGGAAACCTCGGCTGCGGACGTGAGGGTCGGGTTCTCGCGCGCTCGGGCGCGCGCCGCTCTCGGACGCCGTGGAAACTGGGAGCAGCTGGTCAAGTTCTGCTTCGTCGGCGCGACCGGCTACCTCGTCAACCTCTGGGTGTTCTCGCTGCTCGTGCTCGTTCTCGGCGTCCATTACATCCCGGCTGCGGTCGGCTCCTTCCTCGTGGCGGTGACGAACAACTACACATGGAACCGCCTCTGGACGTTCCGAGAGCAGCGAGGGAACGTCGCTTATCAGGGCATGCGGTTCCTCGTCGTCTCGACGCTCGCTCTCGTCGCGAATCTCGTAGTCCTGTACATGCTCGTCGAGGTGGGCCTTCCGGAGATCGCTGCTCAGGCGATTGCGATCGTGCTGGTCACGCCGATCAACTTCGTCGGCAATAAGCTCTGGTCGTTCGGGCCGACTCGCACCCGCTGAGATTTCTGCACGCCATGGCCGTGGCCGCTCTGGCCGCAGGCACTCTTGCGTCTCCCGCCGCTGCCGGATCGAGCCAGGAGACCGCGCGGCTCACCGAGGATCGGGCGATCGCGATCGCGCTCGCCCATCCCAAGGTTGCTGCCTGGCTCGAGCGCTACCCGCCGGATCCGACGACGTCGGGGACGTTTCGAGAGGAGCCGAGGACCTGGCTCGTGAAAGCCTGGTCCGGCGAGGCCGGCCAGATCGCGCAGGTCGTCGTCCAGGACACGACCGCGACGGTGGACGAGGCGTGGACGGGCCCGCAGGTTGCCTGGAAGATGGCGCGAGGGCGGGAGGGATCGTTCGGCGGCAAGACCCTCCTGAAGCCCTACGTCTGGTTGGCGTTCTGCCTCGTCTTCCTGATCGGCCTCGCCGACCTGCGCCGACCGCTCTCCCTTCGCAACCTCGATCTGCTCGTCCTGCTCTCGTTCTCGATCTCCCTTGCGTTCTTCGACCGCGGGGAGATCTTCGCGAGCGTCCCCCTCGTCTATCCGGTGCTCGGCTACCTGCTCGGACGGAGCCTCTGGGTGGGCATCCGCAAACGGGAGCGCGCGCTCCGGCCCGTCTGGCCGACGTGGGCCTTCGCTGCCGCGGCCATCTTCCTGCTCGGATTTCGCGTCGGCCTGAACGTCGAGACGCCGCGAGGTGTGATCGACGTCGGGCTCGCGGGCGTGGTCGGAGCGAACCGGATTCTGGACGGTGAAGCTCCCTACGGGAACATGCCTCAGCGCGGCGACCTCGAGGAGTGCGGGCCCGAAGACGCCGATGGCGACGTCCGTGAACGGATCCAGACGAACGGGCGGTGCGAGGCCGCAATCGAGCGTGGGGACACGTACGGGCCGGTCGCATACCTCGCCTACGTTCCCGCAACACTCGCCTTCGGGTGGAGCGGAAAGTGGGATTCGCTCCCGGGGGCGCACGCCACGTCGATCTTGTTCGACCTCCTGACCATCGTCGGGCTCGGACTCGTCGGACTTCGCTTCGGGGGCGTGCGGCTCGCCGCGATGTTGGCGTTCGCGTGGAGTGCGTACCCGTTCACGGCCTACGTCCTGAACGCGAACACGAACGACACGATCATGCCGGCTTTCCTCGTCTTCGGGTTCTGGCTCGCCTCATCGGCGTGGGCGCGCGGCACGGCGGTCGCGCTGGCCGGATGGGCGAAGTTCGGCGGCCTGCTCCTGGCCCCGCTCTGGGCGAGCTACCCGAGACTCGATCTCGGTCGCCTCGTACGCTTCGCGGCCGCCTTTGCGGCCGCGACGCTGGTCTCGTTCGCGGTCTTGCTCCTCGAGCCCGATCTCCGGGACGCGATCCGCACCTTCTGGGACCGGACCGTGGGCTTCCAGGCAGGACGCGACTCTCCGTTCTCGCTCTGGGGCTGGGGCCAGTACCACGCAGAAGGGATTCCCGACCTCGGATTCCTGCAGCCGGTCTTCGCGGCCCTCGCGGTCGTGCTCGCGCTCGTGGTGGTCGTCCTGCCGCGGGAGAAGGGACCGATCGAGCTGGCCGCGTTGAGCGCGGGGGTCCTCGTCGCGTTCCAGCTGGCGCTGACCCACTGGTTCTACCTCTATCTCCCCTGGTTTCTGCCGTTCGTGCTGCTCTGGCTCCTGCTCCCGCGGGAGGCGGAGGATCAGCCGAAGGGGACGCGGACCGCCTCGATGGCAGATGCCTTGCCGGACGCCGAGTCGCAGTCGATCACGGCGCCCTCGATCCGCACGTCGCCCTGAGCCGTCTCGAAGCGAACGGGTAGCCCGGTGCGCATGCGACGAATGGCGAGCTCGGCTTCGACGCCGATCACCGAGTCGTGCGGGCCGGTCATCCCCGCGTCGGTGATGAACGCGGTCCCGTTCGCGAGGACGCGCGCGTCCGACGTCTGGACGTGCGTGTGGGTTCCGACGACCGCGGTCACCCGGCCGTCGAGCCAGCGCGCGAGTGCGATCTTCTCGCTCGTCGCCTCCGCGTGCACGTCCACGAGGACGAGCGGCGTCTCCGACACCGCCTGGTCGACGATGTCGTCGACCACCTCGAACATTGAGGTGGCTGGATCGAGGAAGAGCGACCCGAGGACGTTGATCACCGCGAGCCGGGAGCCGTTCGCAGTGGGAACGACCGTCAGGCCGCGCCCAGGGGTGTTCTTCGAGGTGTTCGCGGGACGGACGAGCCGATCCGATCCTTCGATGTACGGGGCGATCTCGGAGCGGCGGAAGGCGTGGTTTCCGAGCGTGATGACGTCGGCGCCGGCAGCCAGCAGCCGGTCGGCGAGGCGAGGTGTGATCCCGATCCCGTCGGCGGCGTTCTCGCCGTTGACGACACAGACGTCGACCTCGAGCTCGCTACGCATGGTAGGCAGCAGCGCTTCGACGGCACTACGTCCAGGAGTTCCGACGACGTCGGCGATGAAGAGGATGCGCAGGGCGGGGACTTTAGATGCTTGACCGGGAATTCACGGCGGGCCGGGTGTCGGCCACGACACGGCGCCGGATCGCCACCCTCCCTCGCCGTCCAGGCTTACCAGCCTGCACGACGAGTGAGTGCGTCGCCCCACTTGGTCGTGACCAGCCCCGGCTGCGCGTCAATTCCCGGTCAAGCATCTAGACAGCTACGGGACGCCGAGCGTCGCCGAGAGGTACACCTGGATCGCGACGTTGTTGCCGCCGTCGGCGGCGAACCGCTCGAGCGCTTGCTCCTCGAACCTGCTGAGGTCCGCAACGCGCCCCAGCTTGGAGGAGCCGGCGGCGACGTTGGCCCCCACGGTCAACCCCTTGTCGGGACGGACGTTCTGGAGCGACACCACGAGGGACGGTGCCGACGTCGGGCGGAGCTCGATCTCCGCGCCGATCCGGCGACCCGATACGAGCTGGTCTCGAATCGCGATCACGGTGCCGTCGACAGGCGAATAGACGTCGGTCCCCGCGACCGCCCCGACGTCCAGCGTTCGAAGCGCTCCCCCTTCGAGCTGATACCAGGCGAGTCCCTCGCGGGAGTAGCCGGTGATCTTGCGCCAGAGGCGGGCGAGCAGCCCCTCGTTCACCTGCGGCCCAACGGGGTGGAGCTCGAGCGCACCCTCGTCCGAGCCGTGGAAGCCGACCGCCGTAACCCCACCTTGGGCGACCGGCGACTGCACGCGCAGGTTGCCGACGGTGGCGAGCACCTGGGGCTCGGGTGGGGCCGAGGTGACGGGTAGAGGAGCGGGCACCGGAGCTCCCGCCGAGCTCGATACGGCGCTGTCGTCGAATGCCGTGAGCAGCAGCGTCGCGACGGCGACCACGCCGACCACGGTGGCGACGGCGAACCACCGTGCTCTCGCCTGAGCCCGCCGCCTGTTGGCACGCAGCCTGGCCGCATGCCGTGAGCGCGGAGTCGTCATTTCCCGGACCGTAGCAAGCTCGCTAGCTGGCGCAAGACCGGAATCCGCTCACGCGGAGTTCCGGTCGCGCGAAAATCCCTGAAGGCACCGCTTTGCGACCGCGGGCCGCGGCTCGGGAGGAAGCCCGCAGCTCGAGCAGGAGCTCGCTAACGGCCGCGGTACGATCCGGCGATGGCCGCCCCCGGCCACACGATCCAGATTCCGCGATGGATTCAGCTCGTGGGCCTGCCCGTGCTGGCTGTGCTCGCGTTCCTCCTGGTGGGCACGCTGGGCCACGTCCTCTTCCTCTTCCTCACCGCCTCGGTGATCGCGTTCATGCTGAACCCGCTCGTGCGGGACCTGAACCGGCTCAAGGTTCCGCGCGCGCTCTCGGTGCTGGTCGTGTACTCGATCTTCGCCGCAACGGTCGTCGCGCTCCTGATCGCGATCGGCGTCATCGCGTTCGACCAGGCCCGCAATGCGGCCGAGCGCGTCGACGACTACGTGACCGACGTCGACTCGGCGACCGGTCAGACCGCAGCGGAGGTGGATATCGACTCGCTGCAGGTCTGGCTCGACGACCACGGCCTCGAGAGCATCCAGGTTCGCGAGCAGGTGAACGAGTGGATCGACTCGCTCGGCACCGGCGAGATCTCCGGATACGTGCAGGACGGAATCGAGTTCGCTCAAGGCGCGGCGATCTCCGTGGTGCTGCTGCTGTTCTCCGCGATCCTGATCGTCGTCATCTCGATCTACATGCTGCTCGACATGCCGCGGCTCGAGCGCTCGATCGACCGGCGCTTTCCGCCCCACGGCGGCCCGCCGCTGACCAATCAGATCGAGTCCGCGCTCTGGGGCTACGTGAAGGGCCAGGCGATTCTCTCGACGGTGATCGGCACGAGTGCTGGGGTCGGGATGTGGATACTCGGCAAGACGGGGCTCGTCGAGGGCGCGGACGAGTACGCCCTGCTCTTCGGCCTCTGGACGGCGTTCATCGAGGTGATCCCGTACATCGGCCCCTGGCTATCGGCCGTGCCGCCCGTGATCTACGCCTTGTTCGTCGACCCGATCGGGGTCGTCTGGGTGGGGCTCCTCTTCCTCTTCATCTACCAGGTGGAGGGCCACATCGTGGTCCCGAACGTCATGGCGAGCGCGCTGCGCCTGCATCCGTTGCTCGTGATCTTCGGGCTGCTGGCCGGGGGCGAGCTGTACGGGATCGCCGGTGTCCTGATTGCACTGCCCACGATGGCGGGGTTGCGGGCGGTGTGGGGCTTCTTCCGGCCTCGAGTCCGGCTCGAACGCTGGGACGAGGGGGAGACCGACATCCCGGTCGAGGTGCAGCTGGAACCTCCCCAGGTGGAGCCGCCACGCGCGGCCAGCCGGTCGGGCTAGGCTCGGGACGATGTGGGAAGCGATTGCCGCCGACGCAGCCGCCGACAGCCCGCTGTGGGCTGACGCGCTCCTCCCGGCCCGGGAGCGTCGTCTCGAGCCGGTCTTCTCGCCGCTCGCTCCACCGGAGCTCGGACTCGGAGTGGAGACGATCTACGAGGGGTACCTCGTTCATTACGGCCGATCGCGGCTGTTCGCGCCCACCGCTCGGGACACCGCCCTGCTCCTGGGCGACTACCTGTACGCGCGGGGGCTCGTCCACGTCGCGGCGACGGGGAACGTAGACGCGGTGAGCGATCTCGCCGAGCTCATCTCGCTGTGCGCGCAGGCGCGCGCGGAGGGCAGGAACGGCGACGGCGCCGTATGGGCGGCAACCGCGACTCGCCTCGGGGCCGGGGGTCTCGACGCTGCGCGGGATGCGCTCAGGCTCGATGCGGATCCGGCGCCGCTCGAGGAGGCTGCCCGCGAGTCCGTCGGGGCCGAGCCGGTCGAGCGCGCGCTCGCCGCACACGCCCTGCTCGTCATCTAGAGTCCCGCGCGATGAGCAGCCTGTTCGCACCGGTGCTCGCCGACGCAGCCGAAGAGGGCAAGAACATCATCGTCTCGATGCTCGTCGTCGGGCTCGTCTTCCTCGCGGTCATCCTTCTCGGTGACCTGAATGGCTGGTTCGCGCGTCGGCGTCACCGCCGCCACGGCTAGCGCGTTGCCCGGCTGCGCAGCGGATCGGCTCACTGATTGTCCGCCGACCGGAATCCGACGAGCGGATTCCGGTCGGCGGACAACTGGCTAGCTTCGTGCGGCGGCCAGCGCGTCGACCAGCCCATGCCCGAAGTACGACGTGCGGCCGCCATTTCCCTGGCAGGGCACGTCGTCGACGGTCGGCTCACCCGCGGCGGGGCACGACCGCTGTTGCGCGGTTCGCTGCACGGCCGCGATGACCGCGCCGGAGCTCCAGTTCGGGTGCATCTGTCGCACGAGTGCGGCTACGCCGGCAGCATGCGGAGACGCCATCGAAGTGCCTGTCAGCGTCACGTACCGCGCAGTTCCGTCGAGCACCGTGAGCCCCGGGAAGACGTTGTCGTTCAGGAAGTCGAAAAACGGCCAGATACCGAGGTCGGGATCGTTGTCCGTGCTCGAGGCTGCCGCCAGGATTCCCGTCTGTACCGCGTCGATGACTTGGAAGTAGTCGCCGCCCGGAGCAGCCACGCCGATGACCGACATCCCGACGTTCGAATAGCTGGCGATGCCGAACGGTCCGGTCGCGGAGACGGCTAGCACTCCCGGAATCTCAGCCGGTGCGACGCGGCAGTTGTTTCCCACCTCGCGCGGTACCTGAGAGTCGGGGGGCCAGTCCGGGCTGATCTCGTCGATCTCCGGATGTTGGAGGTCGTGCGATTCGTTCCCGGCCGCCGCGACCACCACGACGCCGCGCTTCTGCGCGTACTTGGCCGCGTCACGCAGATCAGCGTAGAGCGCGCGCTGCTCCGCGTCGTTTCCGCAGTAGTAGAGAAACGGGTCGGCAAAGAGGCTCAGGTTGACGATGTCGAGCCGTATGTCACCCGCGTAACGAAGAGCAGCGGCGACCGAATCGGCGAAGCAATATCCCGCGATGGTGCAGGCCTTGATGCCGACGATCGTCGCCTCCGGAGCAACCCCGGCGATCCCGACACCGTTGACGGGCGCCGCGATGGTCGAAGCGACGTGCGTTCCATGGCTGCTGAGATCCTGGACGGCGACCTTGTTCTGACAATTGCCGTTCGCGACCTCGGAGGGATCCGCAGTCGGAGTGGTGCTGAAGATGAAGGAACAGGATGCCGCGAGGTCGAGGTTCGGGGCCACGTCGGGATGGAACCGGTCGACGCCTCCGTCGATGACGCCGACGCGTACGCCCTTTCCCGTCGCGACAGCGTGCGAGCCGGTAGTGGTGGCGTGGATCTGGAGCATGTCCCACTGGCAGGCGGCGAGCGGCTCAGCCGATGGAAGAGCACCGCCCATCACGGGCTCGAGCAGGTCGTTGCACAGCGCGACAGCGCTGGGTACTGGCTCCGCTGTCGTTCCCAGACTCGATGGCGCGGCCGTGGGCACAACGAACAGCGCTGCGACGGCGCAGGCCGCCACGAGTGACGCATACAGCTTCATTTGTCCCTCCCCTGTTTGTTTCGTACCGCACTGGAACTCTGCGTGCAGCGGGACAATACGACCGGCATTGCATCGACGCAACTCGGCGAGCAGGTGTCCTTCGGGGTGCATGCTCACGGCGAGGCCATGAACTCGGTTCCCCGGCCCGATGCGCTCCTGTACGCGCTCGCGTCCATACACTGACGCGCGCGCCTTGGCCCCTCCTCGAGATCTGCGTGCCTGGATTGCGCTCCTCGAGCGCGAGGGCGAGCTTCGCCGCATCTCGACCGAGGTCGACCCCGACCTCGAGATCACCGAGATCGTCGACCGCGTCGTCAAGTCGGGCGGGCCCGCGCTCCTGTTCGAGAACCCGAAGGGATCCAAGCATCCGCTCCTGATCAACCAGTTCGGCACCGAGCGGCGGATGTGCCTCGCCCTGGGCGTCGAGGGCCTCGACGACGCCGCCGACAAGCTCGGCGACATCCTCGACATGCAGCCGCCGCAGGGGATCGTCGAAAAGGTCAAGGGCTTGCTCAAGCTGAAGTCGGTCGCCGACTCGATGCCGAAGACGGTCGCCAAGGGGCCATGCCAGGAGGTCGTGCGCCAGGGGGCCGACGTGGATCTCGGACTCCTCCCCATCCAGCGCTGCTGGCCCGGCGATCCGGCGCCCTTCATCACGCTTCCCGCCGTGATAACGAAGGACCCGAAGAGCGGAGTCCGCAACGTCGGGATGTACCGGATGCAGGTGATCGACGGGGCCTCGACGTTCATGCACTGGCAGCTGCACAAGGACGGTCGAGCGGACCTGCTCGCAGCCGAGGACGGGCGGATTCCCGTCGCGGTCGCGATCGGCCTCGATCCCGTGTCCGCCTACTCCGCCAGCGCGCCGCTCCCGCACCATCTCGACGAGCTCATGCTCGCGGGGTTCCTCCGCGGCGCCCCGGTCGAGCTCGTCCGCTGCAAGACGATCGACCTCGAGGTACCGGCGAGCGCCGAGATCGTCCTCGAGGGCACCGTGTCGCGCGACGACGTGGGCATCGAAGGTCCCTTCGGCGACCACACGGGCTACTACTCGCACGCCGAGGAGTTCCCGATCTTCCGCATCTCGGCGATGACGATGCGGCGCGATGCCGTCTATTCCTCGATCGTCGTCGGCAAGCCGCCCGCCGAGGACGCCTGGCTCGGAAAGGCGACCGAGCGGATCTTCCTGCCGGCGGTGCGGATGACGCTGCCCGAGCTCGTCGACTACGACCTCCCGATCGCCGGCGCGTTCCACAACTGCGTGATCGTGTCGATCCGGAAGACGTTTCCAGGGCATGCTCAGAAGGTCATGCATGCGCTCTGGGGGCTCGGGATGCTCTCGCTGACGAAGTCGATCGTCGTCGTGGACGAGCACGTGGACGTGCACGACTACGCCGACGTCTTCTTCCGCGTGACGGCGAACGTCGATCCGAAGCGAGACGTGCTGATCTCCGAGGGCCCGCTCGACCATCTCGACCACGCCCCCGGGCGCCAGTTCTACGGCGGGAAGCTCGGCATCGACGCCACGCACAAGCTCCCCGAGGAGGACGCGCGCGTCTGGCCGGAAGAGATCGTGATGAGCGATGAGGTTCGAGAGCGAGTTTCACAACGCTGGCTGGAATACGGAATCGCCTCCCCTGACGCGCGCCGCCACGACCGGTAAGAATCCCATGCGTCAGCCGTTACGTCGTTGACAGCGGCGACGGCCGAGAGATTGAATCCAGACCTGGTCCGCATTGAGCACTAACGGTCCCGACACCCCACACGTTCCCGGGCCCAGCCTCTGGCCGATCGGGTTCGCGATCGGGGTCGCCTGCCTCCTGCTCGGCCTCGTCCTCAGCTGGTTGGTCGCCGCGATCGGCGCGGTGCTCGCAGTCGTCTTCGGTGTGCTCTGGGCGCTCGACGTCACGCGAGACGTGCGTGGCGACGTGCCGGCGATCGCGCCGGAGCGGCGGGCGGAGGCGTCGGCCGAGCTGGAAGGCCCCGAGGAGCCCCTGCCCGCGTACACGCGCTCGCGATTCCTGGAGGCGTCGCTGATCGGGCTCTCGGCCGGCATGGGCGCGGTCCTCACGCTTCCCGTTCTCGGCTTCATGGTGCTGCCGTCGTTCACCAACGTCGAGGGGGACGAGGTCGACCTCGGTCCGCTCGACAACTTCCCCGAAGGCGAGTACGTGATTGCGACCTACCTGTCGAGCCCGGCGCAGGGCGAGGTCTCGAGGCGAACCGCTTTCGTGCGCAACAACGGATTTACCGACGCCGGGGAGCCCAGCTTCACCATTCTCTACAGCCGCTGCGTCCATCTCGGTTGCCCGGTCCAGCCGAACGGGCCGATCGACGAGGACGGGATCAAGAAGGTCAAGGACGTCGAGCTTCGTCCGGTGCTTGCCCAGTCGTTCGGCTGCCCGTGCCACGGCGGCCAGTACAACTCGGAAGGAAATCGGACCGCCGGACCGCCGGTGCGCTCTCTCGACCGCTACGCGTTCTCGATCCGCAACGGCAACCTCGTCCTCGGCGATCTCTTCGCGGTCGGGAATGTCTCGGGGTCGGGCGCCAACGCGGCCATCGCGAGATACCCGTGGTCGGTGCCTGGAACGCACGTCGACGGGCTCGAGGCGTGGCTCTATCCGATCGTTCCCAGCCAGGTGACGGGGTAGTGGCGAAGCGCAAGACCAGGAAGCAGACAGTCGTCGACCTGGCGGTGCTCGCTCCGCTCGACTGGGTCGACGAGCGCACCGCGGCCGTTCGCGGGACGAAGTGGTTCCTCTTCCGGAACGTGCCGCGCGACATCAGCTGGGCGCAGACGCTCGGCTTCGGCACGTTGATCGCGTTCGCCGTCCAGACGTTGACCGGGGCGATCCTCGCCATGTACTACAAGCCGGCCTCCGAGATCGACCCGACGACCGGCAAGCCGCTCGCGTACGCCTCGATCGAGCACATCACGAGCGACCTGACACTCGGCTGGCTCGTGCGCGGGATGCACCGTTGGGGAGCGAGCGTGTTCGTGATCCTCCTCTTCATGCACATGGGACGCGTGTTCCTGTTCGGCGCCTACAAGTACCCGCGGGAGCTGCTCTGGATCACCGGAGTGCTGATCCTCGTGATGGGGATGCTCATGGGCTTCACCGGCTACCTGCTGCCCTGGGACCAGACCGCCTACTGGGCGACCGTCGTCGGCATCAACCTGAACGGCACCGCCCCCTTCGCCGGCCCCTGGCTGGCGCAGTTCCTCGCCGGCGGTCCGGAGATCGGATCGGACACGCTGGCGAAGTGGTACGCGCTCCACATGCTGCTCATCCCCGGCGCGCTGATCGCGCTGATCGGCATCCACCTCTATCTCGTCGCGCGGCTCGGGATCACATCGCCTCCGTGGTCGCAGGAGGCAGCCGGGCGTGAGCGGCCGGCGCGGAAGCCGACCGGGGCGCGGGCAGGGCTCGTTCGACCGGGGAGTGGGGACAAGTAATGGCCAAGGGCCTCGGCGAGCAGAACCGCGAGTGGTACGCGCGCTACAAGGACGACGTCAAGAAGGAGGGCAAGGCCTTCTTCCCGCGGGCGATGCTGCACGACACGGTCATGGGGATCGTCGTCGTCGGCGTGATCATCGGCCTCGCGATCATCTGGTTCTACGACGCCGACGGGACCGAGGCGGGGATTCTCGGCCCTTGGTACACGGAGCCGGCCGAGCCGGGGACGACGGACTTCATCCCGCGCCCCGATTGGTACTTCTACTTCCTCTTCTATCTCCTGCGGATCTTCGAGTGGCCGGAGACGGTGGTCATCGCCACGGTCGGCATACCGACGATCCTCCTCATCCTCCTGATCGGCCTTCCGTTCTACGACCGCCGGCGCGAACGGCGTCCGTCCCGGCGGCCGGTGGCGATGGTCGCTGCGCTGCTCACCGTCCTCTCGATGGGAGTGCTGACGTACAAGGGAGCAACCGCCGAGGAGTCGCTCGGGTCGACGCTGATCGCCGACGGGGTTCCGCAGGAGTGGGCAGAGGAACAGGGCTTCGCCGGCAACGAGCAGGCCGAGGCGGGCGCGGAGCTCTTCGCCGAGGCGGGGTGCCTGCAGTGCCACATCTACCTCGGCTTGGGTGCAGGCGCCCTGGGCGCTCCGGATCTCTCGGAGATCGGCCAGACCAACGACGCCGAGTACTTCGTGCAGTACCTCGCGAACCCCTCGAGGTTCGGGAACAACGTGATGGGCTCCTACTCCTACCTCGGGGAGGAGAACCTTGCGGCGTTGGGCGCGTTCCTGGAGGCGTCGAAGGGTGGAGAAGAGTCCGACTCGCGGTAGCCTCGTCCTCGTTCGACGGTGCCCGGATACCCTTGAACCGTGCGCGTTTTCCTCGGCGTCACCGGCGCCTCCGGCGCTCCGTACGCCGAGCGCCTGCTCCGCGCTCTCGTCGCCGCCGACTGCGAAGTCGGGCTCGCGGCCTCCCGATCCGGGATCGAGGTGATCGCCACCGAGCTCTACCGCGATCCGTCCATCAGGCGTGAGGAGGTGCTCGAGCGCTTGGTCGGAGACGCCGGCGCGAACGTGACGGTCTACGGCGAAGGCGACTTCAAGAGCCCCTACGCGAGCGGATCGGCGAAGGTGGACGCGTACGTGATCTGCCCGTGCTCGATGGCGACCGTCGGCACTCTCGCCTCGGGCGCGATGCAGAATCTCATCCATCGCGCTGCCTCGGTTGCCCTCAAGGAACGCCGAAAGCTCGTGCTCGTCCCCCGTGAGACGCCGCTTTCGTCGATCCACCTGCGCGGCCTCGCCACGTTGAACGAGGCCGGTGCGGTCATCCTCTTCGCGGCGCCGGGCTTCTACCACGCTCCCGAGACGATCGACGATCTCGTGGACTTTCTGGTTGCACGCTGCCTGGACCAACTCGGGATCGAGAACGTGCTCGCGAAGCGGTGGGGCCAGTGACCCCTTGCCTTCGGCTCGGGGTCGCGGGGGAAACCATGTTTCCCCCGCGTGCCCCCTTCTTCTTGAGAGCGCGGGGAACCTCCCGGTTCCCCGCACCCCTCCACCATGGGCCAAAAGGAGTTGGCCAGTGACGCACGAGACAGGCGTGCTGCCCTCCGACGAGGTGCGCGGGATGTTCGATCGCATCGCCCCGGTCTACGACGTCATGAATCGCGCGATGACCGCGGGGCTCGACGGACGCTGGCGCCGTCTGGCAGCGCGTGAGGTGGTGCGGCCCGGCGACCGGGTGCTCGACGCCTGCTGCGGCACGGGCGACCTCGCGATCGAGGCCGAGCGTCGTGGCGGGAAGGTGGTCGGGCTCGACTTCTCGGAGCGCATGCTCGAGCGTGCACGTCGTAAGTCGGGAACGATCGAGTGGGTGCAGGGCGACGCGCTCTCGCTGCCCTTTCCTGACGGAGACTTCGATGCGGTGACCGTTGGCTTCGGAGTACGCAACCTGGACGATCTGGAGAGCGGCCTTCGCGAGCTCCGTCGCGTTCTTCGGCCAGGAGGCAAGGTCGCAGTGCTCGAGATCACGCGCCCGCGCGGGCTTCTGCGACCGTTCTTCCGACTCTGGTTCGACGTACTCGTCCCGTTCGCGGGCAAGGTGCTTCCGGGCGGGAAGGCCTACACGTACCTCCCAGCGAGCGTCCGCCGCTTCCCCGGGCCCGAGGATCTCGCGGCGCTCTTCGTATCCGCTGGCTTCCGACATGTGCGCTACCGGTTGCTCGGTGGAGGCAGCGTCGCACTGCACACGGCGGAGCGGTCAGCATGAGTACGCAAGCGTTCCTCCACGAGGCCAGGCCGTACCTGGAAGAGCTCGAGCAGCGACTCGAGCTTGCGGTCGAGCGATACCCGGGGCTCGTGGCAGCCGTCGGCCGGAACGCGGTCGCGTCGGGCGGCAAGCGCCTGCGGCCCCTGCTCGTCCACTTGACCTCGCCGGAGCGAGAGCGCGCGCTTCGCTGCGGTGTTGCCGTGGAGCTCGCTCACGTGGCAACGCTCGTCCACGACGACCTGATCGACGGCGCGGAGCTCCGGCGTGGGCAGTCCTCGGCGTGGCACGAGCACGGCGAGCTGGGAGCGCGGGCGGGGGGCGATTACCTCTTTTCGCGCGCCTTCGCCGCGCTCGCCGGTGCCGGCGATCTCGAAGGCGTCGACATCCTTGCCCGCGCTTGCCTCGCGATTGCACGCGGCGAGGCGATGCAACAACGCCAGGCGCACGATCCGTCGACGCCGATCGACGCCTACCTCGAGCGGATATCGCTCAAGACCGGAAAGCTCTTCGAGGCTTCGTGCCTGCTCGGCTCGCGCGATGGACGCCTCGGGGAGTTCGGGCTCGCGCTCGGGATCGCCTTCCAGATTGCGGACGACATCCTCGACTGCGTCGGCGAGACGATCGAGACCGGGAAGATCCCGGGCGCCGACCTGCGCGAAGGTGTCCCGACCTTGCCGCTCATTCTCGCCGCGCGAGAGGACGTTGTCGTCCGCCGCGCGCTCGAAGGCGGGCCGCTCGAGGGCGCGCTGGTCCGCGTCCCCGAGACGAGCGCGCTCGACCGCTCCAGGGCGATGGCCCTGGACTACGCTAGGAAGGCGAGGGAGTTTCTGCGGGACGAGCCCGATCTGGAGGCACTCACGCACATCGTCATCGACCGGGAGCGGTAAGGAGCGCAGTGGCCGTCGTCGAGCTCACCACCCTGGAGCCGATCCGCGAGAAGATCGAGGCTGGCGAGCGGCTCGGGTTCGAAGACGGGCTCGCGCTCCTCGAATCGGACGACCTGCTTGCCCTCGGCGAGCTCGCTGACCTGGCGCGCCGCTTGCGCGGAGGCACCGACGACGTCTTCTTCGTCCAGAACCTGTACGTGAACCAGACGAACGTCTGCCGGGTGAAATGCAAGTTCTGCGCCTTCGCGGCGACCCAGAAGCAGGCGCACGCCTACACGATCACCGCAGAGGAGCTCGTCGCCGACGTCGTGCGTCAGCGCGAGGCCACCGGCTTCACCGAGATCCACATGGTCAACGGCGAGAGCCCGCACGTCGACTTCGAGTTCTACCGAGGCACGATCGCGTCGCTGCACGAGGCGCTTCCGGACGTTCACCTCAAGTGCTACACGGCCTCCGAGATCCACCACATGACCACGCTCTCCGGGCTCTCGCACGAGGAAGTCCTGTGCGAGCTCAAGGATGCGGGGCTCGGGTCCCTTCCGGGTGGCGGAGCAGAGGTCTTCGCCGAGCGTGTCCGTCGGCTCGTCGCCCCGGGCAAGGAGCATCCGGACATCTGGTTCCACGTCCACGAGACGGCGCACAAGCTCGGCATCCCGACGCACTGCACGATGTTGTACGGGCACGTCGAGACCTATGAGGAGCGGGTCGACCACATGCTCCGCCTGCGAGACCAGCAGGACAGGTCCGGTGGGTTTCTGGCCTTCATCCCGCTCGCTTTTCATCCGGAGAACACCGTCTTCGAGCGGCGCGGCTGGCGGCATACGACCGGCTCGGACGACCTGAAGATGCTCGCGTTCTCGCGCCTCATGCTCGACAACGTCTCGAACATCAAGGCGTACTGGATCATGATGGGGATGCCCCTCGCCGCGGTCGCCCTCCACTTCGGCGCGAACGACGTGCAGGGCACGGTCGTGCGCGAGGAGATCTTCCACGCCGCAGGCGCCGTCACCGAGACGGAGCAGAAGGTCGACGAGCTCGTCCGCTTCGTGCGCGATGCGGGCCGCGTCCCGATACAGCGGGACACGCTCTATCGAGAGTTGCGCCGATGGTGAGCGAATGAGCCGCTGGACCAAGAAGTCTCCTGCCAAGAACGTCATCGAAAAGCGGCCGCTGTATGTCATGACCGCATACGGGCTCGGGGCCCTCGGCGCACTCGTCCTGATCTTCTCGGCCCTGTTCACCCTCGGCGGGTACCTGAGCTCGGACCCCACAGTCGTGAGCATCTCGCCGCTCGCGATCGTCGTCTGGGGCGGACTCGTGGTCATCGCCTTTGCGACCTGGCTCCTACGCCGGCGAGGTCGTCTGTGATCCGCCTCGGCCGCATCGGCTACGCGAACATGGCGCCGGTCTTCTACGGGCTCGAGGCCGAGGTCGAGGAGATCGTCGGCGTGCCGACGGAGCTCAGCCGGATGCTGCTCGACGGCGAGATCGACATCGCACCGATCCCGTCCATCGAATACGCGCGCAATCACGATCGGTACCGGATCCTTCCGCGACTCTGCGTCTCTTCGGAAGGCGCGATCGACTCGATTCAGCTCGTGACGCGACTACCGTTCGGACAGGTCCGTTCCGTCGCCGTGACCCCCGAGAGCGCGACGTCGGTCGTGCTCGTTCGCATCCTGCTTCCGAAGGCGGAGATCCTCCCGCTGGGCATGGACGCGGACGCGACGCTCTTGATCGGGGACGCCGCGCTCAGGAGCGCGTTCGAGGATCCCACGCCGCACTTCGACCTCGGCCGCCTCTGGCTCGAACGGACGGGACTGCCGATGGTGTTCGCGGTCTGGGCCGCTCCGGAGCCCCTCGTCGAGGGCTTGACGGAGCTCGAGCATGCCCTCGTCGCTTCCGTCCGGCTCGCCCGTTCGGAGCCCGAACGCCTCGCGCAGCAGGCCGCCGAGCGCTATGGGTATCCGCCTGGTTTCATGGCTCGCTACTTCGAGAAGCTTCGCTACAGCTTCGGCCCGCGGGAGCGCGAAGGCCTCCACGCCTTTCTCGAGATGGCCCGCGAGGCGGGCGAGCTTCCGCAGGTCCCCGAGCTCAGGTTCGTCCGCGAGGAGGTCCCGGCGTGACCGTCGCGACGACCGCGGGCAACAGTCTGTTGCTCGGGGAGATTCTCGAGAAGGCGCTCGACGGCGAGCGGATCTCCGACGAGGACGCGATCGCACTACTCCGATCACGCGACCTGGTGGCTGTGGGCCGCGTGGCGAACGAGATCCGGAACCGTCTCAACGATCCGACGAAGGTCACGTTCATCATCGACCGGAACCTGAACTACACGAACGTCTGCGTCACCGACTGCGACTTCTGTGCCTTCTACCGGCGGCCGGGGGACCAGCGCGAGTCGTACCTTCTGCCCAAGCCGGTCATCTACAAGAAGATCGAGGAGACGATCGCGATCGGCGGCACGGGTCTCCTCATGCAGGGCGGCCACCACCCCGACCTCGGTATCGACTATTACGAGGATCTCTTCAGATCGATCAAAGAGCGCTACAAGATCCACCTGCACGCCCTCTCGCCGCCCGAGATCCAGCACATCGCGCGGCGGTCGAAGCTGACGATCCCGGAGACGCTGACGCGTCTGCGCGATGCGGGCCTCGACTCCGTTCCGGGCGGCGGCGCAGAGGTTCTCGTCGACCGGGTACGGGCCATCATCGCGCCGAAGAAGACGAGGTCGGACGAGTGGCTCGACGTCATGCGCCAGGCTCATCGGCTCGGGATGTCGACGACCGCGACGATGATGTACGGGCACGTCGAGACGCTCGAGGAGCGAGTCGAGCACCTGCGCCGCATCCGCGAGCTGCAGGACGAGACGCGGGGCTTCAGGGCGTTCATCTCCTGGACGTTCCAGCGCGACGGCAATCGCCTGGACGACGTCGTCTCCGACGAGTCGCTGCCGACGTCATTCGACTACCTGCTCACCCAGGCGGTCTCGCGCATCTACCTCGACAACGTGCCCCACATCCAGTCGTCCTGGGTCACCCAGGGCCTGAAGATCGGCCAGGTCGCGCTCGGGTTCGGAGCCGATGACATGGGCTCCGTGATGATCGAGGAGAACGTCGTCTCGGCCGCCGGCACGACATATCGCACGACCACCGACGAGCTCGTCCACCTGATCCGCTCGCTCGGGAAGACCCCGGTCCAGCGCGACACGCTGTACCGAGAGGTCAAGGTCTTCGCCTAGCCGGGGCATGTGCGGCCGCTGCGGCCTCCGGTGATGGAGACGGACCACACCGCCGTCGAGCGTCGCTTCCTCGACCAGGCGCTCCGGCCGGGCTCGGTCGCGCTCGACGCAGGCTGCGGACGCACGACTCGGCTGCGTGGCTACCGCGACCGCATCGCTCGACTGGTCGGGGTGGACGTGGACGAGGATGCCGGTCGCACGAATTCGTACCTCGACGAGTACGTACTTGCAGACCTCGACGACCCGCTGCCGTTCGTCGACGACAGCTTCGACGTCGTCTACGCGAACTTCGTCGTCGAGCATCTCGCATATCCGGAACGCACGTTCTCGGAGTGGCGGCGTGTTCTGCGTCCCGGCGGCACGCTCGTCCTCCTGACCAGCAACCGCGCCAGCCCGTTGATGGCAGCGGCGGACCGGCTGCCGCAACGCGTGCGTCTGGCGATCAAGCGACGCGGGGCAGGAGCCGTCGAGCGCGACGTGTACCCGACCCGATATCTCGCGAACACTCCAAAAAGGCTCGCACTCCTGACAACCAGCGCAGGGTTCCAGGCGGTCTCGGTCGAGTACGTCGGCACGCTGCACCGTTACGGGGCTCGCCTGCCAGGCGTTCCGCGTGCGCTGACGACGATCGAACGGCTGCTTCCGGCGGAGCGCCGCTCGACGATCGTCGCCGCATACCGGTAATGCGAGGCTGTTCGAAAGCTGTAAGGCCTGCAAATCGGGACTTTGAGTTCCGGTACCCTCGACGCGCCGTGCTTCGCCTCCTGGTGTCCTCCGCGGTCGCCGCTCTCGCGACGGCTCTCCTCGCCGCTCCCGCGTCGGCCCAGCCTGCGCAGCTCTTCCCCGGAGCGACCTACGAGCAGAGCATCCAGTTCACGCCGCACGGTCCCGTTGCGATCCACGTCGTTCGCGGGCCTCGACCGGTTGGTCTCTACCGGCTGCGGCCCGTGCTCTCGAACGAGTCCGTCGTTCGCCGCGAGACGCTCTCCGCCATGCAGCGCAGGGTCGGAAGCCAGGGGACAGTCGTCGGGGTGAACGGCGATCTCTTCGCCTGGGCGGACGGAAGACCGAGCGGCGTTCTGCTTCGGGACGGAGTGCTCGTCAGCCCGCCGAACGGGCAGCGCTCGAGCGCCGGGATCACACTCGACGGGATGCTCGACGTGAGGCGTGTCAAGTTCTTCGGGACCTGGCGAGGAAGCGGTCAGCGACGAGCGTTGAACGACTTCAACAAGGCGCCAGGGAAGAACGGCATCGCGCTCTTCACCTCGGACTACGGGACGTCCACGCCACGGATCTCCGGGTCGTACGCGGTGGTGCTGACCGGTTTTCCCGCCTCGACTCCCAACACCGACATCTCGTCCACGGTCGCGAACGTCTCGCAGAACACGTCAGTCGGAATCGCCCCAGGGACCGCAGTGCTCGTCGCTCGCGGAATCGCCGCGACGAAGCTCCAGACAGAGGCGTTGGTCGGTGCGCCCGTCGCGCTTCGGTTGATCCTCCAGCCCGGCTGGGACACCGTCGGCGACGCGATCGGCGGCGGCCCCGTGCTCGTTCGCAGCGGGCGGCCTGTGTACCGCGCGAACGAGGCATTCGAGACGTCACTCCTCGCACCGAGACATCCGCGCACGGCGGTGGGTCAGACCGCAGACGGACGCATTCTCCTCGTCGCCGTGGACGGCCGGCAGTCCGGCTATTCGGTGGGCATGACGACCTTCGAGATGGCTCAGGCCCTCGTGCGCCTCGGCGCCGTGCGAGGCATGCAGCTCGACGGAGGCGGCTCGACCACTCTTGCGTTCGACGGCAGGGTGCTGAACCGGCCGTCGGACAAGTCGGAGCGTGCGATCTCGACCGCGCTGATGCTCTTCTACTACGGGGTGTATGCGCCGCCGCCGCTCGTGCCGGTCGTCTCTCCGAACGGGGACGGCGTTGCGGAGGAGCAGGAGCTCTCGTTCAAGGTGGTTCGACCGTCGAACATCACCGTCACCCTCACCGCGCCGGACGGCACCGTCGCCTTCTCCGAGACTGCGCTGCGCGTGCCGGGAACCTACGAGGTTCCGTTTCCACCGGCGCCGACGCCCGTTCCTCCGCCGGATCCGAGCCTGCCGCCGCCCCCTGCACCGGAGCCACTGCCGCCGGCCGAGGGACGTTGGGCGCTCAGCCTGACCTCCACCGACGACCAGGGCCTCACCTCGTCGGCGCTCCGTCGCTTCGCCGTGAACTCCACGATCGGGTTCCCGAAGCTGGAGCCGCTGCGCCTGGCTCTGCCGCCGCGAGGCGCCAACGCGACCGTGCGCTGGACGCAGGCACGAGCGGCGCGGGTCAAGGTCACGGTCGAGACGATCGAGGGGGTGCTCATTCGCGTGGCCGCGCTCCGTCGCTTCGAGCTCGGCCAGCAAGCGGTCGTCTGGAACGGCCGGCAAGCCAGCGGAAAGCTCGCCGCGGGCGGGCGCTATCTCGTTCGAGTAACGGCTGAGAACGAGCTCGGGAGCGTCACCTTGGAGCAGCCACTCACCGTGCGGAGAGTCGCCGGCAAGCAGTGACCCGGTCTGGCTCGAGCTGACCACCGGCCTCTCTACACTCCCGCGGTGCTCGCCGCCTCCATCCTGAGCGAGATCACGGAGGCGATCACCTCCACGATCGGCGACTATGGCCTCTACGCCGTGTTTTTCTTGATGCTCATCGACGCCGTGCTACCCGCGGCAAGCGAGGTCGTCATGGTCTACGGGGGAGCCGTCGCCGCCGGTGCCTTCGCCGGACAGGAGGTCGTCTTCTTCGGCCGCACGATCGACGAGGGCTTCCCGGCGTACGTCGCCATCGCGCTCGCGGGCACCATCGGTTACACGATCGGCTCGATGGGAGGTTGGGCGATCGGGTTCTACGGAGGCCGGCCCTACCTCGAGCGCCACGGGCGCTGGCTTCACCTGGACGAGAAACGGCTGGACCGCGCCGAGCGCTGGTTCGAGCGCTGGGAGGACTGGGCGGTCTTTCTGGGCCGGCTGACGCCGGTCGTCCGCTCGTTCGTCTCCATTCCGGCGGGTGTCATGGAGACGCCATTCGTCCGCTACACGCTGCTCACCCTTGCGGGCTCGGCGATCTGGTGCTTCGCCTTTGCCGGTGCGGGCTGGGCCGCGGGTGAGAGCTGGGAGGAGTTCCACCACGCATTTCGCTACCTCGAATACCTCGTTGCAGCGGTCATCGTCGGCGTCGTCGCATGGCTCGTCGTGCACGTGGTTCGGCGCCGCCGTCGCCCGGCCGAGGAATCTCCGTCGGGCTGAGGAAGAGACGAGGGGCAGACTCCTCCGAGCTACACTCGCCCCGCGTGACGCAGCAGATCCCGCTCATCGACGTGAAGGCGCAATACGCGCCTCTGATCCCGCAGCTCAAGCGGGCGATCGACGATGTTCTCGAAAGCGGGCAGTTCGTCTTCGGGCCGAACGTCAGCGCTTTCGAGGAAGAGGCGGCGCGGTACCTCGGAGTCCGGGAGACGATCGGTGTCGGAAACGGCACGGACGCGATCGTCCTCGTTCTCAACGCGCTCGAGATCGCCGCCGGAGACGAGGTGATCTGCCCCGCCTTCACGTTCTACGCCACCGCCGAGGCAATCGCCCGAGTTGGGGCGACGCCCGTCTTCGCCGACATCGACCCGCACACCCTCAACCTCGACCCCGAGCGCGTTCAAGAACGAATCACGAGCCGGACGAAGGCGATCATGCCGGTGCATCTCTTCGGGCGACCAGCGCCGCTCGCCGAGCTCTCCGAGCTCGGGCTGCCCTTGATCGAGGACGCCGCGCAGGCCTTCGGGTCGTCCGAGATCGCCGGCTCGGGCATCGCGTCGACCTTCAGCTTCTATCCCACCAAGAACCTCTTCGGTCTCGGGGACGGGGGCCTCGTTGCAGTCGACGACGCCGAGCTCGCGGAGCGCATACGCATGCTGCGCTTCCACGGTTCGAAGGCAAAACGCATCTTCGAGTACATCGGAACCAACTCGAGGCTGGACGAGATCCAGGCCGCGGCGCTTCGCATCTTCCTCCGCGAGCTGGACGGCTGGACAACGTTGAGGCGCGAGGCCGCCGATCGTTACCGCGCTCTGGGTCTCGGCGATGCCTGTGAGGTTCCGTCGGACGAGCCGGGTCATGTCTACCACCTCTTCGTGTCGCGCTCACCTCAGCGGGACGAAATCCGGGCCGCCCTGACGGAAGCGCGGATCGGGAGCGCCGAGTACTACTTGCCGCCACTCCATCTCCAACCCGCGCTGCGCTACCTCGGGTACTCGGAAGGCGATCTCCCCGAGACCGAACGTGCGGCGAAGGAGAACTTCTCGGTCCCGCTCTGGGCCGGGATCGCGGCGGAGCAACAGGAGCGAGTCGTCGAGACGGTGCGCGCGGCGCTCGGCGTCCCCGCGTAGACCAACCATGCGCTCTCCAGTCAATCGGCACAGGCTCTGGCAGGTCGCCGCGGACGCGCTCTTGGTCGTCGCGGCGTGGACTCTCGCGTGGTACGTGCGCTTCGACGGCGACACCGGCCCCGTCTACTACGGGCGCTACCTCGACTGGGACGTCTTTGCGCTGATCCTCGCGATCAAGCTGCCCATCTTCTTCGCGTTCGGCTTCTACAACCGCTGGTGGCGGTATGTCTCGATGCAGGACATGTGGGGCGTCGTGCGGGGCGTCGCGGCGGCGTCCGTGGCGGTGTTCCTCGTCTTCACGCTGCTCGACTTCCACCCCGCCAGCGTTCCGCGCGGAATCTGGTTCGTCGATCTCCTCCTCCTGCTCGCCTTCGTCGCGGGAGCGCGCCTGCTCGCGCGCACTCTGATCGAGCGGCCGTCGGCCGGCACCCTCGTCGCACGCGGCAAGGAAGTCGTGCTCGTCGGAGCAGGAGACGCTGCTCAGCTGATCCTGCGGGAGATGCTGAAGAATCCAGCGCTCGGGTACACGCCGATCGGCCTGGTCGACGACGACCCGCGCAAGAAGAACCTGCGCCTGCACGGGATTCGCGTTCTCGGAACGACCGCCGACCTTCCCCATCTGCTCCGCGACCGCCGTCCCGACGAGCTCCTGATCGCGATTCCGTCTGCGTCCGGCGACGTGCGTGAGCGCATCGTCGAGGTCGCCCGCGCGCAGCGCATCCCGGTGAAGACGCTGCCGGGTCTGCCCGAGCTGATCACGGGCGACTTCAACCTGGCCGGACAGATTCGTCCGGTCGAGGTCGAGGACCTCCTGGGCCGCGAGCCGGTCGAAGTCGACATCGACTCGATCGCGGAGTACCTGACGAACGAGGTCGTGCTCGTCACCGGTGCAGGCGGCTCGATCGGCTCGGAGCTCTGTCGCCAGATCTCGCGGGTCGGCCCCACGCGGCTCGTTCTCGTCGACAACGGCGAGCCGGGCCTCTTCGAGATCGAGCGCGAGCTCGTCGACGAACGCGGCTTTCGCGCGACCGCGGCAGTCCTCGCGGACGCAGGCAACGAACGCAAGATGCGCCAGGTCTTCGAGAAATACCGGCCGGCGGTCGTCTTCCACGCCGCCGCCTACAAGCACGTGCCGTTGATGGAGGCGAACCCGCTCGAGGCGGTGCGCAACAACACGCTGGTGACGCGCACGGTTGCCGATCTGGCAGTCGAGTTCGGCGCCAAGCGCTTCGTCCTCGTCTCCACCGACAAGGCCGTGAACCCGAAGACCGTCATGGGCCAGTCGAAGGCGCTCTGCGAGTGGCTGGTCGAGTCGTGGGGACACCGCGCGGACACGTCCACACGCTTCTGCGGCGTGCGCTTCGGGAACGTGCTCGGCTCGTCGGGGAGCGTGATCCCGATCTTCCGGAAGCAGATTGCGCGCGGAGGCCCCGTCACCGTCACACACCCGGAGATGACCCGGTACTTCATGACGATTCCCGAGGCGGTGCAGCTCGTCATCCAGGCCGGAGCGATCGGGGGCCGCGGCCAGGTCTACGTGCTCGACATGGGCGACCCGGTGAAGATCGTCGACCTCGCCGACACGATGATCCGGCTGTCGGGGAAAGAGCCGGGTCGAGACATCGCGGTCGAGCTCGTCGGCGCACGGCCGGGCGAGAAGCTCCACGAGGAGCTGTGGTCGAAGAACGAGACGGTGATCCCCTCGAGCCACGAGGCGATCCTGCTCGTCACCCGGCCTCCGATCGACGCCGCCTGGCTCGAGGAGGAGCTCGAAGCGCTGGAAGGTCTCGTGGAAGAGGGTGAGACGCTCGAGCTCGTCGGGCGGCTGAACACGCTCGTCGGCTCGCCGCGCCGCGCGCTCGTCTCCGGACACGGAGCGGGCGCCGTGGAGACGGCGCCCGCATCCGAGCCGGTCTAGCTCGTTCTACGAGCCAGGGGCGCGTAGCAGCAGTAGCTGCCCGTTCTCACGCTTGGCGACTGCCGGCGGGTCGTTACCGCCTGGAATCTCCGTGTCCCAGCCGTGGGCCTGGACATCCACGAGGAACGCGCCGGGACCGAAGACAGCCGAAGCGTCCACGATGCCACTCGACTCCCAGGCTCCCCTGTTCAGAGGAGTAGGAGCGCCGGGGATCTCCTGGTTCACCTCTGCGATCACGTGCTCCACTCCCGTCGAGAACGGGTAGCGCCAGATCCGGGCGTTGGTGGCGTCCGGAAACGCGGTCGACTGCCCGTTGTGCGAGCCCGTGTCCTCCTGGATGTAGAGGCCTTCGGGCGTCGTCTCGATGTTGTCGGGCTGATGGACGGCGGCGGTGCTGTTGTAGCCGAGCGCGTCGAAGTCGGCACCCGGAAGGATGTCGAGCGTTGCACCCTCGAGCGGATTGGATCCGAGCGTGAGCTTGAAGATCCGCCCGTTCATGTACGGTCCGCCGCCGGTAGCGCTCCGAGCCAGCCGCGTCCAGCCGGGAATCGGCGGCGAGGCGGGCTTGGCGCGAGGCTCGCCCGTGTCGGCGAGGTAGACGACCTTGGACATCCCGGGACGCCGGTCGTAGGCGATGTCCTCGACGCGGATGAACTGGAACACGTTGTGCTCGTTGCTCCAGTGCTCGAGAACCCACTGCGGGCCATCCGGCATTGCCGCGGTGGCCGGCTTGTTGTACGGCGGCATCGTGGTCGGTGATGCGGAGGGCAGCGGGTAGCCGAAGTCGGCGGAGGTCACTTCGGTCCCGTCGTTCGCGTCCTTGCCCGTGGCGATCTCGCGCGGGACCTCGATGAAGCGACCGGCGATCGGGCCCATCGCCTCGGTGACGTCGGCGTAGTCGTTTATCGCCGAGTCGTTGGCGACGAAGGCGTAGAGCTTGCCTTCGTCGTTCCAGACGCCAGCTCCGCTCGCTGCCTTGTACAGGTAGAGCTGCGACGCCGGCGCATCGAAGGTGTCGTCGCCCGAGAGCACGACCGGGTACCCGTAGCCGGGGACGCCGACCGAGTTCTCGTGATTGTGCCTGCCCATGCCGTAGATCGACTTGTAAGCGCCACTTCTCACGTCATACGCGACGACGACCCCCGCCTGCTCCGTGTTGGGAGTTGCGAGCGTGAGCCCAGGCTCCCAGGAATCCTCTTCACGGAGGACGATGTCCCGCGCCTCCTCGTTCGTGAGCAGCAGCTCCCGTTCGAAGCCGTGCTCGGCACCGACGAGGAAGTTCGAGCAGAAGCGCTGGTATCCCGCGCTCTGCGGGATCACGTACTCACCCTTGAGCACGCCCGCGCTGTTCTGGTTCAGGCGCAACTTGCTTATCGTCGAGTTGATGTGGTCCTGACGCGTGGCCGGGAACGGCACGAGGGACGTCTCGTGGTTCACGAGGATGTCGGCCGTGCCCTGGCCGTTGATCCTCTCGACGGCGATCCCGTCCGGAAGCGCTTCGAACGTGTAGCCGCTTCCGAGCGTGTCGCCGACGGAGATGATCGCCTCCGCCGTCCACCCACCCCGGCCGTCGAGCATCGCTTCCACGTTCGTCGTGAAGCCGCCGTTGCCCGCGGCGGCGGTCGTTGCGAACACCGCGACGAGTGCGACTGCACTCATCGCGAGCGTGAATCGAAGTCTTCTCATTCTCCCCTCCCCGAGTCGTTGCGCCCTGGACCTAACCAGATCGAGCGCGCGTCACCAAGTGACACAGTGTCACAAGGCGGTGAGCATGAGGTCGAGCAGCAGCGCGGGGTCACGGCCGGCTTGCTGAGATTTGTCGCCACGCTTGTGGAGCGGCAGCGCGTCTGCCGAGCTGAGAACCTCGAGTCTGCCGTCATCGACCAGCATCTTGTCTACCGCACCGAGTCGACCGGCAAACGTCGTGTAGGCCGGGACGCCCAGGGCAACGGCCTCGCGGTTCATCGTCCCTCCGGCTGAAACGACCAGATCGGCGTGCGCGACGAGGCTCTGCGCATCGACGGCGTGCTCGGGGAGGACGAGAGAAGGGAGATCGTGCGCCGCGATCGACGCGCGCTGCTCTGCCGTGCGCGGGAGGACGACGGCCTGCACCGACGGATCCTTGCCGAGCCGGCGGAGGATCTCTCCGAAGACCGGATTCGAGTGGCGGTGGTACAGGGAAACCTCGGGCGGTGTGCGCACGACGACGAGCACACGTGCCGTGTCGAGCCCGAGCTCGTCCAACACGGATGCGTCGGGTTCGAAGCCCGCGAGGTAGTACTCCTCCTCGAGCCCGGGAAACCGGCGCACCTTGCGCTCGTGAGCGCCGAGGACGTCGAGCCGCTTCTGCGGTATCGCCTCCGGCACGACGACGCGGTTCGCGGCGCGACACCCGAGCCCGTGCTGCACGCGCGCGAACTCGTAGTCGAACGCGTACGTGGACGGGATCGAGAGCGAGCGCGCGGCAAGCGGAAGCTCATGCGATGCGTGGGAGAGCGCGATGTCGAAGCTCCGGGTCTTCGCGAATCGACGGAGCGCGGGGAGCCGCTCGGCCATCGCGCGCGCCTTACCCCAGGCGCTCGCGCCGCCATGGCGTGGGCCGACGACCTCATGCCCAATGCCGTGCAGCTGTAGGAGCTCCAGGGTCTGCGCGTAATCGCGTGTCGTCACCTCGACCGTGTGCCTGCGGGCCTCGAGGAGGGCAATCAGGGGGCGAAAGAAGGGGACCTGGGGTGAGTTCGAGACGTCGATCCAGACGCGCACGGCCAGACCCTAGACGGTTCACTCCCACGTCTGGAGTCGCGGTCTCGGTCTGCAACCAGCAGACCATTGGTACTACTTGATGTAGACAAAACCTGCGCATTGGTGCAGACTTCGGTCGTGCCGCGGATCGAGGCCAATCCCTTCCGCATCGCGGGGGAACTCCTTCCCGAGGAGATGATCGACCGTGAGGACACGGCCGTTCGGCTCCTCTCACTTGCGGCCGGAGGCCACTCGTCGCGGCTCGTCGCCCCCCGGCGCTACGGCAAGACCAGTCTGCTTCGGCGCGTCCTCTCGCACGCGTCGGCGGACGGATGGGCGACCGCCCTCGTGGATCTCGAAGGCGTGCTGTCGCTCTCGAGCGTTGTCGTCCGGATCGAGCGCGCGTACGACCGCGAGTTGAAGGGTGCGCTCAGGCGTACCGTCGACTCGCTCTTCCGTGCTTGGCAGGTCGGGCTGTCGCTGGGTGCCGGCGGCTTCACGGCGACGCTGCAGTCGAATCCCCGGGTGGACGTCGAGAGCGTGCTACTTCGCCTGCTCGATCTCCCCGCCAAGCTCCACGACCGAACGGGCGCTCGCAGCCTCGTCGCCTTCGACGAGTTCCAGGACCTGCTCCGTGTCGACGGCGCGGACGGGATTCTGCGGAGCGTGCTCCAGCATCAGACGTCGGTCGCGTCGTATGCGTTCTCCGGTTCCGCGCCGACGCTGATGGAGCGGCTGTTCGAGGATCCCTCACGCCCCTTGCTCGAGCACGCCGTATCCGTCGAGCTCGGCCCTCTGCGCCTGGAGCCGACGGCGATGTACCTCGAGGAACGCTTCCGGCGGACGGAGCGCGACATCGGCAACGCCCTCGACCCGTTGCTGGCGTTCACGCGCGGACACCCGCAGCGGACGATGCTGGTCGCGCACCATCTATGGGAGCTCGTCCCACACCGGTCAGCTGCAGACGAGGCAGCATTCGTCGACGCTCGCGAGCGTGCCCTCGCACATGCCGAGACCGCGCTGCGCGCTCGGTGGGAGTCGCTCTCGGTCAACGAGCAGCGGGTTTCGCTCGCGCTCGCGACAAGAACCCAGAATCTCTACGCGGAGGACACCCTGCGCGTTCTCGGTCTCAAGAAGGGCAGCGTCGATCGTGCCCTCGCCGGCCTCGTCGGGAAGGCCGAGGCGCACCGGACGCGGCATGGGCCCGAGCTCACCGATCCGCTGCTCGAGCACTGGCTGTCCGAGCGCGGACTCTATTGACGGATAAGCTTTGCTTATGGACACGCGCCAGCTGACAGCGTTCTGCACCGTCGTCGAGCGACGCAGCTTCTCGCAGGCGGCAGAACGTCTCGGCGTGACGCAGCCGGCGGTCTCCCTGCAGATACGCGCCCTCGAGAAGCGCGTCGGCACGAAGCTCCTAGACCGTTCCGGGCGGCGAGTGGAGCCGACCGAGGCGGGCTGGCGCTTGTATCGCGGGGCGCAGCGCATGCTGGCACTCGAGGATCAGCTCGTGTCGGAGCTCGCGGCCACGGCCGAGGGGGAAATAACGGGCGACCTCGTTCTGGGCGCCTCCACCGGGCCTGCTGCGATCGTCGTGCCCGTGCTCCTCGGCGAGTATCAGCGCGAGCACCCTGACGTGCGGGTGTTTCTCACGGTGTCGGACACGCATACCGTCATCGAGCGCGTGGCCGCCCGGGAGCTCGAGCTGGGAATCGTCGGTGCCTCGCGGCGGCACCGCGGAGTTCGCTTCGAGCCCTTCTTCTCCGACCAGGTGATCCTCGCGTGCCCGCCGGGGCACCGCTTTGCCGGGCGCACCGTGGCTCTCGACGAGCTGCGCGAGGAGACGCTGATCCTGATGCAGGAGGGCGCTGGCGTGCGGCAGATCGTCGAGGACGCTCTGCGTCGCCTCGGAGTTCGCCTGCGTGACCTGGACGTCCGGCTCGAGCTCGGCCTCCAGGAGTCCGTGCGCCGTGCAGTCGAGGCAGGTTTCGGCGTGACGTTCATCTCGCGAACGGCCGTCGAGTCCGAGCTCGCTGACGGCCGCCTCGCCGAGGCTCGAGTCGAAGGCCTCGACGCCACTCGAGTGATCTCGCTCGCTTCTGGCGCCGGGAGGACGCGCACGCGTGTGGCAGAGGAGTTCGTGAAGTTCGCCAAAGCGCGCGTCTCGTGACCCACGCGGATTGACTCGCGGCCCGTTCCGACGGACGATGTAGTGGTGCTCGTCGAGTACGCAAGCCTGGTCGCGGCGATGGCCGTGCTCACGGCCTCGCTGACGGGGGCGTTCGGCCAGAAGCTGGCCGTGCTGCCGACCTCGAGCGGTGCAGCGCTGTCGACGCTGAACGCGGCGGCGGGCGCGCAGAAGGTGCCGGCCGGGGGTGCGCGAGCTGCGTACAAGCGGGCGCCGTACTCCAAGCCGGTTCTCAAGTACCTCTACGCCGTGGGCTGGATCGGCGGCAAGAAGAGCCCGCTCTCCTGCCTGTTCGCCCGCACCCAGCCGGGGCAGACAGAGCAGGAGGCGCTTGCCGAGATCAGGAGGAACGGAAAGCTCGTAAGGCAGCTCCGACGTGTCCACGTCGGCCAGAAGCTGGCGGCGTCGGTCGTCGTGACGGGGATCGCGTCCGCCTGTAGCTAGAGGTCTACGCGGCTTCGGGCGCCGGCTGTCGCCGCCCACCCATCACCCGGCGCAGGCTGACGACGCCGAGCACGTTCGACCCGTCGATCACGGGAAGGTGCCGGAAACCGTTGTCCAGCATCACCTGGGCCGCGTCGTCGAGCGTCATGTCTGCTGTCGCGGTCATCGGGTCGGCGGTCATCCACTGGCGCGCGCGGGCGTCGCTCGTGTGGACGCGCGCGGCCATGGCCCGGAGCATGTCGCGCTCGGTGAGGATCCCGATCATGCGCCCGAAGTCCTTGACGACGACGGCGCCGGTGTTCTGACTCGTCATCCGTTCTGCAATCTCGCCGAGCGTGTCCTCGGGCGCGACGGTGATGAAGTTCGGCGTGACGATGTCGGCCAGGGTGCCCATGTGATCGCGCGAGTTTACAGCCCTTGCTCGCGGAGTCTTCTAGAATAATTGCTGGTAATGACAGGTATAAGAAAACTAGCTAGCATGCAGAGTTGTGCGAGGCCGCGACCCCTTCGACGTGCTCGTCATCGGCAGCGGTGCCTCGGGTCTGGCGGCTGCCGTCTCGGCCGACCGGGCCGGGGGGCGCGTGGCCCTCGCGACCAAGACCACGCTGCAAGCGTGCAACTCCGCGAAGGCGCAGGGCGGGATCCAGGCGGCGTTCGGTGAGGACGACTCGCCCGAGATCCATGCCGAGGACGTGATGCGAAGCTCGCATGAGACGGCCGACCCACGACTCGTCGGCGTGCTGACGAGCGAGGCTCCGTCGGCGATCCACTGGCTCGAAGAGCTCGGCGTCGAGTTCACTCGGTCGAACGGCGGGTACCGGCTCGCGCGCTGCGGTGGCGCGACACGGCACCGTCTCCTGCAGGTCGGCGACCGCACCGGGCACGCGATCACGAAGGCGCTGCGCGACGCGTATGAGTCAGGGGCGGGAACCGAGCTGCCTCACCACGCTCTCGTGAGCCTTCGTCCGTGCGAGAACGGCTGGACCGCCACCTTCGAGACGAAGGACGACGGAGCGGTCGACGTCGACGCGGCGTCGGTCGTCCTCGCCGCGGGCGGGCGCTGCTACCTCGAGGCGGAGACGCGCGGCGAGCTTTCGACGAACCATCCCAACGCGACCGGCGAGGTGACGCGGATCGCGCTCGACGCGGGCGCCGAGGCGCGGGATCTCGACGCGCTCCAGTACCACCCGAACGGCGGCGCGTGGCCGAGCACGATGCAGGGCTACTCGATCCCGGAGACGACCCGCGCCTACGGCGCGGTGCTCCTGAACGCCGACGGCGAGGAGTTCACGGACTCGCTCGGCGCCCGCGATGCGGTCTCGCAGGCGATCGTCGACGAGGTCGACAAGGGGAAGGGCGTCCTGACCCCGGACGGCCGCCCGGCGGTCTGGCTCGATACGACGCGGATCTCCGCGGAGGACGCAGAGATCTCGCTGCCGTACATGCTCCGCCGCTATCGCGGAGCCGGCATCGACCCGCTCGCGAGAGAAGATCTTCACGTACCCCGTTCTCCACTACCAGAACGGCGGGCTCGTGATCGACGAGCACGCCGAGACGACGCTCGAGGGCGTCTTCGCCTGCGGCGAGATCGCGGGCGGGACGCACGGGAGGAACCGCATGATGGGAAATTCGCTCCTCGAGTGCACCGTCTTCGGGCGGCGCGCGGGGAAGGCCGCGGCCGAGAGGGCGCGCGCATGAGCATCGTGACGACGACCGATCTCGACGGCGCGGTCGAGAGACGCGGCCGCGCACCTCTACGTCTGGGCGCTGAAGGACATCCCCCAGGATCTGCGCGACGCGCTCGCGGCGGCCGCCGGCACGGAGACCTCGGTCCCCGGTCAGCGGGTCCTGCAGACGATCCTCCGCAACGTGAACGTCGCGGAGGAGGAGAAGAACCTCGTCTGCCAGGACACGGGGATCGCGGTCTACTACTGCCGCGTCGGGGAGCACTTCCCGCTGCATCCGGCGCGGATCTACGCGGCGCTCAAGGAGGGCACCGAGCGCGCGACGATCGAGCATCCGCTGCGCTCGAACACCGTGCACACGCTCACGCGCGAGAACACCGGCCAGAACGTCGGCTACCGCGTACCGATCGTCCACTGGGACTTCATCCCGGACTGGGACGGCCTGGACGTGAAGTGCGTCCCCAAGGGCTCGGGCTCCGAGAACATGAGCTTCCTGAAGATGTGCGTCCCGGCGGACGGCGTCCGCGGGATCAAGGAGTTCGTCCTCGACTCGATCGTCGGCGCCGGCGGGAAGCCGTGCCCGCCCGGGATCGTCGGGGTCGGGATCGGCGGCTCAGCCGACTACGCGATGCACCTGGCGAAGGAGGCGATCGCGCGACCGGTCGGCACCCGCAACGAGGATCCGCTCGTCGCGGAGCTCGAGGACGACCTGTACGGGCTCCTGAACGAGACCGGCATCGGGCCGATGGGGCTCGGCGGCGACGTGACCGTGCTCTCGGTCCACGTCGAGCACGCGGACACGCACATGACCCTGAACCCGGTTGCCGTCAACTACCAGTGCTGGGCCGCGCGCCGCGCCTCGGCGCACATCGCCGCCGACGGCACCATCGAGTACGAGCGGGACGCGTGATGGCGACGCACGAGGTCACGTTCCCCATCACCGATCCGGCCGAGATCCTGAAGCTCCGCGCCGGCGACGAGGTCGTCGTCCAGGGCCACATCATCGGGATCCGCGACCGGACGCAGGTCCGGATCTTCGACCAGGGCGTCGAGCCGCCGATGGATCTCTCCGGGCGCGTTCCTCCTCCACACTGCCCCGGGCGTGCGCAAGCTCGGCCCGGGTCGCTACGAGAAGATCTGCATCGGGACGACGACGAGCGCGCGCATGGTGCGCTTCACCGAGCCGCTCGGCGCGCAGTACGGCGTGCGCGCGATCTGCGGCAAGGGCGGATTCCCCGACGAGGCGATCGAGCCGATGCAGCGCCTGGGGATGGTCTACTTCGCGATCGTCGGCGGGGCTGCGGCGCTCGAGACGACCCAGATCGAGGAGATCGAGGAGGTCGCCTGGGAGGAGCTCATGCCCGAGTGCCTCTGGAAGTTCCGGGTGAAGGACTTCGGCCCGCTCACCGTCGGCATCGACGCCCACGGGGGCTCCCTCTACCGCGACGTGCAGGAGCGCGCCCGCAAGAAGCTGGAGGAGATCTATGCACGACTATGACGGCAACTCGTTCCTCGACATCCCCGCGCGCGAAGGCAAGCCGCGCGAGCGCGGGCTCACGCACGTCATGGACAAGGGCCTGAACCTGCGCGAGATCGAGGGGCTCTTCGACACCGCGGGCGAGTACGTCGACATCGTCAAGCTCGGCTGGGGCACGAGCTACGTGACCAACAACCTGGAGAAGAAGGTCGCGCTCTACCGCTCCTTCTCCACCCCCGTCGTCTGCGGCGGAACGCTGTTCGAGGCCGTGTACGGCAAGGACAAGATGGACGACTTCAAGCGCTGGCTCGAGCACTACCGCTTCTCGCACGTCGAGATCTCGGACGGGACGCTCGACATCCCCCGCGAGCAGAAGCTCGAGCTCATCGCCGACTTCGCGCGCGACTTCGTCGTCCTCTCCGAGGTCGGGCTCGAAGGACTCCGAGGTCAACATCGCCCCGTACCTATGGGTGCAGTGGATGCGCGAGGAGCTCGATGCGGGCGCCTGGAAGGTGATCGCCGAGGGCCGCGAGGCAGGCACCGCAGGCATCTACCGCCCGACCGGCGAGCTCCGGACGGGCCTCGTGGACGAGATCGAGCACTCGATCAGCTTCCACGACCTGATCTGGGAGACGCCGACGAAGAGCTTCGCAGGCCTGGTTCGTGCGGCACTTCGGTCCCGAGGTCAACCTCGGCAACATCCCGCCCGACGAGGTCATCGCGCTCGAGACGCTGCGCCTCGGGCTGCGCGCCGACACGCTGAAGGAGGTGCTCCTTGGCGATCAGCATTGCCGAGCCAGCCGCCCCGGCTCCCTGACCTCGACTTCGAGGCCATGTCGGCCGAGGAGGTCATCGCCTGGGCGCACCAGTTCTTCTGGCCGCGCGTCTGCCTCACCTGCTCCTGGCAGAAGCAGTCGTCGGTGCTCGTGCACATGGTCGCGGAGCTGGGTCTGCGCATGGACACGGTCGAGCTCGACACGCACCTCTTCTTCCGCGAGTCGTACGAGACGCGCGACCAACTCGTCGACCGCTACCAGCTGAAGCTGATCCAGCCCGAGATCCCGACGATCGCCGAGCAGCACCGCGCCGACGGCCCGAACCTGTGGGAGCGCGATCCCGACCGCTGCTGCCACATCCGCAAGGTGGAGCCGCTCGTGAACGCGCTCGCGCCGTACGACGCCTGGATCTCCGGGATCCGCCGCGACCAGTCGCCGAGCCGCGCGGAGACCCCGAAGGTGCAGTGGTCCGAGCGCTACCAGGTCTTCAAGATCCATCCGCTCGCCGACTGGGACGAGCAGCGGATCTGGTCCTACGTCAACGAGAACGACATCCCCTACAACCCGCTGCACGATGCGGGGTACCGTTCGATCGGCTGCATCCCCTGCACGCGGCCGACGCGCCCGGACGAGGAGGAGCGCGCAGGCCGCTGGGCCGGCTCCGACAAGCTGGAGTGCGGCATCCACGAAAACGCGAGATTGGAGAGGACGGCATGAGTCAGCACATCTACGCGCACGAGCATCCCGAGTCGGAGACCGATCGAGGCGGAGGCTTCACCCTCTGGTTCACCGGGTCTCTCGGGCTCGGGGAAGACGACGATCGCGCACCACGTCGGCCCGGAGATGGACCGTCGCGGGCTGGTCGTCGAGTACCTCGACGGAGACACGGTCCGCACGCACCTCTCGAAGGGGCTCGGGTTCTCGAAGGAGGACCGCGACGCTCACGTCGAGCGTCTCGGCTGGGTCGCGTCGCGGATCACGCGCCACGGTGGCGCGGTCATCGTGGCGGCGATCTCCCCGTACGAGCAGGCGCGGTCGAATGCCCGCGCGCTCGTCGAGGAGCACGGGCCGTTCGTCGAGATCCACGTCAAGACATCCCTGGACGAGTGCGCGCGCCGCGACGTGAACGGCCTCTACGCGAAGGCGTTCGCCGGTGAGATCAAGGGCTTCACCGGGGTCGACGACCCGTACGAGGCGCCGGAGTCGCCGGAGATCGTCGTCGACACGGAGGGGATCGAGCCGGAGGAGTCCGCTGCCATCGTGATCGCGAAGCTCGAGGAGCTGGGGCTCGTTCCCGCCAAGGTGACGCGCGTGACGGTCGCCGCGACCGAGCGCCTGATCCGTCCCCACGGCGGCTCGCTCGTCGACCGGACAGGAGACCGCCCGGACGATCTCGACGGGCTCGAGCAGATCACGCTCACTTCGCGGGAGCTCTCCGACCTGGACATGCTCGCCTCGGGCGCGCTCTCGCCGCTCGAGGGGTTCATGGGCCAGGCCGACTACGAGCGGGTCGTCGAGGAGATGCACCTTGCGAACGACGTGCCCTGGGCGCTTCCGGTGTGCCTCGCCGTGGACGCCGCCCCGAGCGGCGAGCGCGTGGCGCTGACCGACGAGCAAGGCCGCCCGGTAGCGGTCATCGAGGTGGAAGGAGCGTTCGAGTACGACAAGGCGCGCGAGGCGGAACTGTGCTTCCGCACGACCGACGACGCGCATCCGGGCGTTGCCCGCCTGTACGCGCAGAAGCCGCTCTACCTCGCGGGGAAAGTCACCGTCTTCGAGCGCTCGCAGCCCGAGTTCCCGGAGCTGGCGCGCGATCCGTCGGAGACTCGACGGATCTTCGCCGAGCGCGGCTGGAAGCGCGTGGTCGGGTTCCAGACGCGCAACCCGATCCACCGCGCGCACGAGTACCTGACGAAGGTCGCGCTCGAGACGGTGGACGGTCTTCTCGTCCACCCGCTGGTGGGCGACACGAAGTCGGACGACGTTCCCGTCGACGTGCGGGTCGAGTGCTACGAGACCCTGCTCGACGGCTACTACCCGGAGGACCGTGTGCTCCTGTCGGCGTTTCCGGCCGCGATGCGCTACGCCGGGCCGCGCGAGGCGATCTGGCATGCGATCTGCCGCAAGAACTACGGCTGCTCGCACTTCATCGTCGGACGCGACCATGCCGGGGTCGGCGACTACTACGGCACCTACGACGCGCAGCTGATCTTCGACGAGTTCGAGCCGCACGAGCTCGACATCGAGCCGATGTTCTTCGAGCACACGTTCTGGTGCAACGTCTGCGGGTCGATGGCGAGCACGAAGTCGTGCCCGCACGGGCCCGAAGATCGCGTTTTCCTGTCGGGAACGAAGGTGCGCGAGATGCTCGAGGAGGGTGAGGTTCCGCCGGTCGAGTTCACGCGACCCGAGGTCGCGCGCGTCCTGATCGACGCATACCGAAGCTAGAGGAGCTGAGTGACACACCCGCGCCGCGGCCGCGAAGCGGACGCCTTCAGGGATTTTCGCGCGACTGGAATCCGCGTTAGCGGAATCTGGTCTTGCGCCAGCTGATGGACTGGAAGTTCACGGTCGTCGGCTTGCTGACGGGCGTTCTGGTCGGGATGACCGGGATGGGAGGCGGCTCGCTGATGACTCCCATCCTGGTTTTCCTGTTCGGCATTCCGCCCTCGACGGCGATCGGCACCGACATCGCGCACGGCGCCGCGTTCAAGTCCGTCAGCGCGGTGCAGCACCGGAGGATGGGGAACGTTCGGGCGAGGCTCGCCGGCTGGATGCTCATCGGGTCGGCCCCGATGTCGCTGCTCGGTGTCTGGGTCAACGTGCAGCTCACCGAGCGCTACGGCGACGACGTGGAGTCGGTGCTGGGGCAGGTGCTCGGCGCCGCCTTGCTCTTCGGCGCGGTGGGGCTCGTTGCCAAGAGCGTCGTCCACACCGGTGGTGTCGGTGACTCCGATTGGAAGCTCACGAACCGGGACCGGGTCGCCGCCATCCTCATCGGCGTTCTCGGAGGCTTCATCGTCGGCCTGACCTCGGTGGGAAGCGGTGTCTTCTTCGGCCTCACCCTGCTCGTCATCTTCCCGCTCAGGGCGCACAAGGTCGTCGGAACGGACATCTTCCACGCGGCAGTGCTCCTCTACGTGGCCGGCGCCGCGCACTGGGCGGCCGGGAACGTCGACTTCGGGCTGCTCTTCTGGCTCCTGCTCGGGTCGATCCCCGGAGTGCTCATCGGCGGACGCCTGACGCTCTCCATCCCCGAGCAGTTCCTGCGCCTGCTCCTGGCGGGAGTGCTCGGCCTCGCGGGAATCAAGCTGCTCGACGTTCCGGGCGCCGGCGTGATCGTCGTCGTCGCGCTCTCAGCGGGACTTGCCGCGTTGCTCGTGCTCCTCGCGCGGCACAGCTGGATCCGCATTCAGCGCGGAAGGAACGGCGACTTCTCGTCTGCAGTCGAGTACGACTAGCGGGAAGCCAGCGGCATTCCACCAGTGAAGCAACACCCATACGCCGAGTAGCGCGCCAGCGCAAAGTCGGCGGCGAAGCTCGCAAGTGCGGCGCCGCCGACCACAACGATCGCGCCATCGCGCTGGATCGCGACATCCCCAGCGCGGTCGCTGCCTACGCTGAGGTTCGTCGTCACCTGCCCGCTCATGCCGAAGCTCGCGTCGAGGCTGCCGTCGATCCTGTAGCGGGCAAGGGCGAACGCAGGGTCGGCCGTGGCGACACCGGTCTCTCCCACCACGACGAGGTTTCCGCCGGGTTCCACCGCCACCGCGGCCGCGCTGTCCGCCGCACCGCCGAAATCGGTCGTGACCTTGCCGCCCGTGCCGAAGGGCGGGTCCAGGAAGCGGTCGAGACCCAACGTGTAGAGGCTGCCGTCGCCCTTGAGGCGGACGAGCGCGAAGTCGGACGGCGTGGCTCCGGGCGGGTCGCTCGTGCCCGCTACGACCATCGTGCCGTCGCTCAGGATCACGAGGTCCAGCGCGCCTTCGCCGCCGCCGCTGAAGTCGACTACGACTCTGCCGTCCCCGTCGAACGTCGGGTCGAGGGTGCCGTCGGGCGCGTAGCGGGCGAGCGCGAAGTCGCCGTTGCCCCCGCTCGGCGTGTGTCCGGCTGCGACGATCCGTCCGTCGGCCTGGAGACGAACCGCCAAAGCCAAGTCGTTCGTGCCCCCGAAGTCGGTCGTCACCTTCCCGCTCGCCCCGAAGGTCGCGTCGAGGCTCCCGTCGTGGTTGTAACGGGCGACGCCGAAGTTTCCGCCCGCGTTTCCAACCACCACGAGCTTCCCGTCCGGCTGGATCGCAACGTCTCTGCCGAACTCGAAACCGCCGAAGTCCGTCGTGACCTTGCCGTCGCCGTCGAAGCTCGGGTCGAGCTCGCCGGCGGCCGTGTAGCGCGCGAGGGCAAAGTCGTTGCCCGCGGTCGTGTGGCCCGCCGCCACGATGTTGCCGCCGGCGTCACGGACGACTCCATTCACGTTGTCGAAGCCGCCGAAGTCGGTCGTGACCCTCCCATCTCCCGAGAAGAGTGGATCGAGTGCTCCGGCCCTGGTGTAGCGGGCGAGCGCGAAGTCGTCGAGGGGTGTGCCGGGCGGGTCGAACTCGCCCCCGGCGATGAGCTTGCCGTCCGGGAGGACGAGGACGGCATAGGCCTCGTCGGCTCCACCGAAGTCCGTCAACACAATCCCTCCGGAGCCGAACGTGGGATCGAGGTCGCCGGGCGCCGCTTCGGCCGAACCCGGCAGTGCGCCCGCTGCGAGCGCCAGTGCCAGCGCACATCCTGCGCGTAGCCGAAACACGTGACCTCCTCTCACGGGGAACAGGAGTCTTACTAGGTTCGCGGGGCACTGTGCGCACTCGAGATCAAGAAACGCTCAAGGCACACCTCGCGAAGCGCGCCGAACGCCCCGCACGCCGTCGATTACCATCGCCCGGCAATGCGCACGGTCTGGGTGAGCTTCGACACGATCGGACGAGAGTGCCTCGAAGCCGCTGCCGAGGCCGGCGCCGAGATCGTGGGCGTGGTCACGCTTCCGGGCCCGGTCGACCTGAATCGGTCCGGCCAGTGCGCCTTCGACGACGCTGCAGAGCGACTCGGCGCGAAGCTTGTCGAGACCGCAGACCTCAACGACGCCGAGACGATCGAAGCCGTGGGCGCGATCGACCCCGAGCTGATCTTCGTCGTCGGCTGGTCGCAGATCGCCCGCGAGCCGTTCCTGACGCTCGCCCGCGAAGGCGTGTTCGGCATGCATCCGACCCTGCTGCCGCGCCACCGCGGCCGCGCTGCGATCCCGTGGGCAATTCTCTCCGGGCTTGCGAGAACCGGAGTCACGCTGTTCGAGATCGAGGATGCGACCGCGGACTCCGGCACTATCGTCGGTCAGGTCGTCGTCGAGATCAGCGCCAACGACACGGCCGAGACTCTGTTCGAGCGGATCTCCGATGCGCACGTGCAGCTCATCCGCGAGTACGTCCCGCAACTGCTCAGGCGCAGCGCCCCGCGGGTGCCACAGGATCCGTCGCGCGCGAGCTCCTGGCCGAAGCGGAGCCCGCTCGACGGGATCATCGACTGGGAGACGCGCGCGCCGTACCTGTACGACTGGGTTCGGGCACAGACCCGTCCGTACCCCGGGGCGTTCACCTTCCTCGGCGACGAGAAGGTCGTCGTCTGGCGGGCGCGGCCGGTTGAGCTCGACGAGGTCGCCCCGGCCGGGACGATCGTTGCGACCAGGCCGGAAGGGCCGGTCGTCGCGTGCGGTGAAGGTGCACTCGTGCTCGAAGAGGTGGAAACCGAAGGAGAGCTCGGCATGGGAGCGAGACTCGGATGACCCGCAACGCTCGTCTCCGGCTCGCGTTCGCGGGAGAAACCATGTTTCCCTCGCGAGCCCCCTTCTTCCTGACTTCGTGGGGAACCTCCCGGTTCCCCACACCCCTCCACGCGGCTCATCGGCCGACCGGGGTCAGCCGATGACCCGCGTGCTCGTGGTCGCTGCACATCCGGACGACGAGGTGCTCGGCATGGGCGGCACGATTGCCGCCCATGCGGGCGCAGGCGATGCCGTGCGTGTGCTCGTCGTGACCGACGGGAGCTCCACGCAGTACCCAGACGACGCGCCGACGCGTGCTCGCAAGGAAGCGGAGGCGCTCCGAGCTGCTTCGGAGCTCGGAGTCGAGGACTACGTCCACCTCGACCTCCCGGACATGCGGCTCGACACGCTTCCGCACGTGGAGGTGAACCGCGTCGTCGAGGAGCACGTTCGCGAGCTCGCCCCGCAGGTCGTCTACACCGTTCAGCCCGGACGTCAACCGCGACCACCAGGTGCTCTTCGACTCGGTTGCGGTCGCCACCCGTCCGACTCCGGGTCAGCCGGTACGCCGGCTCCTCACCTACGCGCCGACCTCCAGCACTGAGTGGACACCGGCAGCGGTCAACTGGTTCATGCCCAACTGGTACGTGGACGTCACCGCCACGCTCGAGCGGAAGATCGCTGCGTTTGCCCACTACGAGACCGAGCGGCGGGAGTACCCGCACCCTCGGAGCGAGCGGGCGATTCGGGCGACCGCGGAGTTCCACGGAACGAGCTCCGGCTTCGAGCTCGCGGAGCCGTTCGTCCTGGTTCGCAGCCTCGAGTCTCCGTAGAAGCCCTTGGCACGGCTGCCGCAGATGCTGATCGTCCTCGCGCTGCTGGGTGCGACCGCAGCCGCGTTTGCGTTCACCGAGCGCGTGAAGCTCGAGCGGAGCCCCATCACGGGAACGAGAGTCGATCGGGTCTTCTCCCCCGTCTGCGAGTGCGCTCGCAACGTGGCCGTCATCTCGTTCGTGCTCCGTAGAGGTGGAACGGTCACGGTCGACATGCTCGACGGCTACGGCCGGCGCGTGCGCAGGCTCGTTCGCGACCGGGACGAGCCGAAGGGCCGGGTCGCGTACACGTGGGACGGCCGAGACGACCTCGAGCGAATCGTGCAGGAAGGCATCTACCGGCCGCGGGTCGAGCTCGAGGAGCGTGGACGCACGATCGTGCTTCCGAACCCGATGCGCGTCGACACGACCGCGCCACGGATTCGGCTCCTCGGTGTTGCGTCCGCAGGTGTTCTCGCCCGACGGAGACGGGCGTCGCGACCGCGTCACCGCACGCTACGAGACCGACGAGCTGGCGCGGGCGATGATGCTCGTCGACGGGAGGCGCCGCGTCCTCTCCAAGTTCCGCTCGACCGAGGGCCAGCTCGTCTGGTTCGGGCGTGTGAACGGGCGGCCGGTGCGGCCGGGCACGTACGAGATTCGGCTGCGCGCCTTCGACCGAGCGGGCAACCGGTCGAGCTCGCGGCGGAGCGTCCCGGTCGTCGTGCGCTACATCGAGCTGGCGCGCGAGCGCATCGAGGTTGCCGCGGGTAGGCGTTTCTCGGTCCGGGTGCTGACCGATGCCGTGTCGTACCGGTGGCTCTTCGCGGGCGAGCGCGGAGTCGGCCGACGGCGAGGTCCTCGTCCTGCGTGCCCCCGAGACGCCGGGGAGCTACAGGCTCTATGTGTCGCTTGGCGGGCGCTTCGCGGACAGCGCGGAGATCGTCGTGACCGAGCCGGCGGAGCCTTGACCCGGCCGCTCGTCGTCCTCGGCGTCAGCCGTTCCGGTACGACCCTGCTCCGCGTCGTTCTCGACCGCTCGCCGGGGATCGCCATCCCGGACGAGTCGTTCTTCGTCCCGCTCCTGGCACGGCGGCATCGGAAGAAGGTCGATCGCGAGCGTTTTCTCGACGACCTCAGCCGGCTCCAGGTGCTCGCGGCGTGGGGTCTTTCGCTCGACGACATCGCAGCACGCGTGCGCCCGGGGATGCGCACCGGATCGAGGCGATCGCCGCGATCTACGAGACGTACGCGGCGAGCGAGGGCAAGCCTCGTTGGGGGGACAAGACCCCGATGTACATGCGCCACCTGCCGCTGCTCGAGCGGCTCTTCCCGGACGCGCAGTACGTCCACCTGATCCGCGACGGGCGCGACGCCGCGCTCTCGTTCCTGCGCATGCCGGAGGGGACGTTCACCCGGACCTGGGCTCATCCGGACACGGCCGCCGAGTTCGCCTGCCTCTGGCGGACGGAGGTCGCCGCGGCACGCGAGCTGGGGCAGCGGGTCGGGTCGTTCCGGTACCTGGAAGTTCGGTACGAGGATCTGGTGGCCGGCCCGGAGGCGGTGATCCGAAGCGGATCTGCGAGTTCGCCAGCCTTCCCTACGAGGCCGTCGATGCTCGACTACGCGGGAGCGGTCGACGTCTCCGAGAAGCCACACCAGCAGCGGCTGCTTGCAGCCTCTGACACCCGGCGCCGCGAATTGGCGGACGCAGATGGCCGACGCAGGACGTCGGCGCGTTCGAGGCGATCGCCGGCGACCTGCTCGCCGCGCTCGGGTACGAGCTCTCGCAGCCGCGTGACGCGGTCAGGCCGGCGCGAGAAGCTCGCCCTCGCGCGCTACCGCGCCACTCTGGGCGCCTGGAACGCCGCTGTCTCCGCCGACGCAGCGCTCGCCACTCTGGCGCCGGCGCCACCCTCCGGTCACGACGCTCGCTGAACGTCCCGTCCGCGGATAGCCAAGAGCCGTCCGTTCAGCGAGAAGAAGTAGGTCTTGCTCGGTCGCGATCCCCGGCGAGTACTTGCCGAGCGGTAGCCGCCACACGATCTTCCCGTCGGACGCGCGCACGGCGTACGTCCGCTTCTCGAGGGTCGAGACGAACACGTTCTCGCCGATCAGGACCGGCGCGCCCAGAATCCTGCCCTCGAGCTGGGTGCTCCAGAGCTCGGACCCGCTGGTCGCCCGGAGCGCCCGGATGCGGCCGTCGAACCCGCCGACGAACACGCGCCCTCCGGAGACAGCAGGAGTCGTGTAGCCGAGGCCTCCGACGCGGCCCGTCCAGACGGTGCTCCCGGTCTCGGCGTCGAGCGCGACCACCTTGCCCGAGCGCGCGACCGAGTAGATGCGCTGCCCGTCCGACGACGGGCTCGCGTAGAAGCTCTCGTAGCGGAAGGCGTCGCGTTTGACGTAGGTCGTCCAGAGCTCCTGGCCCGGTCCTGCGGTCGAGGCACACGAACGAGCCCGCGTACGTCGTCACGCAGACGCGCCCGCCGAAGACCGCGGGGCTCGCGTTGATGCGTCCGCCGGTCCGGTAGGCCCACCGCACCTGTCCTGTGGCCGCGCGAACCGCGAAGAGGCGCCCGTCGTGCGAGCCGAAGTAGACGAGGCCCGTCGACCGCGACCGGCGACGACTCGACCTTCCCCGCCGTTCGGACCTGCCAGAGCACGCGTCCCTTCTCGCGGTCGAGCGCCGTGACCGTTCCGGCCTGGGAGCTGACGATGACCCGCGGACCGTCGATCGCGGGGCTGGAGGGCAGCGTCCCGCCGACCCGACGGCGCCACTGCACCTTGCCCGATTCCGCGTCGATCGCGTACGTCGCCCCTTCGAACGTGTTGACGTAGAGATCGCCCTCGCAGTAGGTCGGCGGGAACTCGATGTAGCTCCGCAGCCCGCGCGACCACAGTGGCTTCCGCGCCGGAAGGCCGAGGGGAGCGTCCGGTCGGGCGAGCGATCGCTGCGGATCGGCGCCGAACGTGCGCCAGCAGCGCGCGTCGTCGGCGGGCTTCGGTGGCCTCGGAGGAGGCTTGGGCACCGTCGGAGCGTGGGGACGGAAACGGTGACGTCGTCGAGCTCGGTGTCGAGCGCCCCGCGCGGGCGGTCGTTCGTCAGCCCGATCGCGACCAGGACGCCGCCCACTGCCATGACGAGCACGGAGAGAACGAGGAGGATCCACTTGAGAGCTCTTGGCATACGCAGAGGGCCGGGCAACCCGGCCGCGAGTCAGTGTGCCAGCAGCCGCGGAGCTTCCCGTGTGGTACGCGATACCCGCCGCTACCAGGGCGAAAACACCCCACGTCAGCGGATCCTCGAAGAACCCCGCATACAGCAGCGAGTGCACGACGAGGACGAGGAGCACCGCCGCCAGGCCCACGCCGAAGATCCGGTCTCTCTTCGTGAGGAGCCACAACGCCCAGGCGGCCGCGGCGAGAACCCAGAGATAGAGCGCGAAACCGAGCACTCCGAGCTCCGCGAGCACCGTGAGCGGGGTCGTATGCGAGGCGTTCCGGCTCGGGGAGCCCTTGCCCGATTCCTCCGCGCTCGCGCGCGGCTGGCCACCGATCCCGACGCCTGCGATGGGACGGGCCCGAAACGCATCGAGGGTCACGTTCACGAGCCGCGAGCGGCCGCTCGTCACGTCTCTCGCGGATCGCCCGTTCACGGCGTCCGCCGCGACCGCGGCTGCGGCCAAGGTCGCCACGAGCGCACACGCGACCAGGAGGATCCGGAGCCGTCGGCCCAAGCCCACGAGCGCGACGGCGAACGTGACGACGAAGAGCGCGACGAAGCTCGACTGCGAGTACGAGTAGAAGAGCCCCCAGAAGAGGAACGCGCCGGCGACCGTCGCGGCGACCCAGTCGATCGTCCGGCCACGACGCAGGAGGACGACGACGAGGAGCACCACGATGGGCACGACCAGGTACCTGCCGTACAGGCTCGGATCCTTGAAGAGCGAGGTGACGCGAAAGAACGTCGTGTAGGCGTTCGCGACCTCGACATCGCGCGCGAAGAAGAGCGTCCTCGTCTGCGCCTGCCAGATTCCGATCGCAGCGAAGAGCGAGCCGAGCGACGACCAGGGTCATGACGAGCGCGCGGGGCAGCCAGGAGGCGAGCGGCGCGCGTGCGACGACGGCGAGCCCGGCGGTGAACGGGAAGACGAAGAACGCGAGGAAGATCGCCCCGGCGCGCTCGTCCCACGTCCAGAGGTACGAAGTCGCGGAGAAGGCGACGAGCGACGCCAGCGGAAGCGCGAGCAGGAAGGGCGGAGCGCGCCAGCTGATCGCCGCGAACCGTCCGGTACGCCAGTGCGAGCACCGACGCTGCCAGCACGAGGTAGAGCGGGAGGAGCAGGAACGCCTCCTCGTCGCCGAGCTCGACGGGAATGCGAAAGGGCGCGACCGCCAGAAGCACGACCGGGACGATCGCGGGGTAGCGCACGAAGCGGAATCGCGCCGAGGACGACCGCGACGACCCCGACGACGACGAGCGCGATCCCCTCGCGCTCGCGTGAAGAGCAGCTCGAGGTCGTCGTCGCCGACGAGGTAGCGCGCGAGGCCGGCGGTTCCGAGGCCGAGCAGCACGAATCCGGCGAGTGGCGAGATAGCGGTCGCGCGGGAGCAGGACGAGCACGGCGCCGAGCGCCCCGAGGAGCGCTGCGACCTGGGCGGCATCGGGGGACTCCACAGCCCGGCAACGTTACGTGTCCTGGTTGAATAGCGCGGTGCTCGACGGCCTCCAGCGCGCCCTGGTGCTCGCGCCGCACACCGACGACGGCGAGCTCGGCTGCGGCGGGACGATGGCGAGGCTCGTCGACGGGGGATGCGAGGTCCGGTACGTCGCGTTCTCGATCGCGACGCGCTCGCTACCCCCGGGCTTCGAGCCGGACACGCTCGCGCGGGAGGTTCGCGAGGCGACGGCCGAGATCGGCATCCCCGAGGAGTGCCTGACGGTCCACGACTTCGACGTCCGCACGTTTCCCGAGCGCCGCCAGGACATCCTCGAGCTCCTCGTCGCGCTCTGGGAGGAGTGGCGGCCCGAGATCGTCTTCCAGCCCTCGCATCACGACGTGCACCAGGATCACCAGACGATCGCCCAGGAGGGCCTGCGTGCGTTCAAGCGGACGACGATCCTCGGCTACGAGGTTCCCTGGAACAACTTCGACTTCTCGTACGGCGCGTACGTCGCGCTCGAGAAGAGGCACGTCGAGCGCAAGGTCGCCGCGCTCGCCCGCTACGCCTCGCAGCAGCACCGGCGCTATGCCGATCCGGAGTACGTCTGGAACCTCGCGCGCGTGCACGGAGTGAACGTGAACCGCGAGTACGCGGAGTGCTTCCAGGTGTACCGGATCGTCGCGTAGCCTCTTGCGCGTGCCCGAGCTCACGCGGCGTGGACTTCTCGCACGAGCCGGTCTCGCGGCCGGGGCCTTCGCGCTCGGCAGGCCGGAGCTCGCCGAGGCGGGCGAGGCGGCGCCCGACCTGCGCGACTGGGGGTCGGTCCGTTCGCAATTCGAGCTCGACCGCAGCCGGATCCACCTCACCTCCTTCCTGCTCGCCACGCACCCGCGGCCGGTTCGGGAAGCCATCGCCGCCTACCGGCAACGGCTCGACGCGAACCCTGTCGAGTACCTGCACGGCCCCGGTGACGGTCTGAGCGCCGCGGCGCGGGAGGCGGCGGGCCGCTTCCTCGGCGCGCCGGCGTCCGACGTCGCGCTGACGGACTCGACGACGATGGGCCTCGGCCTCCTCTACACGCGTCTCGCGCTAGGCGCGGACGACGAGGTCGTGACCACCGAGCACGACTTCTACGCGACGCACGAGTCGCTCCGGCTCTCGGGCGCGCGGGTGCGGCGCATACGGCTCTACGACGACGCGCGCCGCGCCTCGGAGGACGAGATCGTGAGCCGCTTGAGCCGAGCGGTCACGGGACGGACGCGAGTCGTCGCGCTGACGTGGGTGCACTCGAGCACGGGCGTCCGACTCCCCGTGCGGACGATCGCGCAAGCGCTGCCGGAGCGGGTGCTCGTGTGCGTGGACGGCGTGCACGGCTTTGGCGCGCGCGCCGAGACGGTGCGGGACCTCGGCTGCGACGCGTTCGTCTCCGGCTGTCACAAATGGCTCTACGGGCCGCGCGGGACGGGCGTGCTGTGGGCGAACGAGCGCGTCCGTGAGCTCATGCGGCCGACGATCCCGTCCTTCGACGGCTGCAGCTACGGCGCGTGGGTGGCGGGAGGCGCGCCGAGCGGCACCCCGGACGGGCCGACCCTCACGCCCGGCGGGTTCCACTCTTTCGAGCACCGCTGGGCGCTTCCGGAGGCGTTCGCTTTCCACGAAGGGATCGGCCGCGAGCGCGTCGAGGCAGCGAATCCGCGGCCTCGCGTCACGCCTGAAGGCTCGGCTCGCCGAGGTGCGCGGCGTGCGGCTGCGAACGCCGCAGTCGCCCGGGCTCTCCGCCGGACTCGTCTGCTTCGAGGTCGCCGGTCGCGACCCGTCCGAGGTCGTCGCGCACCTCGCGTCGCGGCGCATCGTCGCGAGCGTCACGCCCTACGCATTGCGCTACGTCCGGCTCGGGCCGGGGATCGTGAACACGCCCGAGCACGTGGACGCGGCGGTTGCCGCGGTCGCGTCGCGTTAGCGCGCCGGCCGTAGCCGAGCGCCGATCGCGCGCCGCTCGGACGGGAGGTAGAAGCCGAGAGGCGAGAGCGAGCGGATACGCCGAGTGCAAGTGCGAGCGCGACGACGAGGTTCGCGTCGAGCAGCTTTCCGCGCTACGACAATCGCGATGCCGACCGCCGCCGCGGTCCCGACTCGCCGCCATTGGTACGGCACCGGGTAGATGCGCTGTGCCCACCACGCCATGCCTCGCGAACATCGTCACGAAGGCGGCGATCGTCGCGACGGCCGCACCCATCATCCCGTAGCGCGGGATCAGGATCAGGTTGAGGGCGACGTTCACCGCGGCAGCGGCGCCGGTCACGACCCAGTTGAACTGCGTGCGGCGCGCGCGGCCCACGCCGATCACCACGACGATGTACGCGCCGAAGGCGACGGCCGCGAACGCGAGCGGCCCGACGACCCGCGACGACTCGGCGAACGCGGGTGCGGCGATCCAGTCCACGATCCAGGGCGAGAGGAGCGCGAGCCCGGTCGCGACCCAGGTCGTCAAGAGCACGAGGTACGTGAGCACGAAGGCGTACGTCCGGCGAGCCTCGCGCTCGTCCTCGATCGAGTACGCGAACGCCGGCCAGGCGAGCCGAAATGCGGTCAGGAGGAGCACCATCGCCGACGCGATCCGGACGCCGACCGAGTAGAGGCCGACCTCGGTCGTGTCGGCGAGCCGGACGAGGAAGAGCCGATCGCTGAAGTTCGTGACCCAGAGGAAGAGCGCCGTCGGGATGAGCGGCACGCCGAACCGGTTCATCTCCCGGAGGAGGCTTCGGTCGAACTGGAGCCCGAGCTGCTCGCGGCGATACCCGATCAGCGCTGCATAGACGAGCAGCGTGCCCGTGAAGTTGCCGACGATGACGCCGATCGGTCCCTGGTCGAGCGCGACCACGAGGAGCAACGTCACGCCGATCGTGAGCAGGATGTTCGCGAGGCTGGCCGTGACGAAGGCGACCGATCGTTCCTCCACGCGGAAGAGCGACGTGAGCTGCTCGTAGTTCATCCCCGCCCAGAGGCCGACGAAGGACGCCATGACGAGCTCGGAGTCGTCCGCTCGAGCCGAAGAGCAGATCGGCGATCGTTCCCGACAGCAATAGGCCCGCCGACGAGGCCCGCCGTGGCCATGGCCATCGTGAACCAGAAGGACGTGCGCAGCACGAGGCGCCGGTGCTCGGGCTCGGGCGAGTCGAAGTAGAAGCGGAAGAACGCGGCGTGGATCCCCATCCGGAGGACGATCCCGATGACCGTCGTGAGCGCGATGAGCGTCTCGACCTTCCCGTAGTCGGACGGGGAGAGGTAGCGCGTGTACAGGGGCAGCAGGAGGACGGCGAGGATCCGCGAGACGAGGCCGCCGAGCCCGTAGATCGCCGAGTGCCTGCCGAGCCGCCTGAGCTCTGCTCCGAGAGCCATCGTCAGAGACGAGCGTAGAGCGCGAGCAGGCGGTCGGCGACGCGCTCGAGGTCGTGCACGCTGCTCCACGTACGCGCGTGACGCCTCTCCGACCCGGCGGCGCTCGGCTGCGTCTGCCACCAGGGGCTCCAGGCGCTGACGCAGACTCTCCTTCGTCGCGCTCACGATCGGCACGCGTGTCCCGAACGCCTCCTCGCTGCGCGCGACCGCCTCCTCGTGCAGGAACGTCACGACCGGCTTCCCGAGCGCCATGCACTCGATCGCGAAGAGCCCGTACCAGCCTGCGTTCAGCTGGTCGACGACGATGTCGGCCTCGCGGTAGCGCTCGAACGCCTCGTCGTGGTGGAGGCCCTCGACGAGGACGAGGTCGGCCTCGAGCCCCTCGCACGCCGCGAGCACGTGCTCGGTTCCCTTGCGGCGACGTGACGAGGGCGCGTGCAGGATCACCGGTCTCGTGCGGTCGGTCGGCCGGGAACGCGGGCTCGATCGCTGCGACGTCGATCCCCGGCGGGATCACCTCCGCTTCGGGCACCCAGCGGATCGCGTCGTAGGAGCCGACGAGCTGCGCGTCGGCCTTCCTGCCGAAGGCGAGCTCGGCCGGGCTCTTGCCGCGGATGTCGGACCCGAGGTAGTGCATGACCGACTTCTTCCGGAGCGCGCGCAGGATCGGGAACTGCACCGACTGCGGGACGAGCGTGAGGCCGAAGTAGAAGTGGAAGACGTCGGTGGTCGGGAGGAGGTCGAGCAGCGCGCGCCACTGGGTCGCCTGTCGGCGGACGAAGCCGCCGCTGCGCTCGAGCGACCGATCGGCTTCCGGGTGGAGCTTGTAGCGGTTGAACACGACGAGCTTCGCGTCGACGCCGCGACCGTCGGAGCGCCTGGACGTTCGCCCACGGGACGCCCGCGGTGTTGACCGGGCAGTGGACGACACGGAGGGCGTCAGCCAAGGTCGATGTCGTCTTCGGCGAGCTGGGCGAGCCGGCGCGCGTGGTCGGCTTCGAGCATCGCCCGCATCGTCTGTCCCATCGTCTCTCCCGGATAGACCCAGATCGCGGGATGGACGAGGATCTGGAGCCACGGGAACGCGCCCGCGCGCAGCTCCTCGTGGGGACAGCCCGACCGCCAGTGCTGGTTCGAGTCCGAGCGGTAGGTCTCGGTCGAGAAGTAGCGCTCCCCGTAGGCGTTGGCGGCGCCGGGAATCTCGTCGGACGTGAACTCGGGCCTCGGGTTGTGCCAGGAGACGACCGGGTCGAAGCGCTCGTCGAGGACGACGTTCGGGTGCACGGCATGCAGGCCGACGGCGTGCCCGAGCTCGCGGAGGCGCGCGATCGCCGAGACGCCTTCCGGCGACGCGAGGTTGTAGAAGACGGACTCGGTCATGAGCAGGTACGTCGCTCCGCACCCCGAGCTCGGCTTCGAGCTCCGCCATCGTGACCGCCGCCTCGAGCGAGAGGTCGATGTCGTGGCGGAGAAAGAGGTCGCCGCGCTCGGGCCCGCTGCCGAACTGAGCGAAGCGGTAGCCGCCGGCCTGTGCCGCCTCGAGGATCTCCCGGTAGTGCTCGAGGTCGAACGAGCAGCTCATCGCCGAGCGAGCACCCAGTGAAACGCGACGTCACCCTCGGGAAATGAGTAGAAGGCGGTGACCGCGTCGAACTGCGCCGGCTCGAGCTCGAGGGCCGTGAGGTCGGTCTGGATGAAGTCCGCGTCGGGGACGTTCGCGCGAGCGCGTGAGTCTGTTCCTCGGAGATGTCGACACCGGTGACGCGAAAGCGCTCGAGAGAAGGAACGTGTCAGGCACGCCCGCGCCGCAACCCAGCTCGAGGATCCGCGCGCACGTGCTCGGATCGGTCACGGCGTCACCTCGACGGCCAGGAGCGCCGCTGCCCGGTCGGCGCGTCGTACGGCCTCGTCCGGCGCATCCCCGACCGCGATCACGTAGCCGCGCCGGTCGCCGTCCCGGCGTACCGGCCGGATCGTCTCGCCCACCTCGAGATAGGTGTCCGCCTGCACGACACCCTCGGCTGCGCGGACCGGCTCGAGGCTTCCGACCGAGACGACTCGGCCGGTCGAAAGCGGCCCCGGCTCGGCGGTGAAGAAGCGGATCGCGAGCGGTTGCGAGAACTGCGGTAGCGGCGAGCTCGTCCTCGACGTCCTCGCCGAGGGCCTGGCGAAGCGCGATCTCGACGAGGTCGACGCCGACCGCATGGCGGACGAGGTCGGCCATCTGGCCGCCGGGGATGCGTGCGGCGACCTCGACGACCACGACCCCACCGTCCGGGGCTGCGATGAGCTGCGGAAAGGCGATGCCGTCACGGAGCCCGAGCGCTCGGACGGCATCGACGGCGATTTGCTCGGCTCGCTCGAGCTGGTCGGCGGGGATCGACGGGGGGTAGACGTGCATCCAGCCGACCCCGAAGCCGATTCCCGGTGGGCGGAGCCGGTCGGAGAGCGTCAACAGCGTCGGCTCGCCTCTGCGCGCGATCACGATCCCGTTCATCTCGATGCCGTCCACGAACGCCTCCACCATCGCCTCGTGCGTCGGCGACTCGAGGAGCGCGTCTCCGAGATCTCGCTCGAGGTCGTCCGCGCTGTCGACTCGAAAGACCGCTCGCTGGCCGCCGGAGTCGACGGGCTTGAGAACCGCAGGGAGCCCGGACGCCGCGAGCGCCGGAGCGTGACATCGCCGGCTGGAGCGAACCGCGGCAAACGGCGGCTGCGGAACCCCCGCCTCCGCGAGCGCGTCCCGCATCGCCAGCTTGTGCGTCATTCGGTGGGCGGTATCGACCCCGATACCCGGGAGCCCCAGCTCGTCCGCCACCGCGGCCACGATCGGAACGGCGCGGTCTGCCGAGACCGTCAAGCACTCCGTCGACGCGATGCCGCCGGCCGACCTCGGTAACCGCGCGAACGTCGGTGAAGTCGACGACCTCGGCGACGTCGGCCGAAGCGAGACCGGGTGCCTCCGCGTTGCGGTCGACTGCGACCACTCGCAGGCCGCGCGCGCGTGCATGCTCGATCGCGCGGCGCTGGTGGCGCCCCGCGCCGATGAAGAGGACGGTCTTCACGGCCGCCGATGCTACTTCGCTATGGCTGCGGCAGGAGCCAGGGAGAGAACCGGCTCCAGCGGTCGATGTGGCAGCCGTTCGTCAGGTTGAACGTCGCCCACACGCGCCGCCCGTCGACGATTCCGACGATGCGGGCGAAGTCCGGGCCACCGTAGATCTCGGTGCAAATCGCCGACCGTGGTACGGGTGCGAAGAGCTTTCGGCCGCTGTCGGCGAGCTTGCTGCAGGCGATTCTCGGCTGCGCAACGGTTCCACCGGCAGGGTCGCAGCGCAGGGTCCAGCTCTTTCGTACGCTCTCATCGGCTCCCTTCGGCCAGTGCGTGACCTTCAAGACTGTGACCGACGACGTCGCGGCGGCACCGGTTGCGGCGAGAGTCAGCGCGACGACACCAAGGGCGACCATGCGCACCCAGCCAAGGTACCTCGCCAGGTCGTACCAGCGCCTAGACTCGCCGCGTGTCCCTGACCGGTAAACGGATCGTCATCACGGGCGGAGCGGGGTTCATCGGCACCACGCTCGCGCGCCGCCTGGTGGACGAGAACGAGATCGTGGCCGTCGACAACCTCCACCGTGACTCGCTCGGCGGGACGAGCCTCGCGGAGCACCCGAACTTCCACTTCGTCCAAGGGGACGTGCTCGACGCAGAGCGCCTCGGAGAGCTCGTGCGCGGAGCGACGCACATCGTCCACTGCGCGGGTATCGCCGGTGTCGACACGGTTCTCGAAAGCCCGGTCCGGACGATGCGCGTCAACGTGATCGGCACCTACAACGTGCTCGAGGCGGCGCTTGCGGCGAAGGACACGCGTCGAGCGCCTGGTCGACTTCTCGACGAGCGAGGTGTTCGGCCAGCACGCGTTCAACGTGCAGGAGGCGCACGTCACGACGATCGGCTCCGTGGGCGAGGCGCGCTGGACATACGCGGTGTCGAAGCTCGCGGGCGAGCACATGGCGCACGCCTACCACGCCGAGTTCGGGCTTCCCACCACCTCCGTACGCCCGTTCAACGTGTTCGGGCCGGGACAGATCGGCGGCGGCGCGATTCGAGCGTTCATCGAGGCGGCGCTCGCCGGGCGCGATCTCACGATCCACGGGGACGGGTCGCAGATTCGAGCGTGGTGCTACGTGGACGACATGGTCGACGGCGCCCTGCTCGCGCTCGAGCACCCGAGCGCGGTCGGGGAGAGCTTCAACATCGGGAACGCGCGCTCCGCGGTCACGATCCACGATCTCGCGCAGCGGATCAAGCGCCTGACCGGCTCGCCGGGGGAGATCACCTTCCAGCCGCTCCACTACATGGACGTCGAGCTGCGGATCCCCAACATCGACAAGGCTCGGACGTTGCTCGGCTTCGAGGCCAAGGTCGACCTCGACGAAGGGCTCGAGCGTACGATCGCCTGGTATCGGGAGAAGCTCGGAGCCCCGACCGCGTGACGGAGCCGATCAGGCTGGCGCGGCCGGATGTCGGCCCCGCGGAGCTCGCTGCGGTCGCGGAGGTGATCGAGAGCGGCCAGCTGACGATGGGCCCGAAGGTGGCCGAGTTCGAGGCTGCGCTCGCGGAGGCCGTCGGCACCGCGCACGCCGCCGCCGTCTCGTCCGGCACCGCCGCGCTCCACCTCGCGCTGCTCGCGCTCGAGATCGGCCCGGGCGACGAGGTCATCGTCCCCGCGTACACCTTTCCCGCGACCGCGAACGTCGTCGAGCTGTGCGGCGCGCGGGCGGTGCTCGTCGATGTCGATCCGGACACGTTCCTCGTCGATCCTGCCGCCGTCGCCGCGGCCGTGACCCCGCGCACGCGTGCGGTCATGGCAGTGCACCTCTTCGGCCGCCCGGTCGAGTGGGAGGCGCTGCAGACCTCGGTGCCCCAGGAGGTCGTGCTCCTCGAGGACGCCGCCGGCGCGTTGGGAGCCCGCTATCGCGGAACCCCGTGCGGGGCGCTCGGCGTCGCCGCCTGCCTCTCCTTCCATCCGCGCAAGATCGTGACCACCGGCGAGGGTGGCGCCGTGACGACAGACGAGGCGGGACTGGACGCAGCGGTCCGTCGGCTTCGCCATCACGGCTGGGCAACGCTCGGGGACATGCCGTCCCCGGGCTTCAACTACCGGCTCCCGGACCTGCTCTGCGCGATCGGGATCCCGCAGCTCGCGCGGCTCGAGGAGCTGCTCGCGGCGAGGGAGCGCGTTGCCGGCTGGTACACCGAGCGCCTCGAGTCTCTGCTCCTCACCCCCGGCGCGGCTGAAGGGGACCGGCACGGCTGGCAGGCCTACGTCGTCCAGCTCGACCGCCGCGACGAGGCGCTCGCGGGGCTGAGCGAGGATGGGCATCGAGGCGCAGATCGGGACGTGGGCGCTGCACCGGCTCGGTCCGTACCGCTCGCAGGGCCCCTTCCCGGGAGCCGACCGCGCGTTCGAGCGCGCGCTCGCGCTGCCGTTCGCGACGACGACGACGGAGGAGGAGGTCGAACGGGTGGTCTCGGTGCTCGCTCGTTTCGTCTGACTTGACAAGCGGCTCTTTGTGAGTGAATAATCACTTCCTACGATGGTGAAGACGCTGAGACAGACGGCAGAGCAACGACGCGAGGCCGTGCTCGAGGCGGCGCGCGGCGAGTTCGCACGCCACGGCCTGCACGGCGCCTCCACGGACTCGATCGCTCGGCTGGCCGGAATCTCGCAGCCGTACCTCTTCAGGCTCTTCGGCTCGAAGAAGGAGCTCTTCCTCGCGGTCAACGACGCCTGCTTCGCCGAGACGCTCGACGTCTTCCGTGAGGCCGCCGCCGGAAAGTCCGGGGAGGACGCGCTGCGCGCGATCGGCGATGCCTACAGGGGCCTGATCGAGAGCGACCGCACCATGCTGCAGGGTCAGCTCCAGTCGTATGCAGCCTCCGTCGAGGAAGAGGACGTGCGCGAGAGCACCGCTCGTGGCTACGGCCGGCTCGTCGACTACGTCGAAACCGTCTCGGGCGCCGATCGCCAGACGATCGCGATGTTCTTCGCCACGGGGATGCTGATGAACGTGCTGGCGGCGATGCAGTACTCGATCGGCGACGACCCGCGCCACTCGTGGGTCGCGCGCCTCGCGGAGGGCTGCGGAGACGCCAAGTGAGTGCCTCTTTTTTTCGCACTAAATATGAGTGATCAATCACTACACCGTTACCAGGAGGACACCGGAAGGAGGACACGATGAAAGCCGGCACTCGCACGATCTGGACGTTCGTGGTCACCTCGATCGCGCTCTTCATGGTCGTGCTCGACAACCTCGTCGTCTCGACGGCGATTCCGGTGATCCGCGTCGATCTCGGCGCCTCGATCGAGGAGCTCGAGTGGACCGTGAACGCCTACACGCTCACGTTCGCGGTGTTCCTGCTCACCGGAGCGGCGCTCGGCGACCGCTTCGGGCGCAAGCGCATGTTCATGATCGGGGTCGGGATCTTCACCGCTGCCTCGGCCGCCGCGGCGCTCGCTCCTTCGGCCGACTGGCTGATCGCCGCTCGAGCGCTGCAGGGCTTCGGCGCCGCGATCGTGACGCCGCTGACCTTGACGATCTTGAGCGCTGCGGTCTCGCGCGAGCGGCGCGGTGTCGCGCTCGGCGCCTGGTCCGGCATCGCCGGCCTCGCTGTCGCCATGGGCCCGCTCGTCGGCGGCGCCGTCGTCGACGGCATCTCCTGGCAGTGGATCTTCTGGCTGAACGTGCCGGTCGGGCTGGTCCTCCTGCCTCTGGCGACGCAGCTTCGTGAGTCGACCGGGCCCGACAAGGCACTCGACCTCCCGGGCCTCGCGCTCGCGAGCGGCGGCATGCTCGGGCTGGTCTGGGGGATCATCCACGGCAACGGGGACGGCTGGACGAGCCCGGCGATCGTCGGCGCCCTCGTGGCGGGAGCAGCACTGCTCGCAGCGTTCGTCGCCTGGGAGCTCCGCACGCCGCAGCCGATGCTGCCCATGCGGTTCTTCCGCAACCGGGCGTTCGCCGCGGCCAACGGAGCGTCCCTGTTCATGTACTTCGGGATGTTCGGCTCGATCTTCCTGCTGACGCAGTTCTTCCAGACCGCGCAGGGGTACTCGCCGCTCGAGTCCGGGCTCCGTATCCTCCCCTGGACGATCATGCCGATGTTCGTGGCACCGATCGCGGGTGCGCTGTCCGACCGGATCGGCGGACGTCCGCTGATGGCGCTGGGGCTCGCGCTGCAGGCGATCGGACTGGGCTGGATCGCCTACGTCTCCACGGCGACGGTCGGCTACGTCTCGTTCGTGGCTCCCTTCGTACTCTCCGGTATCGGCATGGCGCTCTTCTTCGCGCCGGTGGCGAACGTCGTCCTCTCGGCGGTTCGGCCCGAGCAGGAGGGCAAGGCGTCCGGTGCAAACAACGCGATTCGGGAGGTCGGAGGCGTGCTCGGAGTCGCCGTGCTCGCCTCGATCTTCGCGCGCAGCGGAGGGTACGAGTCTCCGGCCGCCTTCTCGGACGGTCTCGTGCCGGCGCTCTGGGTCGGCGCGATCGTCGTCGGCGTCGGATCCGTGCTCGCGCTGCTGATCCCGCGGAAGCGGCCGACGGCCGAGGCGCTCGCCAACGAGCCCGAAGGGCTCGTCGCACACGGCGGAAGCGGCATGAGGCTCTCGACCCAGACCGCTTGCCACGGCGAGCGCACGCCATCCGTGGCGGACGATCCTCGCGTGGATCGCCGTCTTCGTCGCCGCGGTCGTCGCCATCGTCGCGCTCCTCGGCGACAGCCTGACCACCGACGACGCGCCGACGAACAACCCCGAGTCCGAGCGGGCGATCGCCGCGCAGGTCCGAGGCGTTCCCGCCCGATCCCGAGCAGATGGCGGCAGCGACATCGTGGTCATCCGCTCGGAGGTGCACACGGTCGACTCGCCGGAGTTCGAGTCGTTCGTGCGGACGCTCGTGGACGAGAACGACGTGCCGGGGCTCGCCCGCCCGCGCACGTACCTGGACGGCGATGCCTCGCTCGTCTCCGACGACCGCCACGCGACGATCGTTCCGCTCGCGATCCCGGACGAGGACGTGGCGGAGGAGGTGATCGAGATCGTCGAGCGAGCCGACGAGGATGCCGCCTTCTCGGTCTCCGTCACCGGAGACCAGACGCTCGATTACGACTTCAACCTGCTCTCGCAGGAGGATCTCGAGAAGGGCGAGCTCCAGTTCGGCCTGCCCGCGGCGCTCATCATCCTCCTGCTCGTGTTCGGGGCGGTCGTCGCCGGGCTCATCCCCCTGCTGATGGCGATCGTCTCGATCGTGATCGCGTTGGGGCTGACCGCGCTCCTGGCGCAGCCGTTCGACCTTTCGATCTTCATCGTGAACATGCTCACCGGCATGGGGCTGGCGCTCGGGATCGACTACTCGCTCTTCGTCGTCTCCCGCTACCGCGAGGAGCGTGCGCGCGGCCGCGAGACAGCTCGATGCGATCGCGGCGTCGGGGGCGACGGCGAGCCGAGCGGTCGTCTTCAGCGGCACCGCCTTCGTCGTCGCGATGTTCGGGATGCTCCTGGTGCCGAGCTCGATCATGCGGAGCCTTGCTGCCGGGGCGATCCTGGTCGGCATCGTCTCGGTGGTCGCCGCGACCACGCTCCTCCCCGCGCTCCTCGGCCTGCTCGGAGACCGTGTCAACGCGCTGCGGATTCCGATCGTCGGGCGGCGGACGCTCGAGTCGGCGGGCACCGAAGGGCGCTTCTGGGGCGCGATCGTGCGGGGCGTGCTTCGACGTCCGGTCCTGAGCCTCGCGCTCTCGACCGGGCGTGCTCGTCGCTCTCGCACTGCCGATTCTCGCCATGAACATCGGGACGAGCGGCGTATCCGCGTTGCCGGATCGCTTCGTCTCCAAGCAGGGCTTCCTCGCGCTCGAACGCGACTTCGCCGAGGCGACGACCGACCCGGTCGAGATCGTCGTCTCGGGCGGCGCCTCGCAGGCCGAGGTCTCGGAGGCGCTCGCCGGTCTGCGCTCGACGCTCGCCGCCGACGCTCGGTTCGGCAGCGGTGACATTCGGCGTCTCCGAGGATGGCGAGGTCGCGGTCCTCTCGGTGCCGGTCGCCGGTGACCCGTCGAGCTCGCGAGGCGGTCGCAGCCGTTCGCGAGCTCCGCTCCGAGCTCGTGCCGCAGACGTTCGAAGGAACCGACGCGGAGGTGCTCGTAGGCGGGACGACCTCCGAGAACATCGACTACTTCGCCTCGGTCATCGATCCGGCGCCGCTCGTGATCGGGCTCGTGCTGGTGCTGACGTTCGTGCTCCTGACCGTCGTCTTCCGCTCGGTCGTGGTTGCCGCGACGGCGGTGGCGCTGAACCTGCTCTCCGTCGCGGCCGCCTACGGGCTGCTCGTCCTCGTCTTCCAGTACGGGGTGGGAGCGGAGCTCCTCGGGTTCCAGGAGGTCGACACGATCGAGGCCTGGGTCCCGCTCTTCCTCTTCTCCGTTCTCTTCGGGCTCTCGATGGACTACCAGGTATTCCTGCTCTCCCGGATCCAGGAGCGCTATCGCGAGCGCGGGGACACGACCGACGCGATCATCTTCGGAGTCGGCTCCACCGCGCGCATCATCACCGGTGCGGCGCTGATCATCGTCGCTGTCTTCTCCGGCTTCGCGCGCGGCGATCTGGTCATGTTCCAGCAGATGGGCTTCGGCGTCGCGGTCGCGCTCCTGATCGACGCGACCATCATCCGCTCCGTGCTCCTTCCGAGTGTCATGAGCCTGCTCGGAGACTGGAACTGGTATTTCCCGCGCTGGCTCGACTGGCTGCCGCGGGTCCAGGTCGAGGGGCCTTTCCAGCCGCCCGGCAGATGCCCGGAGCCGGTTGGAGCCGAGCCCGAACTAGCAACCATTCAGCGCCAATTCATCCACAAGGACATGTCCAGGGTCAGACCCTGGACATGTCCTCCAGGGACGGGGCTGGCGGAGGTTGGGACAGGACGCTGACGCCACCCTGAAAGTGCCGCTGGTACCGTCGCGCGGTGCCGAGAGAGGACGTTCCCCGCCGCGGCCTCCGCTTTTCCGGCTACGACGTCGTCGAGGTGAGCCCACCCCACGACGGTCCCAGCCAGCCGGCCGCGAACATCGCGTTCGAGCTGCTGACCCTGGACGTTCTCGGCCGCGCCGACGGCGAATGAGTCGCCGGGTACGGATCGGGGGCACGCTCGTGCTCACCGCGCTTGCGGTCGGCTACCTCGTCTGGAAGATCGACCTTCCGACGACGTTCGACGTGCTCGGCGAGACCGACCTTGCGTGGTTCGCCGCCTCGGCCGCGATCATGGTTCTGACGGTTCCGGTGCTGGCTGCGCGCTGGGGCTGGCTCCTGCGCGCGCAGCGGATCGAAGAGGGCCTCCCCTGGCTCACCCGCGCCTACTTCGTCGCCTACGCCGCCGGGCAGATCCTGCCGACCTCGCTCGGTGGCGACGCTGTACGCATCGTCGAGACCGCGCGGCGGCACGGGGGCCAGACGGCAGTCGCGAGCGGAACCGTCGTTCTGGAGCGGGGTCTCGGAGGCGCTGCGACGGTCTTGCTCGGAGCCATCGCGTTCGTCCTCTCGATCGGGCGGTTCGACGTCAGCGCGTACGTCTGGATCGAAGGGATCTTCGTCTTCGGAACGATCGCTCGTCGGGTTCCTCTTCTTCGCCCGTTCGGCGCGTCCGCTTCTTCGTCTCACGGAGCCGTGGCTCGAGCGGGTTCGCCTCGACCGTGTCCTCCGCGCGTTCTACGAGAGCGTCCATCACTACCGCGGCCGGCCGCGGCTGCTGCTCGGAGTGTTCGGGCTCACGTTCGTCGTTCAGACGGTGCGTGTTCTCGCGATCTGGGCGGCGGCGAAGGCAGTCGGCATCGAGCTGGAGGTGCTCGTCTACTACGTCATGGGCCCGCTTCTCTTCCTGGTGCTGCTCGTGCCCTTCACGCTGAACGGGATTGCCGTGCGCGAGGCATTCTTCGTCAGCTTCCTCGGCAGTCTCGGCGTCGCGGCCGAGCAGGCGTTCGCGGCCGGGTTCCTCTTCTTCTTGGTGACGCTGATCATGGCGCTGCCCGGAGCTCTGATCCTGCTCTGGGAAGGGCTTCGCGGGGGAACGCGGCCGAGGGTCGAGCATGGCTGAGGTCTCAGTGGTCGTCGTCACGTACGACGCGCTGCCGTGGGTCGAGTCGTGCCTGGAGAGCGTGCGAGACGTCCCGACGATCGTCGTCGACAACGGTTCGCGCGACGGCACGGTCGCGTTCGTGCGGGAGCGCTTTCCGGAGGTCGAGCTGATCGAGTCCGAGAACCTCGGCCTCGCCGCCGGGTGGAACACAGGACTTCGGGAGACGGACAGCCGCTACGTACTCCTCCTGAACGCGGACGCGTGGCTCGTCGGGGACGCGCTCCGCCTCATGGTCGACTGCGCGGACTCGCGCCCTGCCGCGGCGTTCGTCGGGCCGCGCCTCTCGAACCGGGACGGGACGCTCCAACGGTCGGTTCGCGGCTTTCCGACGCTCTGGCGGCTTGCGACCGAGTATCTCGGCCTGCGCAAGCTCGCACCACGCTCTGGGATGCTGAACGCGTTCTATGCCGGCGGCTTCGACCACGACGAGCTGCGCGACGTCGAGTCCGTCATGGGAGCGTGCATGCTCGTCCGCCGCGCCGCCCTCGCCGAGCTCGGCTTCGCCGACGAGAGCTTCTTCCTCTTCAGCGAGGAGACCGACTGGCACTTTCGGGCTCGGGAGGCGGGCTGGAACGTCGTCTTCCTCCCCGAGGCCGAGTGCGTCCACGTGCGCGGCGCCTCGCACGCGGGTCGTCTCTACCGCGAGAACCTGCGGGGACATCTGCGCTTCTTCCAGAAGCACCGGGGAACGCGCCAGGCCGAGTGGGCGAGGCGCCTCCTGCTCGCAGCGCTTCGGTTGCGAGGAGTGATCTTCCGGGGCGAGCGCGGAGGGGCGTATCGCGATGCGGCGTCGTGGCTTGCTTCCGGGGACGTCGCGGAGCTCCTGGAACGTTGACGAACATCGAGCTCTACCTCCGGCTCGTCTTCGGGACCGCGCTCGTGCTGGCTCCGGGTTGGGCGCTCGCGCGTGCTCTCGGCGTCCGCAGCGTCTCGGCCACCCTCGCCTGGTCGCTGACGCTCGTCTTCGCGGCCCTCGGGGTGACGTTCGCGGTCGGATCCTCGCTCACGCTCGCGATCGCGCTGCTCGTCGTCGCAGGCGTCGCCGCAGGAGCGGTCTGGTATCTCCGGAGGCGTCGGACAGCCGAGCGGATCCCGTGGCGCTGGGCAGCGGCCGGCGCGGGCGCGTGCCCTCGGAATCGTCCTCTGGTCAGGTCGCAGGATCCGTTCAGGGAGACGGTCTCTTCCATCTCGCGCGAGCACGGAAGCTCCTCGAGCTCGACGAGCTCTCGCTGAAGGCGGTCGGCGAGTTCGCCGACGCGAGCCTCCACCCCGGCTACGCGTTCCCGCTCTGGCACGGATTCCTCGCGCTCGTCGTCCCGGATCTCCGGCGCAGACCTCGAGCTGGTCGTGCTCCACCTTCCGTCGATCCTCGCCGTGCTCGCGGTCGTGATCGCCTACGAGGCCGGTTGGGCGCTGTTTCGAAGCGTCTGGGCGGCCGGCGCGGTCGCGGGAGCGCAGGCCGGGATGATCTGCTTCGCGCCCGGCTCGGGCGGCGCGTACGCGTTTCTCTCGCTCCCCGCGACGTCGTCCCGGCAGCTCCTCGTGCCTGCCGCGCTCGCGCTCGCGCTCTCCGCCCTGCGCCTGCCTTCCCGGCCACTTCTGGCCTCCACAGCGGCAGCCGGCCTCGTGCTCGCCGTCGTCCATCCGACGTACGCGATCTTCCTCTGGATCCCGTTCGTCGGGTTCCTGCTCGTCCGCTTGCTCTGGACGTGGCAGGACCTCAGGCCCGGTGGCGCCGCGCTGGCCGCGCTCGCGTTGCCGGCCGCCTTCTTCATGCTCTGGCTCATCCCGATCGTCGCCGACACGGGGTCGGTCTCCCCCGACCGCGACGAAGTCCGGCGGGCGTTCGAGCAGTACCCGGGCCAGCTCGACATTCGCTCGGAGACGAGCTACAGCCTCGCCGCGGAGGTGTTCACGAGGAGCGGGCCGATCGCCGTTGCCGCGCTCCTGCTGATTCCGCTCGCCGCATTCGCCGCCCGCAGGCGCTGGGCGGCGTTCGTGGTCGGCGGGTCGCTAGCGGTGTTCGCGTTCATGCTCGTCCCGCTTCTGTTCACCACCCTCGCCGATCTCGTCTCGATCTCGCAGGCCCGGCGGGCGGCCGGCTTCCTGCCGTTCGCCTTCGCCTTCGCGGGCGGTCTCGGCGTCCTCTCGCGGGTGCTGTGGCCGTGGCTGCCGCCGATCGCGCTGGTCGCGGGGGCGGCTCTGCAGTACTTCTACCCGGGCGACTTCGACTACGCGTTCGACGATCCAGGCCCGTCCTGGGTCGTCTGGGCCGCGGTCGTCGGCGGTGTCGCCGCGCTGGTCTACGGGTTCGTCCGCCGCAGCCGTCCGCCGGTCGAGGACGCCGCCGGGCTCGCCGCGGCGCTGTTCCTGCTCCCGGTCGTGGCCGTCGGGCTCGCCAAGTGGAGCCCGGTCGCGACGCCTCCCCTCGGCCTCCTGTCGCCGGGGCTCGTCGAGGCCGTGCGAGAGAAGGTGCCTGAACGGTCCGATCGTGTACTCCGATCAGGAGACGAGCTTCCGGATCGCCGCCTTCGCGCCCGTGTACATCGCGGTCGCGCCGCCCGGCCACGTCGCCGACACGATGGTGAACCGGCCGTTCGAGCGGGCGCGCGAGGCTCGCGAGTTCCTGCGAACCGGCGATCTGGCCATTCCGAGGCGGTACGAGGCGGAGTACCTCGTCGTCGACCGGGCGCGCGGGCGACCGCCCGGGACTTCGACCTCCAGGAGCTCTACCGCGACGCCCGCTTCGTCCTCTATCGCTACCTGGCCGTAACCCCCGCCGCCGGGCGTCTCGATCCGCAGCAGATCGCCGGGCTCGAGATCCACGGTCGCGAAGCGCCGGCAGCTCCTCTCCGTTCAGGAGATTTCGGCCGGGGAGCCCGTCCGCGCCCCCCGCAGCTCCGCGCGGCGCGAGCTCGCGGCGCTGGGTCAGGAGCGAGAGTCGACAGGCCTCGAGCACTCGCAGCTCGCGGATGACGCCGTCTCCACCCGGGAAGCGTCCCGGCGCCGCCCGAATCGCGCCGCAGCTCGTAGCGCTCGACGCGGAGCGGGTAGGAGAGCTCGAGTGCCTCGACGGGAGTGTTGAGCGTGTTCGACATCGCCACGTGGACCGCCGAGGGGCCGCGGGCGTCCGGGCAGGCGCCCTGCCCTCCCCCGATGGTCTCGTAGTACGTGAAGCGGTCGTTTCCGAGGACGACGTTGTTCATCGTCCCCTGGCCCTGAGCGGGGACCGGAACCGCGTGCGAGAGCGCGGCGAAGACGACGTCCACGATCCGGCTCGACGTCTCCGTGTTCCTGGCGGCGACCGCCGCCGGCGGCTGCGCGTTGACGAGGCAGCCCGCGGGGGCGCGAACGGTGACCGGCGTGAACGCTCCTCCCGAAGCGGGAAGGTCGGGCGCGGTCAGGCAGCGGACGACGTAGAAGCACGCCGAGCGGGTGACGGCGAGCGGGCAGTTGAGGTTGCCGCGGTGCTGGGGCGCGCGTCCCGTCGAAGTCGATGTCGATCGAGTCCTCCGCGATCGTCACGGTGACGCTGAAGCTCGAGCAACCCGTCCGGAGTCTCGAGCGCGTCGGCTCCCTCGAACCTCCCGTCGGGGAGGTCGCGAATCGCGCCGACGCACGACCCGCTCCGAGTACGCGAGGAGCTCACTCATCGCCTCCTTGACGCGCCCTTGTCCTCGTCGAGCGCAGAGCTCCTCGACCCTGCGCTCGGCGAGCGCGTGTGCCGCGAGCTGTGCGCGCAGGTCGCCGCGGCGCTCGTCAGGGTTGCGCATTCGCGCCGACGAGCTGCTCGAGGGTCGCCGCGTCGAGCCGCGTCGGCGGGATCACCACTCCTTCGTCCGCGAGCGTCGTCGATCCGGAGGGGAGGCTTCCGGGCTCCGAGCCACCGACGTCCGCGTGATGAGCGCGGGAGACCGCGTATCCGAGGGAGGTCTTCGTGACGATCGTGAGATCCGGGAGGTGTGTTCCTCCCGCGTAGGGATCGTTGAGGATCCACGGCTCCCCCGGCGCGGGATCGCGCTCGCGAACGGCGGCGACGGCGTCCGGCATCGCCCCGAGATGAACCGGGATGTGCTCGGCCTGCGTGACCATGCGGCCGTCCTCGTCGAAGAGCGCGGTCGAGCAGTCGCGGCGCTCCTTGATGTTGGCCGAGAAAGCGGAGCGGACGAGCACCGCGCCCATCTCCTCGGCGATCGCACGGAGGCCGCTGCCGATCACCTGCAGCTCGATCGGGATCATGTCCGTCCTCCGCAGGGCGAGCGTTCCGTACTGATCGGTCTCGCCCGCCCAGCCCTCGGGAACCCAGGCCGTCGCCCCTTCGAGCTCCAAGACCTGCGGGCCACGGGCGGCTGAGCCTCGGGCCGCCGATCTCGATCGGTGGCGCCGCGTGGATCTCCGCCGTGCGCACCGCGACGAGCTCGATCGTCCGGGTCGGGTCCGCGTAGCCGTAGCGCTCCCGGTGTGCCTCGTGGAAGCGCTCGGAGAGCCGGGGCCGAGCGGAACCGTGAGCTCGAACGACTGGCCGGCGTAGCGGAGGTCGGCCTCGCCTTCCTCCGGCAGCTGTCCCGCCTCTGCGAGCGGCTCGACGTACGAGCGCACCGAGTCGAGTCGCTCGTCCGCAGCAACCAGGCCGAGGGCGGAGAGGACCCCGGCCGCGGCCGGGACGAGGACGGTCTTCATGCCCAGCTCGTCTGCGAGCGAGCACGCATGGAGCGGCCCCGCGCCGCCGAACGCGACGAGAGCGAAGTCGCGCGGATCGAGCCCCTGCTCCACCGAGACGACCCGCAGCGCCCGCACCATCTCGGCGTCGACCACGTCGACGACGGCGGCCGGATCCAGCTCTCCGAACGCACTCGACGCGGCGTCGACGTCCAGCACGATGCCGCCGGGCAACGTCGGTCGGCAAGCGGTCCGAGCAGGAGATTCGCGTCGGTCACGGTCGGGCGCTCTCCGCCGAGCCCGTAGCAGGCGGGTCCGGGCGTTGCGCCTGCGCTCTCCGGGCCGACCCGCAGGGCGCCGCCGGAGTCCAGCCACACGATCGAGCCGCCCCCCGCCCCGACCGTGTGCACCGCGAGCGTCGGGAGCCGCACCGGGAATCCGCCCACGGTTCTCTCGTGCTCACGCCGGGGCTCGCCGTCCGTGATCGCGCAGACGTCGGTGGACGTCCCGCCCATGTCGAACGTGAGCGCGTTCGGGAAGCCGGCGAGCGACGCGATTCGGGCGGCGCCCACCACCCCCGCCGCGGGGCCGGAGAGGAGCGCGAAGGCTGCGTGCTGTGCGGCGTCTTCGAGCGTCGCGAGCCCGCCGGAGGAGCGCATGACGAGCGGCGGCCGTGAGGCCCGCGTCCGCGCAGGCACCCGAGAGGGCGTTGAGGTATCCGGCGAGGACAGGGCCGAGGTACGCGTCGACCGCGGTGGTCGACGCCCGCTCGTACTCGCGGAACTCGGGCGCGACCTCATGGGAGGCGACGACGTGGGCGTCGGGATGCCGGCGACGAAGCTCGGCCGCGACCGCCTGCTCGTGCCGCCCGTCCCGAAACGCGAAGAGGAGACAGACGGCGATCGCCTCCGCGTCCAGCTCCGGCAGCGTTGCGAGATCGAGCGGCTCCAGCTCGCCGTCCCGCCCGATGCGACCGCGTACGCCGACCGTGCGTTCGAGCGGGACGAGCGGCTCCGGATGCTCCGCGCAGGGCCGGTAGAGATGGGCGCGGGTCTGGCGTCGCAGGTGGAGGACGTGCTCGAAGCCCGCCGTGCCCACGAAGGCGGTCCGCGCGCCGCGCCGTTCGAGCAGCGCGTTCGTGGCGATCGTGGTCCCGTGCGTGAAGCGATCCACCGCCTCCGCGCCGACCTCCCGAGCGGCTGCCAGCACCGACTCCTCCTGATGCTCTCGCGTGGGCACCTTCGCCGTTCGCACCTCGCCGTCCGTGACGAATACGGCGTCGGTGAAGGTCCCGCCGACGTCGATCCCGAGCGCGCGCATCGCCGCATTCTCTGTGAGCCAGCGCAGTAGAGTGGAGCCGACCGTGGACCGTCTCGTCTGCCTCGGGCTCAGCCATCGGACCGCACCCGTGGAGCTTCGGGAGCGCGTGGGCACGCTCGGGCTCGGCGCGGAGCGCTGTCCCGGGGTCGAGGAGCACGTCTCTCTCACCACCTGCTATCGGGTCGAGCTCTACGCGTACCTCTCCGACGGCGTCGAGGAGGCGCGCGAGGAGCTGATCGCCGTCCTTGCGGGTACGCACGGGGTCGACCGGAGCCTGCTCGCCGACCATCTCTACGTTCACGCGGGCGAGGACGTCGCGCGTCATCTCTGCCGGGTTTCGACCGGGCTCGACTCGCTCGTGCTCGGGGAGTCCGAGATCCTCGGGCAGGTCGGCGACGCCTTCTCGGAGGCTCGCGCCGAAGGGACGACGGGGCCGGCGCTGTCGCTGCTCTTCCGCACGGCTCTCGCTGCCGGCCGGCGCGCGCGCTCGGAGACCGCCATCGGAGCGAACCCCGCGAGCGCGAGCTCGATGGCGCTGGCGCTGGCCGAGGGCACGCTCGGCGACCTCACGCGAAAGACGTGTGCTGGTCGTGGGAGCCGGACGGATCGCGGTGCAATCCCTGAAGGCGGCCAGAGGCCGCGGTGTCACCCGAGCCGCCGTCGCCAACCGCACACGTGCGCGGGCATTGGAGGCGGCCGAGCCGCTTCGCGGCTGAGGCGTACGGGCTCGAGCAGCTCGCGGAGGCGCTCGCGTGGGCCGATGTGGTCGTGACGGCGACGTCCTCGGAGAGTCCCGGTCGTGAGCGCCGAAACCGTGCGAGCGGCGATGTCGAACCGCGCTGACCGTCCGCTCGTCCTCGTGGATCTGGCGGTTCCTGCAGACGTGGAGCGCACCGCGGGGGCGGTTCCGGGCGTGCGGCTCTTCGACGTCGACGACCTTCGGGCTGGTCTCGACGACACGATCGGATCGCGCCTGCGCGAGGTGCCGAGCGTCGAGGCCATCGTCGAGGACGAGGTCGAGAGCTTCGGGCGGCGTTACGGCGAGCTCGAAGTGGAGCCGCTCGTCGCGTCCATCCGGCGGCAGGCGGAGGCGATTCGCAGGCACGAGGTCGACCGGACGCTTCGGGATCTCGGCGACGTCGACCCGGAGACCGCCGAGCGGATCGAGCATCTTTCCCGCACTCTCGTCAAGAAGCTTCTGCACGAGCCCACAGCGCGCTTGCGCGAGCGGGCGAGCGCAGGGGAGGCGGGCGAGGCTGCGGCGACGATCCGCGAGCTGTTCGGGCTCCCCGCACCGCACGATCCGTGACCCCCGAGACGGCGGCGCCACCAGTCGCCGCAGTGGTGCTCGGCACGAGAGCTTCGGCGCTCGCGCGGGCGCAGACCGAACGCGTGGCGGAGTCACTGCGGCAGGCGTGGCCCGAGATCGTCTGCAGGACGAAGACCGATCGCAACGCGCGGAGACCGGACGCAGGCCAGCGGCGTGCCGCTGCCTGCCATCGGGGGCAAGGGCCTCTTCACGGCCGAGCTGGAGCAGGCGCTCCGTGCAGGCACGATCGACCTCGCCGTCCACTCGCTGAAGGACCTCCCGACGGAGGAGACGCCGGGTATCACGCTCGGCGCCGTTTGCCTGCGCGAGGACGTGAGGGACTGCGTCGTCGCTCGGGATGGCCAAAGCTCTGCGGGAGCTCGCGCCGGGTGCAGTCGTCGGGACGAGCAGCCTGCGCCGCGCGGCGCAGCTCCTGGGCCTCCGCCACGATCTCGACGTCCGCTCGATTCGCGGGAACGTCGACACGCGCGTTCGCAAGGTGCAAGACGGTGAGTTCGACGCGGTGGTGCTTGCGGCGGCGGGTGTCCGTCGGCTCGGGCTCGAGGACGCGGTGACGGAGTGGCTGGAGGCCGACACGATGCTCCCCGCGCCGGGTCAGGGCGCTCTCGGAGTGCAGTGCCGCTCCGACGACGAGCGCGTCCTCGCTCTCCTGGCCGCGATCGACGATCCCCGAGCCCGCGCGGAGACGACGGCCGAGCGCATGTTCCTCCGAGCGCTCGGTGCGGGGTGCACGGCACCGGTCGGCGCGCACGCGCCCAGGCGACCGAGTCGGAGCCAAGCGACAGACCGATCCAAGGAGAGGCGAGCGTGCGCATGGAGGCGCTCGTCGCCAGCCCGGATGGTCGGCAGGTTGGTTCGGGTCGCGGGTGAGGGAGATCCCGAGGAGGTGGGGGAGCGTCTGGCGCGGGAGGCGCTCGCGGCCGGTGCGGGCGACATCCTGGAGGCGATCCGGGGAGCGCAGCCGCTCGTGGGTCGGCGCATCGTCATCACCCGTCCGCGAGACCAGGTCGGCCCACTCGCCGAGGCGCTCGAGCGACTCGGCGCGACGGTGCTCGCGGTACCGCTCGTCGACATCGAGCCGATCGAGGATGCACGACCTCTCGATGCCGCGCTCGCGCGTCTCGAAAGCTACCGCTGGGTCGTGTTCACGAGCGCGAACGGCGTGGCCGGGGTGCGCGAGCGGCTCGGGGAGAGGTCCTTGCCCGAAGACCGCGCGCGTGGCCGCGGTCGGCCCGGCGACCGCCGACGCGGTCCGGACACTCGGGGTCGAGGCGGCGTTCGTCCCCGATCGTTTCGCCGCGGAGGAGATCGCTGCCGGCCTCGGCCCGCTCCAGGGCGTGCGCATCCTGCTTCCGCAGGCCGACATCGCGTCGCCGAGCCTCGCGGTCGAGCTTCGCTCTCGGGGCGCGCTGGTGGACGCGGTCGCGGCCTACCGCACGGTCGCGATCGAGCCGTCCCTCGGCGACGCTGAGCGAGCTCGAGCGAGGTGTCGACGCGATCGTCGTCGCGAGCGGATCCGCCGCCCGCAGCCTCGTGGCCTCGCGCGTCGGGATGCTCGCTCGGGGCGCCGTCATCGTCTGCATCGGCCCGAAGACTGCCCAGGCTGCACGCGAGGTAGGGTTGCCGGTCGGTCTCGTCGCCGACGAGGCGACCTCCGAGGGCATCATTGACGCTCTCACGTCTCACTTCGTGGAGAGCCCATGACCGAGTTCGCCGAAACCAGCCCGCTCGACGCGCTTCGACTCGATGCCGGAGCCCATCGGCCTCGCCGGCTGCGCCGGACGGCTGCGCTTCGAGACCTCGTGCGCGAGACCACGCTCGCGCCCGACGACTTCGTCTACCCCTTCTTCGTCGTTCCCGGCGAAGACGTGCGGAAGCCGGTGCCCTCGATGCCTGGGATCGACCAGCTCTCGGTCGACTGCCTCGCACGCGAGGCCGCGGAGCTCGCAGCGCTCGGGATCAAGGCGGTGCTGCTCTTCGGAGTTCCGAGCCGCCAAGGACGCGATGGGGCTCGAGAGCTTCGCGGACGACGGGGTCGTGCAGCAGGCGATCGGCGCGCTGAAGGACGCGAGCCCGGAGCTCGTCGTCATCACCGATGTCTGCCTCTGCGAGTACACCGACCACGGCCACTGCGGCCTCCTCGACGCGGACGGCTACCTCCTGAACGACGAGACGCTCGAGCTCAACGCACGCATCGCCGTCTCCCACGGGGAGGCCGGCGCCGACATCGTCGCGCCGAGCGGGATGATCGACGGGATGGTGGGCGCGATCCGAACGACACTCGACGGAGCGGGGCTCGAGCGCGTCGCGGTCCTCTCCTACGCCGTCAAGTACGCGTCTGCCTTCTACGGCCCGTTCCGGGACGCGGCAGAGGGCGCGCCGGCGTTCGGAGACCGGCAGGAGCCATCAGATGGATCCCGGTAACGCACGCGAGGCGCTGCGCGAGGCGGCGCTCGACGTCGAGCAGGGCGCGGACGGTCTCGTGGTGAAGCCCGCGCTCGGGTACCTCGACGTAGTCCGCGCGGTGCACGAGCGCTTCCCCGAGCTTCCTCTCGCCGCCTACAACGTGAGCGGGGAGTACGCGATGGTGAAGGCGGCGGCGGCCAACGAGTGGCTCGACGAGCGTGCGGTCGCGCTCGAGATCCTCACCGGCATCCGCCGTGCCGGAGCCGATCTCGTCGTCACGTACCACGCGAAGGACGCGGCTCGTTGGATCCAGTGAGCGCGTCGCGGACACGGGTCGACGACCGGCCCGAGGACGCTTCGGACGAGGTCGACGTCACCGAGCACGGTCGGACCGCCGACGGCGAGGCGACCTCGCTCGACCGGCGGCTCTTCATGCAGCTCCAGGCGTTCGGGAGGCGCGCGAGACACCGCCGCGCTGATCTCGGCGCTGGAGGCCGTCGGGAGATCGAAGGGGTTCTGTACGAGGACGCCAACGATCCGACCGGCATCGCCCTGCTCACGCTGAGCGAGTCCCCGGACGCGTTCGTCTCGGCGATCTCGCGGGTTCCTGCAGGCGGCGCCGTTCTCGGAGCTCGAGCCGAAGCCCGAGCTCACGATGCTGGGCAGGACGTACGCGATCGGCCACGAGCAGGACCTCGACGAGACGCTCGTCGAGCGCCCCCGCAGCCGCGTGCTCGATCCCGAGCTCCGCTGGGCGATCTGGTACCCGCTTCGCCGAGCCGGCTCCTTCGAGCAGCTCACGCGGAAGGAGCAGAACGCGATCCTCATGGAGCACGGGGGCGTGGGGATGGCCTTCGGCCGCGCGGGTCTCGGGTACGACATCCGGCTCGCGTGCCACGGGCTGGACAAGCTCGACAACGACTTCGTCGTCGGGCTCCTCGGCCCCGAGCTGCACCCGCTCTCGATCATCGTCCAGCGGATGCGGAAGACGCGGCAGACCTCGCTCCACCTCGAGCGGCTGGGGCCGTTCTTCGTCGGCAGAGTCGCGTGGCAGAGCCGCTCGGCGTGAAGCGAGACCCCGCCGCGCGACGCGACCGAGCCGACGTCGCCGTTCCTCCGCGCGTGCCGCGGGCTGCCTGCAGACCGCACGCCGGTCTGGCTGCTGCGGCAGGCCGGCCGGTACATGCCCGAATACCGCGCGCTGCGCGAGCGGCACTCCATGCTCGACGTGATCCGGACGCCCGAGCTCGCCGCGCAGGTGACGCTCATGCCCGTCGACGCGTTCGGCGTCGACGCCGCGATCGTCTTCTCCGACATCCTGCCGCCGCTCGTCGGGCATGGGGCTCGAGCTCGACTTCGTCAAGGGCGACGGGCCGCGGATCGGGAACCCGATCGCGAGCTCGCGCGACGTCGACCTGCTCGGGACGCCGCCTGCGGAGGAGACGATGTCGGGAACGCTCGGCGCGATCGCGCTCGTCCGCGCGGAGCTCGAGTCGCGCGACATCCCGGTGATCGGGTTCGCCGGCGCACCGTTCACGCTTGCCAGCTACGCGATCGAAGGCGGGACGTCGAAGGACTTCTCGAAGACGAAGGCGTTCATGCTCTCCGAGCCCGCCGCCTGGAGACGCCTGCTGACCAAGCTCGCGACCGTGCAGGCGGACTACCTGCTGGCGCAGGCCGGCAGCCGGCGCGCAGGCGCTGCAGGTGTTCGACTCCTGGGCGGGACGGGCGCTCGGGCGTGAGGACTACCTGCGCTACGTCGCGCCGGTGAACCGCGATCTGTACGCGGCTGTCGCGAGCGCGGGCGTTCCGGTCATCAACTTCTCGCTCGGGGTGAGCGCGTATCTCGCGGACGCGGCCGCCTGCGGGGGCGACGTCATCGGGCTCGACTGGCAGCTCCCGCTCGACGAGGCGTGGGCGTTGCTGGGCCACGAGCGGCCGGTGCAGGGGAACCTCGACCCCGCGTCGCTGCTTGGCGCCATGGCGTGAGCTCGAGGCGCGCATCGACGACGTCCTCGACCGTGCCGCCGGCCGTCCCGGACACGTCTTCAACGTCGGACATGGCGTCGTGCCCCAGACCCCGGTCGAGAACGTGCGGCGCCTGGTCGAGCACGTGCGGGAGCGAACCTCCTGACGTCAGCACGCGGCGTGCTCGGTGCATGGCGTACGGCGGCCCGAATTCGCTCGAGGAGATTCCCGGCTATCTCGCGGACATTCGCGCCGGGCGCCCGACCCCGCGCCGGGTCCTCGACGAGATCACGGAGAACTACCGCGCGATCGGCGGGCGCTCGCCGCTCCTCGACGTGACGCGCAAGCAGGTCGACGCGCTCGCGGAGGAGCTCGGCGACGCGTACCGCTGCTACCTCGGCATGCGCCACTGGGCGCCGTGGATCGAGGACGTCGTCGGCCAGATGATCGAGGACGGCGTGACGCACGCGGTCGGCATCGTGCTCGCGCCGCAGTTCAGCGCGCTGTCGGTCGCGAAGTACCAGCAGCGGGTCGCGGACGGGCTCGATCTCTATCGCGGAGGCATCGCGTTCCAGCACGTGTCGAGCTACCACGACGACCCCGGCCTGATCGACGCGTTCGCGGCGCGGGTGGCCGAGGGGCTCTCGCGCTGGCCGGAAGGCGATCGTGACCGGCGTCCATGTCGTCTTCACCGCGCACAGCCTTCCCGAGCGCTTGCTCGCGAACGGCGATCCCTACGGCGTGCAGTGCACGGAGACCGCGCGGCTCGTGGCCGAGCGCGCAGGGCTCGCCGACGAGCGCTGGTCGTGGAGCTACCAGTCGGCCGGGCGCACGCCCGAGCCGTGGGCGGGGCCCGACCTGCGAGAGCACCTTGCGGAGCTCGCCGCGCGCGGCATCCGGGACGTCGTCGTCGTGCCCGTGGGGTTCGTCTCCGACCACGTGGAGATCCTGTTCGACATCGACGTCCGGGCCCGCGCGCGAGCCGACGAGCTCGGGATGCGGCTCGAGCGCCCGCCCGCGCTGAACGACGATCCCGTGTTCATCGGCGCGCTCGCGGAGCTCGTGCGGAGTCGCGCGGCGTGAAGGCCGTCGTCTCGGGGGCGGTATCGCCGGGCTGGCCGCTGCGCACAAGCTCGAGTCGTTGCTGCCCGAGGCTGAGATCACTCTCGTCGAACGGTCGGAGCGAGTGGGTGGAGCGCTGCTCACCGAGCGGACCGACGGCTTCGTCATCGAGGGCGGGCCGGACAGCTTCCTCTCGCGCAAGGAGCGGGGTGTGGGGCTGTGCGAGGAGCTGGGGATCGCCGGCGAGCTCGTGGGGCGGAAACCCGAGAACGCGCGGAGCTACGTGCGTCGCGGATCGGAGCTCCATCCGCTCCCCGAGGGCCTCACCGGCATGATCCCGACCGACCTCGACTCGCTGGCCGAGAGCACGCTCCTCTCGCGCGCGGGCCGGGAGCGCCTGGCAGCCGAGGTCGACCTTCCTCCCGAGCCGCCCGGAGCGCGACGAGTCGATCGCGTCGTTCGTCATCGCGCCGGCTCGGACCGGAGGCCTACGAGCGGCTCGTCGAGCCGCTCATGACGGGCATCTACGGCGGCGACGGCGCCCAGCTCTCGCTGCAGGCGACCTTCCCGAACCTGCGTGCACTCGAGCTCGAGCACGGCAGCGTGATCCGTGGCCTCGGCGCGCAGTCGGTCGAGCGAGCGCGGGCTCGCATCCGCCCTTCGTCACGCTGGCGTCCGGGATGCAGACGCTCGCCGTCCGGCTGGCGGAGCGTCTTCGGCGAACTCGCGTGTTGACCCGTCGGGCGGCGCTCGGCGTGCGGCCGGGCGATCGCGGCTACGAGGTCGAGCTCGACGGGGGCGAGCGTCTCGCACGCCGACGGCGTCGTGGTCGCTGTACCCGCGTTCGTCGCGCGCAGAGCTTCTCGCAGAGCTCGACTCCCGATCTCGCCGCCGCGCACGAGGAGATTCCGTACGCCTCCTCGGCGATCGTCACGCTCGGCTATCGGACGGACGACGTCGCCCACCCGCTGGACGGCTACGGCTACGTCGTGCCGCGTGCGGAGGGCTCGGACGTGCTCGCGTGCAGCTGGACGTCGAGCAAGTGGGAAGGTCGCGCGCCCGAGGGCTCGGTGCTGCTACGCGTGTTCGCCGGCCGCTTCGGCGGGCGGGATGTCACCGCGGACTCGGACGACGAGCTCGTCGCGCTCGCCCGTGACGAGCTCCGGCTCCTCGAGATCGACGCGGAGCCCTACCTGTCGCGCGTCCACCGCTGGCCGCGCGGGATGCCGCAGTACGTGCTCGGTCATCCCGAGCGCCTCGAGCGGATCGACGCCGCGCTCGCCGACCATCCCGGGCTCGCAGCTCGCCGGAGCCGCGTATCGCGGAGTCGGCATCCCCGACTGCATCCACTCCGGCGAGGAGGCCGCGCGCTCGCTCGCGGAGTCGCTCGCTCGCGTTCCCGGATGACGCGCGAGACGTCCGAACGGCTCTTCGCCGAGGCTCTCGAGCTGATGCCCGGTGGCGTCTCGTCGCCGGTGCGCGCGTTCCGGGCGGTCGGCGGCGACCCGCTCTTCATCGAGCGCGGCGAGGGCGCGTACCTCGTCGACGTCGACGGGAACCGCTACCTCGACTACGTCCTCTCCTGGGGGCCGCTGATCCTCGGACACGCGCACCCGCGGGTCGTCGCCGCCCTCGAGGAAGCTGTGCGCCGCGGGACGAGCTACGGGGCGCCGAGCCCGCTCGAGCTCGAGCTCGCGCGCCTCATCCGCGACGCGATGCCGAGCATCGAGCTGGTGCGCTTCGTGAGCTCCGGCACCGAGGCGACGATGAGCGCGCTCCGGGTCGCTCGCGCGTTCACCGAGCGCTCGAAGATCGTCAAGTTCACCGGCTGCTACCACGGCCACGCCGATCTCCTGCTCGTGCAGGCGGGCTCGGGGGTCGCCACCCTCGGCCTTCCGGACTCGCCGGGGGTGACTCCGGGCGCCGTCGCGGACACGCTGACCGCGCCGTACAACGACCTCGCAGGCGGTCGAGCGGCTGTTCGCCGAGCACGCGGGCGAGATCGCCGCGGTCATCGTCGAGCCGGTCGCCGGGAACATGGGGCTCGTCGCGCCCGCAGACGGCTTCCTCCAGGGCCTGCGCGCGCTGACCGAAGCCGAGGGCGCGCTCCTCGTCTTCGACGAGGTGATGACCGGCTTCCGTGTGCATCCCGGGGGTGCGCAGGCGCTGTACGGGATCACTCCCGGACCTGACCACGCTCGGCAAGGTCATCGGCGGCGGTCTTCCGGTCGGCGCCTACGGCGGCCGGCGCGAGATCATGGAGCTGGTCGCGCCGGCCGGGCCCCGTGTACCAGGCGGGAACGCTGTCGGGCAACCCGCTCGCGATGACGGCCGGGATCGAGACGCTGCGCGAGCTCCGCGAGCCAGGCGTGTGGGAGCGAGTCGTCCGCGCAGGGCGAGCGACTCAGCGCGGGCCTCGGCGACGCTGCGACCGAGGCCGGGTGTCGCAGCGCAGCTCGACCCAGGTCGGAACGATGCTCGGGCTCTTCTTCGCCGAAGTCGCCGATCAGAAGCTGGGAGGACGCGAAGCTGGCCGACACCGAGCGCTTCGCCGCGTTCCACCGCGCGATGCTGGACCGCGGCGTCTACCTTGCGCCATCGCAGTTCGAGGCGTGGTTCCTCTCGACCGCGCACGGCGACGACGAGATCGACGCCACGATCGCGCGCGGCTCGCGAGGCGTTCGCCGTCGCTCGACTGGTCTCTACGCTTGCGCCGGTGAAGGTGCTCATCGTCACGCTCTACTTCCCGCCCGCGGGCGGCGGCGGAGTGCAGCGGCCGCTGAAGCTCGCGCAGTACCTCCCCGCGCTCGGGATCGAGACCCATGTGCTCGCGCCCGACGACCCGAAGTGGGTGCACCGGGATCCCGACCTTCGTGTCCCGACGCAGGCCTGGATTCACCGCGTCCGCTATGTCGGGCCGAGGGCGAGGAAGCCCGACCGAGGAGCTTGCCGTGGCGGGAGGGACTCGGTCGCGCGCTCCTGCAGGCGCAGGTCACCGCCCGCCGCCTGCTCCTGCCCGACGCGAGCGTGACCTGGAATCTCACCGCGATCCCCGCCGCTATCCGGATCGTGCGCCGCGAGGGTATCGACGCCGTCCTGACGACGTCTCCGCCCGGCTCGATCCATCTCGTCGGCGCCGCGGTCAAGCAGGCGACCGGCGTCCGCTGGCTCGCAGACCTCCGCGATCCGCTCGTCGCGAACCAGCACCGGCGCGCGGATACCGCCGCGACGCGCGCGCGTCAGGCCGCGAACGAGCAGCTCGCCCGCCTGGTCGCCCGGCAAGCCGATGCGATCTCGTGCGTCTCGGAGGCAATCGCGGAGGAGGTGCGAGGGCTCGAGCCGCGCGGCATCGTCCGCATGATCTCGAACGGGTGCGACTTCGACGACTTCGCCGGGCTCGAGTACCGTCCCGCGCCGCGCTTTCGGATCACCCACGCGGGAAGCTTCTTCGGGAAGCGCGACCCACGACCGTTCCTCCAGGCATTGAAAGACTCGGGCATCGACGCGATCGCGCGCTTCGTCGGCGACTTCCGCAGCTCCGATCGTGAATGGGCAGAGTCGCTCGCGCTTGGGCGACCGGCTCGAGCTGATCCCGTACGCGCCGCGCGCGGAGTCGCTCCGGCTGCAGCGTGACTCCGAGACGCTGCTGCTTCTCATCCCGAACGCTGACGGAAGAGGCAAAGGCGTGCTGTCTGGAAAAGTGTTCGAGTACCTCGCGGCGGGACGGCCGATACTCGCTGTCGTTCCGCCGGACGGGGCCGCGGCCGAGCTCATCCGAGACACGGGCGCGGGCGTCGTGGTTTCGCCGGACGACGTCGAGGGGATAGCCGCTGCGTTGCAGGAGCTGCACGCGCGCTTCCTCGACGGCGGCGTGCCCGCCACCGAGCTCTCCGAGGACGACCGCGAGCGGCTGTCCCGCCAGGCTCGGGTCGAGGAGACCGCGGAGCTGCTGCGCGAGATTGCATCGTGACGACGCACGCGCTTGCGCTTCGGTCCGGAGCTCGTGAGCGCGTGCTCGCCCAGCCGGTCCTCGACGGGCTCTTCCTGGCGACCGTGCTCACGGTCACGTTCCACAAGCTCCAATGGGAGCTCGCCGGCTCGCTGACCCTGTCCGACGTCCTCACCTCCGTCTTCCTCGTGGTCTTCTGCTGGGACCGGCTCGAGCGAGGAGACACGCGGCTGACACGTACCGCCGTCGTTGCGCTCGGGTTCCTGCTGGCGTTCGCGCTCGTCTACCTGACGGGCTTCTACGCACTCGACACCGCCCAGGCGCTCGCGCAGTGGGCGAAAGGCATGGTCAAGTTCGTCCTTCACTTCGGGTTCCTGGTCACGGGGGTCGCGCTCCTGGCCAGACGTTCGCTGCGGTTCTACTGGCTCGCGCTCGCCGCGTTCTGCGGCGGAATCGCGCTGAACGCCCTCTACGGCGTGATCCAACTCGGGCTCGCCGAAATCGTCGGCGCCAATCTCGACGCAGCGCTGATCGAGCCGATCACCTCGCGCCAGACCGGAATCAACGTGTTCGGGGCGGTCGGCGGCACCCAGGAGGTCTTCCGCCCGAATGCCCTGACCGGGGATCCGAACCATCTCGGGATCGAGCTCGTGCTTCCGCTACTCGTACTCACTCCGCTCTACCTCCGGCTCGAGCACGGCCATCGCCTGCGAACGCCGCTCGCGGTGCTGCTCGTCTTCCTGCTCGTCGTCGAGCTCGCGACGCTGTCCCGCAGCGGGCTCCTCGGCCTTGCCTGCGGCGCACTGGTGCTCGCGCTGCCGTACCGACGGCACTTCCGCCGTCCGGCGTTCCTCGTTCCACTCGGAGCGGTGGTCGCGCTGGTGGCCACAGTGATCCTGGCTCGCCTCGACTTCTTCCTGACGGTGCTTCGCGCACGGACGAACACGAGCTCCGCTGCCGCGTCTCCGCACTTCGATGTCTACGGGTTCGTTCCCGACGTGCTCTCGACGAACCCCGTGCTGGGGCTCGGGCTGAACAACTTCGCCGTCTACTACGAGTTCGTCACCGGCCGGCCCGACTTCGGGCCGCACTCGTTCTACGTCGCAACCCTTGTCGAGACGGGAATCGTCGGCGCGGCGCTCTTCGCCGTGTTCGTCGTCTGGATCTTCCGGCGGCTCGCAGCGGCGCGGCGGCTCGGACGTGCTCTCGCCGCGGTCGGCGATCCGCTCGCGGCGCGTGCTCGGCCCCTCGCTTGGGGAATGACCGCCGGGCTCGTCGCGACGCTCGTCGCGAACCTCTTCTACCTGACGATGACGTTCTACTACTTCTACGTGTTCGCGGCGCTCGCTGTCGCGCTGCCCGTGGTAGTCGGGCGGGTCGTGCAGGAACGTCGTTGAAGATCGTCGTCCTCACCACCTCGTACCCGCGCGGCGAGGACGACGTCGCCGGGGTGTTCGTGCGTGAAGCGGTCGACCACCTGCGAGCGGCCGGGCTCGAGGTCGCGGTCGTCTCGCCGGCCTCGTTCACCCATTTCGGGCTCGCGTACGGGGACGGGATCGTCGGAAACCTCCGGCGGAAGCCCTGGCTCGGGCTCGTACTCCCGGTCTTCCTCCTCTTCTTCGCACGCTCGGCCCGGCGGGCCGCGCGCGGAGCCGATCTCGTTCATGCGCACTGGTTGCCGTCAGCGCTGCCTGCTCTGGCGACGGGCAAGCCGTTCGTCGTGCAGCTCTGGGGTACCGACGTCGAGCTGGCTCGGCGCGCGGTGTGGGCGTCCCGTTGGCTGCTCGGCCGTGCCCAGGTCGTACTGTGCCCGTCGACCGCGCTGGCGGAGGCTGCGAGGGAGCTCGGCGCGCGGGATGTACGCGTCGTGCCGAGTGGCGTGGAGGTACCGGAGAACGTCGCAGCGCCGGAGGAACCGCCACATGTTCTTTACGTCGGACGGCTTTCGGAAGAGAAAGGGGTCAGCGAGCTGCTCGAGGCGACCGAGGGACTTCCTCGTGTCCTCGTCGGAGATGGACCGCTGCGAGACAGTGTTCCCGAGGCCACCGGGTTCGTCCCGCCGCCAGAGCTTTCCGCGTTCTACGAGCGCGCGGCGGTCGTGGCCTGCCCCTCGCGCCGGGAGGGGTACGGCGTCGTCGCCCGCGAGGCCATGGCCCACGGCCGACCGGTCGTCGGAGCCGCAGTCGGCGGTCTCGTGGACGCCGTCGAGGACGAGGTCACGGGGCTGCTCGTACCTGTACGTGATCCGGGAGCGCTGCGGACGGCTCTCCAGCGACTACTTGCCGATACCGAGCTCCGGCGGCGTCTCGGAGAGGCGGGCCGGGAAAAGGCGCGCGCAGAGTTCTCGTGGGACGCCGCGACATCGGCGACGATCGCCGCGTACCGCGATGCCTGCGCCCGCGTCGGCTGACGCGATCTCTATTCTCCTCGTGTGGTCGAGCACGATCGCCGCAAGGCAGTGCGCGGCGATTCCCAGGCTGATTCTTCGTCGTTCCTCGAATGGCCCGCCGGGGTCGCGCGGCTCGGAGTCGTGCTCTGCACCGCCGTCGCTCTCGGCTGGGGGCTCGTCTACTTCGTGAAGGCGGTCGACGGTCTCGGGGACCGAGCGCGCACCAACGCCGCGCAAAACTACGACGACCGCGAGTTCGCGGGCGGTAACGCGGTCGTCGTTGCCAACCGCCCGCTGTACGAGGCGCGCGCGCTGATTCCGGAGGGCGAGACCTACCGGGTGATCTCGGGGCCTGGCGTGAAGGGCGCCACCGAGCTGACCGCGCCCTTCATCGACCAGTACGCCCGGTACTTCCTGATGCCGCGCCGCCCGTCACCCGATGCGAGGTGGACCATCTGCTACGGCTGCGACCGCTCGGTTCTCGGAGACGGGTTCGAGGTTCTCTACGAGGACGAGGCGGGGATCCTCATCGGAAGGCTCGCCGGATGACCGTGCGTTCGTTGCTCGGGCTCGTCGGTCTCAATCTCCTCGCCCTCGGTGTCGGCGCCGGGTTGCTGTGGGGCCTGCGCGGCTGGCGCTCATGGTGGGAGCTGGGGCGCCTCGCCGGACTTGCCTACATGCTCGGGGTCGCCGGGCTCGGAGTCGCGCTCACGCTGGTGCTGGTGGCCGGAATCCCGTTCTCGCTCGCGACGATCCTGCTCACGGGACTCGTCCTTGCCGGCGTCGGGGTCCTCGTCGGACGCCGGCTCGGCCGCCCGCGACCGGTGCTCGGAGCCGGCCCGCGGCGAATAGCGCTCGCCGGCGCGGCACTCGCCGCGCTGGTCGTCGTCTACCTGGAAGCGCTCTTCCGAGCCGCACGGCTATCGGGCCTCTACGCGTTCGACGCGTGGTCGTTCTGGGTGCCGAAGGCCAAGGCGATCTACTTTTTCGGAGGCCTTGACGAGCAGTTCTTCAGCGAGCTGCCGAACGCGACGTACCCTCCGCTCGTTCCGGCGCTCGAGGCGTCGGCGTTTCATTTCATGGGCTCGCCCGACGCCGTTACCCTCCACGTGCAGTTCTGGTTCTTCCTGGCCGGATTCGTCGCCGCCGTCGCCGGGCTCCTGGCGACCCGCGTTCCCGTCGTGTTGCTTTGGTCGTTCGTCCTCCTCGCACTGGTGAGCCCCCGGGTCGTCGGCCGAACCCTCGAGCCGCAGGCCGACTTCATCCTCGACTACCTGTTCGGGCTGGCTGCGCTGCTCGTCGTGCTCTGGCTCCTCGAGCGCCAGCCGTGGCAGCTTGCGTCGGCCGCGCTGTTCCTGGGCGCAATGATGCTGACGAAACGCGAGGGACAGTTGTTGGCAGTCTGCGTGGTCGCCGCCGCGCTCGTTGCGTCCAGGCGGGACTGGAGGTCCGCCTGGCCTCGCCTCGGGCTCGCGTCTGCGTGCGCGATCCTTCTGGCTTTGCCCTGGCGGATCTGGTACGTCTCGCACGATCTGACGGGTGAGCTCCCCGAGAGCGGTGTCACCAGGCTCTTCGACACCCTGGAACGTGTGTGGCCGTCCTTCCAGTCGGTGCTCTCGGCGGCGTTCTCGATGGATCTCTGGACAGTCGTGTTCCCCCTTGTCATCGCCGCCATCGTGCTCGCATTCATCGCAGGGGCACGGGTGCTGCCCGTGTTCGCGACGCTCGTCTACGCCTTTGCGCTTGCCGGTTTCACGTGGGGAATCTGGCTCTTCGAGGACATCGAGGTCCCGATCCAGCAAGACGAGGCGATCAACCCGGTCGTCCGCCTGACCGCAAGCCTGGTCGTCCTGTCCGCGGCGCTCGTTCCCTTGCTCCTCGACGCTGCTTGGCGCGGCAGCGACCGGCCTCGTCAGCCGGAGGCGGGCTGACGTGCCCCGCTTCGCCGCCTGGCTCGTCGTGGCGGTTGCCGCCCTCGGCTACCCGCTCTTCGTGCTCGCCTTCGCGGGTGCGCCCGCTTTCCCGTCCCGAACCGACTGCGCGGTGGCTCCTACGGCCGAGGGCGAGTATCAGGTCGTCTTCGGGTACCGCGACTCCGAGCGTGACGCCCTGGAGTTGCGTGACGAGGCACTTGCGGTCGGGTTCCAGGGCACCGAGATCATGGCAGACGGCTGCGGCCAGGTCCGAGTGCTCGTCAACGACATTCCCTCGCGCGAAGTCGGCGAGGAAGTCATCCGGGAAGCGCGGACCGTCGGATTGGACCCGACGCTCGAGCAGGAGAGCTGACTCCCCGTAGGCGACCGGGGGGTGGGGCCCGCGGTGAGCCGGAGCTACCACTCGTTGTCACGCCAGCGTACGCCACGGTCGGGTTCTCCGCGCGCGTAGGCGACCGCGTCGAGGATCCGCTCGCGCATCGAGCCTTGCTGCTCGAACTCCCGGCCGTACCAGGTGTGGATCACGACGGGCTTCCCGTTGTGATCGAGCACGACTGTCGAGAGACCGTCGCTATGGTCGCGTGCGTCGAGGTAGCCCGTCGACAAGCCGACGTCGGCGAGCCAGAAGTAGAAGCAGTAGTACGGCTCGTAGTCGTCGAACCGATAGGGCACGTGCGGCTTGAGGACCTCCGCAGGGGGCCACGCGCGTGTCATCTCCGCTCCTCGTCCGACCCAACGACGGCATCGTCTTGCATCCCAGACCTCCCTGATGGCTGCGAGGTTCAGGACGTTGAAAAAGAGATTCAGCCCGTTGGGGTTGTGGGTGCGGTGGGAGATGACTCCGCCGTCCGGGACTCCCACTGCGGCGTGTCCAGAGCGCGCGGTCCAGGCGATCAGCTCGCTTAGCCGGTTGTTGTCGAGGACGAACGCGTCCTCGTCGAGCATGACGGCCCAGTGCGCCGGAGTGCTTTCGATTGCGTGTCTGATGGCGGGAAACCCGTAGCACCCTTCGGATCCGTCGATGACGTATACGGGCCACTCCTCGTGGAGGAAGCTCCGAGCGACCGCGAGAAGAGTTGGAGTTGCGGACGTGATCACGACGGTGGCATCGTCTTCACCAGGCGCTCGCAGCGCCTCGCTCGACGGTCGGACGGTATGTGTCGTCACGTAGCTCCCGCGCGAGCAGGGTGTCGTCCGGAGCTCGGGATCGCGGAACCCCTCGACCTTGCGGACGGCGGGACGAATCATCCGGGACGCTCGATCCCGCGCTGCGGAGAACCTGAGCCTCATGCGTCGCTCGAAGGATGCCACGCGCCATTCGACCCGAATCCGCCCGCGTAGAGGGGTACCATCGCGCAGGTGTCGCGGCAGCTCCACGTCCAAGGCAGGCGGATCGCCGACGACGAGCCCGTCTACGTCGTCGCCGAGATCGGCCACAACCACCAGGGTGACGTCGAGAAGGCCAAGGCCCTCATCCATGCTGCGAAGGAGTGCGGGGCGGACGCCGTCAAGCTGCAGAAACGCGAGAACCGAACGCTCTACACGCGCGCTCTCTACGACTCGCCCTACGACAACGAGCACTCGTTCGGCGCGACCTACGGCGAGCATCGCGAGGCACTCGAGCTCGACGCCTCGGCGTGGCTCGAGCTCCGCGAGTTCTCGCGCGAGGAGGGCGTCGTGCTCTTCGGCACCGTCTTCGACGAGCCGAGCGCCGACCTCCTCGCCGAGCTCGACGTGCCCGCGTTCAAGATTGCGTCGGCCGACCTCGTGAACACCCCCCTGCTCCGGCATGTCGCCGCGCTGGGCAAGCCGATCTTCCTCTCGACCGGAGGGGGCACGATCGAGGATGTCGAGCGGGCGCTCGACATCGTGCTCCCGATCAACCCGCATCTCTGCCTCATGCAGTGCACCGCCGCGTATCCGTGCGAGACCGACGAGCTCCAGCTGCGCGTGATCGAGACGTACCGAGAACGCTTCCCCGACGTCGTGGTCGGGCTCTCCGACCACCAGAACGGGATCGCCATGGCGCTCATCGCGTACATGCTCGGCGCGCGCGTGATCGAGAAGCACTTCACCCTGAACCACGCGTGGAAGGGATCCGACCACGCCTACTCGTTGATGCCCGAGGGCATGCGCAGGCTCGTCCGTGACCTCCACCGCGTGCCAGAAGCACTGGGGGACGGTGTGAAGCGCCCCCTCGCGAGCGAGGAGCGGCCACTCGAGAAGATGAGAAAGAAACTCGTCGCTGCGCGCGATCTGCCTGCTGGCCACCGCCTCGACGCGAATGACCTCGCTTCCCGGTCCCCCGCCGACGGTGGGCTGCCGCCGTACGAGCTCGACCGCTTGCTCGGGAAGCGCCTCGTGCGAGCGCTCTCCTTCGAGCAGGGTGTCGCGCTCGAAGACGTCGAGCTCGTCGAAGAGCTCGCCGCACGCAGCTCGCGCCGGGCGTGACAGCGGATCCGCTCTTCGATCTCTCCGGGCGCGTGGCCGTCGTCACCGGTGGGACGGGCCAGCTCGGCACGGTCTACACCGAGGGGCTCGCCGCGCGTGGGATGCGCGTCGCGAGCCTCGATGTCACGGCGGGTGCCCTGCGCGACGGAGTTCGCGTCTTCGAATGCGACGTCACCGATCGCGCGGCGATCGAGGAGGCGCTGCGAGGAGATCGAGGCCGAGTGGGGAGCACCGCACCTGCTCGTCAACAACGCCGGGCTCGACTCCCCGCCGGATGCGCCCGCCGAGGAGGTCGGGCCGTTCGAGACCTACCCGGAAGCGTCGTTCGACGCGGTTCTCGACGTCAACGTGAAAGGCGCGTTCCTCTGCTGCCAGGTGATCGGAGGCGCGATGGCGCGAGCAGGGCGCGGCTCGATCGTCAACGTCTCCTCGATCTACGGCCTCCTCTCGCCGGTTCAGGATCTCTACGCCTTCCGGCGCGAGCGCGGCGAGACCTTCGTCAAGCCGGTCGCCTACTCGGTCTCGAAGTCCGCCGTTCTCAACCTCACGCGCTACCTCGCGACGTACTGGGCGCAGAGTGGGGTGCGCGTGAACACGCTGACGCTCGCCGGCGTGTCGAACGACCAGCCGCGGGAGTTCCTCGAGGCCTACTCGGCCCGCGTCCCATGGGCCGGATGCTCCGCGCCGACGAGGCGCTCGGTGCCGTCGTCTTCCTCGCCTCCGACGCGTCGTCGTACGTCACCGGCTCGAACGTCGTCGTCGACGGGGGCTGGTCGGCCTGGTGACCGTGGCGACATGCAGCGAGGGTCTGACCCTGGGCATGGCTCGAACGGGCATCTGAGAGTGCGCCGAATGCGTGCCAGTTCGTCCACAGGCGTCGGGCGATACTCTCGCCGGCGGTGATTCCGGAGGAGGTCCCCAATCTGATCGCCGGTCGCGGGGTACGAGCCCGGTCCGGGGAGTGGCTCGACAAGCTACGCCCGGCCGGACGGCACGCTCGCTCTGCCGCCTGGCGCGGTCCGATGCAGAGGATGTCGACGCGGCGGTGACCGCGGCCAGGGCCGCGCAGCCGGAGTGGGCGGAACGGACGCCGGTCGAACGCGGCGAGATCATGCGCGAGCTCGCGCAGCTGCTGCACGAACGGCGGGAAGAGGCATCCGAGATCGTTGTCGCCGAGACCGGGAAGCCGCTCGAGCTCGCGCTCGGGGAGACCGACGGCGCGGTCGAGATGGGTCACTTCGTCGCTGGCGAAGGGAGACGCTCGTACGGACGGACGCTGGCGGCGAGCATGCGCCACCGAACGGTCTTGACCGTTCGCCAGCCACTCGGCGTCGCCGGCCTGATCACGAGCTTCAACACGCCTCTTCCCGAATCTGGCGTGGAAGGTGTTTCCCGCGGTCTTCTGCGGCAATGCCGCGGTCGTCAAGCCGTCCGAGGAGGTTCCCGCATCCGCGCTCTTCTTCGCAGAGCTGGCGCTCGAAGCCGGAGTACGCGGCGGGAGTGCTCAACGTCGTGCAGGGGCTCGGAGCAGAGGCGGGAGCGGCGCTCGTGGAGCACGAGGACGTCGACCTCGTCAGCTTCACCGGCTCCGCCGCGACGGGACGCCGGGTCAACGAGACAGCGGGGCGGCGCCTGGCCAAGGTGTGCCTCGAGCTCGGGGGGAAGAACGCGCTCGTCGTCTGCGACGACGCCGATCTCCCGAACGCTGTCCGCTGGGCACTCGCCTCGGCGTTCTCGAACGCAGGCCAACGGTGCGCCGCCGCGAGCCGGATCGTCGTACTTGACGCCGTGTACGACGTCTTCCGAGAGCAGCTCGTGCTCGGCGCGAAAGCACTCGAGCCGGGACCGGTGATCAGCGAAGCCGCGCTCGAGCGCATGCTGGGCGCTGTCGCTCGGGCCGCTGCGAAAGGCGCGAACGTGCTGACCGGAGGTGAGCGGGGCAACGCCCCGGGTTTCCACCTGGCTCCGACCATCCTCGAAGACGTCTTGCCGGACGACGAGATCTCCCGGACGGAGCTCTTCGGCCCGGTGACGCTCCTCTACCGGGCGGCGAGCCTGGACGACGCGATCGCACTCGTGAACGACTCCCCGTACGGGCTGACGGCCGCGGTTCACACCGCGAGCCTGCACCGGGCGATGCGTTTCGCGGAGAAGGTGCAGGCCGGCGTGATCGTCGTCAACGGCGGAACCCACGGTTCCGAGCCGCACATGGGCTTCGGGGGCGTGAAGGACTCCGGAACCGGTTGGCGCGAGGCAGGGATCGAGGCGCTGGACGTGTATTCCGACTGGAAGATCGTGAACCTGATCGCCGATCCAGCGCTCGCATGACGAGAACCGTTGCCATCCTGGGCCCTGGTGCGGTCGGAGGAACCTTCGCGGTCCGGCTCTCCGAGGCGCACTACCGCACGATCTGCGTCGGCACCCCGGAGATCGTCGGGCTGATGGCGCTCTCGGGGATCACGCTGGAGTCGAACGGCTCCAAGCCCGTGAACGTGCGACCCGTGATGGTCGAGCAGCTCGTCGAGCCCGTGTCGCTCCTGATCGTGTCCGTGAAGGCGCCGTACCTGGACGAGGCGCTCGAGCGCATCGAGCCGGAAGCTGTCGAGAACGGCGGTCGTGCTCCCGCTCCTGAACGGCCTCGAACACCTCGAGCTGATCCGAGCACGGTTTCCCGGGCGGGTTGCCGCGGCGAGCCTCTCCCAGTTCGAGGCCTACCGCGTCGGCCGCATGCAGATCGTCCAGGGCACACCCTCCGGAGTCGTGACCATGGCCTCGGACGATCTCTCGGGTCAGGAGCTCGAGCAAGCGGCGGACATCCTGCGCGCGGCGGGGATGCAGGTCGAGATCGAGGACGACGAGAAGCGCGTGCTCTGGCGCAAGGCCGCGCGAGCAGCGGTCGTATCGACAGCGACGGCACTGTCTCGAAGATCCGTCGGCGAGCTGCGCACCGATCCCGAGTGGCGCCCGCGCATGGAGCAGGCGCTGACCGAGGCCTGCGCCGTCGCCACCGCCGACGGAGTGAAGATGATGCCCTCGGCCCAGTGGACACGAATCGTGGAGATGGATCCAGGGCTCACGACCTCCGCGGCCCGTGACGTCGTCGCGGGCAAGCGTCACGAGATCGACGCGATCGCAGGGAGCGTCGTCCGGGCCGGCGAGCGGCTCGGGGTTCCGTGCCCGGTGCTCGCGCGGCTCGTCGCCGAAGCCGACGCGTTGTGACCTCGGGGGAGACCCCGGTCGCGGTCGCGTTCGTCCCTGCGAGATCTGGCTCGGAACGGGTTCCGGGAAAGAACGTACGCCCGCTGGCGGGGCATCCGCTCCTCGCGTACGCGATCGAGACCGCGCTCCAGAGCGGCGTCTTCGCCCGGGTCGTCGTCTCGACCGACTCCGAGGAGATCGCCGACATCGCCCGCTGGTACGGCGCCGACGTACCGTTCCTGCGGCCGGCCGAGTACGCGACCGCGACCTCTCCCGACATCGAGTGGCTCACCTTCACGTTCGACCGTCTGGTCGAGCGTTACGACCTCTTCGCCATCGTCCGCGCCACGAACCCCTTCCGTGGCCCAGAAGTCGTTCGCCGTGGGCTGGAGCAGCTTCTCGCGACGCCGGAGGCCGATTCGCTGCGGGCGGTCGAGCGTGTGAAGCAGCATCCGGGAAAGATGTGGCTGCTGGCCGAGGACGGCCGGACGATGTCCCCGCTTCTCGACCAGTCGCACCTGGACGGCGCCTGGCACGCCGGTCAGTACCAGGCGCTGCCACCGGTCTACTCGCAGAACAGCGCGCTCGAGATCGCGTGGAGCCGTGTCGTCACCGAGACCGGAACGCGGGAAGGTCGGGTCGTCGCGCCCTTCTTCACCGGGGAGTACGAGGGCTTCAACGTCGACGACGAGGAGGACTGGGAACGCGCTCTGCGCCTGCTCGCCTCCGGATCGGTCCAGCTCCCGGTGGTCGCCGCCGAGCCGTTCCGGAGACCGTGACCCAGACCGACGACTGGGATCGCCACTGGCAGGAGTACGAGCGCTCGGCTGCCAGGAACCCCGCCCAGGACTTTCGCCGCGCGCTGATCATGCGGCTGCTCGTGGGCCGCGATGCTCCGCGCAGGATCGTCGACATCGGCTCCGGAACCGGAGATCTGATGGCCGCCCTGCGCGACGAGCATCCCGGTGCCGAGCTCCTCGGCATCGAGCTGAGCCTCGCCGGAATCGAGAGCTCACGACGAAAGGTGCCGGATGCGGTCTTCCTGCAGCGCGATCTGACCCGAGCCGGGCAACCGCCGCCGGAATATGCGAGCTGGGCGACGCACGCGGTCTGCTCCGAGGTGCTCGAGCACGTCGACGATCCACGAGCGCTGCTCGAGGTGAGCCGCTCCTACCTCGCTCCCGGCTGCCTGCTCGTCGTGACCGTGCCCGGAGGGCCGATGACCGCGTACGACCGTCACATCGGCCACCGGCGGCACTTTCGGCCGGACGACCTCGCGGACCTCCTGCGTGGGGCGGGGTTCGACGTGGTTCGCGCGACCGGCGCGGGCTTTCCCGTCTTCAACGTGTACCGGCTGCTGATGCGCGCGCTCGGCACGCGGCTCATCGACGTCGCTGGCTCCGGAGAGCCGTCGGTCGTCGCGCGCGCGGCGATGGGCGCGTTTGCATTCCTCCTCCGTTCGAGCAGGCGGTGGTCGGGCCGCGGCTGGCAGATCGTCGTCGTCGCGCGCGTCCCACCGCTGCAGCAGGGCGTGCGTGGCTAGTCCGGCCATTCGGTTCTGCGTCGCGCTCAACGTCGCGGCTCTGGCGGCGTTCCTCGGCTTCGAGCTCGTCCCGGAAGATCTGGATGTTCGCACCGACATCGTCGGGTACCCGACGTACGCGAACTTCAACGTCAACCGGTACTTCTGGGCCTACGGCTTCGCAGTGGTCGTCTTCCCGCTGCTCACGTTCGGGATCTACCTCGCACTGACGCGGGCGTTCGCGCGATCCCGCGAGCCTCGTGGGCCGATTCCGCCGCCGCTCGAGCGCATCGAGGCGAACCCCAGGGCGACTTCGTCCACGGCGGCCCTCGTCGCCGGGAGCCGAGTCCTTCTCGTCGGCGGCGTCGTCGGGTTGGAGGCGGCGATCAGCTCCGACCTCGCGAACAACAAGGTGCTGTTCGTGCTTGCTGCGCTCGGGTACGCCGCCACGGTTGCCCTCGTGGCTTGGGCCGTCTCGCGCGCCTCGCGCCGCGGGTTCCGGGATGTCGTGGCGACGCTGAACGGCCTCGGCGTTCTTCTCACTCTCGCGCTTCTCTACGGAGTGTCCGAATCGACGCAGGTCACGGTCGCCGCGACCGGTGCGGTGCATCACTACCCTTGGCTCCCACTCTGGCTCGCGCTCGGGGCGACTGCCGGCGTCGGCGCATGGCACGTTCGCGGGCTCCTGCGGGCGACGACGTCCGAGCTGCGCGACGCGCTCCAGCGCCGCGCTGTCGTCCTGGTTGCCGGACCCATCGGCCTCTTCCTCCTGGTCGCCTACCTCCCGGGGGAGCTCGGAACCATCAACCTGTTCGAGGAGGGCCAGATCCTCGCGGGAGCGGAGCTGACGCGTGACGGCGCATTCCCGTGGCGAGATCTCCTGGTGGTGCACGGACTGCTGCACGACGTCGGAACCGGGCTCTTCGGGTCGGCGGTGATCGAGGACAGCCGCTGGGGTGTCCTCGCGGCCGAGAAGCTGCTCATCGTGCCGCTCTCGTGGGTCGCGCTCTACTACCTGTGCGTCTACCTCTTCGGGTCGAACTGGCTGTTCCTCGTCGGAACGCAGCTGCTCGTCGTCACGAGCCAGATCTTCGCGATCCATTACCGGCTCGGGCTCATCCCGCTCGTTCTCCTGCTGCTCGCAGCACTCCTCCACTCGCCGACCGTCGCCCGGGCTGTCGCCTTCACGACGCTCCTCTTCCTGCAGGCGATCGTCACGCCCGAAGCGCTCTGGTCGCTCCCTGCGTACCTGCTCGTCATCCTCCTCTTCGAGCTCTATTACCGCGATCGACGCCGACGGCTGGTCGAGAGCTTTCGCCTGGACCTGGCTCGTTGCGGCGAGCGCCGCCACGCTCGCTGCCGGTTGGTCGATTTTCCTGCTGTCGAACGGCGCGCTCGACGACCTCGTCTACAGCTACAAGGCCTTCGTTCCCGGCCACCAGCTGACCGGCGGGCTCCCGCTCGGCACCTACTACGCCCTGCTGCAACCGCCGAACGTCGGTGAGCGCTACGAGGAGATCGCAATCCTGGCGCCGGTCCTGCTCGTTCTGGTCGCGATCCTCTTCTTCATCACGCGCACGCGATCGCGCCGCCCGCTTTCGATCCAGGACTGGGTGATGTTCGCGGCGGTTGCCTTCGTCCTTCCCTACTACGCGAAGTTCCTCAGCCGGGCAGATCACGTCTACCACTCGTTCGCGATTGCCGTGCCGGTGCTCCTCTACGCCGTCTACCGCATCGTCACGTTCGCCGAGGCGAGGCTCGCGAGCTCCGCAAGAGCGCGGGGCGCATCGTGGTTTCCGTCGCGCCACGTGATCACGCTGCCGCTGCTGCTCGTCCTCCTCGCGTCGGCTCCGGTCCCCTTGCACGACGCGGTTCGCGCGGTTCCGTACCACTTCGCGTCGGATTCCGCAGAGGAGGTGGAGCTCGACTTCCTCGGCTATGCCCGACGTGGCGAGAACGACCTCACGCTGTTCCGCGATGTCTCGAACGCCCTCGATTCGCAGCTGAAGCCCGGCGACGCAGTCTTCGACTTCTCGAATACCCCAGGACTCTTCCACTACCTTCTCGAGCGGCCCGCGAGCAACCGCTACTACCACGTGAGCATCGCGATCCGGCAGCGGACGCAGACCGACCTCATTCGTCTGCTCGAGAAGGATCGGCCCGAGGTCGTCGTCTTCACGAGCTCGGGCATCGGCGGCTCGCCTTCGGTCTGGGACGAGATCTCCAACCAGGTGCGGCACTACGACGTGAGCGAGTACCTGCTCGATCACTACGTGCCCGTCGACGAGTCGCGCAGCTTCGTGCTGATGCGACGCCGGGAGGCGGGCATTCCTGCGCGGCGAGACCTCTACTTCCGCGTCCCCCCGTGCAACTGGGGGCACGTGCCGAACTTCTTCAGCCCGACGCCGGAGTCCGGGGCGGAGGTTCTCGACGTTCCTTTCCGCAAGCTCGGACCCGTCCTGCGCATACGGGGCTGGGCGGTCGATCCGGAAGCGGGGACGCCCGCGAAGGCGGTGGTGGTGACGAGGGGCGGGAAGGTCATCGCGTCCGCAAGACCCGATCAGAGCCGGCCGGACATCTCGTACGAGCTGTCCGACAGCGCCTACCGCGACTCCGGGTTCGGGATCGTCGTGCCGCTCCCGAGAGCGGAGGCCGACCTCGGCGACCTGCGCGTGTTCGCGGTCCTGGAGTCGGGCGAGCGGACGGAGCTCCCGATGATCGCTTCGGGTGCCCAGGCCGACGCGATCAACCTCGTCGATTCGAGTGGTGCTCTTGCTTCCGCACCCCAGGGCGCGGTCGAGGCGGCGGATGTCTCGGAGCCGTTGGAGTTGAGGTTGCCCGCTGACGCCTCCGACTACGGCTGGCTCGAGGTTCGCACCGAAGGCGGGCTGCGAAAGGGGCGCTTCGAGCTCTCCGATCGACTCGACGAAAGCGCCCTCGGCCCGCGGATGATCTCGTTCGAGACGCTCGATCGCGGCGAGGACATGGTGCGCCTGCGCGTCGGCGCCTGCAGCCAATGGCGCGGCTTTCCGAGCGAGGGCGTCCACCTCGTCCCGAGCTCGGGACAGGACATCCGCGGGATCCGGCTCGTTCGCTGAGCTAGAGGCTTAGCGCGGGCGGGCGTCGCGGAGCTCGAGGCGATACCCCGCTGCGTCGGCGTCGCGGTGGAACATCTTCACGGTGTCGAGCGAGAACTCGTCGAGGTCGCGGCCGAGCGACGGCAGGCGCTTCAGGATCTCGTCCGTCACGGTGATCACGTGGCAGCCGATCGCGTCTGCCTGGACGACGTTCAAGAGCTCCCGCGGGCTCGCCCAGATCAGCTCCAGATTCGGATAGGACGCCATGGCCGCGAGCGCGGAGGTCATGATCGGCACGGGGTCGCGACCGGTGTCGGCGATGCGGCCCGCGAACACCGAGACGAAGCCCGCAGGACCGTCCGCGAGCCAGCCTGCGGCCTGCTCGACCTGGGCTACGGTCATCACCGCGGTCACGTTCACCTTGATTCCGTCCCCTGCGAGACTCCGCGCGACCCGTGCCATCGTCTCGCGGCGGGTGTTCGTGACGGGGACCTTGACGAAGACGTTCTCGCCCCAGGTCGCGATCTCTCGAGCTTGCCGCTCGATCTCCTCGAGGTCGTCGGCGATCACCTCGAAGGAGACCGGGCGGTCCGAGACGAGCCCGAGCAGCTCCCGGGCGAACGTCCGGTAGTCGGCGACCCCGGCCGCCCGCATCAGCGTCGGGTTGGTGGTGAAGCCCTTGATCCAGGGCTCGACGCACAGATCCCGCACCCGCGCACGGTCGGCGCCGTCCGCGAAGATCTTCACTCCTAGGGAGTCGAGGGTCGTCAACGACGCTCTCTCGCGAGGATCCAGGCGACTGCTTCGGCCATGGTTCGAACCGTGACCTCGGGCCGCTCCGGCACCGTCTCACTGTACTCCCGGTCGAGGAAGACGCTAGTGCAGCCCGCCCGTTGCCCGGCCTCGACGTCCCGCCAGCGGTCGCCGATCAGGTAGCTCGCCTTAGGGCTGACGCTTCGGGGTGAACCAACGCCGAATCTGGGACGGGGAAGCCTTCTGCCGCGCCTTGATGACGCGACGGCTCGCGAGCGCCGTGGGAAGAGCGCGGAAGAATCCTCGAATCGCGATCGCCGCCACGCGCGGTGCGAAGAGCATGTTGTAGCCGAGCACGAGCGTTTCCCGGCCCAGCACGAACGGGAAGTCCCTGGCCAAGTTCGAGGCGTCCTCGTTCTTCACCAGCATGAGCCACTGGTTCTTCATCGAGTTCGTCCGGACATGGCGCGGTTTGCGCCTCTCGTTCTGGTGGAACTCGCGCAGACCGGAACGCAGGACGCCACCCGCCGGCCCGTGGCTCGTTCGGGCATGGTAGGCAGTTGCACCCGGCACGTACCAGCACTCCCAGCCGGCGAGCCGCAGCCGCCAGGAGAGATCGACGTCCTCCTTGTACATGAAGAACGTCTCGTCGAGATACTGGCTGCGCACCTTGACCGACTCGAGCGCCTCCCGCCGGACGACGAGCGCCGCGCCGCTGACGCCGAACACCTCCTCCTCCAGCTCGTACTGCCCCACGTCCTCTTCGTTTTCGCCCCGGTCGACGGCGCCTCGGTGGCGCCCGATCGTGTGCCCGGCCGTGTCGATGAGGGAGGTCGCCCGGTCGCTGCTCGGCTCGTAGCGAAGGATCTTCCCTGTCGCACACGCCGCTTTCGGACGCCGCTCGAACAGGCGCGCCAGTTCGTCGACGTAGCCGTCCGCGACGAAGAGGTCCGAGTTCGCGAAGAAGACGAGCCCGCCGGTCGTGGCCTCGATTCCCGCATTGACGGCCTTGATGAAGCCGGCTCCATGTCCGAGCTCGAGTAGACGAACGCGCCGGTCATGGAGGGAGTCGACGAAGAGGCGCAGCTCCTTCGCTTGGCCCGAGTCATTGTTCAACAGCACCACCTCGAGCTTGCACCGCGAGCCCTCGAGAATGCGCGGCAGGGACCGCTCGACGAGATGAACGTCGCGAAAGCAGGGCATGAGGACGCTCACGGTCGTCCCATCCATCGGCCCGATGATATGGACGAGCCCGGTGCGCGCAGGAGCCCGCTGACGCGCTGAGTATCATCGGCGACTCTGTGCACGACCAGCCGACTGCACGTAGCGAAGCCGGCAACTCGGGGGCGTGCTCGTGAACTCCCATCCATACCTGGCGTGCCCGGATGTCGTCTCGTGGTGGCCGTGCCTGGGGGCCCGATGACGTCGTATGACCGGCACATCGGCCATCGTGAGTAGCTCCGCGCTACGGCTGTGCGGATCGGCAGTCCTTGCAGGCGGGCTGTCCCTTCTCGTGTTCTCGGCGCTTCCCGCCGACCTCGACGTGCAGACAGACATCGTCGGCTACCCGACGTTTGCGAACTTCAACATCGACCGCTACGTCTGGGCATATGCGCTGACGGTTGTCTTCTTCCCGCTCGTCACGTTCGGGTCGTACCTCCTCCTCACGCGCGTTTTCACCGTTTCTCAGGCCCCGCGTGGGCCGATCCCGCGACCGCTCGAACGCGTGGAGGCGATCTCCATCGCGACCGGCTGGCGAGAGTGGCTCGTCGCTTTCGGCCGGACGTCGTTCGTCGGGGCAGTGCTTGGCTACGAGGTCGCGATCGTCTTGCAGCAGTCCTCCGAGGTCGTGCTAGCGACCGCGCTCACGTACGTCGCGGGCGTGGGCTTCTCAGCCTGGTTCGCCAGTCGCCGAAGAGGAAGCCGACTGCTGGACATCGCGCGCAGCGTGAACACGATGGTCGCGCCACTCGCCCTGGCCGGGCTCTATGGCGTTTCGAGCTCGACCGAGGTGACCGTTTCCGCCAGCGGTGTCGTTCACGCGTTTCCGTGGCTGCCGGCGTGGCTTGCGATCGGCGCGGCCGTGCTGGTTCTCGTCTGGCTCGGAACCCGCCTTCGCAGCAGCACGAGCCCGACGGATCGAAACGCCCTCGAGCGTCGAGCGCTGATGTTGGTCGTCGCTCCCGTCGGACTCTTCGTGTTCTTGGCGTCGCTTCCGGGTGCGCTCGGGACCTTCGACGTCTACGAGGAGGGCCAGACCCTCGCGGCGGCCGAGATCACGCGGGAAGGGGCGTTTCCCTGGCGGGATCTGCTCGTCGCGCACGGCTTCCTCCACGACGTCCTCTACGGACTGATCGGTACGGGGGTATTCGAGGACAGCCGGTGGGGCGTGACTGCCGGGAACGAGCTTCTCGTCGAGCCGATCACCTGGGTCGGTGTGTACTACCTGTCGACGTTCCTGTTCGGCGCGAACTGGTTGTTCCTGCTCGGCGCCCAGCTCCTCGTCGTCACCGAGTACGTTCACTCGCCTCTCACGCGGTTCGTCCTGCTCCCGTTCGTGCTGCTCCTGTTGGCGGCCCTCCTGCAACGGCCGAGCGTCGCGCGTGCCGTCGCTTTCACGACGCTGCTCGCGCTGCAGATCGTCCTGACGCCGGAGGCCTTGGCGGCGGGGATCGCCTACGGCGCCACGCTCGTGCTGTTCGAGCTCTACTACTACGAGCGCGGGCGCGGCCTGCGTGCGGGTTTCCGCCGGGTGTGGCTCTGTGCGGCGACGGCGACCGGCCTCGCGGCTGCCTGGTCGGTGTTCCTCGCCGCCAACGGCGCGCTCGACGACTGGATCTTCAGCTTCGCGACCTTCATTCCCGGCCACCGACTAACGGGCGGGATCCCCTTGCTCGTAGCCAAGACCGAGTTCGAGGTGGTTGCCCCCGTCGTCCTCGTCCTGGCGGTATTCGCATTCTTCGCCGTGTGGACGCGACTGCGCTACCCGCTCGCCCTCCAAGACTGGGTCATGCTCGCGGCCGGCGGGCTCACCCTCCTGTACTACAACAAGTTCCTGAGTCGCGCCGACGCCGGCCACCTCCTGCAGTCGTTCTTCGTCGGGGTCCCGCTCCTCTTCTACGCGGTGTACCGCGGAGTCACGTTCGCCGAGGCGGCGCTGGCGAGGATCGCGAGCAGCCGGGGATGGCCGGGGTGGCCCGCCAGGCACACGCTGACCGCTCCGCTGCTCGTCGCCCTGCTGCTGTTCTCACCCGTGGCGCTACCCGACGTCGCGCGCGCGGTCCCAGGCAAGTTCGCGCCCACAGCGCCCAGGGAACCGGTGATCAGCAGAATCGGCTTCGACCGTCCGGCCGAGAACGACGCGGAGGCGATTCGTGACCTCGGGCAGGCCGTTCGATCGCTGGTCGGGCCCGATGCTGCTGTCTTCGACTTCTCGAATGCTCCGGGGCTCTTCCACTACCTTCTCGATCTGCCGGCGAGCACGCGGTACTACCACGTGAGCCTCGCGATCCGGCAGCGAACGCAAACGGATCTCCTTCGCCTGCTCGAACGCCGGCTTCCTGAGCTCGTCGTGCTCACGAGCGACGGAGCCGGGAGGAGCCTGCCGAGCTGGGACGGGATCCCGAACCAGGTCCGCCACTACGACGTGAGCGAGTTCCTGCTCGACCACTACGTCCCGGTGTTGGATTCCCACGGCTTCGTCCTGATGACCCGCCGCGACCTGGGGAGAGACGCCGTGCCGGAGCTCTACTTCCACGTCGATCCGTGCGACTGGGGTTATGTGCCGAGCTTCTTCTCGCCTCGCCCGGCTACCTCGAACGAGGCCGTGCAACTTCCTTTTCGCCGGCTCGAGGCTTCGCCGCGGCTGGCGGTGACGCTTCCCGCCGACGCGGCTGACTATGGGTGGCTGGAAGTGCGCACGGGTGAGCCTCTCGCGCAGGGCGGCTTCGAGCTCAGCGACCGTCCCGGTGGAGATGCCCGTCGCTCGATCACCTTCGAGGCCCTCGACCGCGGTGAGACGACCATTCGCGTCAAGGTCGGCGCGTGCAGCCAGTGGCGCGGCTACCGGGCGCGAACGCTCTATCTCACGGAAAGCGTGCCGCAGGACATCCGCGAGATCCGGCTCGTCCGCTGAGTTACGCGGCGGAGCGCGGGCGGGCGTCGCGGAGCTCGAGGCGATACCCCGCTGCGTCGGCGTCGCGGTGGAACATCTTCACGGTGTCGAGCGAGAACTCGTCGAGGTCGCGGCCGAGCGTCGGCAGGCGCTTCAGGATCTCGTCGGTCACGGTGATCACGTGGCAGCCGATCGCGTCTGCCTGGACGACGTTCAAGAGCTCCCGCGGGCTCGCCCAGATCAGCTCCAGATTCGGATGGGACGCCATGTGCCGCGAGCGCGGAGGTCATGATCGGCACGGGGTCGCGACCGGTGTCGGCGATGCGGCCCGCGAACACCGAGACGAAGCCCGCAGGACCGTCCGCGAGCCAGCCTGCGGCCTGCTCGACCTGGGCTACGGTCATCACCGCGGTCACGTTCACCTTGATTCCGTCCCCTGCGAGACTCCGCGCGACCCGTGCCATCGTCTCGCGGCGGGTGTTCGTGACGGGGACCTTGACGAAGACGTTCTCGCCCCAGGTCGCGATCTCTCGAGCTTGCCGCTCGATCTCCTCGAGGTCGTCGGCGATCACCTCGAAGGAGACCGGGCGGTCCGAGACGAGCCCGAGCAGCTCCCGGGCGAACGTCCGGTAGTCGGCGACCCCGGCCGCCCGCATCAGCGTCGGGTTGGTGGTGAAGCCCTTGATCCAGGGCTCGACGCACAGATCCCGCACCCGCGCACGGTCGGCGCCGTCCGCGAAGATCTTCACTCCTAGGGAGTCGAGGGTCGTCAACGACGCTCTCTCGCGAGGATCCAGGCGACTGCTTCGGCCATGGTTCGAACCGTGACCTCGGGCCGCTCCGGCACCGTCTCACTGTACTCCCGGTCGAGGAAGACGCTAGTGCAGCCCGCCCGTTGCCCGGCCTCGACGTCCCGCCAGCGGTCGCCGATCAGGTAGCTCGCCTCCAGCGCCAGGCCGTGCCGCTTCGCGGCGTCGATCAGCATGCCCGGCTTTGGCTTGCGACACGTGCAGCCGTCGCCGTCGTCGTGTGGGCAGACGACGATCTCGTCCAGGGGCAGGAGCTCCAGCAGGCGCGCGTGGATGCGCTCCACCGCGGCCTGGGACTGCGAGCCGCGAGCGATCTCCGGCTGGTTCGTGACGACGATCAACGCGAAGCCGGCGGCCTCGAGCGTGGTGCAGGCGTCGCTCGCGCCCGGCTCGAGCTCGACCTCGGCGACGTCGCGAATCGAGCCCGGGCGGCCCTCGACCACAGGGGCTCGGATGAGCGTGCCGTCCCGATCGAGGAACACCGCCGCGCGATCGTTACGAGTCACAACCGTCCGGCGCGCGCGTCCTCGACGATCGCGGCCATCGACTCGGCGAGCGCCTCCCGCGAGGAGCGCGTTGGCGACCAGCCAAGACCGCGGATGCGCTCGATCGAGAGCCGGACGACGGGTACGTCGCCTTTCCAGCCACGGTCACCACCCGCGTACTCGAAGCGGACGGTCTCAGGGTCGAGGCCGACGCATTCGACCGCCAGGTCGGCGACCTCGGCCACGGTGACGTAGTCGCCGGTTGCGACGTTGTATACGCCGTACGGACCGCTCTCGCCGTTCGCGCGGAGCATCGCCTCGATCACGTCGTCGACGTGGACGTACGACTTGCTCTGGGTCCCGTCGCCGAGGATGCGCAGTCGCGTCGGATCCGCGAGGAGCCCGCGGACGAAGTCGAGGCCGACGCCGTGCGTTTGCAGCGGCCCGACGACGTTGCCGAATCGAAACACCCGACCGGACACGCCGAACATGAAGCTGTACGAGGAGATCAGCGCCTCTCCGGCGAGCTTGCTGGCCCCGTAGGTCGAGATCGGGACGAGCGGCCCCCAGTCCTCGTTCGCCTCGAGCTCGCCGAGGTCTCCGTACACGCCGCTGCCCGAGGCGTACAGGATCCGCTCGACGCCCGCGATCCGCATCGCCTCGAGGACATGGTGGGTGAGGAGCGTCCCCTCGTCGAAGTCGATGCTCGGCTCGGTCGCCGCCCGCGCGATGTCGGGGTTCGACGCGAGATGAGCCACCGCGTCATGGCCCCGTGCCGCGTCGCAGAGCGTCGCCAGATCCTGCACGTCACCGCGCACGACTGAGAGTCGCGGGTCGTCGATCGACCGTTCGAGATGAACCTCGCGTCCCGAGGAGAAGTTGTCGTACACGGTCACTCTCTCGACCGAGACGTCGGTTAGCAAGCGGTCGACGAGGTGACCGCCGATGAAGCCGGCGCCGCCGACGACGAGCCAGCGTGCGTGCCCCAAGGGAATCTCGCTCAGCGGAGCGACTCCCACTTCGCCTTCGCGGCCTGCAGCGTTGGGTGGCTGACGAGCAGGTGCCACACGACCGCGCACATACCTTCCGTGTGGGGGGTCACCCGGTCGTCGCTCACGACGGGGATCAGCACCGACTCGTCGGCGACGAGGTGGGTGGAACCTCCGTCCCGGCCGACCACGCCGAATACCTTGGCTCCCGCCTCGCGTGCCGTTTCCATCGCGCGCACGAGGTTGACCGACACTCCGCGCTCCTCGTTGCCGCCGCCGACCGAGAAGACGAGCACCGCGTCCAGGGCGCCGAGGCGAGACCCTTCCAACCACGACGCGAGAGCGCCGTCCCAGCCGTCGTCGTTGATCCGGGCCGTCAGCTCGGCCACGTTGTCCGTGGGCGCGTACGCCTCGAGACCGCACAGCTTGCGGAAGTCTGCGGCCGCGTGCGACGCGTGCGCGGCCGAGCCGCCCACCCCGAGGACGAAGAGGCGCCCGCCGCCCCCGCGGACGGCCGCAAGCGCCGTTGCGAGGCGTTCGACGGATGCAGCGTCGAGCCGGGCGGCGATCTCCGCCGTCTCGGCCAGGTACGTCTCGGCAAAGGAGGTCATGACGCCGCCGGTTCCTTGCGGCAGACCGCGAACGTGTTGAGCCCGAACTTGTGCCGGTGACACTTGATCCGGCTCGGCAGGAAGCCGGCTTCGACCAGCAGCGGCCAGAGATCGCGCGGATCGTAGTAGCGCTTGTGCTCGTCCATCTCCTCGGCGGGGCTCAGATGGAGCCGAAACGCGGACAGCTCGAGAAAACGCTTGCCACGCCAGCTGGGGACGTTGACGAGGCAGACGCCGCCCGGGCGAAGGATGCGGTGAACGCCGCGCAGAGCGTCGAGCGGGAATCCCAGGTGCTCGAGCACCGAGATGCAGAGCACGACGTCCAGGGACCCGTCCTCGAGCTCCTCGAGCGCGTCCGGGAGGCGTCCCTGGATCGCGGTCACCTTCGGATGGGTGACGAGCTCCGGAGCGAGCGAGACGTCGACGAGCACCGCCGAGCCGAGCTCGTCGAGCACCCTCCGCACGAACCGGGCGTCGTAGCCGCAGCCGAAGTCACCGAGGCGCTTCCCGTCGAGGTCTCCGACATGGCGTTGGATTGCCCTTGACGAGAGCCAGGTGCCGAAGCGATCGACGACCGATAGCTGCCGATCCTGCCCGAACGCGGCGCTGCGGACGTGCTCCGACTGCTCAGCCATCGCGTTCGAAGCGTTCGCGGAGCGCGGCCGCATGGAGGATGAGGGTGAACGCGAACGTCGTGAAGCCGATGATCATCGCGAGCAGTCCGGTCACCGCAAGATGGTGAATCGGGCCCGGATCGTCCGGGAGCGAGAGGCCGGAGCGCACGTAGTCCACGATCAACGGCACCGTGAGAGCGACGCCGAGCAGGAATGCCAGGGCGCTGCCGGTGACAGTCTCGGTTGTACGGAAAGGTGGAGAGCCAGCGCCCGGTCGCTCGTCCCGTGTAGTCGTAGAGCACCTGCGCCAGCGCTCCGAAGTACAGGTACTGAAGGCCGACCACGGTCAACGTGAGACCTCCGAGCATCCAGTACAGCGAAAGCGTGACGGGCCCGATGGTGATCGGCCCGAAGCTGAGCGGCAGCGTGATGAGGAGGCCGATCGCGAGCAGCGCGATGCCCGGCTTGAGGACGAAGAAGTCTGCACCGTTCACGAACATCGCGCGGAGGTTGATCCACGCCGCCTTCCACGGCGCGAACCAGCCCGCGCGCTTGTGATGGCTCATGCGGCCTTCCTGATCCTTCAGGAAGCGCACCGGCACTTCGGTCGTCCGGAGATCCATGCGTACGGACTTCAACACCATCTCGCTCGCGTACTCCCACGACTGCGACTGGATGTTCATCCGGACGAGTGCATCCCTGGTGATCGCGCGCATCCCGCAGTGGATGTCCGAGAAGGAGCTTCCGTAGAGCAGGTTGAGGATCCAGGTGGTGACGGGCGTGCCGAGGTACTGGTGCAGGAACGGCATCGCCCCCTTCTCGATCGACCCCCGCCAGCGCGACCCCATCACGTACTCGTTTCCCTCGCGCAGCTTCTCCACGAACGGCGCGAGCTGCCGGAAGTCGTACGTGCAGTCGGCGTCCCCCATCAGGACGTAGCGACCGCGTACGTACGGCAGGGCGTCGAGGTAGGCCCGTCCGAGCCCTCGCCTCGGCGTCTGCAGCACGCGCGCCCCATGCGCGAGAGCGATCTCCGACGTCTGGTCGACCGAGCTGTCCACGATGAGCACTTCTCCGGCGACGCCCGCGGCGTCGAGGCCCTGCCGGCACCAGTCCACGAACTCGCCGACCGTGATCTCCTCGTCGAGCGCGGGGATCACGATCGAGAGCTCCGGTTGGGCGACGTCGTGCTCGGGGACGAGCAGCCGTAGCTCCGGGTCGGGGCGCACGCCGGACTCGTATGCGGCAGCCACCGTGCGGGTCTCGCCCACGGCCATCCGCCGCCACGTTAGCGGCTCGCGAAGACGACTCGCGCCGCGGGCGTCGCTAGTCTTCCGCCCCGTGCTCATCACGCGAACGCCGCTTCGCGTAACCCTCGGCGGCGGCGGCACCGACCTCCCGTCGTACTTCTCCCGCCGTCCCGGCTTCGTCATCTCGGCGGCGATCGACAAGTACATCTTCATCGGCCTGAACCGCACGTTCACGAACGACTACTTCCTCAAGTATTCGGCGCTCGAGCGCGTCGGTCACCCCGACGAGATCCAGCACCCAATCATCCGGGAGGCACTGCGGCTGCATGCCGTCGGCCCCTCCCTCGAGATCGTGAGCCTCGCAGACATTCCCGCCGGCACGGGGCTCGGCTCGTCGGGCTCGTTCACGGTCGGCCTATTGCGCGCGCTGTACGCATGGAAGCGCGAGCACGTGACGGCGGGTGACCTTGCCGCGGAGGCATGCCGGGTCGAGATTGACCTCTTGGGGAGACCTGTTGGAAAGCAGGACCAGTACATCGCCGCGTTTGGCGGTGTCACATGCTTCGAATTCCACGCCGACGGCGGCGTCGACGTCTCGCCGCTCAGCATCCCCACGTCGACCATGCACGAGCTCGAGGAGCGCCTCCTCATGTTCTTCACGGGCAGCTCGCGAACAGCCGACGAGCTCCTCGACGACCAGCGTCGCCGGACCGAGGAGGGAGACGAGTCGATGCTCGAGAGCATGCGTCGAGTCGAAGAGCTCGGACTCCTCATCCGCGACGCGCTCGAGACCGGCGACGTGACGCGCTTCGGCCAGCTCATGCACGAGCACTGGCTCGAGAAGCGTGAGCGCACGACTGGGATGTCGAATCCGGACATCGACCGCTGGTACGAGCGGGGGATCGACAACGGGGCCGCCGGCGGCAAGCTCACAGGCGCGGGCGGAGGCGGGTTTCTGCTGTTCCTCGCCGACGATCCAGCACGGCTGCGCGAGGCGATGACGGACGAGGGGCTCGCGGAGGTGCGGTTCGGCTTCGACCACGATGGCTCGAGCATCGTCGTTCGTGCCTGAGGGGGGAGCCCGGCCGCCCCGGGTCCTCGATCCTCGCCGGAGGTCTGGGGACACGAATGCAGCACCGATCCGGCGAGCTGCCGAAGGCACTCCTTCCGGTTCTGGGGGAGCCGTTCGCCCACCACCAGCTGCGCCTTCTCGGAACACAAGGCGTGCAGGAGGTCGTCTACGTCATCGGATTCCGTGGAGAGCAGCTGCGTGACGCCATCGGAGACGGGGGCCAGTTCGGTCTACGCGTGGAATACGTCGACGAGGGCGAGTCGCTGCACGGAACCGGGGGCGCGGTCCGCTTCGCGCTGGACGCCGGGGTGCTAACCGACCCGGTCCCGGTCCTCTACGGCGACTCGTATCTCCCGATCGAGCTTGCTCCGGTGTGGGCGGCGTTCGAGGCGTCCGATCGTCCCGCGCTCATGACCGTGCTCAGGAACGAGGACCGCTGGGACCGGTCGAACGCGGTGGTCGAAGGCGGCGATGTGGTTCTGTACGACAAGAGCGCGGTGCGTCGGCACCCGCAGATGGCCTGGATCGACTACGGCGTGACCGTGCTCCGGCGCGAGGTCGTCGAGACGATCCCGGCAGACGCGGTAGTCGACCTCGGCGAGGTGTATCGCATGCTCAGCCTGCGACGCGATCTCGCTGCCTACGACGTGACGACGCGGTTCTACGAGGCGGGGTCGCCCGAAGGCGTCGCAGACCTCGAGCGGTATCTCGAGTCCCTTCAGGCCGGTCGCTAGGCTTCGCCGCCGTGAAGGTCGCGCAGGTCGAGACGCTCTTCTGCGACGCGGGCTGGCGGCCCTGGATCTTTCTCAAGGCAACCACCGACGACGGGCTCGTGGGCTGGGCCGAGATCACGGACTCTCACGGCTCCCCGCGGGGCCTGGCCGGAATCGTCGAAGACCTCGGCCCCATCGTCGTAGGACGGGATCCTCGGGCCGGCGAGCGGATCTACTGGGATCTCTACCGGCACACGAGGCAGAGCCCCGGATCCATCATCGCCAAGGCGATCGCGGGGGTCGAGAACGCGCTCCTCGACATCAAGGCGAAGGCGCTGGAAGTGCCCGTCTACGAGCTCTTCGGCGGGCCGACGCGCGAGACGATCCCGGTGTACTGGTCCCATTGCGGAACGACACGGGCGAGGGCATGGGAGGTGACCGAAACCCCCAAGCTCGCCTCCTACGACGACGTCGTCTCGCTCGGGCGAGAGATCATCGAGCGCGAGTATCAAGCGTTCAAGACCAACGTCGTCGTCCCCGGCGACGAGCCGCGGGTGCTGATGCCGGGCTTCGAAGCGGGCGGCGGAACGTTGCAGGCGGACGAGATCGCCGACGCACTCGTCCGGTTGCTGGAAGCCTTCCGTGAGGGAACGGGAGACGCGGCCCGACCGATCGTCGACCTCAACTTCAACCTCGAGCCGGAGGGCTGCGCGCGGGTCGCGCGCGCACTCGAGCCGTTCGACCTTCTCTGGCTCGAGGTCGACCTCTTCAATCCGGATGCGCTCGGGCACGTGCGGCACGTCGCGCCGATGCCGATCTGCTCGGGCGAGAACCTGTATGGCAGCCGCGCCTTCAGGCCCTTCCTGGAGGCGGCCGGGATGGACGTCGCCTCGGTTGACGTGATCTGGAACGGCTTCCACCAGGCCAAGAAGATCGCCGACCTCGCCGAGACCTTCGAGGTCAACTGCGCCCCGCACAACTACTACTCGCACCTCGCGACCTTCATTGCAGCGCAGTGGTGTGCCGCGATCCCGAACGCGCGCATCCTGGAGCTCGACGTCGACGACGTGCCGTGGCGGGACGAGCTCGTGACCGCCGTTCCCGAGATCGCAGACGGCGAGCTATGCGTTCCTCCAGGGCCGGGGTGGGGTGTGGAGATACGCGAAGACGTCGTTCGCGCCCATCCCTGGCCGAACGAGTCGCAGAGCTAGCCCCAACCCCAGAGCGTCGGCATGTTGCTCAGCCGGCGCTTGAGGCTTGCCGGCAACAGTCGATGTCGGCGACCCAGCTGGAGGCCGGCGTACTTCGCGCCTTCGTAGGCCATTGCATATGGGACCCAGTGCAAGCGACCCGTCTCCCGCAGCCATGCCAGCTCGCCAAGCGCGTACCGGGCGGCCGCTCCGCGTAGCGCTCGTCGCGATTCAGGCGCCTCGCTCACGTATGCGCGGTCTGCCGAGGCGCCGGAGTCGAAGAACCGCCGAAATGCTGCTGCGATGGTGTAGGCGTGTGAATGGAAGACCGCTGCCTTGGGCTCGTAGACGATCGTCATGCCAGCGAGCAAGACTCGTCGTGACCACTCCTGGTCCTCGCTCATCACTACGTCGTCTGCGAAGCGATGCCGCTCCCAGACGCTTCGGCGGATCGCGGAGTTGACGTTCGAGAAGAGCGTAGTCTCGAAGCTCAGGTCGGCCGGATCCCCGAGCCGCTGGATGCGCGGCTCGGGCCCGTAGAGGAAGTCGAGGAAGTACCGCTCGGGTGGGCGCGCCGTCTCGTGCGGGAGCTGACGGCCGTACACGCCCGCGACGTCCATCTGACGCCCGAGCGGAGCGACGAGCGCTGCCAGCCAGTCGTCGTCAGCCGCGCATGCGTCTTGCGTGGTGAACACGAGAACATCGCCGCGTGCCAGCTCCGCTCCGAGGTTGCGGGTGCGCCCGTGGCTGAACGACTCGGGCGCGATGGAGTGGATCCGCGCACCCAGGCGCCGCGCACGCTCTCGGCTCCCGTCCCGCGAGCCGGAGTCCACGACGACCACCTCGAACTCTTCCGGGATGTGTTGTCGGGCGATGGCTTCGAGACAGCGGACGAGATCCGATCCACCGTCCTTGACCGGGATGATGACCGAGATCACCGGGTCGCTAGACCCCGTAGGAGTCGCTGCGCCGCAGCGGCATCGAGAGAAGCGCGAGGAAGAAGGCGCTGAAGATGACCTGGATGCCGAGGCCGAGCACCGTCGCTAGGAGCGCGGTCTCATAGGCGCGACCGAGCGTGCCGAAGCCCTCGGCTGCCCACTCGGCGCCGACGGCGGCCAGGCCTGCGACGGCGAGCAGGACGACTGCTCCACCGACCAGCAGACCGTGCTCGAGCCGGAGCCGCCTTCCGAGCCGATCGAGCAGCGGGTCTTGCTCGCCGATCCGGACGCGCGCGTACGTGCGGGCGAAGACTCCGAGCTGAATGACCTGCGCGCCGATGAGCGTCAACGCGACGAAGCCGAGCATCGTATGGATCTGCCACGACCGGCCGAAGACGTCGACCGGCCCGCTGGCGAGCACAATCATGCCCGCGAGGCCGAGCAGGAGGAGGAAGCTCCCGGGCACCAGGTACAGCCAGCTCGGGCTGTACAGGAGCATGAACCGCACATGCCGCCACGCGTCGCCGAACCGGTTGAGCTTCGACTCGCCGATCCGCGGGTAGTAGTCGATCGGGATCTCGCTGACCGCCATGCCCCTTCGATACGCCTTGAAGACCATCTCCGACGCAAACTCCATGCCGGTCGAATGGAGATCGAGGCTCTGGGCGGCGTCCTTCCGGATCGCACGCATGCCGCAGTGGGCGTCGGACACCTTGACTCCGAAGAGAAGGTTGAGCATTCCCGTGAGGATCGGGTTCCCGACGAACCTGTTCAGAGCCGGCATGGCGTCGCCGTGGATGGTTCCCTTGAAGCGGGAGCCCATCACGAGGTCGTCGCCCCCCTCGAGACGTTCGACGAAGGGCACCAGCTCCTGTAGCGGGTAGGTCTCGTCCGCGTCGCCCATCACGAGGTACTCGCCGCGGGCTGCCGCGAGCCCGGTCAGATATGCGCTGCCGTACCCGCGCCGGAGCTCGGTGATGACCCGGGCGCCGTGGGCCGTGGCGACTTCCGCCGAGCGGTCGGTCGAGCCGTTGTCGACGACGACGACCTCTCCTGAGCGGCCCGAGCGACGGATGCCTTCGAAGGCCTGATCAACGACGTTTCCGACGGCCGCTTCTTCGTTCAGGCATGGCACTACGACGGAGATCTCCGGCGTCGACGGCGACATTGGCGCCCGACGCTAGCACGCACCGTGACGTGCCTCCGGCGCGGTCACCGTCGGTTACCGTCTGCAGATCGTGCGGCTCGCCCTCATCCCCAAGTCGGAGCTCGATCGTGTCCGTGGCGCCGACGCCGAGCAGGCGGCGCGACTCGCGCTTATCGCGGATGTCTGCCGCCTGAATACGCTCGTCGCGATCAAATGCGCCGGCTCGGGGCATCTCGGCTCGAGCTTCAGCGCGCTCGACATCTTCGTGCATCTCCTCTACCACGAGCTGAACGTCGCCGAGCTCGGCTTCGACCACCCCGAGCGAGACGTCTTCTTCTCCTCGAAGGGCCACGACGTCCCGGGGCTCTATGCGGCGTTGTACGGGCTCGGCGTGATTCCGCAGGCGCAGCTGCTTCGCCTGCGCAGGCTGGGCGGCCTCGACGGTCATCCCGATGTCGGTATCCCGGGAATCGAGGCGAACTCGGGCTCCCTCGGCATGGGCATATCCAAGGGGCGCGGCGTCGCGTGGACGAAGTGGAGTCGCGGCCTCGGCGGCCGGGTCGTGGTGATGACCGGGGACGGTGAGCTCCAGGAGGGGCAGAACTGGGAAGCACTCCAGGCCGCCGCGCACGAGCGGCTGGGGACCCTGTGGGTTGTCGTCGATCGTAACGAGCTCCAGTCGGACAAGCCGACCGAGGAGATCGTCGCTCTGGGCGATCTCGAGGAGAAGCTGCGGTCGTTCGGTTGGGACGTCCGAACCTGCGACGGCCACGACCACGAGGCGCTCCGCGAGGTGTTCGCGGCGTTCCGAGACGTGGAGGATCGCCCGAATGCGCTCGTCGCGCGGACGGTGAAAGGCAAGGGCGTCTCCTTCATGGAGCGCTCTGCCGCGCTCGCCGAGGGCGGCGGCTACTACAGGTGGCACGCGGGTGCTCCAGGCGACGAGGACTTCGAGCGCGCCCGTGACGAGCTCGTGGCGAGAATCGAAGAGCAGTTCTCGAGGAGCTCGGTCTCGGGGTGCTCGATCTCGTCTCGGTGGCGACCCCGAGGAAGCGACGCCCGCTACTCGCTCGAGGCCGAGCCCGAGAGCGGCGCAGGCGCTCCGCTCCAGAAGGTGACCGACGAGTACGTCGTGGAGGCGTACGGCGACGCGCTCGTCGAGCTTGGCCGAACCAACGACCGCCTCGTCGTACTGGACGCAGACCTTGCCTCCGACTGCCGTGTCCGGGGCTTCGAGCTTGCGTTCCCGGATCGCTTCGTCGAGTGCGGGATCGCGGAGCAGGACATGGTCTCTACGGCGGCGGGGCTCGCACGTCACGGCTTCCTCCCGGTCGTCAACTCGTTCGCCTCCTTCCTCGCCTCACGCGCCAACGAGCAGATCTACAACCAGGAGAGCGAACAGTCCAAGGTCGTTTACGCGCTTGCACTACGCGGGCCTGATCCCCGCTGGTCCCGGGAAATCGCACCAGAGCCTGCGCGACATCTCCCTCCTCGGGGCGCTCCCGAACATGACGATCGTGCAGCCGGGCACACCAGAGGAGACGAGCGCGCTCCTGCGGTGGGCAGTCGAGGAGGCGGAGGTGAACGTCGCCATCCGGCTCGCGATCGGCCCTTCCCCACGTCGCATCGAGCTTCCGTCCGGCTACGAGCCCGCGGTGGGTCGGGGTGCTCGGCTGCGAGAGGGAGACGACGCGGTTCTCCTCGCATACGGCCCCGTGCTGCTGCACGAGGCTCTCCTCGCGTCCGAGCGTCTCGCCGACCGACGGCATCCACCTCGCCGTGGTGAACATGCCCTGGCTCAACCGCGTCGGACCACGACTGGCTCACGGCGGAGATCGTCCCCTACGAGCACCTGTTCGTGCTCGAGGACCACGCGCCCGTGGGCGGGCTCGGCGACGCGCTTCGTCGCGTGCTCGACGACCGCCGGATCACCGTTTACGGGGTCGAGGGCTGGCCTGCGTGCGGCACGCCCGAGGAGGCGCTTGCTTTCCACGAGCTCGACGGCGCCTCGCTTGCCAGGCGAATCGCCGCCCAGCTCGGCGTACGGGCATAACGATCAATGAAGCGGGTCTGGCTTGTCCTTCCCGATCAGCTCTCGATCCGCATCCTGTTCGACGCCGGCATCGTGGATGGGCTCCGCGAGCGTCTCGGTCACTCGAGGCTGTGTGCGGTCTTCCTCGTCTCGCGGGATGACGCGGCGGAGTGGAGGGCGCGCCTCGGAGACGCCCCGGTGCTCTTCGGCGAGGAGCTTGCGACCGCGTCCGGCAACCGTGTGCCTCGAAGGGTCGATGCCTGGCTCGACCACCAGATCGGCTACCACCCGCTCGCGATCCGGCTCAACCGCCGCCATGGATTCCACCTCGAGCGGATGCAAGCCCGGGCATCCGAACTGGATGCTCGACTCCGACCGCGAAGGGCCGCTGCCGCGCTGGCGCATCCTCGAGCGCGGCATGCAGCGTTGGCACTTCAGTCCGCGCGCGCCACGTGTCGAACCAGCTCGTGGAGACGATGGAGCGAGAGTGCTCAGCACTCGTCTTCTCCAACGTCCAGCCGAGTGGCGCCGTCCCCTTTCTCATCGCCGCGCGGCGCCTCGGCGTCCCCGTGATCGCGCACGTAGCGAGCTGGGACCACACCGTCGGAAAGGGGGTAATCTCGCCTCACTGCGACCTGTACATCGTCCAGAACCAGCTCATGGAGGACGACCTGCGCCGCTATCACGACATCGGTTCCGAGCGAGTGCGGGTGACCGGCTGGCCTCAGACCGACCTGTTCCGGCGCCCCCGTCCGCGCGCCGACTACGACGCACTCCTCCGCCGGCTACGGCCTCGACCCGCAGCCGACCGCTCGTGCTCGTGATGGGGAACACGCCGACCAACGCTCCGTACGAGGGACGCTTCGTCGAGCGGGTGCTGTCGTGGTGGGAGCAGGCTGCACGCGACCGTTTCCAGCTTCTCTTCCGACCGCACCCGCGCGATCGACAGTGGCGCGAACGATTTGGCACGGCCACCGGGAGACCGGGCGTCCACGTGCAGGAGCCGAGCTACACCGACCTCGAGGAGCTGACTGTGCTCCTCCAGCACGGCGACGCGGTCGTCTGTAACGCCGGCACGATCTTGCTCGACGCGCTCGTCAACGATCGGCCGGCAGTGTGCGTCCTCTACGACGAGGGCGCGCCGCCCGGTGAGTCGTGGGCGGCGAAGAACGTCGTCGGCGAGCACTACAAGGAGCTCGCCGCCTCCGGAGCGTTCTACACCGCTGAGAGCTTCGAGGAGGTCGTCGCGGGGATCGAGAACGCCCTGGCGAACCCTGCAGAGCTAGCGACGCAGCGTCGACGCTGCCGTTCGCGAAGTCGTCGGCGAGGTGGACGGGAGGGCCGCCGAGCGCGTCGTTGATGCGATCGTGGAAGCCTTGGACCGACGGTAGCCTTCCTCCGTGCCAGGGGTGACCAAACGACTCGCCGGTCTCTGGCAAGCGCTCGACCGTTTTGCGTCCGGACGCTGGGCGACGCCCCTTATTGCCGGGGTCGCACTCGTCCAGTACGCGTTCGTTGCCAGTGCCTGGCCGCTCGCGGGCGGGCGGGACCTCGGCACGTACCTTCGCGCTGCGTTCGAGCTCCGCTCGGAGGAGGTCGTCCTACCGAACGCGATGCTCACACGGGCGCCGCTGACCGGGATCGTGTCGGACGCGCTCCTCTCGGCCGGCCCGATCGTCGCCGAGGCGGCGATGGCGGGGCTCTACGCCGTATCCATCGTTTGCTGGTGGCTCGTTGCCCGGCGGACGGGCTCCCTGGCTGGAATCGTCCTCGCGATCGCGCTCCTCGCGTACCCCGGCTATGCCCTTCTCTTCCACCGACTCTCGAGCGATTCGCTGTACGCCGCGGCATTTGCGGTTGCCGCCCTGCTGGCGGCCCGGGCAGTCAGCAAGCCGACCCCCGGCCGGGCTGCCGTTCTCGGAGGAGGCCTGGCGATGCTCGTCCTCGTCAGGCCGGTCAGCGAGGTCCTGATCGTGCTCACGCCTCTGCTGCTCTTTTCGACTGGCGCGTGGCGTCTGCGGGCCGGCCGGCTGGCAGCGTTTGCCCTCGCCGCCGTATTGCCCCTGGTCGCCTGGGCGGCACACAATGAGATCCGCGCTCACGATTTCACGATCGTACGCGGGGGTGGTCAGGCGGTTCCCCTCTTTCGCGCATTCGTCGTCGAGGGGATCGTCAGTCCCGAGAACGGCTCCGCCACGCGGGAGCTGGCACGCATCGTCGCCCGAGATCTCCTTCCCAACGAGCCGTACCGCTCGTACGGAATCGACGTCGACGAGTTCTTCTCCTCGCGCAGCTCGCGTATGCACGAGGACCTGACGGGCCTGTCCGACCGCACGTGGGGATGGGACAATGACTACCGGCACCTCGGCCTCGTTGGCCGGGAGGCGGTCCTGAAGCACCCGTGGACGTACGCGCAGGGCGTGGCACGCGACACATGGAGGCTCCTGTGGTGGCCGCTCTTCCTTCCGGTCGACTCGCTGGGTGCTCGCACGGTCGAGCCGAGCACCGTGCCTGGAGCGACACGCACCAGGACGATTGCGCAAGTCGCCGACCCGCTCCCGCTACCGACCGAGGGCCAGCCGATTCCGGGAGCGTGGCAGTCAGGGTGGCTCTCGACGCCCGACTGGAGCATCCGTGAGGTGTGGGAGTCGCCGGCGAATCGGGGTATCGTCTTTCGCGACGCGGATGACGAGACGCACTACCGGGCGCTCGACGACCGCCTGACCGAGCTCTTCGAGAGGTTTCCGGATCGAGGTGGGAACCCCGGTCTCGCGAGCGCTCTCAATTCGGCTTCTCGCTGGTACCCGCGTGCGGCCGTCTGGCTGGTCCTGGGTCTCGTCGCGATCCTCGTGCGGCGCCCGCGCCGGATTGCCACGCCCCTCGTGCTCGCCGCAGGGGCGCTTCTGGTGACGCTCGGGACGTCGTTGGCAGTCCCGGCCACGGCCGAGTACTCGGTGCCGGTGGTACCGGCGTTCATCCTCCTCGCCGTTGCGGGCTTCCTGGCACCCGCCCGAGAGGATGCCCGCTCGGAGCGCGCGACAGGGACACGGGCCTCGGGCGCATTGGCGTCGTGAACGAACCCGTTTCTCTGATCGGCGTCTACCGATCGCGCAATGCGGCCTACGTCCGTCGCCTCGTCGAGCCGTCACTTGCTCACGGCTGGGCGATCGCCTGGTGGGCTCTCGACGAGGTCGTCGACGAGCTTGCGCCCTGGACGGTAGGTTCCGGCGGGGGCGCCAGGCTCGTGCTCCTGAACGAGATCCTGCGGCGGCGTCCAGCCGAAGGGTGGCTCGTCGTCAGCGACGACGACGTCGTTTTCGCGCAAGGAGACGTCGTCGGGCTCGTCTCGCTCTGCGACCGGGCTCGACTCGACCTCGCTCAGCCTGCGCGCTCGGACTCGGGCGCTGACCACGAGATCACGGTCGGACGGAGGCTCTCGCGGGCCCGCCGGACCTCTTTCGTCGAGGTCGGTCCGCTCTTCGTCGTCGGCCGGCGGTGGCGCGATTGCATCGTCCCGTTCCCCGAGGAGCGGGGGATGGGATGGGGGCTGGAGCTGGAGTGGTTCGCTCTCCACCGTCAGGGCTGTCGACTCGGCATCGTGGACCAGGTGCGTATCCGGCACGAGGGCACTCGCGGGGAGGCCTATGACGTCGAACGCGAGATCAGCCGCATCCATGAGGAGCTGGTGTCTCGTGGGTTCGACGGGTGGCACTCCGTTCAGCAGACCTTCGAGACGTGGCGGCCCTGGCAGCGTCACCCGCGGTGGGTCCGATGAAGCTGGTCATGACGCTGCTCGTACGCAACGAGGCCGACATCGTCGACGCGCAGATTGCGTTTCACCTCCATGCGGGCGTCGATTTCGTGATCGCCACGGACAACCGTTCCGAGGACGGCACGCTCGAGGTTCTCGAGCACTACGAGCGAGCCGGTTTCCTGCACCTCCTCCGCGAAGAGGCGAACGACATGCGTCAGGAGACGTGGGTGACGCACATGGCTCGTCTCGCCGCGACCGAGTTCGGCGCCGACTGGGTGATCAACTCGGACGCCGACGAGTTCTGGTGGCCCCGCGGAGGATCACTGAAGGAAGTGCTCGCCGTCGTCCCGGAGCGCTACGGGGTCGTCCGCGGCTGCTGGCGTCACTTCCTGCCGCGCCGGGACGACGGATCGAACTTCGCCGAGCGGATGACGGTTCGGCTCGCGCGACCGGCACCTCCCGGTGACAAGAGCACGATCTTCCACGCTCACCAGAAGGTCGCACATCGCGCCGATCCGCGCGTGCAGGTCGAGCCAGGGAACCACAGTGCGTCCGGGCGCGACCTTCGTCCACTTCGCTCTTGGTACCCGTTCGAGGTGCTCCACTTCTCGTTCCGCTCGCTGGCGCAACTCGAGCGCAAGGCCGAGGGCGGCTGGCTACGCAACGCGAGGTACGAGCCGACCCTGCACTGGCTCCTGCTCGACGCTGCCTTTCGGGAAGACCGGCTCGACGACTACTTCGAATCCTTCGTCGTCTCGAACGCCGCCCTCGAGCGGGGGCTGGCGGAAGGGAGCCTCGCCGTCGACGTGCGTCTTCGGGACGCGCTTCGCTTGCTTCGAGAAAACGCCGACGGTTATGCCCTACCCGATCCCACCGCATCGCGCTTGACATTCCCGCGACCGAACGAGGATGACGACGTCGCGTACGCGGACGAGGCATCCGTGCTCCTCGAGGTCGACGGCATCGTGCGGGCAGGACGTCGAGTCGACCGGCTCGAACGACGCCTGGCCGCCCTCGAGCATACGATCGGCGCGCGTCTCCGGGCACGGGTGCAAGGCCTTGCGAGCGGTCGGCATTGATTACGCTCCGACGTCAAGTGAGCCTTGCTTCGACAGCTCGCCAGGTCTGGCGAACGTACGCTCCCGAAGGGGTGCGCACGCGGGTGAACGGTACGCGCGCTGCTCGGCGCGAGGCGGCCTGGCGGCGGCCGCGAAAGCTCGGCGAGCTTCGCCGGCTCGAGCCGTTCAGTACGTGGGGCTCGAGTCGAGGGGGGCCGATCGACCGGATCTACGTCAACCAGTTTCTCGAGCAGCACGCTGTCGACATCCGCGGGCGTGCCCTCGAGGTCATGGACGATCACTACATCCGCAGATACGGCGGGCGCGTCACCAAAACGGACATCCTGGACGTCGACGAGGGCAACCCCAAGGCGACGATCTACGCCGATGTCGTCGACGCGCCGAACATCGCCGACGACACCTTCGACTGCGTGGTCCTGACGCAGGTCCTGCCACTCGTCTACGACGTCCGGGCAGCCCTTCGGACCATGCATCGCATACTGACGCCGGGTGGCGTGCTCCTCGCGACCACGGGGGGAATCTCGAGAATCGCGCCGATCGAGGCCCCGGTCTACGGGCACTGGTGGCACTTCACGTCGATGTCCGCGAAGCGACTCGGGGAGGAGGTGTTCGGTGTCGGGAACGTCGCGGTGCAGACCTACGGCAACGTGCTCGCGGCGGCCGGCTTCCTGTACGGCCTCGGCCTCCACGACCTGACTCTCGAGGAGCTGTCGGTTCACGACCCGGCCTACGAGGTGACGGTCGCGATCCGTGCGGTGAAGCGATGAAGGTCGTGATGACGCTCCTCGCGAGGGACGAGGCCGACATCGTCGAGTCGTGGCTCGTCTACCACTTGAATGCGGGCGCGGACTTCGTCATCGCGACCGACAACTCCTCGGAGGACGGGACGACCGAGATCCTCGAGTCGTACGCTCGGGAGGGATACGTCCACCTCATCCGGGAGCGCGGTGAAGGCCTGCGCCAGGACGTCTGGGTGACCAAGATGGCACGGCTGGCAGCTGCCGACTTCGCGGCCGACTGGGTGATCAACTCGGATGCGGACGAGTTCTGGTGGCCACGCGGGCCGTCGCTCGGGGACATGCTCGCCGGGATCCCCGACCGCTATGGGACGGTCAGCGCGTTCCTGAGATCGTTCGTTCCCCGGCCGGAAGCCGACGCGTTCTTCGCGGAGCGGATGACCGTGCGCTTTTCGCCGCTCGCACCGATCCACGACACGAACTCGCTCTTTAGGCCGATCCGGAAGACCGTGCACCGTGCGGATCCCAACGTCACGGTCGCGCACGGCAACCACGCCATCTCGTCGAGATCGTCCTCTCCGCTGAGAGGCTGGTACCCGATTGAGATCTTCCACTTTCCCCTCCGCACGCTCGAGCAATGCACCAGGAAGACGATCCGTCACGAGGCCAACGTGGTGAACTCCGGTAAGGAGAGGACGGGCTATCACGCCCGAATGTTCGACGCCTTCCGGGATGGGCGGATCGAGGAGTATTACGAATCCGTCGTCGTTCACGACGCCGAGCTCGAGCGCGGGCGCGCCGAAGGCAGGCTGATCGTCGACACGCGCTTGCGCGACGCCTTGCGTCGGCTTCGGGCGCCTGACGCGCCGGGAGGCGGACGGTTTCGATCTCCTGCGGAGGCAGAGCCGCTCTCCTTTCCGACGCCGACCCTCGTCGAGGATGCCGAGTATGCGGTCGAGGCCGCCGCGCTCGGAGAAGCCGACGTCGTCAGGCTGCAGCGGCGGCTGGACACGCTCGAGCAACGTCTGGCCTCGCTCGAGCTCCGCCTGCCCAACCGCGTGTATCGCAGGACGTCCCGAGCGGTCAAGGGCGTTCTCCGGCGCGGGCAGGGCTCGTCGCCCTTGTGACGTCGCCACTCGACGACAGCGGAGCGCGTGTCGTCGTCGTGTCGCCGCACCTCGACGACGGCGTGCTCTCGGTTGGAGCCGCGATGGCGAGAGCTGCGAGGCGCGGCTCGCGGGTCGGTCTCCTCACGATCTTCGGCTGCGAGCCGAGCTCGGAGGCATCCGCGGGTGGTTGGGACGAACGTGCCGGCTTCGAGACGGAGGGCGACGCCGCGCGGGCTCGACGGGAGGAGGACAGGCGCGCCTGCGCGCTCCTCGGAGCGGTGCCTGCCTGGCTCCCGTTCGGAAGCACCGACTACGAACGCCGTGGCGATGAGCGATCGGTAGGAGACGCGATCGCAGCAGTGACCGAGGAAGCAGACGTCGTGCTGCTCCCGGGTTCCCCGCTCACCCACCCGGATCACCGCTGGCTCGCGGACGTCGTGGTGAGAGCAGGCCTCACCGGTCATCGGCTCGGGCTCTATGCCGAGCAGCCGTACACGCTCCGCTCCAGTGGAGAGCCCCGCGCGCCCGCCTGGCTGGAGGACGCGCTCGGCGGCCGGCGGCTGGTCTTCCGCGCCGCCGAGGCGACCGCACGCGACCGGCTGGCGAAGTGGAGAGCCATCCGCCAGTACCGCTCTCAACTGCCGCTGCTCGGGATGCGGCGTAGCTTGCGCCGTGGACCGCACTCGCTTCTGCTCGGCGAGCAGATCGCTTGGCCTGGAAACCGATGAAGCTCGTGATGACACTTCTGGTTCGGGACGAGATCGACGTAGTCGACTCGCAGATCTCGTTCCATCTGAACGCCGGCGTCGACTACGTGATCGCGACGGACAACCGATCCCAGGACGGGACGACCGATGTGCTCGAGGCGTACGCCCGAGACGGGTATCTCCACCGGATCGACGAACCCGGCGACGACCTGCGCCAGACCGAATGGGTGACGAGGATGGCTCGCATGGCGGCGGTGGAGTTCGGCGCCGACTGGGTGATCAACACGGACGCCGACGAGTTCTGGTGGCCGCGCGAGGGGAGCCTGAAGGACGTACTTGCGACCGTCCCCGAGCGCTACGGAGTCGTCCGCGGCTCCTGGCGAATCTTCGTTCCTCGCCCCGATGACGAGCGGTTCTTCGCGGAACGGATGGTCGTGCGCCTCTGCAGGCCCGACTACCACGACCATCCGTTCAGCACCGACTCGAAGTCGGCGCACCGGGCCGTGCCGGACGTCCGGGTCGGCCGCGGGAATCACGAGGCGTTCGGTGAGGGCCTCCTCCCGCTTCGAGGCTGGTACCCGATCGAGGTGCTGCATTTCCCTCTCCGCACCCTCGAGCAGTGCATGAGGAAGTACGTGGCCCAATACGACGCCCTCCGCAAGAATCCGGAGAAGGGGACTCCCGGCATCGTCGCCGACGCTCACGACGCCTTCGTCGTCGGCCGTCCGGAGGACTTCTATGGCCGGTTTCTCGTCGACGACGAGGAGCTCGAGCGTGGTCTCGAAAGCGGAGAGTTAGCCATCGACACCCGGCTTCGCGACGGCCTGCGTGCGGCCCGTTCGCACGAGCCGGTCGTCTTCGCACGCCCGACGCCGGCCGACGATGCGGTCAGCGCCGGTGAGACGAGCGTGCTCACGGAATCGGATCTCGGGATTGCGCTCGGCGCTCGGATCGACACGCTCGAAGCACGACTCGAGCGGCAGGAGCGCGGCGTCCTGTCGCGTGTCCGGTCGGAGCCGCTCCGCGCCGGTTGATACCGTCAGGCGCCGTGACCGAGGACCGCGCCCGGTTGCCGACCTCGGTGAGACGCGCGTGGCGCAGGCTCGAGGCTTTCGTTCCCACCAGATCCGCAGCGGTCAGCCTCTTCGTGGTGGCCTTCGTCGTCTTCTGGCTCGAGGCGCTCGGCTGGCCGATGGCGAAGGGCCGTGACACGTGGGACTACCTCGCCTACTACCTCCAGCTCTTCGACTCCAGCCCGCCCCTCGCCGAGCTTCAAGTCTTTCGCGCGCCGATCACTCCGCTCGTGCTCGGCGGCTCCCTGGATCTGGGGGGAACGGTCCTGCTCGAAGCCGTCTTCGGCGTTCTCTACGCATTGTTCGTTCTCGCCTGGAGTGCGACCGCGCTGTCGTTCGGACGACTGCCCGCACTTCTCGCCGCCGTGCTCCTGCTCGGCTACCCGGGAGTCGCGACGCTCTACCACCAGGCTTCCAGCGACGCGATCTTCGCCACGGGCATTGCGTTGTGGGCCCTGCTGCTCGCGCGCTCGCTGGAGCACCCGTCCGGACGACGGTTCGCGGCACTCGGCGCGGGGATCGCGATTCTCGTTCTCATCCGGCCCGCGAATCAGGTTCTCCTCCCTGCGGTGCTCGTGCCCTTCCTCGCCCCCGTGCCGTGGCGACGGCGGCTGGGATGGTCGGCGGGCTGCGCGGTGGTTGCAGTGGCGATCCTGGGTGCGTGGGCCGTGCACAACGGCGTTCGGTACGACGACACGACGATCGCTCGCGGCGGACGCGCGTGGGTTCCTTTCCTGCGGGTCTTCACCGGGGAGAAGACGATCGCACCGGAGAACGGCGGCGCGTCCAGCCGGCTCGCGGCATTGATCCGACACGAGGTGCTGGACGAGAATCCTCATCGGCGACTCGGCGTCTCGCTCGATGCCTACCTCCAGAATGGCTCGAACTACGAGACCGTCCGGCTGATCGCACTCTCGGACCGCGTGCTCGGGCGAGGAAACGACTACGAGTTGCTCTTCGACTCGGCCGTGGAGGCGATTCGCGAGCATCCCGGCCCGTACATCCGGGGGGTCGCCCAGACGTTTTTGGACTTTCTCGAGCAGCGACCGTTGCGGGAGGACGTCAGGCCGCGAGAGCAGACAGCGCCGGAGCCGCCCGCGCGAACCTTCGAGTCCGGTGGCGTCGAGCTCCCGAACCCGCAGGCGCAGGTCCTCGTGGAAGGCGTTCCGTACGGCTTCGTGTGGTGCGCCTCGGACTACATCGACTCGTGCACGCTCGGACGGCCGTCACTCGTATGGGACGACGCGGAGACCCAGCAGCGCTACCGAAAGATCGTCTCGCAGGTCCGAGTCTGGGACGCCGCGCTTCCGTCGAGGGACGGGGTCTCATTCGTCCCGGAGGTCCTGAACCGCATCACGCCCCGCTTCCCCGCCCCTCCGTTCTGGCTGGTGCTCGGGTTGGTCGGCCTCGTCTTCAGGCGCCCTCGCGCTTGGCGAACCGTTGTCGTGCTCTGGATCTGTGCCGTACTGGTTCTCCTCATCCACGCGGCCTCGCAAGGCGTCACACCCGAGTTCGCGCTTCCCGTCTACCCGCTTTTCATCGTGACCGGGCTCGGCGCGATCGCCGGCGACCGCAGCGGTCGAACGTAAATCCCTCGTAGGGCAACTGACGCGTCGTCTAGCATCGTCCCTGTGAGCCAGGGGGTGAATGGACAAGGCCTGCATGCAGACAGCCGGCTCAGCATCGTGGTCAGCACCTACGAATGGCCCGAGGCCCTCGACGCGGTGTTGCGCGCGCTCTCGGAGCAGTCGGACGACCGCTTCGACATCGTCGTGGCCGACGATGGATCCGGCCCCGAGACGCTGGGCGCCGTCGATCGTTGGCGAAACACGTTCGGCGGACGTATGGAGCATGTCTGGCATCCACACCAGGGGTTCCGGCAAGCGCTCGCGCGTAACCGCGGCGCCATTGCCGCCCGAGGTGCGTACCTCGTGTTCCTCGACGGAGACGCTGTGCCGCGGCTGCACTTCGTTCGCGCGCTGCGCGCTAGCGCGCAGGCAGGCTGGTTCGTCGCCGGGCGGAAGCTCGAGCTCTCGGCCGTCCTGACGGGACGCGTCCTCGCGGAGCGGATTCCGATCCACCGGCGTACTCTCTACGGTTGGCTACGCGAGAGAGGGCACGCTGCCCCCTTGAGCGTGCTCTCCTCGAGAGACCGGCGCCGCGTCGGCATGCATGGCGTTCCCGAGTTCGAACCGCGCAAGCGCGCCTACGGGTTCCTGCTCGGGGTCTCTCGTCGAGATTTCGAGCGGGTAAACGGGTTCGACACGCGGTACGTCGGCTGGGGGGAGGAGGACGTCGATCTCGCGCTCCGCCTGCGGCGGCTCGGCCTTCGCTGCGGGCATGCGGGTCCCGACGCGGTCGTCCTCCACTTCTGGCATCCGCCTCGGGCAAAGCAGATTCGGCAGAACTGGGCGCTGCTCCGTGAGACCGAGGACGGCGATCACTTCGAGACGGTACACGGGCTCCGCGAGCTCGGGCTTGCAGCCGGCGCCGACCAGGTCTCGGCCGCGTACTGAGCTCTCTGGTGCCCGGACTGCGGCACCGTCCGTCGCGCCTCGTGTTGCTGCTCGGGGCACTGACGGCGATCGGAGCGGCTCTCCGCCTCGCCACTCTCGACCGCCAGAGCTTCTGGCTCGACGAGCTCGTGACGGTGTCGCTCCTGCACGAGAGCTTCGGCGACATGCTCGGGGCGATCCCGGAGAGCGAGGCGACGCCGTATCTCTACTACGTCCTTGCCTGGCCCTGGGTGCGGCTCGCCGGCTTCGGGGAGATCGGGGTGCGCTCCCTCTCGGCGGTCGTCGGAGCAGCGATCGTCCCGGTCGCCTACGCTGCCGGCTCCGCGCTCGTGTCCCGCCGGGTGGGGGTCATCACCGCCGCCCTCGTCAGCGTCCACCCCTTCCTTGTCTGGTACGCACAAGAAGCCCGCGCGTACAGCCTGTTCGCGCTCCTGTCGGCGTGCACCGTGCTCTTCTTCGGCCGCGCACTCCATACGACTGGCAGGTGGGAGATCCTCGCCTGGGCGCTGTCGGCGTCTCTCGTGCTCGCGACCCACTACTTCGCCATCTTCCTCGTCTTGCCGGAGGCATTGTGGCTGCTCGCGCGGTCGCGGTCGCGCCGACTCGTCGCCCTTGCCGTTCTCATTCCGGCAACGGTCGGCCTCGCCCACCTGCCGCTCCTGTTCGAGCAGCGCGGAGCCGCGGAGGCCGTGACCGGCGGCTCCCTCGGTGCGAGAGTCGCGGGCGTTCCAAAGGGCCTCGCGGTCGGCTACAGCTTTCCGGCGGAGATCGCGGGAAGTGTCGTCGCTGCGGCGTTGCTCGTCACCGGGCTCGTCCTGCTCCTGACTCGTACGCCACCCGAGCTGCGGCGTCGGGCCCTCGTGCCCGGCGGGCTCGTGGCCGTTGCCATCGGAGCTCCGCTGGCGCTCGCGCTCGCGGGCGCCGACTACGTCATCGTGCGAAACGCGATCCTGGCAATCGTGCCCGCCGCCATCTGTATCGCGACCGGATACTCCGCGACGCGGCTCGGAGTTGCTGCTGGCACGGCGCTCTGCATGCTGCTCTTCCTCATCACACTCGCGGGTTCGCTCGACGAGCGCTATGGGCGGACGGACTGGCGAGGGGCGGCCGCGCGTCTCAGTTCACCGAGCGGCGCGCGTGCCATCGTGGTGACGCCGTACATGAGCCGGTCTCTGTGGAAGCCCTACCTGCGGAACCTCGACGAGCCGCACAGCGAACGCGTCACGGTACGTGAGATCGCAGTGATCGGGTTGGCCACCGAGGGAGGTTTCTCAGGAGGAGCGATAACGCCCCCGCAGGTCGATCCGCCTCCCGCCCCCGACGGGTATCAGCTGCGTGTCGTGGAACGCACCCCGACGTACACGTTCTTCGTCTACCGGACCTCGAATCCGAAGCCCAGACCGATCTCGATCCTCGATCTCGGACTCATGCGGCTGACGGACATCCAACCGGGAATTCTTCTCCAGCGCGGAACGGCCACCAGCTAGCCGGCGCGCGCACGTCCTATCGCTAGCGCAACGGCGCCGAGTGTCGTCGTGAGTACCGCCAGGAGGAGCCCAAAGAGCCGTTCGTCGGTAGCGGACGCGATCGCACTCACCGTGGTTGCCAGTGCAATGTCGGTCGGAGCCCCGGAAGGGACGATGTCCGGATCGCGAACCGTCACCCCGGGCTGGGGCTTGGCTGGCTTCGGCTTGGCTCGAACTACCGGAGCACCGTACGTCGAGGATGTCGCGATCTCCTCGAGAGATCGCGCGACCGGCGGCGATGCCTGCTCCAAGGCTGCGTTTGCCGCGGGCCGCAGCGACCTTCGCTCCTTCTTCTCGACTCCGGGAGACTTAGGCCCACCAGCAGCGGGAACCATCTCCACGTACTGGTTCACCGCAGAGTCTCCCGGATTCTGCGCATGAACTGGGCTCGCCAACGCGAGCAGTACCGCCGCGAAGCCTGCTGCGACGCCCCCGACAAGCTTCCCTTGCGGCACCTTCGTGGCCATCCGAGAAGCGAACAGTAGCCTTTCGCCGCGTGAAGGCTGTCAAGAGAATCGTCAGCCGGACCGACCCGACATTGTTCATCACAGCGGTCGTCGCAGGAGTCGTCTTCTGGATCGCCTACGACGATGGCAGCTACGCGCTGCCGAGTCGCGGAACCGTCGCAATCGCAGTCTGGTGGGCTGTGATCGTCGGAATCGCACTCCAGCTGGTGGGGACGACGCGTCTCTCACAGGCGACGCTTTTCATCGGCGGACTGATCGTCGTAATTGCCTCCTGGACGTTGGCGTCCGTGCTCTGGGCGCCGAGTGCCGAGGATGCATTCAACGAGTTCAACCGGGTCTCGCTCTACCTGGGCGTGTACGTGTTCGTTGTCCTGGCGGCGACGCGCCGCACGGTCGGACGCTGGGCAGACGCCCTCGCCCTTGCGATCACTGCAGTGGCGCTCATCGCCCTGGTCAGCCGACTCTTCCCCGAGACCTTTCCCGAACGAGAGCTTGCGACCTTCCTCCCTGGGGCTGCGACTCGCCTCAGCTTCCCCTTGGGTTACTGGAACGGTCTCGCGATCCTGGTCGGTTTCGGGTTTCCGCTGCTCCTCCGGATCGCGCTCGTGGCTCGGAGTTCGGTCTTTCGGGGACTGGCGCTCGCGCCGATCCCCGCAATCGTGGCGGTTATCTACCTGGCATCCTCGCGAGGCGGTGTCGTGACCGCCTTCGTCGGCACCCTCGCGTTCATCCTCCTGACCGAGCGACGCTGGAGCGCCGCAGCAGCGCTCGCAGCCTCCGGCCTGGGATCGGCAGCGGCAGTGGCGGTGCTGCTCGAGCGCGGCGCGCTCGTGAACGGGCCACTCGGAACAGAGCTAGCACAGGATCAAGGCGAGACCGCAGCTGTCCTCATCGGCCTGGTGTGCGCCGTGCTGGCAGTGGCATACGGATTGGGCTGCCGCTCTTTCGGCGGGAGGTTCCATCCGAGCCCCGCGACAGGCCATATCGCTGCAGGGATGGCGGCGCTCGCGCTCGTCGCGGGGGTCGTGGCCAGCGATCCGCTGCAGCGATTCGAGACCTTCAAAGCATCGCCGGTCGAGCTCGAGGCGCTCGATTCCGGCGACTTCGTCACGGCACATCTGCTGAGCGGCAGCGGGAGCGGGCGGTGGCAGTTCTGGTCGGCTGCGGTCGATCAGGGGCGCAAGAACCCCTTCGCCGGCGACGGTGCGGGCTCCTATGAACACTGGTGGGCCGAGCACGCTTCGTTCACCTACTTCCTCAAGGACGCACACTCTCTTTATCTCGAGATGTTCGGCGAGCTCGGGATCGTGGGCCTCATCCTGGTATTCGCACTGGCGCTCGCGGGAGTTTCGGTAGGGGTGCGGCGCTCGCTCGGGTCTTCAGGAGAACCGCGAGTGACCACCGCCGCACTCACGGCGGTCGTCGTCGCGTATGTCGCAGCGGCCGGGTTCGACTGGATCTGGGAGCTCACCTCTGTGAGCGTCGTCGGGTTCGTTGCGCTCGCACTCGTCAGTGGGCCTGCGACTGACGTCTACGAGCCGTTGCGAAGCGCCCCACCTGGGGAGGTTTCGCGCCGGACGTCACCCCCTCGGTTCGGACTTGGCGTCCTCACGGTGCTGACGGCCTGGCTCCTGATCGTCGCCCAGGCGATCCCGCTGCTTGCTGATCGGGAGATCGCGCGCAGTCAGGCGGCGGCCGGCGGCCCTGACGTCGACGAGAGCATGGAGGCCGCCGAAGTCGCGCGAGACATCCAACCGTGGGCGTCGACGCCCTATCTTCAGCTCGCGCTCGTGAGCGAGATTCAGGGTGACGTTGCCCGGGCGAGCGTCTGGATCGACGAGGCCATCGAACGCGACTCGCGGGACTGGCAGCTGTGGCTCGTTTCGGCGCGCCTCGAGACGAAGCTCGGAAATGTCGACCGGGCCGAACGGAGCCTGCGGCGCGCCGCGGAGCTCAATCCCCGATCGCCTCTGTTCGTCGGCCTCCTCGATCGTGAGAACACTAGGGACTGACTCTCGGTGTCTTGAGCACTTCTTGAGCGGTGCTCCCGACCATTCTGGCGTGCCCTCGTCGGACTCGTCGTCGTCCCCGAAGTCGTCTAGCATGGACGCGCCCGTGAAGGACGCCTCCTTCTCTGCCGTCGGCGCGGATGTGCGACGCGAACCTGTCGCGGCATACGGCCCTAGCGACGGACTCATCAGGTCGATCTGGCCGAGGCGTTCGGCGCCCGCTTGGCGTGATGCACTCCGGCGTCGGATGCTCGCCTGCGCGGACATTGCAGCTGCTCTCCTGGCCAGCATCTCATTGCTCGTCGCGGGAAACGGCGATGCCGCGCAGCTCGTTTGGGCACTCGTGTTTCTGCCAGCGTGGATACTCGCGGCCAAGGCGGTAGCACTCTACGACCGTGACGCGCGAGCGCTCCGCCATCTCACTGTTGACGAGATCCCTTCGCTCGTCCTCTGGGCGCTGATCGGTACGTCGGGCCTCGCGCTCTTCCTGGAGCTGACCCCGGCCGACCGGCTCTCCGCGTCGAGCGCAGTCGTCACCGGACTCACGGCCCTTGCCTCCGTTTTCCTCCTGCGGGCCGCTGCTCGGTGGTTCTGGCGCGCGACAACGCCGCCCGAGCGTGTGGCGATCATCGGGACCGCGAGCGCCGCGGACGCGTTCAGGCGGAAGCTCGAGCTCTTTCCCGACCTGCACATGACGATCGTCGCGCAAGGCGATCCCGACGTCGACGCGATGGTGCGTGAACCGGCATCGCTCGTCGCAGTCGATCGCCTCTGCTTCGCTCCAGCGACGCTCGACGGGGACGAGCTTCGAGCGATTTTAGAGTTCACGCGGAAGGCCGGAATGAACCTGAGCCTGATCCCGCCCTGCCCGAGCGCATTCGGTGCGTCGGCACAACTCAACCACCTCGCCGAGCTCCCGGTCTTCGAATACAAGACCGGTTTGTCCCGGTCGACTCTTTTCGTCAAGCGGACCCTTGACGTCGGCGTCAGTGCGCTCGCCCTCATCCTCCTCTTGCCGGTGTTCGCGATCCTCGCTCTGGCGATCAAGCTCACGAGTCCGGGCCCTGTGCTGTTCAGGCAGCTCCGCGCCGGCCAGCACGGCCATCCATTCCTGATGCTCAAGTTCCGAACCATGGTCCGAGATGCGGAGCAGCTCCTCGCCGGGCTCCTTCCTTTCGACGCGCTCGCAGAACCGATGTTCAAGTTGCCGGACGACCCGCGAGTCACTCGCCTGGGAAGGTTCTTGAGGCGGTGGAGCCTCGACGAGCTCCCGCAGTTCGTCAACGTGCTGAAGGGTGACATGAGCCTGGTCGGTCCACGGCCAGAACAGATCGAGCTCGTCGCGCGCTACTCGCCAGAGCATAAGATCCGCTTGGACGTCAAGCCGGGGATCACGGGACCTATGCAGGTATATGGGCGCGGCGTCCTCACGTTCGAGGAACGCCTTGCGCTCGACAGCGAGTACATCGACAACCTTTCGATCACGCTGGATCTCAGGATCCTGGCGCGGACCGTGTCAGCGGTGTTCACGCGACGAGGAGCCTTCTAGCTGGCCTAGAGCGAAGATCACGTGGAGAGACATGAGCTCATCCGAAGCCGCGACCAACTCGTGCGGAAACACGGCCGGTGGCACGACAACCTGCTGCTCGGTGACGGCGTCTACACGATCAGCGAGCGGGTCACCGCCGACCAACTACGGTTGAAGGCCATACTTCAAGCGGCTGCTGACGCGCTCGACAAGCCTCTTGATCGCGCACGGGTGCTCGATCTCGGCGCGGCTGAAGGTGCATTCGCGTTGGAATTCGCATCCCACGGCGCCACGGTCGTCGCCATGGAGGGTCGAATCGGGAACGTCGAGAAGATCCGCTTCGGCCGAGTGGCGCTCGGACTGGACCAGCTCGAAGTCGTCCAGGGGGACGTTCGGGAGTTATCGCCCGAGAAACACGGAGAGTTCGACCTCGTGCTTTGCCTCGGCCTGCTCTACCATCTGGACGGTCCGGGCGCGGTGGTGCTGGCACATCGGCTCGCGGAGGTCTGTCGACGTGTCGCGGTGATCGACACGCACGTGGGCTTGAAAGCGAATGGCTCGGCCACGGCCGATGGACACACTTACCGGGGTCGAACCGTCCGCGAGTTCGATCCCGGTGCGTCGGCGGAGGAGCAGGCTCACCTCACCCGCTCCGCCCTCGGCAACTCGGAGAGCTTGTGGCTTACGCGGTCCTCACTGTTCAACCTCCTGCTCGATGTCGGGTTCACCTCGGTCACGGAGCTCTGTTTGCCTCGGCACGAGAAGACGTCCGATCGAGTAACGCTATTGGCGTTCAACGGCTCGCCGCGAGCTGTGATTTGCGCGCCTGGAACAGACGAGCTCGAGACGCTTCGCTGGCCAGAGAAGCAGCGAGCCCCCACGCATACCAACCAGACGTGGCGCGGCCAGTTAAAGCTGAAGCTTGCGCCCGCGGCGCCGCGGCGACTGAAGGAATGGGCGCGTCGGCGACGCGCCCGGGTCGGTGCCTGAGCGACCTTGTCAGGCTTGCGCCGACATGCTCCTGACGTCGCGCAGAAGCAACCCGATCGCTCCGACGGCGGCGGCGGCCGGCACGACGGCGAGCCAAACGCGCGCTGAGGGCACAGTTGCACCGAGTGCGCCTACTGCCGCGAACGTCGCCGCGATCGACGCCATCGAAAGCTGTGTTCGTCGCGTCGACGGAAACAGTCGCACGAGTCCGAAGCAGACGAGAAGAAGGGTGACCAACTCACCGATGAGGAATGCACCCGCCATCCACTGCGCGTTCGACTCGGGCGTGGTCAGCACGACGGCGCAGCTGCCGACACATACGACCACGGTACCCGCGAGGATTGCGCGCAACGAGAGCGCTTCGCGGCCACGGGCGATCAGTACGAGCGTCATCGAGACGACATAGCTGGTTGCAACGGCGCTCGCAAGCACGATGATCGCGACTTGTTCCTCCGTCTCGCCGGGCTCGGGGAAGAAGAGGCCGAGGACGAGGGACGGCGAGATGAGAAGCACGGCGTTGGCAACCGCCGCTGCAGCGAGAGCGAGGCGAGCCGCGATCACAGTCGCCGCATGCTCCTCGTGAGCGTCGTCAGAGTCGCCCCCTCGTGTCGCCGCGAGCTTCGGAAACAGCGCCGTGACCGCCGTTGCCGAAAGCTGGTTGAGGCCGGTCAGCAGTCGGATCGCGACGCCGAGCGCGGCAGCGGCGGCGGCTGCGCCGAACGTGCTCAGGAGTACCGTCCCCGAGGATAGGCCGATCTGCCAGAGAATTGCTGGAAGCCCGACAGCTACAACCGTGCGCCAAGGGCCTGGTCGGGCGGAGAGGGCCGCAACGAGATCGACACGAGGACGTAGGCGGAAGAACCCTGCAACTAGGAGAATGGCGATGCATTCGATGACCCCGGCGAGCACGAGCGGGAATTCGACCGAGGCCACAAGGCAGCCAGCCGCGGCAAACGCCGGCCCGAATGCTCTCAGCACGAGATACGCCGACCACGGGCCACTGTCACCCAGGCCGAAACGCTCCCAGTACCCGAAGGCAGCGAAGAGGACAAGTGCCACGACGAACGGACCGATCGCGAGAAACGACTGCCGGCCGCCGAGAAGCCCGACCGTAACGGCGAGTATGGCCATGGCGAATGCCAGTTGAAGCCGGAGCCGGACGAGCGACGCTCGCGCACCTGCGCCCAGCGAGCCTGCAGCGGCGAGGCGGGCCCCGTGCATGCCTGATCCGTTGTCGACCACGAGCAGGAGCACCGAATACAGGGCCTGAGCTGCGAGAATCGCGCCGAAATCATCCGTAGGCATCGCTCGACTCCCGAGCATCAACCAGGTGAGCTGGCCGAGGTTGCCGGCCAGGACCGCGCTGCCGAAGATGGCAAAGCGCCGCGTCGATCCGACGTCTCGCACGGCCTGACGATCTTCGTTCATCCCGCTACGAGGCCCGGGAAGCGCGCCGCCCCCCGGGAGATACGATGGAGTGGTGACCGCGGGCGGAGGGCCGGCCGGAGTGCATGTGCACTGTTAGCTGTATCGCATTCGGCGCCCGGAGTCTCGAGCGAAGTGCTGTTACGGGCCGGCGGGTGCTCGAGGTTGGCTCGCGGGACTTCAACGGCACCCTCCGGTCGGTGTTCGGGTTCTACGGACCTTCGGAGTACGTCGGGGTCGATCTCGTTCGAGGCCCGGGCGTCGACGTGATCTGTGCCGCCGAGGAGCTCGTTCAACGGTTTGGGAACGAGAGTTTCGACATCGTCATCGCGACCGAGGTCCTGGAGCACATTCGCGACTGGCGCGCCGCCATCGCCAATCTCAAGGCGGTCTGTCGGCCGGAAGGACGCCTACTCGTCACGACGAGGTCGCGCGGCTTCCCGGTTCACGGCTTTCCCCACGACTACTGGCGTTACGAAACAGACGACTTCCGGACCATCTTCGCGGACTGCGACATTCTCGATCTCGAGCACGATCCCTCGACACCCGGAGTCTTTCTGAATGCGACCAAGCCGCACGAGTTCGCCGCCGTCGATCTTTCCGACCTCGGGCTTTTCAGCGTCGTCACGAATCGCCGGACACTCGACCTCGAGAACCGTGACCTCAGGACCGTATCGTGGCTCCTCCGGGCGGCAGGCTGGACTGCCTTTTCGTCGGCCCGGAAGGTCGGGAAGCTCGTGTTTCCCCAGTACTGACCTACCCCGCAGCTTTCCGTCTCGAACGCAGCAACCTGCGGTGCATGCCGTCCAGCAGCCCCACCGAGACCAGCGACGCGGGCGGTCGCGCAGCACGAGCACTGCAGCTCCGCCAGCCGCGAACTCGCGCGATCGTGGGCTGGAGGGAGCGATGTCGGGCTACGAGAACGAGAGAGGTGGCGGTCTCGATCGCCAAGGCCGCCGCCGCGGTCGCGGGACGCTCGAGGACCCCATACTTGTGGAGCAGGTACCCGCGGCTATGGCCGACGATCGTTGCCTTCTCGACCGAGCCGTAGCCGAGTGTGCCCGAGCCGATGTGCATCGCACGTGCGTGCGTCGACAGCGCACAGCGGGCTCCGGTCGCAACCAGCCGGAGGGCAAGATCGAGGTCCTCGCAGTACGCGAAGAAGGCTTCGTCGAAGCCGCCGACGCTCGCGAATGCCGACCGCCGATACGCCGCGGCTCCTCCGCACGGTCCGAGGGGTGGGCTGACCAACTCCTCGAGACGTCCGAGCGGCTCGTTCTGGAGGTAGTCGTGAGGGCTGAGCGTCCTGTCCACGACGATCCCGGCACTCTCGATCAAGTCGGGGGCCTCTGCGTGGACCAGAATGCCCGCGGCCATCTCGGCGCCGTCTAAGACAGGCGCTACAAGGGCATCGAGGAAGCCGGGCTGCACGGCAATGTCGTCGTTCAGAACGACGAGGATGTCACCCCTCGCCTCGCGTGCCGCTCGGTTTACGGCTGTGCCGAAGCCGAGGTTACGGCCCATCGACAGGACGGTGGCCGCCTGCGCACGCAGTCTCGACACCGCCTCCGGGGGGAGGCCGTTGTCGGCGATCAAGATCTCCAGGGATTGCGTGGTTCCCGTGCGGAGCTGCTCGACCAACCGCAAGAGGGAGTCTGCCTGACGGAGCGACGGGATAACGACGGAGATCACGACCCTGACATCTTCGCTGCGTCTTCAGGTCGGAGGGATGATAGGACCAGGTTCGTGCCGATCCGCGTCCTTGCCCCGTTCGCGCTCGTTCTCATCGGCCTGGCCTGTGGGTGCGGTGGGGGTGGGGCTGCACCGGCCGTGACGGTTGGTGCGCCGGACGAGCAGCTCCTCGGACCGGCGACGATCGACCGCTACATGGCCGGGACGCCATCCCACGACTTTCTTCGCTGGTGGCGCGACGCTCAGTTCGCCAATCTCGACGGGTTCCTCGACGGCTTCGCGGCGCGACCGAGGCGAGAGCTGCGAGCGCACCCGAAGACCGACGATGCGCTGACGTTCTTTGCGGGTGGTGTCAGGAGCGCGAGACCGCAGATCATCGGGGTGATGCGTGACGGTGAAGTGGCGACGATCTACACGATGATCGTCTACCGCCGACCTGTCGGCACGAGCCGGTACATCTCCAGCGCTCTCCCTCGGGCGTTCCCGGTGATTCGGCAGCAAGACCGCTGGCGTCTCGCGAACGACTCTTTCTTTCAATCCAGCATCGTCGAGGAGCTCCGCCGAAGCTGATTTCACCTCACCGGGAGCAGGTCGGTGATTCGGCTATGCAGCGCCGGCGCCCCGCAGTGCACGACTCTTCAACTCCGTCCAGTACGAGCTCCCGGACATGCCGGCGATCGCGAGCGACGTGCCGATCAAGGCAAACGCGAGGTTCTGGGACATGGGCGCCAGACCGCGCGTCAGGAAGGCATGGGTGAACGGCAGCGCCACCGCGTAGAGCACGAACAGCCGACCGCCTGGTGCAGTCCGGAGGCCGATTCGCGCGGTCCCTCCGAAGAGCACGCCGAGGACGAAGGTGCCGAACGCGACGGCAACGACTCCCCCGTTCCAGTACAGCTCCCCGTGGACGGAGACGGGTATAGCGACGAAGTCTCCCGGGTAGAGGTAGGAGCTTGCGCGGAAGTCGACCGCCAGCGGCTTCCCGGGCCATATCGCCCTTGGTACGAAGGCCTGCGGTATCTCGAGCAGGCTTTCCCCTTCGAGGTAGGGAATCGAGATCGGAACGAGATCCTGGAAGGCGACGAAGTTGTCGAAAGTGCTGAGGTCCGAGGTGTACATCGTCTGAAGCGGCGTCTTCGCGGCGAGCCGAATTGCATCAGGCGTCGAGACGGTCGTGGTGTACTCGCGCACCTGCTGGGCGAAGCCCAGCGCAAGGACGCCGGTCACGGCGAGTACCGCGCCGGCCACGACGTGCTTGCGGCGAATCGGCCTCAGGATCGCGTAGATGGCCAGCCCCGAGACGACCGCGAAAGAGGCATGCATGCGGAGCTGGACCGCAACCGCCGCGAGAACGGCGATCGGGACTCCGACGAGGAGCATTCGCTTCGCGGTCCGGTTCGGATGTTGCAGATACGCGGCCCACGCGTAGAGGACGGCTCCTTGCACGAGCCAGACTCCGACGAATCCGTACGAGCCGCCGAACTGCCCCGAGCGAAGAGACACAGCGGAGCGGAGAAGCTCTTGGATCCCCCCGAGTCGAATGAAGAGGACTACCCATAGGAACGTCCCGAGGGAGAAGACGACGGCGGCGCCGACTTTCGAGATGACGAGCGGACGGGAGACGGGCGCTTTCTGCGAAGCGCTCAGCCGGCCGAAACCGAGCAGGTAGCCCGCGCACCACGTACTGCACCCGAGCCCGGCAAGCGCGACCGTGCGGGTCAGGTCGCCGAGGCTGAAGCCCAGCTGAGCGAGTCCGAGCGCGGCGTGATCGGGTGACACGTATAGCTCGATCGGTCGATAGACGAAGAGAACGAGCCAGGTCGCGGCGGCGATCGCAAACGGGGAGATGGCGACCAGGGTCAGGGAACGCCCAGAGCGGTAGAAGAGTGCGACGCCCGTCACCGCGAGCACGAGCACGACAATGCCGAGCGAGGCGGTGAACCAGAGACCGCTCTCCGGATCGAGCACCCGCACCGCAATCAGCGCGGAGAGACCGGCGCAGCATGCGAGAGTTGCCAGCGCAGCGGCCAGTGGCTTGTCGTGAGGACGCCTGATTGCAACGCGTCGCTGAGCCGCGGACGTTGGGGGAGCCGAGCCGATGCCGGGATAGTAGTCGGGACGAAACTAGGAACGTGCGCGAGCTTCGGCGAGAGTGGCGACCCCCTCGCGAAAGCGCTCGACGAACCTTTCGGTCGAGAATTCCCGCGCGCGCGAGGCAAGCGCTGCCGGATCCCACGTCGACGTTGCGACACGATGGATCGCGCTTCGGAGGAGCCCCACCTCGGCACGGTCGAGAAGCAGGCCGTCGACTTCGTGCCGCACGATGTCGCGAGCGCCGCCTTGGTTCAGCGCGATAACCGGGGTGCCCGCCGCCAGGGCCTCCACCATCGAGATTCCGAAGTCCTCCTCGGCGACGTGGATGAAGCCGCAACACTCACCGTAGAGACGCGCGAGTTCCCCCGCGAGAGCCAGCCGAGCAGCTCGACATTCGCCGGCAGGGTACTGCGCAGTTTGGACTCGAGCGGTCCGACTCCAACCATGGTGAGCCGGTAGGGCGAGTCGCGGAAAGCCTCGACGACGACCTCCGGACGCTTGTAGCTAACCAGGCGGTGAACCCAGAGAAAGTGGCCGCGCTCCTTCTCGAGCTCGACGCGGAACTCGTCGACTGCGACGGGAGGGGGGATCACGACCGACTCTCTTCCGTAGTAGCGCCTTATCCGTGCTCGCACTGCCTCCGAGATTGCGAAGTACGCATGGGGGCGCGCGGAGGCCCTCAGGTCAACATGCCGGAGATATCCTCCGATAGCTCGGAGGCCGACGCGTTGTGCGCCCGTTGCCCGCGCCTCGATGTGCGGCATCCACGCATAGCGGAGCGGCGTATAGCAGTAACAGACGTGTAACGCGTCCGGGCTAGGCCGCACGTTCACGGCAAAGGCGTGGGAGGAGGAGATAACGAGTTCGTAGTCATCGAGTGGGAGACGAGCGAAGTAGTGCGGCATGTAGGGAAGCAGCAAACGCCACTTGCCCGGAGCGTGTCCTCGCTGGCGCAGGCCGGGCAGGCATGCGACCCACGACTGCTTGACGATCGAGGCTGCAAGTCCGCTCGGAAGGAGCTCCGGTGCGGCGTGAAACGTGAAGATGTCGGGCGAGTTCCCGTCGGCGAACACTCGCGTGCGCATCGTGTCGACGACGCGTTCCGATCCGTGAAATCCCTGAAACCAGTCGTGGATGATCGCGGTCCGCTCCTCGATTGGCCGTGGAGTGCTCATCGAAATTCAGGAGTTCTGGCTAAGCCGTGACCGGAGTCTCCGAAGTCCGTCGCCCGACCACGCTGAACATCCACATCCGACGGCCACGCCAGTGCTGGCGGTGGTAGGTGACCGTGGACTCCTCGAAGCCGAGCACGGCGATCATCTGCTTGACGACCTGGGGCGTCATGCGCCACCACGTGACGGGCGGATCAAGGCTTTTTGCGTCGGGGCGAAAGAACACCGAGCGCCCCAGGCGCTCGCTCAGGCGAAACGGCAGCCGGTAGACGGCCCCGCCGCTTCGATCGGTGACGATCACCGTGTCTCGCGTGAGCGCGAGGGCGCTCTGCAGGGCGAGGAACGGATCTCGAAGGTGCAGCAGGACGGAGCCGAGGGTGACGATGTCGACCGGACCGATCGCATCCGGAATGCGGTACGTCGTGCCATACACGACCTTTGCGGCGGAGCCGTACGCCTGGTGGCTGAGCCAGAACGCGTTGTTGAGCTGCTGCACGTGGTCGCGGAGCTCTGCGCGCATTTGCCCGAGATCGGCGCGGGCGTATGGGACGATGTCGAGGCCGTGCTCCGGTGCGAGGTCGAAGGCGACGACCTCGGCTCCCTGGCGCTCCATGTGGAAGCACAGATGACCGCTCGCGGTACCGATCTCGAGAACGCGGCGGCCGTCGACATCCACTGAACCAAGGTAGCCTGCCTCCCGCCCGCGCAGATCCCAGTCTCCGCGGACGAACCCGAATCCCGGCAGATCCATCGAGTGATAGAAGTAGCAATCCTCGAGGCTCGAGACGGTTCGAGGCGACGCGTATAGGCTCGAAGCCCTGAAATCACCGGCTTCCTCCAGGGCGCGGCGGCTGGGGTTCACCCACGAAGTATCGCTGAACGCTTCAATGCGAGCCGTGTGCGAGCGCACAGAGCGGTCCGGTGATGCCGGTATCATGACGCGTCCGTGCGTCGAGCACTCCTCAGCGGCTTCGCGCTCCTCGCCGCTACCACCGTCGCAGTGGCGCTCCCCGGAGGTGGGGCGAGCGGTTCCTCCTCGAAGGCGGGTCCGGACCTTCCGCTCCGAACCGCTGTGATGCCGGAGTTCGGCGATCCCCGACAAGCAGAAACGTTCGCGGCGAGTCGGGCGGCAGGCGCCGCGTCGGTACGACTCATTCTCTGGTGGCCGAACATCGCGCCCGACGGGGACGTGCGTCCGGCGGGGTTCGACGCCCGTAGTCCGAGCGATCCGCTCTACCGCTGGGTTGCCTTCGACGCTCAGGTGAAAGCGGCTGCGAAGGTCGGTCTCTCTCCGATCGTCTCAATCGTCGGCGCCCCGCGATGGACCGAGAACGGAACGAAGACGAGAGAGTCCGACGGACCGGTTCGGCCCAGTCCCGCGGCGCTCGGCGACTTCGCCGCGGCAGCAGCCAGCCGGTACAGCGGAACCTTCAGCCGGCTTCCGCGCGTTCGGTACTGGCAGGTCTGGAACGAGCCCAACCTCAGCATTCAGCTCATGCCGCAGTTCGCAGGAGACGCGCCGGTCTCGGCGGATTGGTATCGGTCGATGGTGAACGCCACGGCAGAGGCAGTCCATGCGGTGCGTCGTGACAACGTTGTCGTCGCGGGCGGACTTGCACCGTTCGGAGGCGACTCGAACGATCCGTCGGGTGGCACCGTCCCGGGTCAGGAACGAGTACGTCCCATGTCGTTCATGCGCCGGTTCCTCGGGAAGAAGGTCGAATTCGACGTCTGGTCACACCACCCGTACACGTACGGCGGTCCGACACACAAGGCTTTCCACAAGAACGACGTGTCTCTCGGTGACCTCGACAAGATGACCGCGCTCCTGAAGAGCGCCGACCGCAGGGGGCGGATCGAGTCTCGCGGCCGGATCGAGTTCTGGGTTACAGAGTTCAGCTACGACTCGCAGCCTGCTGACCCGAAGGGCCTGCCACCCGCTCTCCACGCGCGCTGGGTTTCCGAAGCGCTCTACCGGATGTGGAGCGACGGCGTCAGCCTCGTCACCTGGTACCTCATCCGAGATCAGCCCTTCCCGCAGGAGATGTTCCAGTCAGGCCTGTACACGAAGGACAATCGGCCGAAGCCGGCCTTGCGTGCCTTCCGATTCCCGTTCGTGGCGTTCTGGGAGAAGGACGGGTCGATCTCCTACTGGGGCCGGACGCCGGTGGGCGTGAAGAAGGGCGTAGTCGTCGAGCAGCAGGCCGGCGGGCGTTGGCACCGGGTCGTCGTACCTGCGGTCGATCAGCACGGGATCTTTCTCGGGAGGATCGAGAACGTCCGTGGTTCCGGGGTCCTGCGCGCGAAGCTCGCAGGTGGCGGCGACTATTCACAGCCGTTCAGCTTGAAAGTCACGAAGGACTTCTGGTTCTGCCCTTGGGGCAGCTTTTGCTGAGCGCCCGCCCGGGCTAGGACAATGCCCGGCGCGTCGCCTCGAGGTAGGCGCGCCCCCACCGCTCGCACGGCTCCAGGTGGTTGCCCTCCGCCCACTCGTTCCAGGCGTTGACAAACACCAGAGGATGCTGTTCGGGCGCTCGGCGGACGGACTCGCGGAGCCACTGCTCGTAGAGTTCGGGCGTCGAGCCCTTCACGATCCACGCACGTTCCGATCTCCGGGGCGAGTTGTCCCAGGAAGGGGTGACGCAAGGAAACCGTAGGTAGGACGGCTGCGGTCTTGCGAGCGCCGTCTGAGCGAGGTCGGCGTAGTCGAAGATCTTGTTCGCGGCGAAAGCGGGGCTCGAGACCCCGAGCCGGCGCAGAGCGCCCCAACCCCTCCCGCGTCGAAGCGGCCGGGGCAGGTTCGTCATGTCGGGCTGGAACTCCACGGCCGCGTCGAAGCCGATCTCCTCGGGATCCTCATGCTCGTCGTGGAAGCTCTCCACGCGCGCCAGGAAGATCTCGCCGACCCCCAGACGCCGTGCCTCCTCGCGCCAGATCCTCGCGGTCGTCGAAGGTGCGGGAAGGCTTCGTGCGCGATAGACGAGGAAGAGCGGCTTTCCGTCCACCCTGACGTACCGGTCGTCGCGGAAGACGTCGACGAGCCAGCGCATGTGCCGCCGGTCATCGCTCTCGGAGTATCCCTGCGAGACGAGTACCTGGTCGCTCAGCCCATCCCAAACCCGCGTCCAGTTCTCGTTCGCCCAGCAGAGGCAGAAGGGAAAATCGGGCCGATGGCTCGTGAGCATCTCATCGAGCGGCTGACCGAGCAGTCGTCTCCCCTCGAACCAGTAATGGAAGTAGCAGAACGCCGAGATGCCATGCGTTCGGGCGAGATGCGCCTGCCATTCGCGTACGTCGGCATCGCGCGGGTCGTAGTGGCCGAGCTCTGCGGGGACGTGCGGTTGGTGGTGGCCGCGGAAGCGGGCCTGCGCGTTGGCGACATTTCTCCAATCGGTGAAGCCGGATCCCCACCATTCGTCGTTCTCGGGCGTCGGATGGAACTGCGGCAGGTAGAACGCTATTGCCTCGACGCCCCTCTTCGCCGCTTGACGCACGGGCTCGGCCGGTTGCTTAGTCGACGTCAACGCGAGCTGATTCATCGGGCAACGAGCGACCTCAGCTTCCCGATGTGAGGAACGTCGCCGTCTCGCCTGGATAGTCGGATGGCTCGTTTCACGACCTGCCGCTTACCTTACCGCCGAGCCAGGACCTCCTCGACCAGAAGTTGCCGGCCGTGGCATGAGAGGATCGGTCTACACCGTTGGCGGCATGGTCGTCGAGACCCTCGACTACGCGTCGTCTCCGATCAAGCATCTAGCATCGGTCGAGTGAGCACGAGCAAGATCGAGGCGCCAGCGACAGCCCGACCCGTCGTCGAGCCCGAGGTCCGGTCCGACCGAACCTTCGTGATCAAGCCGGCGTCGCGGACGCCGCACCTCGAGATCAGCGAGCTGTGGCACTACCGCGAGCTGCTGCAGACGCTCGTCTGGCGTGACGTCGTCGTCCGCTACAAGCAGACGTTCCTCGGCGTGGCGTGGGCGATCCTCGTCCCGGTGTTCACGGCCACGGTCTACATCATCGTCTTCGGCAAGTTCGCGAACTTCCCGGCGGGGGAGGTGCCGTACCCGAGCCTCGTGATCGCGGGTGTGCTGCCCATGCAGTACTTCGCGTCTTCTCTCACCGGGTCGAGCATGAGCCTCGCAGCGAACCTCCAGCTCGTGACGAAGGTGTATTTCCCTCGTGCGCTCTTGCCACTGGCCGCGGTCGTCGTTCCCATGATCGACTTCCTGGTCGGCTTGCCCGTGCTGATCTTCCTGATGTGGCTGTACGGAACCTGGCCGGGCGGGCCGGAGATCCTGGTCGCGCCCTTCGCCATGGCGCTCGCTCTCATCACCGCGCTCGGTGCCGGGTTCCTGCTCTCCGCGCTCAATGTCAGATATCGCGACGTCCGCTACATGATCCCCGTCTTCTTGCAGGTGCTGCCGCTGCTCTCCGGAGTCATGTATGCGGTCGAGGAGATCCCGGTCAAGTGGCAGTGGATCCTCGCGTTCAACCCCATGACGGCGGTCATCGCCAACTGGCGCTGGGCGATGCTCGACGCGAGCGCACCGGATCTCGGGCAGACCGCGGTGGGCGTTGCCGTCGCGCTCGTCTTCTTCTTCGGTGGCCTCGCCGTCTTCCGCTCGTCCGAGCCGCGCTTCGCGGACACGATCTGATGATCGCCATCGGGGCCGAGAACCTCTCGAAGCGCTACCGGATCGGCGAGCTTCAGGCCGCCTACGGCACGCTTCGCGAGTCGATGTCCCACACGGCCAAGCGGCTCACGGGGCAGGAGCACCGTCGCGGCTACGAGGAGATCTGGGCGCTACGCGACGTCTCGTTCGAGCTGGACGAAGGCAAGGCACTCGGGCTCATCGGCCGCAACGGAGCAGGGAAGTCGACCCTTCTCAAGATCCTGACCCGGATCACGACCCCGTCCGAGGGTCGCGCTGAGATACGCGGCCGAGTAGGCAGCCTGCTCGAGGTCGGAACCGGTTTTCACCCCGAGCTGACGGGGAGGGAGAACATCTTCCTGAACGGGGCGATCCTCGGAATGAAGCGACGCGAGATCCAGGCCAAGCTCCCCGAGATCGCCGAGTTTTCCGGTGTCGAGAAGTTCCTGGACACCCCCGTGAAGCGTTACTCGAGCGGGATGCACGTCCGCCTCGCGTTCTCGGTCGCGGCTCACTTCGAGCCGGAGATCATGCTGGTAGACGAGGTTCTGAGCGTCGGCGATGCCGAGTTCCAGGCCCGCTGCCTCGGGAGGATGGAGGACATCAACACGACCGGGCGCACCGTGGTCTTCGTCTCGCATCAGGTGCAGGCGGTCGCGCAGCTTTGCGACCGGGTGCTCCTCATGGACGAGGGCCGCATCATCCGCGACGGGCCGAGTGCCGAGGTCGTCGCCCATTACCTTCAGTCTGCGACCGGAACGAGTTCGAGCCAGGTCTGGACGAACGACGAGGCGCCCGGGGACGATCTTGTCAGCCTCCACTCGGTGCGTGCCGTGCGCGTCGACGGCGAGACGGCTGACTACGCCGACGTGCGCGAGCCAGTTGGCATCGAGATGACCTTCAGCGTCCTGAAGAAGGGTCCTCCCCTTCTCGCCAAGATCAAGGTCGTGGCGGGCGGCCAGATCGCGTTCAACGCGATGGACGTCGGCCCGCGCTCGAGGGAGCCGTCGCAGCCGGGCGACTACGTGTCGACCGCGTGGATTCCGGGGAACTTCCTGAACGAGGGGCTCATCACGGTGGATGCAGCCCTCTGCTCGATCGACTCCCCCAAGCTCCACCATCACGTGTCGATTCACGAGGCGGTCTCGTTCCACGTGCAGGATCCCCTCGAAGGTGACTCGTCCCGCGGGACGTTCACCGGACAGTGGCGGGGAGTCGTGCGGCCTCTGTTGGACTGGACCACGAAGCAGCTTTGAGCATGCACTTCGATCCCGGAGGCCTGGAGTGACCCAGGCGCCCTACCCGCCGATCGAGCTCGCAACGCGGGTGGGCGAGCTGCACGGTGCGGACTTCGCCCTGTACGAGGAGATCGGCCGGAGCGTCCGGGCCGAGATCCTGAGCGTGCTGCCGGATGACTGGACGTTCGAGGGAAAGCGCGTGCTCGACTTCGGGTGCGGGGCGGGAAGGACCCTTCGCCACTTCCTCGACGAGGCCGAGGCCGGCTCCTTCTACGGATGCGACATCGACGCACCGAGCATCGGCTGGCTCGGGTCCAGCCTGAGCCCGCCGCTGCACGTGTTCACCAACGAGGAGAAGCCCCCCCTGGCACTCGAGGCGGAATCGCTCGACCTGATCTGGGCGATCTCGGTCTTCACCCATATCTCGGACCAGTGGGCAGCCTGGCTCGTCGAGCTGCACCGCGTGCTCGCGGACGGGGGCCTGCTCATCGCGACGATTCTGGGGCCCGGCCTCTCGGAGGAGTGGACCGAGGCGACGCTCGATCCGAGGGTCGAACGCGGTGTGCCGATACCGGACGAGGCCGATCGCATCGGCATGAACGTCCTCCACCACGGACGCTCCTGGGATCAGGGTGGGCCGGCGGTGTTTCTCTCCGGCTGGTGGGTCGAGGAGCACTGGGGCCGCGCGTTCGAGATCCTCACGCTGCGCGAGGAAGGCTTTGCCACGATGCCCGGCTGGCGAGGCCAGGGCGTGCTCCTGGCGAGGAAGCGATCGGTCGCCGTCACCGTCGAGGAGCTCGAGCGGATCGATCCCGCCGAGACGCGGGAGATCGAGGCGCTTCGCCACAACATCCGGCAGCTGCACCACGAATCCCGAAAGGCGCAGGAAGCGGCAGCCTGGCTCGAGGGCGAGCGCGCGGCGCAGTCGTAGCGGCGACTCTCAGCCGGCCGGCGAGCGCTCCTGGAGCTCGCGTGCGTAGGCCTCGAGCGCGAGAAAGCGCTGGCCGAGATCGTCGGAGTACCGTTGCAGCTCGAGGAACTGCTCCCCCAGGTTCTCGGAGTACCGCTGGAGCTCGACGAACTGCTCCCCGAGGTTCTCCGAGTAACGCTGGAGCTCGACGAACTGCTCGCCGAGAGAGCGCGAGTACTCGCCGAGCTCCCGGTGCTCTCGGTCTCGCGGGTGCAGGCGCCGCCGCTCGGCCAGGAGCGCCTCGGTAGTGGGTGTCTCACGAGGGACGGCGGGGACGGAGAGCGCGTGGTGGGCTCCGCGCAGACCCTCGACGACGGCGAGCAGCTGGTGCTGCTCGCTCGACACCGCCGGATCGCCGCCGACAGCCTCGCGGTCGAGCTTCACGTGCTGAAGCGCTGTGTCGACGTAGTCGAGAGCGTTCGCGGCGGGTTCTTCCGTCGCGATACCAACCTCACCGAGGAACCCGCGGACGGCCGTGCACCACGCCGCCGGGTCGTCGAGGATCTCGTCGTACGTGCTGACGAGCGTGGGAAGCCCGGACACGGCTGACAGGCCTGCGCGTAGGTACCGCTCCCAGAGCGCGAGGCAATACACCCTTCCGAGCTGGTCCCGCGCTTCGAGGGACGCCGCGATCTCGAGCGGGTTTCGGTGCACGAGGACGACCGCGGGCTCGACCTGGAGGCAGGCGAGCCAGAACGGGAGCGTGAGGCAGTTCCGCGGGTCCTTCCACACCCAGGGCGCGGCCGGAAACACCTGGGAGAAGAGCGCCCTCGCCTCGGAGCGCAGCGCGGCGACCGCTGGTGCCTGTTCCCAGCCGGGGTCGAAAGCGGGAGGGCAGCTCCAGTCGGACTCGAACACAGAGAAGATCCGGTCGTTGAACGCCGTCATGGAATCGCTTTCCCAGTAGCCGCTGGGATTGTCGTCGGTTCCCGGCAGGAGGTCCTCTTCTACGCAGGTCGGGACGCCGAGGAGGTTGACGAGCCGGGTGGCAGCGGAGGTTCCGCTCCGATGCATCCCGAGGACGAAGACCCCGTGGCTCATCGCGCTGACTCTATGCCAGCGCGACCTCATAGCCGAGCTCGGTGAGGGCAGGGCCCCCGATGCGTTCGAGCTCGGCGATCGTCGCCGGATCCGCCCTGCGCCAGCGGCCGAGCGACGCGGGGGGCACCACGTCGTCCGCGGCGGCCTCCGGATCTCCGTCGAGCCCGAAGAACTCGAGCACTTCGGCGGCGACGGCGGCCGGTTGCGCGCAGAGGTCCTCGAATCTGATCCGCAGATAGCGCTCACGGAGCTCTGCCGCGCCGTAGCGTGCGGCCGTGAGGTTGACCCAGCTCCAGAGCGCGAGCGAGCGGGCGGCCGGCGGCAGGTCGGCCGGAATCGGGGCTGCGTCGCCATGCTTGCGCAGCTGGTTCTGGTTCGTCGAGAGCGCCATGTCGCGGCCGTCTCGTACCACGTGCAGGAACCTGAGCGCGGGCAGGTGCGCGTGGAAGAACGGCAGCAGGTAGATGCTGCGAGGCTCCTTCCAGCCCCACCGTGATCCGTCTGCGACGTCGGAGAGGTGCTCTTCGAGCAAAGCTCCCAGATCCTCGAGCATCGCGCGCTCCACCTCGACCGGGAGCTCGACGCCGAGATGGGACAGGTAGACGTTGATCCAGCGGTCCGAGTACCCGCCGAGCTTCCAGGCGTCCTCCGACTCGTTGAGCTCTGTGCCGATGAAGAGTCCCGCCCGGCGGAGGATGCGCGCGACGACGCGAGTCCCCGAGCCACCGGTCGCGCCGATGACAGCGGGTCCCGAGGCCACCAGGTTCGCGGGGAGGAGCGTGCTCAGAGTGTGCCGGGCGCTACGGCAGCGGTGGTGAAACGACGATCAGGGGCGGATCGGAGGCATCTTGCGTGTCCCCGGGATTGTCGGTCGGAACCGTGTTGCCCTTGGGCTGCGCGTCGTCCATTCGATCCTTCGTCCAGTAGTCGGCGGGGTTGCCGGTGGTCGAGTGCCTGACGGGGCCCGTCGTCGGGGCCGATTGGGAGCCTTTGCGCTGCGCAGCCGTCTTACGCGGTGCGGCTCGCGGCGTGACGACTTCGGGCGCGGCGTTTCCGCCCGGTGCGGGCGGTGTCGCCGAGCTCGAGGGCACCGTCTTCTCCATCGGTTGCGCCTCCTTCATGCGCTCGCGTGTCCAATAGTCGGCCGTGCCGACGGCGCTCGCCGGGCGGCTCGTGGGGACGCCGAGGGGCCGGGCCTTCGAAGCCGCGGATTTCGACGGCTTGCTCGCCGGCTGGGGCGGAGCCGTGTCCGGATACGTGGTCGCTGCAGCCGACAGCCCGACGACGACCGCCGCCGTCGCGGCCACACCACTTACGACCAGCCAACGCTTCTCCATCACCTCGGATTGTACCCCGCTCATCCCGCTTCGATACCCCCGGAAGGAACGTGTCGATGCCGACCTTCCGGGTCGATCGTGCGCCAGAGCTCCTGCGTCCGGGCCCAGATGAGCGCTGCCTCGTCCTCGGTGAGCACCGAAGGCCAGCGACCGACGCTGTACCCATGAACGCTGTCCGTTCGGCGCACCTCCGGGTCCTCGAGGCCCTCCTGGTGCGGAAGGTCGTTGAATGCCAGCTGTGCCGGGACGAAGTCCTCCCCGAGCCACCCCAGCAGGCGCTGCAGTCCGTCTGAGGGCGTCGCGCAGAGCTCCTCGTACACCACTCGGAAGCAGCGCTCGGGGTGCGCGGCCTCGAACGCCAGACCGGCTTCGGTGTACCTGCAATAGACGTCGGCCTGCCCGGCGACGTCGTCGGGGAGTGTGCGAGGAAAGCGACCTCGCATCGATGCCACGGTGTCGAGCGGATTCCGTACCACGTGGACGAGCAGCCAACGCCCCTCGAGCAACGCTTCCCACTGACTCGTGTAGAGCACGTTCTCAGGTGCTTTGTCGGCCCAACGAGCCTTCCCCACCCGGCGCGCCGCGCGTTCGTGCAGCTCGACGAACGCTTGACCGAGCACTGCGAGCGCCTCGTCCTCCGGGACGAGGTCACGAATCGTTCTCGTGAAGCGCAGATGTGCGAGCACATCGTCCCGATAGTCGCCGTAGAAGTCGCGGAAGAACGTGATCTCCGGCCCGCAGTGGATGCGCGGGTGCGAGTCGAGAATGCGCCGGACGAGGCTGGTCCCCGAGCGCAGGCAGCCGCCGACCACGATGGGCCAATCATGCTGGTGGCTCACCGCGCCTCCTCGAGCGGCCTAGCGAAGAGCGGATGCTCGGTCCATGGATCCGAGGGATCGAGGCGGTCGTCCGTCGTGTGCAGGCGAAGGTCGCTCTCGCGGAGCAGCGTGATGCTCTCTGCACGGAGCTCAGCGCGGCGCCGGTGCATGCCCGCTTCGATCTCGGCCGGGTCGTACACGCGCTCGACGTACTTCCGCTGCGCATGCTCGACGCTAAGGAAGAGGTAGTGGCGCATCGGGAACGACTCCGGGTACATGCGCAGGCCCGGAAAGTCGACGCGATGGCCGCCGCTCGTCTTCAGGTCTACCAGTTGCTCCTGCCGCTTCCACGCACTGAGTCGATAGGGAAACTCGGGCCGGTACGGGTAGTAGCGGTGCATCGTCTCGTGGAAATGCGGGTGGTCGTGGTCGGGCTCTTCGAGCGTCGGAACGAATGTGAACTCGAGGAAGTCGACCGCGTTGTAGCCGTGCGCGTCGACCTGGTTCAGCGCCTCCGACAGTGTGTCGCCGGTGCGTGGCGGTAGCCGGATCTCGTCTGCGTCCACGTGCAGGAACCAGTCCGCGTCGAGCGATGCCGCCAGCTCGGCCTTGCGCGCGAGAAGCGGAAGCCACGAGTACGTGGCTGCGCGTGGAAAGGTCTCGATGCCGATCAGGCCGTCCCCCGCGCGCTCCGCGGCCTGGACGGTCGCGTCCGTCGACTCGTTGTCGATCAGGTACGTCTGGATGCCCTGCGAGAGGAGGTGGTCGACACAGCCTTCCACGAAGCGCTCCTCGTTGAAGACGGCCAGAAGGGCTATGACGCGCACGGTCGATCAGCATATGCCGACATGAGAAAGGGCCCCCTGCGGGGGCCCTTTCTCGAGTATCTAGCTTGCCTCCGACTACCCGCAGGCGCCGGGAGTCGTGTCGTTGATGGCGTGGTACATGGCGAGCGCTCGACAGTTGAAGTACGGCGCATTCATCTCTTTCGTCGTGAACCCGGCACCGACATGCGCCCAGTCGTTGTGACCGGTGAGGTAGTTGCAGCACACACCGCCCGGGATCGCGCCGCCGATCTGGCCCGGCTTGCCGAACCAGGCGTACCACGGTCCGCCGCTCGAGCCGCCAGTCATATCGCAGCCGATCGCGACCGACGTTCCCGCAGCTCCGGCATCCGAGTCGTCGACGTACGCGAGCGAGCTCCCGCAGACATGGATCTTGCCGCCGTCGAACGGCGCCGCCGCCGGGTAACCGAGAGCGGTGTAGTGCCAGTTGAAGGCTCCGAACCCGTTGGTATTGGCGACGACGATGCCGTTGACGCCGGTGTAGTTGCCGATCAGTCCGGCCTGCGGCCCGATGACCGGGTTTTCGGTGGCATCCGCGCCCCCGAAGTCGTACTCGAGGTTCCCGTCGACACACCACTGCGGGCACCAGGTCCAGAGCTCCTCGGCGCCCCAGCAGCCGGCAGTCGGGTTGATGCCGCCCTGCGACGAGTCGTACGACGGACAGAACAGCACGTTCGTCGACTGTCCGTCGACGGGGTCGAAGACGCAGTGGCCTGCGGTCCACACACCGTCGGTCCCGATCGTCGAAGACGAGCAGACGAAGTTCGAGCCGCCCGAGGAGAAGAACATCTTGTGCACGGTCGAGATCCCGCGGTTCGGGCTTCCCGCACCGACATTTCGCAGATATCGGCCGAACCACTCCCAGCGGTCGAACGGACCCTGGGTGTGATACGGCTCGGTCAGCGCGTTCGGGGAGCTCGACGCGGGAACGCTGCCGGTCTCGACGCTTCCGTCTTCCCGCTGTAGTGCATAGCGCACGTCTCCCGCGGTCTGCGGGACACTCTCGACCGATCCGTGGGCCTTGGCGGCCGAATCAGATCCGCTCGTCGGCATCGGGAACGGCTGAGCGTTCGCCATGCGCTCCGGAGTCCAATACGCCTTCAGTTGCGCGAGCGTCTGTGCGCCCGAGCCGAGTGCTGTGGTGAACTTCACGGGCCCGCTCACGGCCTGGTTAGCGAGAGACGGTGCGGCCGGCGCGTTCACTTTCGCTGGTCCGGCGGATCCGGCTGTCACGCCGATCAGCATGACGAGCCCGACCACCAGCACCGGGGTCACCAGAAGCCCCGACCAGACTGCGCCTCTCGGCGTGAGCTTTCTCTTTCGTTTCACTAGTACCTCCTCGGGCGACATTCCTGTCGCCGTCGAACGACGGATGGAGCGGACAGTCGACTCCGTTGTGCTCTGACCGTCCGTGGTCGGTCACGATCGACCGATGACCTTGCCTTCTCCCCTCGTTCGTGACGACGTTGAGCATAGTGCTGGTGCCAGACGACTTCAACCGTCATTCGAGGGATGCCGTCAGAAGCCTCTAGACTGCGCGGCTCGTCATGTCAATTCGCGAGCACTCGAAGGCCGAGAAGAGCGCATCGGCGGAGCTCGACGCGGCCCTGGCGGCCACGGACTCGGCCCGGAGACAGCTGGATGTCGCGAAGGGCCGTGAGAAGCAGCTGCGCGAACAGGTGGACCGGCTCGAAATGCGTCTGCTCGCGAAGGAGAAGGAACACACGAGCGTCCAGCGCGAGCTGCGTGCCCGCTCCGAGCTCGTGGCGGAGATCCAGCGCACGGTCAGCTGGAGGATCACGAAGCCGCTGCGGGCCGTCAGGCGACTGCTCCCGCGCCGGTGACGACCACGCTCTGCTTCGTCGGGGCTCGGCGGGGCAACGCGTTCATGAACGAGCTCCTCGCGGCCGTGGCCCACGAGGTCGAGGCCGCCGGTATGCCGACGGAGCTCGCGCTCGACGCGCTCCCCGGCGACGGTTCGTACGTGTACGTCCTCGTCCCGCACGAGTACTACGTCTGCGTTCGCGAGGAAGATCATCCGACCCGCGCGCAGCTCGGCCGGACGATCGCCTTCTGCACCGAGCAGCCCGGGACGCACTGGTTCGATCTCACCCGCGCCCACGCTGCCTCCGTCGGAGCCGCCGTCGACATCTATCCGGATGCGGTGCGCGAGCTCGAGCGGCACGGCGTCGGCGCCGAGCACTTCCAGCTCGGCTACAGCGGCTTCTGGGATCGCTGGAATCGCGACGAGAGTCGCAATCGTCCCGTCGACGTGCTCCACCTCGGAGCGGTCAACCAGCGCCGGCTGCGCGCGCTCGCAGGCTTCGCCGGGACCCTCTGGCCCCATCGCACCCGGCTTCTGGTGCCGCCGGAGCAGCCGAAGACGCGGGAGCGAGCGGACTTTCTCCTCGGCGAGGCGAAGTGGGAGTGCCTCCGCTCGGCAAAGATCCTCTTGAACCTGCATCGTCAGGAGAGCGCGTACTTCGAGTGGGTCCGGGTACTGGAGGCGATCGCCAACGGCTGCGTTCTCGTGTCCGAGCACTCCCCGGACTGCGATCCGCTCGTTCCGGGCGAGCACTTCGTCAGCGGGACGCTCGAGAACCTCGCGCTACTCGCGGATCACCTACTGCGTGACGATGCGCGGCTGGCTGCAATGCGTCTCGCGGCCTACGACCAGGTGCGCGCGAAGCTGCCGATGCGGCCTGCCGCCGAGCGCTTGATCGCGATCGCAGAACGTCTCGCGCGCTCACCGCGCAGCAGTCGAGCCAAAGGAGGCTCGATCCCGGGGAGCACACGCCAGGCAACGCGTCACCGGCTGCGCACGTACCTGAGGAGCGGACCCGATCCGCGTCTCGACGGGCTCTACGATCGCCAGTGGAGCCTGGGAGAGTGGAGCAAGCGCTCGGACGTCGTCCTGAAGAGGCTCGTGATCGGCCAGATCGAGCTGAACCGGCGGCTGGCAGCGCATGAGGCCGCTCTCCGGCACGAGGATCCAGCGGAGCTCCGCGTCATCGCTCGGACTCCAGCGTACGCCCGCTCCGAGCCGCGCGTGTCCGTCTTGATCCCGCTCTACAACCATGCCGAGGAAGTGCGTGCCGCTCTCGAGAGCGTGGCCGCTTCCGAATACGAGAGCGTGGAGGTCGTCGTCCTCAACGACGCGTCCGTCGACCGCTCTCAGGAAGCCGCGCTCGACTTCCTGGCCGAGCATGCACACGTAGCGGGGATGCTCCTCCAGCACGTCGTCAACCGCGGTCTCGGGAGGACGCGGAACGACCTCGTGGCGTCGGCTCGGGGCGAGCTCGTGTTCATGCTCGACGCGGACAACGAGATCTACCCGACGGCGCTCGACCGGCTCGTGCAGGCGCTCGACGACGATGCAGACGCGTTCTTCGCCTACTCCATGCTCGAGGAGCACGTCGACGGCGAGCCCGACACACTTCGCTCGTTCCTGCCCTGGGAGCCCGGACGGCTCGCCGAGTCCAACTACATCGACGCGATGTCGCTGCTTCGCCGGGAAGAGCTCCTCGGGCTCGGCGGATACACGGACGACCCTCGGCTGCACGGGTGGGAGGACTACGACCTCTGGTGCCGGACCGCCGAACGCGGGCTGCGCGGGGTCCTCGATCCCCGAAATTCTCGCGCGCTATCGCCGCGCCGCACACTCGATGCTGTACTCGATCACCAACGTCGACACGTCCGATGCCGAGTCGCTTCTGCGCTCCCGGTATCCGGTTCTCGCCGACCTTCGGAAGAGCAAGAGAGACGAGATCAGCTGACGGCGAAGCGGGCGCGTGCGTCCAGCTCGTCCAGAGATCCGGAGAACCTGTAGTTCCTCTCGGAGAGTGCGGCGAGCGACGCCGGCGAGCAGTAGGTCGCGGTCGCGAGGATTCGCGGGCGTTCGGTTGCGAAGCCGCCACGGTGGAGCCCACTCGTGTTGCAGAAGATGATCGTTCCGCGCCGCGCGACGAAGGTTCGGACCTGGTCGGCGGGGATCGCTCGGGCGACCTCGTCCTCCGGCACACGCCCGTTGCCCATTGGCCGCCACGGACTCACGCCCTCGAAGCGGCCGCCCGGCTGGCTCTCGGGGATGTACTCGAACGGCCCGGCTCCCTCGTCGATGTCACGGAGGTAGAGGAACGCCTTCAGCAGGTGCTTGTCGTCGAAGTCGCGGTGCCAGAGCTGCGAGGCGACGCGTTCGGTCGCCTCCGGCTGTGGGAGCGAATACCAGAGGTCGGCATACGACAGCTTCGGCCACAGTCGGAGGTAGCCGCTCGCGACGTCGAACATCCGAGTCGAGATGCAGGCGGCGAGCCAGGGATCGTCGGCGCTCAACTCGACGTCGTCGAAGCTGTGCGCGCGAACGAGGAACTCCTTGCCCGCCCGGCGGCGCAGCTCCGTGTGCCCCTCGCCTCGCTTCTCTCGCTCGAGCGCGGCCTCGGTCTCCTGGGCGAAGCGGTCACCGTGGCTCTCGACGGCCGACGATGTCTCGGCATCCACGAGATCGGAGAAGGGAAGGACTGTGTATCCGCGCGTGTCGACATCGGTGACGATTCGCTGCTGCACCTCGTCGAGCTCGGGACGATCGTGCGAGAAGAGGCGCCGGCTCCTCCGGTTCGAGAGGACGCGGTCGTGGAGCTCGTAGGTCGCGCGGATGCCGCGCTTCTCGAGCGCGCCTGCGACCCTGCTCACGCGGTTTGAGAACGTCGTCTTCTGCCTGTGCATCGTCGATCGACCGTTGCCGTGGCCGGCGCCTACCTTACAGAGGGAGATCTGGTCAGGTGCGGCGTCGCTCCTGCCTCTGCAAGACCCACTCCCTCACCGGCGCGGGCGTCCAGGGGGCGAGCCTCCGCTTGAGCTCACCAAGCCGAGTCTGGTTCGGGTGCAAATTCCCGTGCTGGCGTTCGGACCACCGGAGTGGCTCCACGTCGCCTGCCGCCGGGACCGAGGCAGGCCGCAGGGGCGAGCCCTTGAACGCCACGAGTGTCGCTCGATCCGAGGTCTTCTCGTGTCGGGGAACACAGACGTCCATCGCGGACGTGAAGCCTGCATCCAGCAACAGGTTGTAGAGCGATGGCCGCGTGAACCAGATGCTCTCTGGGTTGCCGATCGACACGCGACTGAGCCGCGCTTCCTGGTCGGACGACCCGGGATCGAACTCCCGCACGAGCCGGCCCCAGTAGGTGTGCCCCTCGCTCGTCGTCGAGCGATTCCCCTTGGAACCGACGTGCGTATCCACGATCGCGACCCGGCGGCACACCTCGGCTAGCGCGTGCGCGAGCGCGACTGCGGATGGGCCTTCAAGGTGGTAAAGCACGCCCAGGCAGAGCACGAGGTCGAACTCACCATGGGAGTCACGGGAGAGCGCTCGAACGTCCGACTGGACGACGGCGAGCCGGTCCAATCCCAGCGCCTCTTTCGCCAACCGGATCTTCTCGGCGTTTCCGAGCCGACCCTCGAACGCCACGACCTCTGCACCCTGGAGCGCGAATTCGAGCGCGAAAGCACCTTCGGCGGCGCCGAGGTCGAGCACCCGGATCCGGTCGAACGGCCGGTCGAGCGCGTCGGCCGCGGCCTGAGAGATGGATCTCAGCCGTAGCTGATCCCGAGTGACTCGATCGGAGATGCTGAAGACGCCGTCGCCGAACGGCACATTGTCGTGCCAGGGACCGTAAGTCCTCGCGAGTTGCTCTTGCCTGCGTATGAGCTCCACTTTCTCCATGTCCCCACTCAGGTCGGTGCGGCTCGGGGCCGTCGCGACTCTGTGCTCGGTGTGAGGACTTCGTCTTCACGTCCGTGCACCGTCGGGCGGCGCGCTCCGGGTTGGTCGCCTACCTTACCGCCGAAACCCGTGACCAACGTCTTCTACATGTTTCGCGACTCGCCGCAGCGGCGGCGCGCCCTCATGGCGAAGCCCGGCTCCGCTGAACGGTATGCGCTCTTCGGGCTGGATCAGCTTGTCTCGCGTGGAGTCGCGGTGCGCCACAACCTCGAACGTCAAGGAAAACCTCCGAGGTGGGCAACCGCAGCCGGGCGAGTCCTCAAGTGGACGCTCGAGCGGGCGGGTGGCTACGGCGGCGACTTCGCGGGCGCACTCGCGTCGCTGCGACGGGCAAACACGGCCGACGTGGTGTTCTCGACGGTCGACACCGTGGGGATTCCGCTGATGCTGCTTGCACGCGCCGGTCGCCTTCGCGTTCCGCTCGTGTACACGGCGATAGGTCTCCCGGAGCGCCTCGAGCAGCTGCGCTCGGAGCGGATGCGCCGTCTGTATGCGTCGGCTCTCGGCTCGTGCTCGGCAGTGATCGCCTACAGCGCACACGAGGCCGATGACCTCGGGCGCTGGCTCGAAAGCTACGGCTTCGAGCCCCGGGTCGAGTTCGTGACGTTCGGAGTCGACCCGACATCGTTTCGTCCCGATCCTGTGCCGACGACGGTCGACGTCGTCTCGGTCGGGGCGGACCCGCATCGCGACTTCGACCTCCTCGTGCGCATCGCTACCCGGCTGCCGGACGTCGCCTTCCGAATTGTGACGAGCGCAGACCAGGCGCATGGCCTCGAATCGACGCCGGACAACGTCGTGCTCGAGATCGACATCCCCTTCGACGAGATGCGGCGGAGGCTGTCCGAGGCTCGGCTCGTCGCACTCCCGATGCGGGAGAACAGTTACTCCGGCGCGACGACCGTCCTCCTCCAGGCGATGGCGCTCGGAAAACCGGTCGTCGTCACGCGCACCCGCGCCATCGCCACCGGGTATGGGCTCGTGGACGGGGAGAACTGCCGGCTCGTCGCTCCGGACGACGACGCGGGGTTCGAGCGGGCGCTGGCCGACGTGCTGCGTGACGAGTGGCACGCTCGTGCGCTGGGCGCAAGCGCGCGGGCGACCATCGAGCGTGAGCTGACGTGGGAGCGGTACGTGAATCGGATCGAGCAGGTGCTGCGCCGCGCAGCGCGAGCGCCTGGACGAGCCACGATGGCCTCGGACAGCCAGGTCTGAGTGGAGCTTCGCCGGGTTCCGCGAGCAGTGCGGCGGACGGGCCGTGAGCTCGTCCGCGCGGCACGTATCGAGGTGGACAGGGTCGCCTCGCGTCGGGGGCGAGCCGATCTCGCTCTGTTCCACGAGTTCGCGCCGCCACCGTCGGGGGGAGGACATCAGTTCCTTCGTGCACTGACGCGCGAGCTCGAAGCTCGCGGGATCGAAGTCGAGCTCGGCCGGCTCTCGGCACACACGCCAGCTTGTCTCTTCAACTCGTTCAACTTCGATTTCAGACGATTGCGTCGCTTCGCCCGGAACGATGCGCGCATGGTTCATCGCGTCGACGGGCCGATCGGCGTCTACCGAGGGTTCGACGACGGCACAGATCGCCGGATCGCCGACGTGAATCGCGACCTCGCCGACGCGACGGTATTCCAGTCGCAGTACAGCCTCGCCAAGCATCTCGAGCTCGGCTTCGAGCTCCGAGACCCACGTGTCATCCCGAACGCGGTCGACCCGGCGATCTTCCATCCACCCGAGCGCCGCGAGCCACTCGGAGGCAGAAGGGTCAGGCTGGTTGCGGCGAGCTGGTCGGACAACCGTCGAAAGGGCGTCGAGACGCTCGCATGGCTCGAACGCAACCTCGACCTGGATCGGTACGAGATGACCTTCGTCGGCCGCCCTCCCATGCGGTTCGAGCGCATCCGGACAGCGGGCCCGTTCGTCTCAGGAGACGTCGCAGATCTGTTCCGCGCTCACGACGTGTACGTCGCGCCAAGCCGAGACGATCCTTGCTCGAACGCGCTCTTGGAAGCGCTGGCGTGCGGACTTCCTGCGGCATTCCTTGCGAGCGGTGGTCACCCCGAGATCGTCGGCGAGGGAGGGTTGCCGTTCCGCACGGACGAGGAGCTGGCCAGCGTGCTCGATCGGCTCGTGGAGGAGATCGACCTCCGTCGCAAAGCGATCTCCACGCCGTCTCTCTCCGACATCGCCGACCGCTACCTCGAGGTGCTCGGACTCGCAGTTCGTGACGACTAAGATCGCGGCCTGCCATGGCGAACCCTCTGCGCAGAGCCCGGGAGGCCGCGGCATTTCGCATCTCCCGGCGGCTCGACCTCGCGGCGGTATCGCGGGCCCATGACGTCTTCTATGCGTCGAGCGTGTGGGCGAATGCGAGCTGGCTCGGAAGCCAGGCGCTGAAGAACCCGCTCGACCTGTGGGTGTACCAGGAGATCATGACCGAGACTCGACCCGATCTCGTGGTCGAGACCGGAACCTATCGCGGCGGAAGCGCGCACTTCCTCGCCTCGATCTGCGACCTCCTCGGCTTCGGCGAGGTGGTCTCGATCGACATCGAGCCGATGCGCGAGGACTACCCGGAGCACCCTCGGATCGCCTACCTCGCGGGACGCTCCTCCACCGATCCGGCCGTCGTCGCGGAGGTTCGCGCGCGCGTCGACGGGCGACGGACGATGATCGTGCTCGACTCCGACCACTCCCAGGCGCACGTCGAGGCCGAGCTTGCCGCATACGCGCCGCTGGTTCCCGTCGGCTGCTACCTGATCGTGGAGGACTCGAACATCGGTCAGATCCGTGAGGATCTGATGCCGGGCCCACTGCAGGCGATCGAATCGTTCCTCGAGACGACCAGCGCCTTCGAGATCGACCGAGAGCGCGAGAAGTTCCTGCTCACCTTCAACCCCGCCGGGTATCTGCGCCGTGTCGCCTAGGAACAGTCGGCGGTCTTGACGTCCGCGTTCGTCGCCGTCCCCTCGACCCTGACCGGACCGCGTACCTGCCAGAGAACGAGGTTGGCATTCGTTCCGTCGGCGATCGGTTCACCGTTCAGCTCGATCCCGGGTTGCGTATAGACGTACTCGGCCTCCAGCGGCCTCCCGGTCGAAAGGACGAGCTGTCCCTCGGGCCCGACGTCGACCCGCTCGATCGGGATTCCGTCCGGGATGGTGTCTCCGATGAACGCGGCTCGATACACGGTGGCGTTGAAGAACTCGGTCAGAAAGAGGGAGTGGCGTGTGAGCGCCGACGCCGGACAACTGGGGGCCTCCATGTACAGCTTCCAGACTCGGGCGTCGTGCGGGAGGCGGTCGTCGATCCAGGAACGGTCGAGGCCTTCCCTGAAGACGGCGTCCTCCGGGGCGCCGATCATCCGATCCCAGGCCGGCACCGCCGTGGCGCCGAACACCACGAACACGGTCGCGGGGAGGACGAGGCGGTATCTCCGCGGCACGAGAACAACCGCGGCAACGAGCAGGATGACGAAGATCGCGAGCAGTCGCCGACCCGAGACGGGGCCCGGCCCTGCAGTGTGCGTTTCGAGCCAGACCCAGAGAGCTCCGGGCACGGTGTCGACCCCGGCCTCGTTGGCGAGCTGGGCGAACGGCAGGATGGCCGGGAGGACGAGTGCGAGCCCGACACCCGTCGCCGTCGCCACAAGCGGTCGGGGGAGGCCGTCGGCGAGCCAGACGAAGAAGACGATGAGCCAGAGCGGGACGACGTAGAAGAGGTAGCGGTCGTGCAGTCGGTCGTAGCCGTAGGGCAAGCTCGCGAACGCCGCCGTCATCAGCAGCAGGCTCGAGTTGACGGTGAGGAAACACAGGGCGAAAGCGCCCTCGCGGGCTGCCCCGTCCCGTGCACTGCAGAGCTGCCGCCAGAGCACGACCGGCGCGACCGCAAAGGGGACCACGACGAGGTAGAGCTCGAGATCAGCGAGCGTGATACGCGGTCCACTTTGCGACGGCGGCGAGGTCGTAGCCGCTCCAGAGCTGCCAGTACGGTCCGAGCGACTCCGATGGAGAGGACCAGGTGAGGAGTGGGCGTGCAAAGAACGCGAGGACGCCGAGGGTCAGCGCGCCCAGCGTCGGCCAGAGCCTGCTCACCCCCTCGCGAACCGTCGGCCGCACGCGCGGGATCGCCCACGCGCCGCCAGCGCGGCGAGGTACGCGAAGAAGAGCACCCCGAACTGGGCGCGGGTCGCCGCCGCCAGACCGATGGCGCCGATTGCGCCGAGCTGCCTCCCGACCGTCGGGCGCTCGACCGCGAGCATCATCGCGTACATCGCAAGCGACGCGGCCAGGAAGGACACGCTCTCCGTCATCACGACAGACGTGTAGATCGACGAGGGAACCGCCATCGAGAGAGCGGCGACTCCGACGCTCCACCAGGGCCGGAGGAGGACCCTGGCAAGCAGGAAGATCGGTATCGCCGCGAGCGCGAAGAGGAGTGCGTTCGCCACCTTCCAGAGCGGATAGGCAGCTTCGCGATCCGGTGTGACGGTGAGGACTGCGGCGAGCACGGCGGCATGGACCGGGCCGAAGCCGTACTGCTCCCCGCGATTGTGGAGACCCTCGCCCTCGGCCAGCGAGGCACCGGCCAGCGCGTAGCGGAGCTCGTCCGGATGGACTCGAGGGACCTCGACGAGCGAACCGAGGCACGCATAGAGGAGGAACGCAACGACGACCACGCCTACGACCGCAAGCGCCGGGGCGCGGTCGCGCACAGGTGTGGCCTGGCCAGCGGGGCTCGTGGGCAACGAAGCGCCCGGCATCTCCCTCACCCCGGTCAAGCTACGGCATGGTAGATGGAGCCGCGGCGAGCCGCCTTGGCGCCGACCACCTCGGTAAGGTCCGACGGTGCCCGCGAAGCGTGCGCTCATCATCGGCATCGCCGGGCAGGACGGCTCGCTGCTCGCGGAGCTCCTCCTCTCCGAGGGGTACGAGGTCGTCGGCGTGGTGCGTCAGCCCACGTCGACGCGATTCGAGAACCTCGAAGCGATCCGCGGCCGGATCGAGCTGCAACAGGCGGACGTCCTCAGCGAGCTGTCGCTCGTGGACGTGCTGACCGCCTGTGAGCCGCACGAGGTCTACAACCTGGCGTCCCCGTCCTTCGTTCCGATGTCCTGGAAGCAGCCGGTGCTCACCGCCGAGTTCGCCGCCGTCGGGGTCACCGCGTTGCTCGAGGCGATCCGTCGCGTCGACGACGGCGTCCGCTTCTACCAGGCGTCCTCGAGCGAGATCTTCGGCGAGTCCCGCGAGGTGCCGCAGACCGAGGAGACACCGCTCGCGCCGGTGACGCCCTACGGAGTCGCCAAGGCGTACGGACACTTCATCACGCGCAGCTATCGACGCCGCTACGGGCTCCACGCCTCGTCGGGGATCCTCTACAACCACGAATCGCCGCGTCGGCCGCTCGACTTCGTCACGCGAAAGGTCTCCCACGCGGCGGCCGCAATCAGCCTCGGGCTCAAGAGCGAGCTCCTGCTCGGCAATCTCGACGCGCGGCGCGACTGGGGATACGCGGGCGACTACGTGCGCGCGATGTGGCTCGTGGTCCAGCAGGAAGAGGCGGACGACTACGTAATCGCGAGCGGGAGGACGCACAGCGTGCGGGAGCTCGCGGCGGCCGCCTTTGCGCACCTGGGGCTCGACTGGGAGGATCACGTACGGGTGGACGACGCCTTGATCCGCGGCAAGGCGGAGCTCCACGACATCGTGGGCGATGCGTCGAAGGCACGCGAGAAGCTCGACTGGTCGCCACGCGTCGATTTCGAGGGCCTCGTCCAGCTTCTCGTCGACGCGGACGTCGCGCGGCTCCGCTCCCGGCTCGAGCCGGTCGAGACCCTCGCCGACATCTAGTGCTCTCGCGCCGCCTCGTGGCACCGGTCGGGCGCCCGCTTCGGCGCGCCGCCGTCGCCCTGCGTACCCGGGGCTGGGCGCCGCACACGCGTCTCTTCATCGCGCACGAGGACGTCAACTGGGTGCTCTCGTACGAAGCGCGCCAGCTGGAACGGACGGCTCGTCGACTGGGTGTGGAGATCGGCCCCGAGGCATGGGCGAAAGGCGTCAGCGAGCAATCGATCTTCCACCTCAGCCAGTTCACGCTCCTCTTGCACGACTTCGAGCGGCATGGCAACCGGCTTGGCTTCGCCTATTTCCACGGGCGCCCCGGCACACCGGGCATGCCCGAGTTCGACGCGTGCTTCGAGACGATGCGTCGGCGACATGAGGAGATCGATCGCGTTCAGGTGACGAACCATGCGATGGAGGAGCTTGTGCTCGACACGGGCATCGCCGCACAGAAAGTGCATCGGATACCGATCGGGATCGACACGGAGCGGTTCGGGTTTCGAAGCGACGAAGCGCGGTCCGTCGCACGCCGAGCGCTCGACCTTCCGGAGTCGGCATTCGTCGCGGGCTCCTTTCAGAAGGACGGCGTGGGCTGGGGGGACGGGCTCGAGCCGAAGTTGATCAAGGGCCCGGACGTGCTCCTCGCCGTCGGCCGGCCGGCTGCGCGAGCGTGTTCCCGAATTGACGTTCCTCCTCACCGGCCCCTCGCGCGGGTACGTCAAGGCTGGGCTCGAGCGGCTGGGCATTCCCTATCGCCACGCGTTGCTGCCGTCTGTCGACTCGCTCTCGCAGGCGTACGAGGCGATCGACGTCTGCCTCGTCACGTCGCGCGACGAGGGCGGCCCGCGCGCGGTGCTCGAGGCCATGGCGACCGGCACCCCGCTCGTGACGACGCGCGTCGGACAGGCGTCTCGATCTCGTGCGGCACGGGGAGAACGGCTGGATCGTGGACGTGGAGGACGTCGATGCGACTCGTCGACTGGGTCGCTCGGATCGCGGAGACGCCCGCATGAGGAGCTCGACCCGGTGCTCTCGAGCCGGGCGCGCGACGGCGGACGGAAACCTCGTACGGAGCCCTTCGTCGCACGCTGGCGCAAGCTGTTGCGAGGGTTCGTCGCCATGCCCGCGCCGGCGAAGTGAGCGAATGGACTTGAGCCGCGCCCGATCGCGCCGGTACGGACGTGCAGGCTGCGCTGGGTGCGCCTTCTCGACCGCCGGCAAGCCCGCGGCCGGCATGCGGGTCTTCTACGGGCACGACCTCGTTCCGAGCATCTGGCGAGCGCGCAGCCGGCGGAACGGCGAAGGCGCAGAAGCTCAACGAGCGCTTCCCGAACAGCCCGACGCGACTTCTCGCTGCTCTACCTCGGCTCGACGTGGCTTCCGCGCGACCTCCGGCCGCTGCTCTCACTCGCGCGACGTCGCCGGATTCCCGTCGTCGTGAACCAGGACGGCGTCGGCTATCCGGGCTGGGCGGGCGAGCGCACGGAGGAGCGTCAACCGGCCCTTGCGCCAGGCCGCTGCTCGCGGCGACCACGTGCTCTACCAGAGCGAGTTCTCGAAGCGCTCTGCCGATCTCTTCCTGGGTGAGCCACGGGGATCCTGGGAGGTGCTTCCGAACGCCGTCGACGTGACCGGTTCAGGCCGGCAACAGCGCTGCCTCCCGCTGGCCCGGTGCTCCTGCTAGGGGGCGACCAGACGCAGGCTATCGCCTCGAGCTGGCGTTGCAGCACGCTCGCCGCGCCTGCGTGAGCGCCATCCTGACGCACGCTGCTCGTGACCGGGCGTCTCGTGTCGCCGGCCGGGAGCCGCTCGATCGATGAGCTCGGTCTCCGTGACCGGTTCGACCTCGTCGGCGAGTACGCGCAGCGCGACGCACCCGCCATCTTCCGCCGCGCGCATCTGCTCCTGCACACGAAGGTCTAGGACCCGTGCCCGACGCTCGTGCTGGAGGCGATGGCGACGGGGCTTCCGGTCGTTTATCCGGCGAGCGGCGGGACGGTCGAGCTCGTCGGCGACGCGGGCGGCAGTCGGCGTTCCGCATCCCGAGTCGTGGGAGCGCGACGAGCCACCCGCGCCCGAAGCGCTCGCGGACGCGATCGATCTCGTTCTCGCCGATCTCGCGGGATACGCCTCGAGAGCGAGGGCCAGGGCGGTCGAGCGGTTCTCGCTCGAGCCCTGGCTCGACCGTCACTCGGCGCTGTTCTCGGAGCTCGTCTCCCGGTAGCCGCGCAGCCGGCCGCGGAGGTTGCCGCACTGGAAGCGAGCGACGCTCGCGATCCCGGTGCGCGAGGGAGACGAGAACGCCGCCCGCCGGCCGGACGAGCATGCGCGCCCCGCATCCGCGAGCGGGTAGCGATGCTTGCGCAGCAGGTATCCGATGCTGGCGCCGTCCCGATAACGCGGTGTCCTGACCGCGCTCGTCGTGGCGAACCGTGAGCGAGGGGTCGTACCGGATCCGGGCTCCGCTCCGCACGGCGCGAATGAGGTAGTCGATCTCCTCGCCCGAGGCCCAGGGCTCGCCCGAGCCGAGCCCGAGGCGCTCGTCGAACGCTCCCACCCGCTTGACGACCTCGCGGCGCAGGAAGATCGTGTACGAGATCGCGCGGTTCCAGAGGTTGTGGTCGGTGAGAACGGCCGGGTTCGCGCTTCCAGGAGGGCGAGGAGCGTCCGCCACGGTCGACGCTGCGCCCGGTCACGCCGTCGAGCGCTCGGATCGTTCGACGAGCAGTCCGCTCGACGTGCGTAAGGAGGCCCTGCTCGTAGGCGCAGTCGTCGTCGGGAAACGCGACGACGTCGGCGGTCACATGGGCGAGACCCACGTTGCGAGCGCGTGAGAGCCCGGGCTCGGAGCGAAGATGGAGAACGTTCAGCCCGGTGGCCTCGACGACCGGGTCGAGCCTGTCGTCAGGGTTCTGGTCGACGAGGATCAGCCGGAAGCGCTGATGCGTCTGGAACTCGAGCGCGGTGAGGAAGTGCTCGAGCTCCTGCGACGCGTCCGACCGTCGCGACGACGAGGTCGAACGACGGAAGCTCCTGTGTGCACGCGCCGTAGGCTACGGGACGTCCGTGCCCGCCGCCCCGCTCGTGTCCGTGCTCCTCGCCGTCTCGAACGGCGAGCGCTACCTGCGGGCGGCGCTCGAGAGCATCCTTCGCCAGACCGTCTCCGACCTCGAGCTGATCGTCGTCGACGACGGCTCGACCGATGAGACCCCGGAGATCCTCGGCGCAGTCGACGACGCGCGGCTGCGCGTGCTTCGAAACGAGGAGCGACGAGGGCTCGCCGCCTCGCTGAACCGCGGGCTCGACGAGGCTCGCGGGCGTTACGTCGCCCGGCTCGACGCGGACGACATTGCCTTTCCGCGACGGCTCGAGCGGCAGCTCTCAGCGCATGGTCGCATCGGGCTCCTCGATCGCGGTTCGTCGGAGCCGGAGTGCTCGACATCGACGCCGGCGGTCGGCCGGAACGCCTCACATCTTCGATGCCGCGGCGCCGCCGGCGATTCGCTGGGCGCGCTCTTCAGCGCGCCCGTTCTTCCATCCGACGTGCTCGTCGACCGCGACGTGCTCGAGCGGCACGGGCTGCGCTACGACACCGAGTACCGCGAGAGCGAGGACTACGACCTCTGGACGCGGCTGCTCGACGTGAGCCGAGGCGACAACTCGGTCGAGCCCGCTCGTCCTCTATCGCGCTGCATCCCGGACAGGCTTCGCAGGCGCGGGGCGGTCTGCAGCGGACGCTTCAGCGAGCGCGTCTCCCTGCGCGAGATCGCGGCAAGTCGCGCCCGAGCTGGCCGCCGAGCGTGCCGAGCTCGCGCGGCGGGTCGGGTGCGAGCCTGTTCGCTCCACGCCGAGCGTCGAGGACGGCGACTTCGGCCTTCGTCGAGCTCTTCGACGCCTTCGAGCTGACCTCGCCACGATCCCGTTCACCAGTGGCCAAGCCTGCTCGCGAGGCGGCCGGCCGTGCGCTTGCGCGGCTCGCGCTCCGGGCCGGCGGACCGCGCGCGCGGAGGTTGCTGCGCCAGGCGGCCGCTCTCGATCCGCTGCTTCCGACGCATGCAGCGATCCGCCGCACGCGGGGCTCGGTGGGCAGCAACGGCGCGAGTCGGCAGCGCGTGGATGCCGAGAGGTGGTCTGAACGAGACTTGTACGGCGGGTCGTCCCGACCCGCGGGCGATCCGGGTCGCCGCGGTGTTCCCGGAGCCGACGCCGTACCGCGCGCCGCTGCTCGACCGCGTCGCCGCGCAGCCGGAGGTCGATCTGACGGTGATCTACGCCGCGGATACGGTCGCCGGGAGAACGTGGCGCATCGATCCCCGGCACCGAGCCGTCTTCCTCCGCGGCGCACGCCTGCCAGGCGCGCGGAAGATGCTGCACCACGACTATCCGGTGACCCCAGGCGTCACGCGCGCCCTCGCTGCGGCGCGGCCCGAGGTGGTCGTCGTCTCCGGCTGGAGCACGTTCGCGGCGCAGGCGGCGATCGTCTGGAGCCGCGTTCGTCGCGTGCCGTACGTCCTGGTCGTCGAGAGCCACGACGAGGGCCCTCGCCCGGGCTGGCGGCGACAGGTGAAGGGCGCCGTCGTGCCGCGCGTGGTCGAGGGCGCCTCCGGCGTCCTCGTCACCGGAACGCTCGCGCGACGCTCGATGGTCGCTCGCGGCGCGCCGCCCGAGCGCGTGCGGGTCTTCGCGAACACGATCGACGTCGAGGAGTTCGGGGAGCAGGCCGACCGGCTTGCGAGCCGCCGGGACGAGCTCCGGCAAGAGCTCGGAGCGGGGCCGGACGACGTCGTCGTGCTCTCGGTCGCCAGGCTCGCGCCGGAGAAGGGTCTCGATGTCCTCATCCACGCGGTCGCCGAGGCCGACGATCCGCGACTTCTCCTCGTCCTGGCCGGCGAGGGCCCCGAGCGGGAGCGGCTCGAGGATCTCGCCGGCGTTCGCGGCGTGCGACTCACGCTCGCAGGTGATCGTGAGTGGGAGCGCATCGTCGAGATCTACGTCGCTGCCGACGTGTTCGCGCTCCTGTCCGAGCGTGAGCCGTGGGCGGTCGTCGTCAACGAAGCCGCCGCGTGCGGGCTGCCGCTCGTCCTCTCCGACCGCGTCGGCGCGGCTCACGACCTCCTGCGGGCCGGGGAGAACGGATTGCTCGTCGGCGCCGGGGATGTCGACGCAGCGTCAGCGGCGCTGCGGAGCCTGGCCGCAGATCCGAGCATGCGCGAAGCCTTCGGGACGCGCTCGCGCGAGCTCGCGCAGGACTGGGGCTACGGGCCGAGCGTCGCCGGCTTCCTCGCGGCAGTGCGGGAGGCCGTCGGCGACAGGCGCTAGATCGAGCATCTAGCCTTGCCGCGTGTCTCCCGACGGCAGGCGGCGCCGCATCCTCGTCCTCAACCAGTACTACTGGCCCGGGGTCGAGGCGACCGCGCATCTCCTGACCGAGCTCTGCGAGGCGCTCGCGGAGGACTACGAGGTCGAGGTCGTGACGGGCGTCCTGCACGGCCACGAGGACGCGCCGCGCGAGGACGAGCACAAAGGCGTCCGGATCGTCCGCGTCTCCTCGACGTCGTACGAGCGCTCCGAGCTCGCTCGGCGGGCCGTGAACTACTTCTCCTACCTCGGCGCAGCGCTCACGTACGCACTCCGCGGTCCTGCTCCCGACCTCGTGCTCTGCATGACCGATCCGCCGATCGTGGGTGACGTGGGGGTCGCCGTCGGCCGCCGCTTCGGGGTTCCGGTGCTCGTCATCAGCCAGGACGTGTTCCCGGAGATCGCGACGGAGCTCGACCGGCTCCGTAACCCCGCGGTCGTCGGCGTGCTCGGCGGTCTCGTCGGCGCCTACCTGCGGCGCGCCGACCGGATCGTCGCCATCGGCGAGACCATGCGCGAGCGGCTGCAGGCCAAGGGCGCGCCGCCGGACCGGCTTGCGCGTGATCCCGAACTGGGTCGATACGCGTGCGATCACGCCTCAGCCTCGCGACAACGAGTGGGCGGGTAGCGCACGACCTGGTGTCGCCCTTCGTCGTCATGCACTCGGGCAACGTGGGCCATGCGCAGGACCTGGACAGCCTCGTTCGCGCTGCGACGTTCCTTCGCGACCGGGACGACCTGCGGATCGTGATCGCCGGCTTCGGGGCGCGGCACGCGGAGATGGTCTCGCTCGCCGACACGCTCGAGGTCGACGACATGGTGCGCTTCCTCCCCTACCAGAAGCGCGAAGCGCCTTCCGCTCTCGCTGTCGAGCGCGGACGTCCATGTCGTCGGCCTCGCGAAGGGACTCGCCGGATACGTCGTTCCGAGCCGCCTGTACGGGATCCTCTCCGCCGGCAGGCCCGTGATCGTTGCTGCGGAGGACGAGAGCGAGACGGCGCGCCTCGTACGCGACGATCGGCTGCGGAGTCGTCATCCCTCCGGGGAGGCCCGAGCTTCTCGCGCGCACCATCCGCTCGGCGTCCGACGGCGAGTACGACCTGGCGGAGATGGGGCGGAGAGGCCGCGACTACGTCGAGGAGGAGGCCGATCGCGTCGTGGCCATGGAGCGGTACCGCGCGCTCGTCCGAGAGCTCCTCGCCGCGTGATCGGAAAGGCGCTCTTCTGGGGGTCCCTCGGCGCTCTCGCCTGGACGCATGCCGGGTACCCGGCGGCGATGGGCGTGCTCGCACGCCTTCGGCCGCGTCCGGTCAGGCGCGAGGACGTGACCCCCTCCGTCGCGCTGGTCGTCTCCGCCCACGACGAGGAGGACGTGATCGGCCGCCGCCTCGAGAACCTCCTCGAGCTCGACTATCCGCCCGAGAGCCTGGAGATCGTCGTCGCCTCGGACGGCTCGCGAGACCGCACGGACGCGATCGTCGAGGAGTGTCGCCGCGCGCGAGCCACGAGTGAGGCTCCTCCGCTGCCCGCGTGAGGGCAAGGTCGCGGCCCAGCACCGCTCGGTACGGGAGACCGAGAGCGACGTCGTCGCATTCACGGACGCCAACACCGAATGGAAGCCGGACGCGCTGCGCAAGCTCGTGCGCAACCTCGCCGACCCGGAGGTCGGCTACGTCTGCGGGCAGCTTCGGCTCGAGAGCGCGGACGGAGCCAATCTCGAAGGTCTCTACTGGCGCTACGAGGTGTGGGTGCGCGAGCAGGAGTCCAGGGCGAGCTCGATCACGGCCGGCAACGGCGCGATCTACGCCGTGCGCCGGGAGGCGTACGTCGAGGACGACCCCAAGTTCGGGCACGACTTCGGCTTCCCGTACCTGATGGAGCAGGCGGGACGGCGTGCGGTCTACGACTCCGAGGCGGTCGCGGTGGAGAAGCCGGCCAGCGAGCCCGAGGACGAGTACGGCCGCAAGGTGCGCATGAACGCGCGCTCCTGGGGCCACCTCCTCACCGGCCGCATGTTCCGGCCCACGCGCCCGCTGTACATGGCCGAGCTCGTATCGCACCGCGTGCTCCGCTACTCGAGCGGCGCGTTGCATCTCGGACTGCTCGCTTTCGAACCTGGCTCTGCTCGGCCGCGCGCCCTTCTACCGGCGCTTTCTGGCCCTGCAGCTCGGAGGGCTCGGGCTGGCGGCGGCCGGTCGAGCGCGGCTGCCGGTTCCGGGAGCCCGCCTCGCCTACTACTACTACGTCGTCACGAAGGCGACCGCCGCCGGGCTCGTGCGCTACCTGCGCTCCGGCACTCCGCAGACGTGGGACAAGGCGAAGGGGACGAGGTGAACCGCGCCGCCGACGTCGTCGTCGCGGGCGTCGGCCTTGCCCTCACGAGCCCGCTCCTCGGTCTCGCCGCGCTCGCGACGAAGCTCGAGAGCGGCGGGCCGGTTCTCTACCGGCAGACGCGTGTCGGCAGGCACGGGGAGGACTTCGAGGTGCTCAAGCTCCGGTCGATGGTCGTCGGGGCGGAGAAGCTCGGCGCCGGCTACGCGGTCGACCAGGGCGATCGCAGAATCACGCGAGTCGGCCGCGTCCTCCGGCGGACCTCGATCGACGAGCTGCCGCAGCTCTGGAACATCCTGCGCGGGGACATGAGCGTCATCGGCCCGCGGCCGACGCTCCGCTACCAGGTGGAGCAGTACGACGAGCAGCAGTGGCGACGCCTGGAGATCAGGCCCGGGATTGACCGGCTGGGCGCAGGTGCAGGGTCGAGCCTCGCTGCCGTGGGCCGACCGCATCGAGCTCGACGTCTGGTACGTGGATCATCGCTCACCGCGAGTCGACCTGGAGATCCTGCTGAAGACGCCGCTCGCGCTCTTTCGCGGGACGTATCGCGGGGCGACCGGCGGCTGGCGCTAGAGGCCCTTGGCCGCGAGCAACGACCGGTAGAGCCGGTCGACGTCGTCGACGAGCCGCGAGACCGAATAGCGCGCGAGCACCCGCGCGCGGCCTGACTCGCCGAGCCTCGCCCGCAGCGCGGGATCGGCCGCGAGCAGTCGCGAGTCGCTCCGCCGCAGCCTCGCGCGTCTCCGGGCTCGACGAGAAACCCGTCCACGCCGTCCCGCACCACATCGGGCACTCCTCCGACGCGATTCGCCACCACCGGTGTCCCCGAGGCGAGGGACTCGATCGCGCTGACCGGGGTTCCCTCGTTCACCGAGGGCAGCAGGAACGCGTCGAACAACCGGTAGTAGCCCGGCGACATCCGACTGGTAGCCGACGAAGTAGCAGTGCCGAGCGATGCCGAGCTCGTGCGCCAGGCGTTCGAGACCCTCGCGGTCGGGGCCGTCTCCGACCATGCACAGCACCGCGTCGACTCCGCGCTCGCGTGCGACGCGCACGATCTCCAGCACAGCTCCCGTCGCCTTCACTCCGGTCATGCGCCCGACCCAGCCGACGACGAACGCCGCCTGGCGGGATCCCGTACAGGCGCCGGTAGTCCGAGTCCGCAGCTGGGCCGCCGAGCCGCTCCTCGAGCGGGATCCCGAGCCGGATCACCACGAACTTCTCGTACGGCGCGACTCCGAGCTCGACGAGCTCGTCCCGCACCTCCGGGCTGACCGCGACGAGCACGTCGGAGGCCCGCGCGAGCGTCCGCTCCACCTGCCGGAAGAACGCGGTGCGCCCCGCGCCGAAGTAGCCCTTGAGGACATGCCCGTGAAACGTGTGCAGGACGACCGGCGGACGGGCGCCGCCGGCGAGGAGGGCGGCGGCGCGAGCGATGGCTCCCGCTTTCGCCGTGTGCGTGTGCAGGATGTGGGGACGTTCGCTGCGGATCAGCTCGGCGACCCGCAGGACCGAGCGCGCGTCGTGCAGCACGGAGACCTCGCGCTGGAGCTCGGCGACGCTCACGACGGAAACCCCCAGTCGCTCGGCCAGGAACGCCATCGAGTCCTCGCCCCGCGCGAGCGAGCCTGCGACGAGGGTCGTGTGGTAGCCGCGCGTCTCGAGGCCCGCGGCGAGGTTGGCGACGTGGATCGCAGGCCCGCCCATGTTGAGGCGCGCGATCACCCGCAGGACGCGAATCTGCGTCGGCGGACACCGCGTCTCACGTTAGCGAGGTAGCTGACGACTCCTCCGAGTACGCTCTCCGACCGTGACGGTCGTCCTCTTCACCTGCGCGGGTCAGCGGGTGGACATCGTCCGTGCGTTCCGCGCCGCCGGGGCCGTGACGCTCGCAGCAGACGCCGACCCGCTCGCGCCCGCGCTCTATCACGCGGACATCCAGGCGATCGTCCCGCGCATCGCCGACCCCGGATATGTCGACGCGCTCGCCGCCCTCGTGAAAGAGCACGACGTCCGGCTGATCGTGCCGCTGAACGACCTCGACCATCCCGTGCTCTCCCGTGCGCGAGACGAGCTCGAGCCTGCGGTGCTGCTGCTCCCCGACGCCGACGTGTGCGACCGCATGTCGGACAAGCTCGAAGCGCACCGCTTCTTCGTCGAGCGCGGAATCGCCTCGCCGGAGAGCTGGGAGCCCGACGAGGTCCGCCAGATGCGCGCTACCCGCTGCTGGTCAAGGCGCGCCAGGGATTCGGGTCGCGCCACATCTACCGGGCGGCCGATCGCACGGGAGCTCGACTTCTTCCTCGGCTACACGACCGCCGCCGTCGTTCGTGCAGGAGCAGTGCCTGGGCGAGGAGTTCTCGATCGACGTCTTCTGCGACCTCGAAGCGCGGTGCCTGAACGCGATCCCGCGGACGATGCTCCTGTCGAAGGGCGGCGAGTCGATCAAGGGTGCCTCGCTGAAGGACCCGGAGCTGGTCGAGTACGGCCGCCACGTCGCGGAGACCGTGGGAATCAAGGGGCCGGCGAATGTGCAGTGCTTCCGCGAGCCCGACGGCAGCCTGCCGGTAACCGACGTGAACACCCGCTTCGGCGGAGGCTTCCCGCTCCCGCTCGCCGCCGGCAGCCGCTACCCGGAGCTCGCTCTGGCTCTCGCCCGGGGCGAGCGGCCGGAGCCGCGTGTGGGGGAGTTCGAGGAAGGCGTCTACATGACGCGCTTCTTCTCCGAGGTCTGCCTCGCCCCCGACGGCGAGGGGACGCTGCGCCCGCTGCCTCGGGTATGAGGGGCTCGCGCTCCCGTCTCGAGACCGCGGCAGTCGCTGCGATCGTCGTCCTGGTCGCCGTCGTCGCCGTGAGGAACGCGCTCGTCTATCCCGCGATCGCCGGCTACGACGCGCGGGAGGCGCTCGACTACGCCACTCTCCTCGCGAAGGACGGCGAGCTTCCCGACGCGACCGGCAGCTACTACACGCCGCCGGGGTTCTTCGCCGTCGGCGGCGTCGGGATCCTGCTCGGGGAGGAGCTCGGCCTCGAGCATCCCGAGCGGGTGGGTCAGATGGTCAACGCGCTGGCGGCGGTCGGGACCGTGCTCTTGCTCTGCTGCTCGTTCGCGAGCTCTGGCCGGGACGGCCGGTTCTGCACCTCGCGGCCCTCGGCTTCGTGGTCGCCTGCCCGGTCGTCTTCAAGGCGTCTGCGATGTTCCATCCCGAGCCGCTGTCGCTCTTCTTCTCCACGCTCGCGATCGCCCTCGCCGCGCGGATGCTCGTTCGACGCCGGTACTCCCTCGTCGCGGCACTCGGGATCGGGGCCGCCCTCGCCGCGGGCCAGCTCGTCCGTGCCTGGACGCTGTGGACGGTGGGCGTCGTCCTGCTCGTGCTCTGCGTCGCGCTCGTGACGCGTCGGGCCGAACGTCGCTCGATCGGCCGGGCGCTGGCGGTCGTAGCCGTCGCCGCGATCGCGCTTCCGCTGCCCTGGTACGGCTACCAGGCGACGCAGTACGACAACCCGATCTTCGACCGGCCCCAGGTGGAGGCTCCACTCTGGGACCGGCGTCCGCTCGGCTTCTACGTCAGCCTCGGCCTGCCGGACGTCCTGACCGACCCGGTGCGGCCCTCGTTCTCGAACCGCTTCGCACCCGTCGCCTACGCGGAGGTGTGGGGTGACTACTTCGGCGTGTGGCACTGGAACAGCTCGGGCGGTCCTCCGACCGAGAGTGAACGCCGCGAGACGGTAGTCCAGGCCGTCGTCGGAGCTCCCTTCACGCTGCTCGCGGTCGCCGGCTGGCTGGCGCTGCTCGTGTTCTCGATCCGGCGTCCGTCGGACGAGCCGGCGCGCCTGCTCGTGTCGATGCTTCCCGCCGCGGCGCTCGTCGGAGTCCTGTACTTCGCGACCGCGTATCCGACGACGGATGGCGACACCGGGAAAGGCTCGTTCATGCTCACCGCGGTTCCCGCCTGGGCGGCGTGCTTCGGATTCGCGTTCGACGGGATCACGCGACGTTCTCCGCGGCTGCTCGTCCCGCTCGCGATCCTCCTCGTCCTCGGCGCAATCGTGAGCCTGCGCTTCGGGCTCGCGGTCGACAACCCATGAGCGCCGTCCCCTCCTGGGAATGGAGGTACCTGCGGGCGCCCTCGTCGCAGTCGCGGCCGTCGTGGCGCTTCAGATCGGCGGGTGGCTCGTGTACCGGGTCATCCACGAGGAGACCCCGCCGCTCTCCGAGACGATCCGCTGTCTCACGCGCGAGAAGCTCCTCGAGCTCACGACCGAGACCGATCCGATCGCGGCCAGCGCCGGTAGACGGCTGGCTTGCGACCCGGGTCGAGGGCAACGGTGTCCACGTGGCCATCGCACGCTCGACGTCCGAGGCCGAGAAGCTGCTCGACCTTTACCGATCCGTCGCCGGGGAGCTCACCGGCAGGCTCGAGCGGAGGGGCACGGTCGTCTATCTCTGGGAGGGCCCCTCGAGCCCGACGCAGCGGCAGACGATGTACGACTGCCACTACGACTGACCCTTCTACTGCGCGCGCCAATTTCCGCTCGAGCATCTAGCGTTCCGCGCGATGCGCTACGTCGTCACCGGCGCTGCCGGGTTCATCGGCTCGCAGCTCCTCCGCACGCTCGTCGAGCGGGGGCATGACGCCGTCGGCTGGGATGCGTTCACCGACTACTACGACCCTGCGCTGAAGGAGGAGAACGCGCGCGGGCTGCCGGTGGAGCGCATCGACCTCGCCGCGGACGAGCTCGGACTTCTCGGGCGTGGACGGGGTGTTCCACCTCGCCGGCCAGCCCGGAGTGAGCAGCTTCGGCGAGCGTCTTTCCGGTCTACGTCCGCCAGAACGTGCTCGCGAGCGAGCGCCTCTTCGCGGCGGCAGCGGCGGCAGGAGCGCGCACGGTCTTCGCCTCGTCCTCGTCGATCTACGGCGACGCGGAGAGCTACCCCACGCGGGAGGATGCGTTGCCGCGGCCGCTCTCGCCCTACGGGATCACGAAGCTCGCCTGCGAGCACCTCGGCCACGCCTACCGCCGCGAGTTCGGGCTCGACCACGTCGTCGTCCGCTACTTCACGATCTTCGGCCCGCGACAGCGCCCGGACATGGCGCTCGCGAAGATCGTCGCGCTGCCTCGCCGACGGAGGCCCTTCGAGCTCCACCACGACGGAACGCAGTCGCGCAGCTTCACCTACGTCGACGACGCCGTCGAGGCGACGATCCTCGCGATGGAGCGGGGCTCGGCGGGAGACGTCTTCAACGTCGGCGGAGGCGAGGAGGTCTCCATGCGCGAGGCGATCGAGACCCTGCCGGCGGTCGCCGGGCGGGAGCTCGAGCTCGTGCAGCGCGCCGCGCCGCCAGGGAGACCAGAGCCGAACGCTCGCCGACACGTCCCGGATCCGCGAGAAGACGGGCTGGGAGCCGCGAACGCCGTTCGCAGAGGGCCTCGAGGCTCAGTGGCGCTGGGCCGCTGATAGGGTCGCGAGCCGATGAAGTCGCTCCCCTTCGGCTCGCTCCCGCGGGGGAAACCATGTTTCCCCGGCGTGCCCCCTTCTCGAAAGCGTGGGGAACCCGCGGTTCCCCCACTCCCCCTCCCGAAGTCATGGGCCGGAGATCGGCCCATGACTGACCGCCGCTCCCCTGCCGAGCTCGAAGGCGAGCAGGAGGTCGATCTCGCATCGGCCTGGAAGCGCATCGAGCAGCGCTGGTGGCTTCCGGTCGGAGGCCTCCTCGTCGGCGCGGTCATCGGTCTCGTGCTCGCGCTCTCCGGAGGCTCGGTGTGGCGCGCGGAGACCATCGTCTACCTCGGCCAGCCGTTCGCCCCGCTCGGCGGCGGGCAGATCCAGAGCCTCGCGACGAACCCGCGCACGGTCGGTGAGATCGTCCGCTCCGAATCCGTTCTCGGCGACGTCTCGGACGCGACCGGCATCCCCGTGTCCAAGCTGCGATCGTCGATCTCGACCCGTGAGCTCCTCGCCGCCGGCCAGGTGCGCGGGATCAACCCGCTGATCGAGATCGGGGTCAAGGGCGACTCCGGCCCGCGCAAGATCGAGGCGGCTGCGGACGCGCTCGCTGCCCGGGTCGTCGAGAACGTCTCCACCTACGTCGCCGACAAGGTCGAGCTCCTCGAGCAGCAGGTCGCCGTCAGCACGGCGCAGCTCGCGGCCATCGAGACGCGCATCCAGGCCGCCCAGCGCCAGCAGGACACGCTCATCCAGGACCAGTCGATCCCGCTCGACCAGCGCCTGCTCCTGAGCGCGAACCTGAACTCGGTGATCACCACCGCCGACGCGCGGCGGACGTCGCTGCCAGGACAACCTCTTCGAGTCGCGCCAGCTCCTCAACCTCGCCGAGAGCGTCGAGTCGAGCCGTGTCGTCGAGCCTGCTCGAGCGGTGAAGACGACCGCGCGCTCGAGCCGGACGTCGCTCCTCGTCGGCGCGCTTGCTCGGCCTGCTCGTCGGCGCGATTCTCGCTCTCGTCGCGGAGCCGTTCGTGGCGCGCCGGCGGCGCGCCGCGACCTCCGGCTGATGTTCGAGGGCAAGCGCGTGGCCGTCGTCGTGCCCGCGTACGACGAGGAGCGTCTCGTCGTGGAGACCTTGCGCGGGATCCCCGACTTCGTCGATCGCGTCTACGTCGTGGACGATGCGTCGCGGTGACGCGACGGCGGCCGCGGCCGTCGCGATCGGGGATCCACGGATCGAGGTGTTCTCGCACGAGCGAAACGGAGGGCGTGGGCGCCGCGATCGTGACCGGCTACCGGCGGGCGCTCGAGGAGGGCATCGACGTGACCTGCGTGATGGCGGCCGACAACCAGATGGATCGCTGCGGAGCTCGCAGGACTCGTCCGTCCCGTCGCGCGAGGCGAGGTGGAGTACGCGAAGGCGAACCGCCTCGTCTCCGGCGAGGCCTGGAAGGTGATCCCGCGCACCCGCTATCTCGGGAACGCCGTGCTCTCGCTCCTGACGAAGATCGCCTCCGGGTACTGGCATGTCGCCGACTCGCAGGCCGGGTACACGGCGATCTCACGCGATGCCCTCGCCGCGCTCGACCTCGACGAGCTCTATCCGCGCTACGGGTTCCCGAACGACATGCTCGTCCACCTGAACGTCCAGAACGCGCGGGTCCGGGACGTTCCCTCACGCCCGATCTACGACGTGGGCGAGCAGTCGGGGATCAAGCTGCGCTCGGTCGTTCCCCGCATCTCCTGGCTCCTGGTCAAGGGCTTCTGGTGGCGGATGGGGCACAAGTACGTGATCCGCGACTTCCATCCGCTCGTCTTCTTCTACGCCTTCGGCGTGCTGATGACGGTGGCGGGCTTCCTGCTCGGGCTGATCGAGGTCGTCCTGCGCATCGCGGGGAACGAGATCACGACCCCGACGATCGTGCTGGTCGCGGTGCTCTTCATCGCGGGCCTGCAGATGACGCTGTTCGCCATGTGGTTCGACATGGAGGCGAACAAGGAGCTGCGCTGAGGCCGCTCCGGAACCGGGATTGCGGCCTCCTCGAACGTCCGACCTTCAGCTGATCGGTTCGCACCTCCCGCCGAGGCCGGGGAGGGAGGTCTGCTCACAAGCTGGAAGCATCGCGCCGGTGCGCACGGACGTGACGACAAGCCGGATCGCTGCCACCGCGAGCTGCGGAGCATCGCGGAAGTGAAGTGCCCGACCCCAGCCGTAGCCAGCATTCGGTTGGAGGAGCGCCGAACGAGCTGCCTTCCCCCCTCGGGATACTCCGCGATGAGGGCAAGAACGGGCCGACTTTCGAATTGCGCAGACCGAAGTTCTGCAAGGTCGGGGCTAGAGCGGAAACATGCGCGCGCGAGGTGCACCTCGGCGTCGCGTTTCCGGCGGCCCTCCCAGTGCAGGCGGGTCGCTCCCGGGGTCAAACGCAGGATCCTCGGCGAGCGTGGCGTAACAGATCCCACCAGGCCTCTGGCTACCATCGACACCATGCCCACGTCCCTCGTCACCGGCGGCGCCGGCTTTCTCGGCTCCCATCTCTGCGAGGCGCTGCTCGAGCGCGGCCAGCGGGTGATCTGTCTCGACAACCTCGTCGTGTCGTCACTCGAGAACATCGAGGGCCTGCGGGACGAGGCGTTCACGTTCGTGAACCACGACGTGATCGACCCGATCGCGGTCGACGAGCCCGTCGACTACGTCTACCACCTCGCGGCGCTCGCGAGCCCGATCGACTACCTGCGCATGCCGCTGCACTCCCTGAAGACCGGCTCGTACGGGACGCACCACGCCCTCGGCCTGGCGAAGTTCAAGCGATCGCGGTTCCTGCTCACCTCGACGAGCGAGGTGTACGGGGACCCGCAGGTGCACCCGCAGCCCGAGACCTACTGGGGGCACGTCAATCCCATCGGCCCGCGCGGCGTCTACGACGAGGCGAAGCGGTACGCCGAGGCGCTCGTGATGGCGTATCACCGACAGCAGGGCGTGGACACCGGGATTGCGAGGATCTTCAACACGTACGGGCCGAAGATGAGGCCCAACGACGGCCGTGCGATTCCGACGTTCCTCGATCAGGCTCTGGCGGGAAAGCCCTTGACCGTGTTCGGGGACGGCTCGCAGACGCGGAGCTTCTGTTACGTGGACGACCTGATCCGAGGTCTCGTCCTGCTCACGGAGTCCGACGAGCATCTCCCCGTCAACCTCGGTAACCCGGACGAGAAGCCGCTGCTCGAGCTGGCCGAGACGATCATCCGGCTGACCGGCTCCTCGAGCGAGATCGTCTTCGAGGCGCTTCCCGTCGACGACCCGCAGGTGCGGCAGCCGGACATCACCCGTGCCAAGCAACTGCTCGGCTGGCAGCCGGAGGTCGAGCTGGAGGACGGCCTGAGGAAGACCATCGCCTCGCTCGGGCACGAGGCCGCCGTCAGCTCGACGTGAGCACCTTGCTCGGGCAGGCTGTACGAGGCCCACCATCGCCTACGCCGAAACGCCGGCGACTTCGTCTTCGTCCCCGAGCGCATTCCACTCTTCCAGGAGGCGATCGGACAGGGCCGGCACGTGCTCGACCTCGGCTGCCGCTCCGGCGCGCTCACCCGTCACTTCCTCGAGGGGAACGTCGTCGTCGGCGTCGACGTCGATCGGGCGGCGCTGGCCAAGGCCGAGCAGCTCGGGATCACACCTCTGGTGGCCGACGTCGACGAGCCGCTCCCCGTTGACAGCGAGACCTTCGATGCGGTCGTCGCGGGTGAGCTGCTCGAGCACGTTCGCTTCCCTCGTGCGCTCGTCGCCGAGGTGCGCCGCGTCCTCCGGCCGGGAGGCGTCTTCGTGGGTTCGGTGCCGAACGCGTTTCGAGTGCAGAACCGGCTCCGCTTCGTCCGCGGCCTGCAGCCGGAGAGGGACCCCACGCACCTGCACATGTTCACGCCGGCGGACATCCGCGCGTTGCTCGCCGACTTCACGGGAGTCCGGCTAGCGGTTGCTGGGTGGCCGTTATCGTCGCTTGCACGCCCGCCTGCTCGCGCAGGACGTCGTCTTCAGCGCGACTCGGCCGGCCTAGCGCTCCGGTCTACCGAACGAGGCGCGCCGTTCGATGTCGGCCTCGTCGACCATGTGGCCGTCGCGCTCCACATAGCCGCCCTTGCCCCCGATGACGAGCAGCACGAGATCGTCGGTCTCGCTCGCGTTCGACACCCTCCGAGGTGTGGTCGACTCCACGTGCACCAGGCCGCCCGGCCCGAGGATCCGATCCTCGTCCCCGACCTCGATGCGGGCTGAGCCAGAGTGCACGAAGTAGAGCTCGTCCTGCGTGTCGTGAAAGTGGTGGAAGCCTTGGAATCCGGGCGGATACACGATGACGTTCGCACCGAAGGCGGTGACGCCGAGCGGCGCGCGCACCTTCCTGAAGCCGTACCCCTCTCCGAGCTCGTCGATCGATCCGAAGCCGTGTCCCATCGCTAGGGGACGGGGGCGCCAAGCTATTGTTAGAGTCAGTCCTTTCGTTCTAGAAGAAACGCTGCCGTCCGTTCCAACCCGTCCTCGAGCGACACGGTCGTCTCGTATCCGAGCGCGCGCCGCGCCTCGCTCACGTCTGCCCACGAGTCACGCAGGTCTCCCGGCCGAGGAGGCAGGTAGCGCCGCTCGACGGGCTTGTCGAGCAGGCGACCGATCGTCTCCGCCAGCTCGTTCACCGTTGCGGGTGTTCCGGCCGACACGTTGAAGATGCGTCCGCTGACGCCCTCGGCAGCGGCGGCCTGGAGGTTCGCCGTCACGACGTTCTCCACGTAGGTGAAGTCTCGGGACTGCCCGCCGTCGTCGAAGATCGTGACCGGCTCGCCGGCGGCGATCGCCGTGATGAAGAGCGGAACGACTGCGGCGTACTGGGAGCGCGGATCCTGCCGGAGCCCGAAGACGTTGAAGTAGCGCAGGACGACCGTCTCGAAGGGGTAGACGCGCGCGAAGCTGACGCAGTACCGCTCCGCTGCGAGCTTCGCGACGCCGTAGGGAGAGACGGGGTCGGGGGCCATCGACTCTCGTAGCGGCAGCTCGGGCTGGTTGCCGTAGATCGACGAGGACGACGCGAACACCAGCCGCCGGACGCCCTCGTCCCGCGCTGCCAAAAGCACGTTGAGGGTGCCCTCGACGTTCACCGCGCTCGACGTGAGCGGATCCTGCACCGAGCGCGGCACCGAGCCGAGCGCTCCCAGGTGGAAGACGACCTCGACTCCGCGAACGGCGTTGTGCACGCGCTCGTAGCTGCGAAGCTCGCCCTCCACGAGCTCGACGTCACCGACCAGGCCGGCCAGGTTCGTGCGGTTGCCGGTCGAGAAGTTGTCGAGCACGCGGACGTCGTCCCCCCGCGCGAGGAGGGCACGAACGAGGTTCGACCCGATGAAGCCTGCGCCGCCGGTGACGAGGACTCTCACGCCGGCAGGACGCTACCTCGCGGGCTACACACCTGCCTCCTCCTCAACGGTCGCGGCACCGGCGGCTGCGAGGCCGAGCAAGAGACACGTCGCCGCCTGCAGCGGGATGCCGGCGACGATGCCGAGTGACGCCCACTCCCCGGCGAGCGTCAGGAAAGCGCACATCACCGCGAGCCCGGCTCCCGTCGCCCACGGGTTGGGCGCGTAGGTCACGGTGCGGCCTGCAAGAACCAGCCCGCTGACTCCGACCGCAAGCAGGAGCATGAGCCCCACGATGCCCGCGTCGGCGAGCATCTGGACGTACAGGTTCTGCACGCCCCACTCGCGGCCGGGCGCCGGGAAGGCGAGATCCACCACGTCGGGAAAGCGCTCGCGGGCATCCTCGAGGTACGGCTCGAAGACGTCTTCGCGCCCGGAGCGCTGCCAACCCACGCCGACGACGGGGTTGTCCTCCCAGATCCTGAGGCCGATGTATGCGAGCACCGTGCGCTGCGAGTAGGTCTCGACACCCTCCGGCGACTCGTCTGCACGTACGCCGATGAAGCGAACGAACTGCTCGAGCGAGTCGGCGCGGATCGCGGTGACGCCGCCTGCGACGACCACGACGAGCGCGAAGACCGCGAAGAACTGGCGTCCCGAGGGCTCGAAGCGGGCCCGCGCGGCGATCGCGAGCACGAGCGCGCCGAGCGCGAACCCGCCCGCTGCCGCGACGGAGCCGGCGAGCATGAGCCCGAGCGCTCCCGCGACGAGCGCTACGCCCCAGAGTGGGGCAGCGGGAAGACGCGTTCGCCCGGCGAGGATTCCGGTTGCGGCGAGCGCCACGGAGATCGCGCTGAGCGCGGCGAGGTCGTGGTGTCCGAGGAACGAGGGCTGACGCCAGCCGGCGTTCCATGCATCGAAGATGTCGAGCCCGAAGAACTGCGACGAGGGCCACGGCCGAGGCGACTGCCGACCAGAGCACGAGGCTCCCGAGCACGATCGTGAGGTCCTGCGTCCGCCGGACGAGGAGCGGGACCGCGAGCACGATGAGCGCGTACTCGACGAGCTTCACGTAGCTCACGAGGTGATCCTCGAAGCGCGCATCGTCGACGGCGGCCGGGCCGCAACGCCTGGAAGGCGAGCCAGAGGAGAAGTGCGGTGCCCGGGGATCCAGAGGATCCGGGCCGGACCCAGGCGAGACGTCCCCTTGCGCGCCGCGTAGACCGCGGCCGCGAGACCACGAGGAGGACGGCGAGTCCGACAGGCGGATGTCCGCCGAGGTCGAGCCGAGATCCACCGTGAGCTCGAGTTGGTACTTCTCGTGGAAGAAGAGAAACGGGATCGCGAGCGCGAGCACCACGGCCCCGGTGGCGTCGCGGTCGACGAGATCGCGCAGGGTTCGCATTCGGACGCGGACTCTAGACTCAGCCTCCGATGGCCCCCCGCGTCTTCTGGCGTCGATCCGCGACGGCTGCGTGGGTCTACGCCGCGGTCGTCCTCGGGATCCTGGGCACGGTTGTCGCAGCGCGCGTGCTCGGCCTGGAGGAGTTCGGCATCTATGTCACCGCCCTCGCGGCCGTCGGCTTCTTCCAGGTCCTCCTCGACCTGACGGTGGAGGAGCCGCTGACGAAGTTCGGATTCCGCTACGTCGTCGGCGAGGAGTGGGGGAAGCTGCGCCGTCTCTTCGTCCGTGCCCTCCAGATCAAGTTCGCCGGCGGAGTCCTCGCCGCATTGGCGCTGGTGCTCCTTGCTCCGGTGGCGGACACGATCTTCGGGGCCGAGGGGCTTGCCGCACCGATTCTCGTGGGCGCACTCATGCCGCTCGTGCAAGCGACGGAGAACGTGGGCGCGACCGCGCTCTTGCTTCGCGGGCGCTACGACCTGAGGGGCGCGTACCAGACGTTCGCCATGGCGTTGCGGCTCGCCGCGATTGTGATCGCGGCTCCCTACGGCGTCACGGAGACGTTGGCGGCCATGGTCGCCGCGCAGGCGATCGCCACCGCGGCCGTATCGATCGTCGGCCTGGCGGCCTTTCGCCGATTTCCCTCGGCTCCCTCGCGCCCGCTCGGGGAGGACCGTCGCGAGGTGATCTCCTTCACGCTCGCCTCGAGCGTCGGGACCGGGGTCGTCTCGCTGCGGACGACTCTCGTTCCACTCATCCTCGGAATCGTCGCCGGCCCGACGCAGATCGGCCTCTTCCGCATCGCCCAGACGCCGCAGACAGGGCTCTCGGCGGCCAGCTCACCCGCGCGGCTCGTCCTGCTCACCGACCAGACGCGGGCCTGGGAGCACGGCAGGCATGGAGAGCGTGCTCTCCGGCCTGCGCGCATACACGCTCGTCGCGGTCGGACTGATGGTCGTCGCCGTGCCGGTGTTCCTGCTCGCGATGCCGTGGCTGGTCGAGACGATCTTCGGGAGCGAGTACGCGGGCGCGGTGGACGCCGCCCGCATCGTCCTCGTCGCCGGCGCGATCCAGTTCGCGCTCGGCTGGTCGAAGTCGCTACCCGTGACGATCGGTCGTCCGCGCCTTCGAATCGTGACGCACGGGCTGGAGGCGCTGGTCGTCATCCCGCTGGTCGCGCTGCTCGGGTCGGAATGGGGCGCGACCGGGGCAGCCGTCGCGGTGCTCGTCGCGACGGTCGTGTTCGCAATCGCCTGGGCAGTGGCAATCGCGCGCCTGCGTGTGGATATCGCGGCGCACGGGCCCGAGAGCGGCACGGTGGCGCCGTGAGGATCCTGATCGTCTCCGGGATCTGGCCCCCCGACGTCGGCGGGCCATCAAGCCACGCACCCGAGCTCGCGGACTTCCTGCTCGGACGCGGGCACTCGGTCGAGGTCGTGACGACGGCCGCCGCCCAGCCTGCGAAGCAGCTGTACGAGGTGCGCTGGGTGGATCGTGCAGCTCCCGCGGGGGTGCGACACGCGCGTGTCGCGGCCTGGATCCGCGAGCGGGCGACCCACGCGGACGTCGTCTACGCGACGAGCATGCTCGGACGGGCCGTTCTCGGATCGTCGCTCGCGCGGCGACCCGTCGTCGTCAAGCTCGTCGCGGACGAGGCCTACGAGCGCGCACGGCGTTGGGGGCTGTTCGACGGTGACCTCGACGCCTTTCAGCGCTTCGGCGGCGGGCTCCGCGTTCGGGCGCTCCGGAAGGCTCGTGATCGAGCGCTACGCCGGGTTGCCCACCTCGTCTGCCCGAGTGGGTATCTCGCAGCGCTCGCGGTGAGCTGGGGCGTCCCGCGAGAGCGGGTCACGGTGCTGCCGAACGCAGCTCCCCCGCTTCCGCTCTTCCCGATCGCGACGAGGCGCGCGCGGCAGCTCGACGTCGAGGGCCCGCTGCTCGCGTTCGCCGGGCGAATCACGAAGCAGAAGGCGCTCGAGGTCGCTCTCGAAGCCCTCGTTCGGGTCGACGGCGTGACCCTGGCGATCGCCGGGGACGGCCCGGATCTGCCGGACCTACGCCGGAGGGTCGCCGAGCTCGGCCTCGACGGACGCGTCCGTTTCCTCGGCCCGCTGAACCGGGACGGCGTGCTCACGCTCTTCCGCGCGGCGGACGCCTCGCTCCTCACCTCGTCCTGGGAGAACTTCCCGCACACGGTCGTGGAGGCCCTCGCCGTCGGGACACCAGTGATCGCGACGGCGGTCGGCGGGGTGCCGGAGCTCGTGCGCGACGGCGAGAACGGTCTGCTCGTCCCGGTCGGGAGATCGAGACGCGCTGGAGGCGGCGATTCGCCGCGTCGTCGGCGATCCCGGCCTTCGAGAACGCCTGGCGGCAGCGGCCGCTCCCTCGGTCGAGCATCTGCGCCCGGAGGTCCTCTACGCGCGGCTGGAGGCCATTCTGCTCGAGGTCTGCCCGGTGACCGGAGACGCGCGGCCCCGCGTGCTCTTCGTCGGGCGCGGAAGAATCCGCTTCCCGCTCGGGCGCGGCCTCGAGCGGCGCTTCGAGGCGCTCTCCGGCGCAGCTCGACTGGCGCCAGCTCGGCACCGCGGCCGACGCGAAGCCCTCGCCCGATCGGCGCCTCGTGCTCGCGCGGCCGTTTCCGCTCAGACTGCTCGACGGGCCGCTGTACTACGTGCGGCTTCCCTCGTCGGATCGCCTCGAGAGCTGCAGGCGCTTCCAGCCGGATGCGGTGATCGCGCAGGGAGCCCAGGAGACGGCGCTCGCGCTGCTCGCGCGGCGTCTGGCCAGGTCGAAGAGCGCGGTGATCCTCGACCTGCACGGCGACTGGCGTGCGCCGACCAGGCTCTACGGCTCGCGGGGCACGGCGCCTGCTCGACCCGCTCGCGGACGCGCTCGCACGAAGGGCGCTTCGCCGCGCGGACGGCGTACGGACGATCAGCACGTACACCACCGAGCTCGTGCGGGCGGAGGGCATCGAGCCCGCGGCCGAGTTTCCCGCGTTCATGGATCTCGAGCCGTTCACGGCGAACCCTGTCGTTCCGCTTCCAGACACGCCCGCGTGCGCTCTTCGTCGGCGTGCTCGAGCGCTACAAGGCGTTCGACGTCCTCGCCGACGCGTGGCGTCGCGTCGTGCGAGTCAGTGCCCGATGCCGTGCTGCACGTCGTCGGCCAAGGGACGCTGGCACCTGTCGCCGAGCGTCTGGTCCGAGGAGCTGCCGGGGCGAGTCGAGTGGAGCCCGTCCTTGACCGCGGATGACGTCGCGGCAGCGCTCGACTCCGCCACGCTGCTGGTGCTCCCGTCTCGCTCGGAGGGCATGGGCCGCGTGGTGATCGAGGCGGGGTGCCGCGGCCGCGCGGTCGTGGGGAGCCGCGTCGGCGGGATCCCGGACGTCGTCGTCGACGGCGAAACCGGCGTCCTCGTTCCGCCGGACGATGCGGGCGCGCTCGCGGAAGCGCTCGAGCGCGTCCTCTCGGACCGCGAGCTCGCGGACCGTCTGGGTGCCGAGGCACATGTCACGAGTAGAGCCATGGCTGGCGACGCCCGAGGAGTACGCACGGAGAGTCCGCGATCTGGTTCAGACCGTCCTCGCAGACCGCCTACGGCGTCGTCGCGGGTAATCCCCTTGGCCTTCAGCGCCGACTCGACGCGCGCGTGGATCTGCTCTTCGAGCCCGGATGTGCGCTCCGCCAGACCGTCCACGTCCGCGTCCTCCTCGTCGGACGTCGTGGACGAGGTCGCGTGCTTGCCGAGGCTTCGCTCGAGCGAGCTCAGAACTCGCTCCTGGATGCTTGCTGCGAGCTCGGTCCCGAAGCTCTCGAGCTCCGCCTCGAGTACGTCGAGCGGGTGGCGAGCGGCGGAGACGGCGGGAGGTCGCCTGCCTCCGCGGCGGCCAGCTCCTCGCTCTCCACCCCTTCGATCGCGAGCTCGTACACCCGCTCGGGCTCGTCGATGCCCTTGAAGTGCCGTTCGCCGCGAGGGAAGACCGACACGCCGTCCGGGAGCGTCGAGCCCAGAAGCGCCCGCGTCGACTCCGAGAGCAGGACGTTGCCACCACGCGCGACCGTGCAAATACGAGCTGCCCGGACGACGTCCAGGCCGAGGTAGCCCTCCTCTACGACAGAGGGCTCGCCGGTGTGCAGACCCATGCGAACGCGGACGGCGAGCGCCCTCGGGCCACTCGTGCGCGGCATGTGCGCGCTGCGCTTGGACAGCGGCCGCAACCGCGTCGCGTGCGCGCGGAAACGCGAAGAAGAAGGCGTCGCCCTGGGTGTCGATCTCGATGCCGCTCGCCGCAGCGAAGGTCTCGCGGACGATTCGCCGGTGCGCGGCGAGGACGTCTCCGTAGCTCGCTGCCGAGCTGCTTCAAGAGCTCGGTCGAGCCCTCGATGTCCGTGAACACGAAGGTCACGGTTCCGCTCGGCAACGCCTGCATGGCGGCATCGTAGGTCGACGGAGCCGGTCGAGCATGCGCCTACCCTCCTTAGACTCACCCCATGCGAGCCGACCGGGCGAAGCAGCTCCTGAAGAACGGCGTCTACCGCGCGATCGGCGAGACGGTGAGCGGGGTGGCCGGTCTCGATGGAGAGCTCGACCGCACGCTCCGCGTGCTCATGTACCACAAGGTCAACGATCTCTGGCCGAACCCGACGACGGTTCCGACAGCGGTCTTCGACGAGCAGATGCGCCTGCTCCGCGAGCTCGGCTACGCAGCCGGTCTCGCTCGACGCTGGTCCTCGAGCACTACCTGCGGGGGGCGCCCCTCCCCCCGAAGGCGGTGCTCCTCACCTTCGACGACGGGTACCGGGACAACCTCCAGAATGCGCTCCCGATCCTGCGCCGACACGGGTATCCCGCCGTCCTCTTCGTCCCGATCGGGTTCCTCGACGACACGCGGCCGCTGCCGCACGAGGAGTCGCTGCGGTTGCTCGGGATCTCGAACGAGACCGTCGAGTGGGACGAGCTTGCCGAGCTCGAGGCGGGAGGCGTGCGCATCGAGTCGCACGGGATCGGTCACAAGCCGCTCTCCGAGCTCGAGCCCGCCGAGGCGACCCGCGAGATCGCGCTTTCGAAGCTGCGGCTCGAGGAGCGGCTCGGGCGTGAGGTCGAGGCGTTCGCGTTCGTGAAGGGCTCGCTCGCGGACTACCGGCCCGAGCACGCGAGTCTCGTGCAGCAGGCCGGATACAAGCTTGCGTTCACCTCGGTATCGGGCGGCGAACAGCCCTTCGAGCGACCGCTTCCGCCTGCGCCGCTACAACGTCGAGCCCTATCCGGCGCGGACGTTCGAGCTCGTGCTCGCGGGAGCGTGCGACCTGATCGCGGTCAAGGACACGGTGACCGGCACCCACGTGCGCCGCGCGTTCAACGCCGCGCTCGGCACGGCTTCGAGATGAGGTGAGCGGCTCGTTCGAGCTCGAGCCGTTCGACTCCGCGCGCCGTCGCGACTATCTGGCGTTGCTCGGGGAGGCCTGGGGAGGCGGCGCGATGGGCGGCGAGGCGTTCGACTGGTGGTTCGACGGGAATCCCGCCGGCAGCCTGCGCTCGGTCGCGGTGCGCGACGGCGCGGTGGTCGGGGCAGCCGGCCACAGCCTCGCGCGGCTCGTCGTCGGCGGGCGCGAGCAGCTGGCGCAGTTCTCCGTGCACGCCGTGACCGCGCCGGAGGCACGCGGCCTCGGCATCTTCCGAGCTCTGGAGCTGCGCCACGAGGAGCAGGGTAAGTGAGCAGCGGCTCGGCGTGCGTGCTCGCATTTGCGAGCGCACCGACGCGGCCGCTGTTCCTCGAGCCGCTCGGCTGGACGCAGATCGACCGCCGGCGGGTCTGGGCAAGGCCACTCCCTTTCGGTCGGCGGGGGCTGCGTGCCCCGGAGCGGTTCGACGGCTCGCCACGAGACGGCGTACGCGGAGCAGGCCAAGCTGTCTGCGCAATCACGTGATCCGGGACAGCCGCTACCTGAACTGGCGCTACGTCGACTCGCCGCGCGAGTACCGCCTCCTCGAGGCCGACGGTGGCGGCTTCGCGGTCGTCGGGTTCACGCGGAAACGTCGTCTACGGCTGGCGCTCTTGATGGAGCTGGTCGCGGCGAAGCGAGGTACGCGAGCGTGCTCCTGCGCGGCGCCCTGGCGGCCGCCCGAGGGTCGGCGGCGCTGCTCGCCGTGCCGTCTCCGGTCCTTCCCTCGCGCGCTGCTCCTTCGGCACGGGTTCCTCCCGACGACCTACCGGCTCGACTTCATGGGCAAGGGCCTCGCGCAGCCGCTGGACGCCCGCTCGGAAGCCTGGACGGTCTCCTTCGGAGACACGGACTTCTTCTGAGGATGACGCGGGTCGTCTTCATCACGCAGCAGGTCGATCCCGGGCACCCGGCGCTCGCCGCCACCGTGCCCAAGATCGCGGCGCTCGCGGCGCTCGTCGACGAGGTGGTGGTCCTGGCCGACGGCGCGGTCGAGGACGCGTTGCCCGCGAACTGCCGTGTGCGAACGTTTCGGGCGAGGCCGGAAGGTCGGCCGCGGAGCCCGGTTCGAGGCTGCACTCGCCCGCGAGCTGCCGGGACTGCGCGGTGGCGCGGTCGTCGCCCACATGTGCCCGATCTACGCCGTGCTGGCAGCTCCGCTCGTGCGGCCGTTGGGCGTACCGCTGCTCCTCTGGTTCACGCACTGGCGCGCGAGCCGGCTGCTGCGCGCGCGCCGAGCGCGTCGTCGACGGCGGTCATCTCGGTCGACCGCCGCTCGTTCCCGCTGCGCTCGGAGAAGGTCAAGGCGATCGGCCACGGGATCGACCTCTCCGAGTTCTCGTGCCTGCCGTCCGCGCCGCTCGGGCGACCGACCTGCGGTTGCTGGCGCTCGGACGCTACTCGCGCGCGAAGGGGCTCGAGGTCGTGCTGCGAGCTCTGGCGGCGGTCGACGATCGCGTCGGGCTCGACGTCTACGGGCCGGCGCTCTCGGACGACGAGCGCGCGCATCGCGCGGAGCTGGAGCCGCTCGGCCGGGAGCTCGCGCTCGGCGATCGTGTCACGCTCGGCGGACGCCGTGCCTCGCTCTCGGATACCAGAGCTGCTTCGCGAGTCACGACGCGCTCGTGAACAACATGCGCGCGGGTGCTCCGGACAAGGTCGTCTACGAGGCCGCCGCGAGCTGCCTGCCGGTGCTCGCGTCCAACCCGGTCTTCGACGCGCTCCTCGAGCCGGAGCAGCGCTTCGGGCGCGAGAGCCCGGACGAGCTCGCCGCCCGGATTCGGGAGCTCGCCGAGCTGGACTCGGCCGGCCGGGCGGCGCTCGGGAAGCGGCTCCGGGAGCGCGTCGAGGCGGGGCACTCGGTCGATTCGTGGGCGCGCGGAGTGCTCGCCGCGGCGGGGATCGTGCGATGACCGCTCCGGCCGGGAAGGTCCTGCACGTCCAGAAGGTGGCCGGGATCTCCGGCTCCGAGGCGCACCTGCTCCAGCTGCTTCCCGGCCTGCGCGAGCGGGGCTGGGACGTGGACTTCCTCATGCTCCACGAGGACGAGCCGGGCGCCTGGGAGTTCGCCCGAGAGCTCCACGACCGCGGAGTTCCGCTCGACGACGTCCGCCTGCGAGCCGACGTCGACCCCATCGCGTATGCGGAGGTCGCGGCGTTCCTCGCGCGGCGCCGGCCGCGCATCCTGCACACGCATCTCGTCCATGCGGACGTGTACGGGCAGATCGCGGGAGCGATGGCCCGGACGCGGCTTCGGCTCTCCACCAAGCACGGCTTCAACTGGTTCCGTGAAGGGCGCTTCTTCGGGCTCGCCGATCGCTCCGTCGCGTCGCTGGCCCACGTCCACATCGCCATCTCGCAAGGTCTCGCGCGCTACCTCGCCGAGATGGAGGGATTCGACGAGGACGGCTTCGAGATCGTCCACTACGGAATCGCTGCGCGAGACAGCGTCACGCCGTTCGCGGGCTCGGAGCCGCGCCTGCTCTGCGTCGGGCGGTTGATCCCGGTCAAGGGCCACCTCGTCCTCTTGCGGGCGCTCGCCCAGGCGAGAGCACGCGTGCCCGACCTCGTCCTCGACATCGCAGGCTCGGGCCCGCTCGAGCCGGCGCTCCGGGGCTATGCGCGCGAGCTCGGGCTCGGCGACGCGGTTCGGTTCCTCGGCTTCGTCTCGCCGGTGCAGACGGCGATCGAGGATGCTTCGGTCGTGGTCGTGCCCTCGCTCGGCGAGGGGTTCGGGATGGTCGCGCTCGAGGCCATGGAGCGGGCGCGACCGGTCATCGCGAGCGCCGTCGGCGGCCTTCCCGAGATCGTCGCCGACGGGGAGACCGGGCTCGTCGTCCCGCCGGGCGATGCGGAGGAGCTCGCCGAGGCGATGGTCGCACTCGCCTCGGATCTTCCTCGCGCGGCCGCGATGGGGGAGGCCGGGAGGCGACGCGCGCTCGAGTCGTTCACGCAGGAACGCTCGACCGCCGCGATCGAGGCGCTCTACCGGCGCGAGCTGGAGAGACGCCTCCTCGTAGACGGCGGCCGTGCGCTCGGCCATCCGCGCGACCGAGAACTCCTCACGCGCCCGTATGCCGCCCGCCTCGCCCAGCGCTCGGGCACGGGCCGGGTCGTCGAGGAGCGCGACGACCGCCTCGGCGAGCCGTGCCGAGTCGTCCGGCGGCACGAGCAGGCCGGTCTCCCCGTCGAGCACGATCTCGGGGATCGAGCTGACCCTGCTCGCGACGACGGGTCGCTCGCAGAGCATGGCTTCGAGCAGGGCGAGGCCGAACCCCTCCCAGCGCGCGGGATGGACGACGACGGCCGCCCGGCGAAGCCACCAGGCCACGTCCCCGACCCGCCCCGGGAAGCTGACCGCGTCCGCGACGCCGTGCGCTGGCTGCCAGCTCGGTGAGCTCGGCTCGCAGCGGCCCCTCGCCGAGCACGACGAGGTGCTGCTGCCGGGTGCCTCTCCCGAATGCGCGGCGAGCGCGTCGATTGCGACGTCGACCCCCTTCTGCGGAACGAGCCGGCAGACCGCCACGAGCACCGGCGTCTCCGCGGGCAGATCCGGGCCTCCCGGGCGGTCCCCACGGCTCGGGCGGCGCGTCCAGGCCGTAGTGCACGACCCGGAGCTTTCGGTCGGGAAGCCCGACGACGTCGCGGTTGAAGCGGGCGAGCGCCTCGGTGATGCAGATGACTCGAGCCGCGCGCCTCGTGAGCAGCTTCTCCAGATAGCGACCCTTGCCGGAGCGGAAGGGATCGTCGTTGTGCTTCGTGGAGACGAGCACTGCGTCGGGCGCGCGCGGAGGCGAGCGCTCCGTACGCGTCGGCATGAATCAGATGGGTGTGGACGATGTCCGGCCGGATTGCGCGCGTAGCGCGGATCACCTCGCGCCGCGAGCCGCGGGTCGAGATCGCGAGGGCACGGCAGCCGCTCGAACGGAACTTCGCGCTCGGAGAGAGCGTCGTAGAACGGCTGCGGGGGCCGCCGCTCGTGTCGTCGAGGCCCGAGGAACACGTGCATCGATCCCCCGCGCGCGGAGCGCGGGCAACAGCTCGAGCACGTGCCGCTCCGAGCCGCCGATCCCTCCGATCCGCTGGATGTGGAGGACCTTCATCAGCGGTAGCCGTCCGCAGGCGACGCTCCCGTAGCCAGTCCCAGCCTCGCACGAGCGCGACGGCGGCGAGGATCGCGAGCAGGAAGTCGAAGGGCGCGCGGTAGCGCACGGTCCCCGCGAAGGCCATGGCGGCGAGCGTGTTGTAGCCCACGAGCAGGACGACGAGCGCGACATACCGCCGGCGGCGCCAGGACGGCGCCGACGATCGCGAGCAGGTAGACCGCGAGCATGAACACCGGCTCGACGACGTCGCGACCGAGCTCTGCCAGGCGGCCGCGGCCGGCGTCGTCGGAGTCGACCGAGAAGGTCGGGCTCCAGAGCATCTGCACGGCCTGAGCCGCGAGGCGACCCTTCTCGTCGGGGTTCTCGCGCCAGAAGTCGAGCACGAGCTCGCGGTAATAGCGCTGCTGCGCGCACTCGTCGACCTCGGTGGGCTTGCCGGCGAGCGTGAGGTCGGCGGCGAGCTCGGGCCAGGGCGGGCCGCCGCGGGGCTCGGGCACGTCGTCGATCCAGCCGCCGCTCGTCGAGGATCGTCGCGCGTGTTCTCGTTGTTCGCCTTCCAGAGCGCGCGCGTGTCGGTCGTGAGGACGGGGCAACCGACGCTGACCTCGTTTCGAGCGACCCAGGGCGCGACGACGAGCGCCGCGCCGACGACTACCGCCGCGCCGAGGAGCAAGGAGCGCCGTCGAGCGCTCGAGCGGAAGGGCGACGAACGCGGCGAGGACGAGTGGGAGCAGCACCAGCCGGGCGTTTCCGAGGATCGCGAGGCCCGCTGCGGCTCCGAGAGCGAGCGCGAGCAGAGCACCCTTCCGCTCCGCGACGACCAGCGCCAGCAGCGCGACGACCGCGACGAGCAGCCCGTCCAGGATCTCGCGGTTCAGGTGCATGTCGTGCCAGACGAGGAACGGGTGCAACGTCGCGATCGTCGCCCCGACGACTCCGACCCGAAGCGAGACGACGCGGCGACCGATCTCGAGCACGATCACCGCCGTCAAGGCCGCGATCGCGATGTGCGCGATGCCGACGACCAGCCAGTGTCGCTCGAAGACCTGGTAGAGCCCGGCGAGGAACCAGGCGTAGAGGGGCTGCGTGTATCCGGAGGGTCGCCCGGGCAGGAAGCCGAACGTCCCGCTGGCGACGAGCGTCTGCGCGAAACGGTCGCTCTTCTCGACGAGCTCCTCGAGGATCGCCCCGCGCTCGGAGACCAGGACGACGAGGCGCGGCAGAACCGCGGCGGCGAGCACGATCGCGAGCGCCTGCCGTCGTGTCATCGCGTGGCGGCCGCACGCGACGCCGGCGTGACGGCCGCGTCGAGCCACGAGCGCTGCCAGAGCTCGAGCACGAGCAGGCACCAGAGGCGGTGGCCGTGATCGCGTTCACCTCGCGCGTGCTCGGGAGCATGCGCTCGACGACGCTTCGGCCGCAGCTGCCCGCGCTGCTGCGTGCGCGCGCCCAGGAGCGTGTCTCCGGCGAGCTCCCGGAGCGGCCCGCGGAACCAGTCGCCGAGGGGAATCCCGAAGCCGGTCTTTCCACGTGCGGCGAGCTCCGGCGGGACGAGGGACGCGAACGCGCGTCGGAGCGCGACCTTCCCGCGCCGGCCTTCGAAGCGCAACGAGTCGGGCAGCGAGACCCCGAGCTCCAGCACCTCGTGGTCGAGCAGCGGCGAGCGGAGCTCGAGCGAGGTCGCCATCGAGGCGCGGTCCGCCTTCACGAGCAGGTCGTCGGGGAGGTAGGTGCGGGCGTCGAGCCGCTGGAGGCCGCTGGTTCCGCTGGCAGGTGGGTCGCCGAGCAGCGTCCAGGCCGGGCTCGGCGCTCCGAGAGCATTCGCCAGGCTCGGCGTGTAGAGCTCGGCGCGCAAGTCCGCGGGGAAGATCTCCATCAGCCCGCCGTAGCGCTCGCGCGCCGGCCGCGCCGCAGCCTCCAGCAGACGAGCGGCTCGAAACGGCAGGCGAGCGCGGATGACGCCGCCCCGCGGGGAGCGTGCGGAGCACGCGTGCGCCGAGGCTCGGCACGAGAGGAATCGCGCTCGACCCGCTCGGCCATCCGCATCGCCACGTAGCGCTCGTACCCGGCGAAGGACTCGTCGCCCCCGTCACCCGTCAGCGCAACCGTGACGTGCCGCCGCGCGACCTGCGAGATGAGGAACGTGGGCAGGATGGCCTCGTCTCCGAGCGGCTCGTCGAGGAAGGACGTCAGCTGGGAGACGAGCTCGACGGGGTCGGGCTCGACGAGCAGCTCCTCGTGCTGTCGTGCCGAACGCGCTCGCGGCGACGCGGGCGGCGGAACGCTCGTCGTAGCGCTGGTCGTGCGACGCCGACCGTGAAGGTGCGGACGGGCTGGGTCGACTGCCTCGGCCATCAGGCCGACGACGATCGTCGAGTCGATCCCTCCGGAGAGCAAGGCTCCGAGCGGGCACGTCGCTCACGAGCCGGCGACGCACCGCGTCTCTGCACCGTCTGGCGCACGAGCTCGAGCCACTCGTCGTCGGACGAGCTCACGCGGCTCGGGCTCGAGCTCCCAGTACCGCTGCGTCCGGATCTCGCCGTCCTCCCAGACGAGGACGTGGCCCGGCGCGAGGCGGCGGATACCGGCGACGCCGGTCTCCACGCCCGGGACGTACTGGAGTGCCAGGTACGCGTCGAGCGCGCCGCGGTGCGAGCTCGCGCTGCAGGCCGGGGAGCGAGCAGGAGCGCCTTCAGCTCCGACGCGAACGCGAGCGAGCCGTCCGACAGCGAGACGTAATGGAGCGGCTTCTTCCCGATCCGGTCCCGCGCGAGGACGAGTCGCTCGCGGGCTCGATCCCAGAGCGCGATCGCGAACATGCCGCGAAGCTGCGTCGGGAAGCTCGGGTCCGTGCTCCTCGTAGACGTGGGGGATGACCGCGGTGTCACCGGTGCCCGGCACCACATGGCCGCGCTCGTGCGAGATCGCGGCGAACGTCCTGGAAGTCGTACAGCTCGCCGTTGAAGACCGCAGACGACGTCACCGGACTCGTTCGAGCACCGGCTGGTCGCCGGTCTCGAGGTCGACGACCTGGAGGCGGCGATGGCCGAGGACGCAGCGGCCGAGCGCGGTGATGCCGCCGGAGTCGGGACCGCGATGGACGAGCGCCTCGGTCATGCGGGCGACGACGTCCGGGTCGGCCGGAGCGGAGGGCGATACTAGTCCGCTGATGCCGCACACGACGCGGAAACGGTACGCGGTCGTCTCCTGCCACGTCGAACGACCCCTCGACGACGAGGTCTGGTCGCGCTTCTCGGCTCTGCAAGAGCGCCGGCCCGGAGGGTTCGCGATCGCCGCGCTGATGCGCCCGGCCGACGCTGCGGCTGGAGAGGACGAGGGGACGTGGCTCGAGCGCGCGCGGGAGGCGGCAGCGCGCGGACCGCTCGGTCACCACACGCATTGGACGGCTCCCGACCATGCCCGGCCGACCGGCGGCGTGACCGGGCGAGCGCGTGCTCGCGGAAGGCCGGCGGATGCGCGAGCTCGGGCTCGAGCCGACGCTCTTCTGCGGCGGCGGCTGGTACACCGACCTCGAGGTCGCCGAGGCCTGCGCCGAACTCGGATACGTGGACTGCACTCCGCGAGCTCGCCGGCCGACGTACCTACGCGCCGGGAGACGCATGGGCCTCGCTCGGCCGAGCCGGCACGCATCCGGCTTCCGTCCCAGCGTCTGCTCGCGGCGATCCCTACGACCCATTCGCTCGGCGACCTCGGTCGCGCGCTCCTGCGGCCGCGATCGCTGCCACCGCTCGTCCACGTCTACTTCCACGACACCGACCTCGCGGATCGCGCGGCGAAGGATCGCTGATGCGCGGGCTTCTCCCTCTCCTCGCACGCCTCGCGGAGCCGGCGATCTCGGACTCGCTCGACGACGGTGACGCTCCGGAAGTCCCGTGATCGCGTGCCCGGACGCCTAGTAAGACTTACGAGGCGAGGCTCTGCGTTCTGGGCCTGGCTCTAAGCTTCACCGTCGTGTCCAAGGCCGCTCCCCCGGCCGAGACGCCGCAGCCGGTCCCGGTGCCAGCACCCGCAGGGCGCGACGTCCGCGCCTCCCGCGTCTACGTCCTCTCCAGGGCGCCGATCCTCGGCCTCGTCCGGCGGGCGCTCTCGGTGCTCGCGCTCGTCGCGCTCGACATCGCCGGGCTCGCGCTCGGCATCTACCTCGCCCTCGTCACGCGCGAGCTCGTCCGCGGCGAGGGAGACATCCTCTGGGGGTTGCTGTGGAGCGAGGGGCCTGCGGAGTGGCTGAAGTTCGCGGCGCCGATCACGGTGCTCGTGTTCGCGCAGTCGGGCCTCTACCGGCAACGCGAGCTGCGTCCCGGCGCCGGGCGCATCCTCTCCTCCCTGATCGTCGTCGCCCTGATCGTGCTGGCGTTCGGCATCGGCACCGGCTACGACTTCACGACCTCCGGGCTGATCCCCACCGCCGTGCTCGTCTCGGCGTTGACGATCGGGCTGCTCCGCGCGTCCTACGCCTCCGTGTCGCTCGAGCTGATGCGGGCGCTGGGAGTCAGGCGGCGCGTCGTCCTCGTCGGGGAGGGCACGTCTCTCGCCGAGCTGCGGAACACCCTCGCGGCGGCTCGCGGCGGCCTGGCCTACGAGTTCGTCGGAGTCGTCGCCCAGGACGGCATTCCCGGCCTGCGCCTGCTCGGCTCCCGAGACGAGCTGGCGAACGTGCTCGAGGACGTGCGCCCGGACGAGGTGATCCTCTCCGAAGCGCACTTCGACGAGAGGACGGTCTTGGAGATCGTCGAGCAGGCGCATCGGCAGGGGATCAAGGTGCGCCTCGCGCCCGACACGACCGAGCTCCTCGTCCAGCGCGGCGAGTACGTGCCCGGCCACGGCGCGCCGCTCTTCGAGCTTCGTCCACCGGTCCTGACCGGGTGGGACTGGGCGGTCAAGCGCACGTTCGACATCGCCGTCAGCGTCCTCGTCGCGGTGCTCCTCCTGCCGCTCTGGCTCGCTGATCGCGGCTCGCGATCAAGCTCGGCTCGCGCGGCCCGGTCTTCTACGTCGACCGGCGGGTCGGGGTCGGCGAGCGGGAGTTCTCGATGCTCAAGTTCCGGACGATGGTCGCCGAAGCGGCCGCGCTGCAACCCAGGCTGGAGGAGGCGAACGAAGCCGAGGGAGCGCTCTTCAAGATCCGCGACGATCCGCGCGTCACCCGCGTGGGCCGTGTCCTTCGCCGTCTCTCCCTCGACGAGATCCCGCAGATCGTGAACGTCCTCAAGGGTGAGATGAGCCTCGTCGGGCCGAGGCCTCTCCCGCTCCGCGACTACCAGCTGCTCGAGAGCTGGCATCGGCGGCGCTACGCGGTTCTGCCCGGCATGACGGGCCTCTGGCAGATCTCCGGGCGCTCGGGCCTCACGTTCGACGACCTCGTCCGACTCGACTTCACCTATCTCGAGAACTGGTCGATCTGGCTCGACATCACGATCATCGCGAGGACGATCCCGGCCGTCTTCGCCCGCCGAGGAGCATATTGAGATCCCCGAAGATCCTGGCGGTCGCCTCTGCGGTCGACCTCGACTTTCGCTACGGCTGCACGCCCGCGTGGTGGCAGCTCTGGAAAGGCATGTACGAGGCGGGCGTCGACCTGGTCGTGACGCCTTACCGCGGGAGGCCGGTCGAGTCCCCGTGGTGGCGCGTCGCGCCGAACCCGACCTACCTCGAGGGCGAGTCCTACCAGGCCATGCGAAACGTGCTCGCGCGGGTCCAAGGCGACCGCTACCTGCGGCGCGCGGAGACGGAGCCGGAGGACAGCGGCCTCGACCGTCTTACGCGCGAGACGATCCGGCGGCTCGTCACGCCGCGCTGGAAGCGGCACCTCGAGCGGCTCGTGGAGAAGGAGCGGCCGGACGCGGTCGTCGTCTACACCGTTCCCATGGCCCACCTGCGCGGGATTCCGACCGCCCTGCGCGAGCGGTTCGGGATCCCCGTCGTCTTCTACGACGGAGACGTGCCCATGAGCTTTCCCGAGTACGGAGGCATGGATACGGGCTTCAACCCGTACCACGGCGCCGACCCGTTCGAGTACGACCTCGTGGTCTCGAACTCGGAGGGGGGCGCTCCGCGGCTGCTCGAGCTCGGCGCGCGGCGCGCGGAGAGCCTCTTCTGGGCCGCGGATCCCGAGTTCTTCTCGCCCCAGCCGGTCGAGAAGGACGATCGACGTCTTCTTCTACGGCTACGGGGACAAGTTTCGGCGTGACTGGATGAAGCAGATGGTCGGAGAGCCCTCCCGCGTCGCGCAGCCGAGCTCGACTTCGCGTCTCGGCGGGCTCGACTTCCAGGGCGACACCGGCGCCGCGCGCATGCTCGGCGACGTTCCGTTCAACGTGTTCGCGCGGGCGATCTCGTCGGCGCGCGTCAACCTGAACATCACACGGCGCCCGCACGCAACCGTTCCCGGGTCCTCCACCGCCCGCCCGTTCGAGCTTGCCTCCTCGGGAGCGGCGATCGTCTCGAACCCGCATGCGGGCATCGAGCGCTGGTTCGAGCCCGGGAGCGAGCTGGTCGTCGTCGAGAGCGCGGACGAGGCGGTGTCCGCGTACCGGGAGCTCCTCGCAGACCCGGGGCAGGCGGAAGAGATGGGGCGGCGCGCCCGCGAGCGTGTCCTCGACGAGCACACGTACGCGCATCGCGCGAGACGGCTGCTCGAGCTCATCGGCGTACGCGCCGGAGTGCCTGCGTGACGGCTGCGCCGTCTCTCGGGCGAATCGTCGCGGTCGTCCCCGCGTACGACGAGTCGGAGGTGATCGGCAAGGTCGTCGACGAGATCCGCTCGTTCGATCCGGCCATCGACGTCGTCGTCGTGGACGACGCATCGACGGACGACACGGCGGCGGTGGCGAAGTCCGACGGCGCGATCGTGCTCCGGCTCCCCCACAACGTCGGGATCGGCGGGGCCGTCCAGACCGGGTTCAAGTTCGCGCTCGCCGAGGGCTACGACACCGCGGTCCGGCTCGACGGTGACGGGCAGCACGACGCCAGCGAGCTCGGGAAGCTGCTCGCACCGCTCGAGCGCTGGCGAAGCGGATCTGGTGATCGGCTCCCGTTTCGTCGACCCCGGCGGAACCTACCGGCCCCCGCTCGCGCGCAGGATCGGCATTCGCGTCTTCGCGTGGCTCGTCTCGACTCTGGGAGGTCAGCGGGTCACCGACACGACCTCCGGTTTCCTCGCGCTCGACCGGGTCGGCATCGAGCTCTTCGCCGCCGAGTACCCGCACGACTATCCGGAGGTCGAGGCGACGCTCGTCGCGCTCAGGAGCGGCCTCAGGCTGGCGCAGGTGCAGGTGAGGATGCGAGAGCGCGAGACGGGTGCCTCGTCGATCACGTTCGTCCGTTCGCTGTACTACGTCGCGAAGGTGACGCTCGCCCTGCTCGTCGCCAGCCTCCGGCGCTACCCGCGCCTGGAGACGGCTCGTCGATGACCCCCCTTCGCGTCTCGATCGTCGGCGTCGTCGCCTCCGCCCTTCTCATCCTGATCGTCCTCGAGCTCATCCGGGGAAGGCGCCTGAAGGAGCGCTACGCGCTGCTCTGGCTCGCCACCGGTGCCGTGCTCCTGGTGCTCTCCGCCTGGCGTGAAGCGCTGAACACGATCGCGGGCTGGCTCGGAGTCACCGGGCTATCCGCCGGCGGTCCTCTTCGCGGTCGCGACCCTCTTCATCCTCCTCGTGCTCCTCCACTACTCGACCGTGCTGTCGAAGCTGACGGACGAGAACGTGGAGCTCGCTCAGCGAATCGCGCTGCTCGAGGAACGCGTCTCCCGGGTGCTCACGGAGTCGCGACCGCCCGGCTGAACGCGAACACGTCACCCTGCGTGTCGTCGTCGAGCCAGTTCGTCCCCACGCCGATGCGATACCAGGCGCCAGGCGGTGCGTCGCGATCGAGGTACTGCGTCTCGCGCGTCGTCGCGATCGGGAACGGAGCGGATGAAGCAGTAGACGGAGATCGCCCCGTCGGCGTTCTCGCACTGCACGTCCTGGCCGTCGTGCCGGTAGACGCGGTAGAAGACGTCTCCGCGCCACGGCCCTCCCGACGTCCAGCTGAGCGAGCTGGCCGTCGGCGGTGGGCTCGACCTCGAGTGTCACGTTCTCCGCGATCGGGGTCATGATGAAGTTGCCCACGTCGTCCTGGAAGACGGCGCGCTCCGGCCGGGTGCTCGGGGACGAGGCTGCGATCGCAGCGGCCGGGATTGCCACCGTCAAGACCGCCGCCACCACCACCCAACGCCAGGCAACCGGACCGACGGAAGCCGGCCGGAGGCGGTCGCCGAGTCGGCGGGCGAAAGTCGGCACGAGCAACGGGATCGACGCGAAGAGGATCAGGTACGCCGGCCAGGCGGGCATGAGGAGACGCCAGAAGGTGTTCGCCTGGATGTCCGCGCGGGTGGAGAAGCCCTTCACGACGAGGAAACGCGGCCAGCCAGCCACCGAGGAGCGCGGCGATCGGGGCTTGCCGGACACGAAGGACGGCGAGCACGCCGGCGAGCGGGGCCCACTGGGCAAGCCTCGCGCTCCAGAAGAACTCGCGGAGCTGATCCATCTGCAAGCGCCAGTGGTCGAGGTCGAGCTCGATGTACCGGTCGACGTCGAGGGCGAGGAGCCCCGCGCCGGCTGCGACTCGAGCCTCCCCGAGCGAGAGCACGGGAAGCTCGCCGAGGCCGCGCTCCTTCCAGAGAACGAGCACGAGCAGGCTCGGGACGACCGCCGCGCCGAAGACGATCCCCTCCCGCCACCGACGCGCGACCAGGTACGCGAGCACAGCCCCGGCTCCCAGCAGGAGGTTGGGCGGCTTCATCGCGCCGGCTGCCCCCAGGAGCAAGCCCGCCAACGCCGCCTCGGCGACCCGGCCCGCATCGAGCGAACGCACGACGAACAGGGCAGCGACAAGGACGACGACCATCGACGGGAAGTCGGAGAGCGACGTCAACCCGAGCGCCTGCGGGAGGAAGTTCTCGGTCCAGCGTTCCTGGTAGCGATCGACGAACAGGGGTATCGACGCAAAGGGCGCGACGACCCACAGAAGAGACGCCCAGTAGCCGAGCAGCCTGCCTCCGATCCGTTCCGCGATGCCGTAGACGCAGAGCAGCGCAGTCGGCGCCAGCACGAACATGTTGAGCGCCATGATCGGCGGCAGCGCCTGGACGAACGTCGGCCCGGTGAACCACATGATCGGGGCGAGGACGAGCGACCACAGGTAGCCGAGCTCGGTGGGCGGAAGCTCCAGGTGCCCGAGCATCCAGCCCTGGGTCGTGATCCAGATCTGGTCGCCGTTGTGAAACCAGACCCACCCGTTGTGCGGAACCGTGGCGGCGAGGACGAGCGTCCCGACGAGCTGTCCGGCGAAGAGCGCTCCCAGGACGACGCGAGGATGTTCGAGGAGGCCGTCCAGCGTGCGGCTCGCGCCCCGGGCGGCGGCGACAGAGGTGCTAACGGCCGACACTTGTGGTGCGCGCCGCGCGATACCACGCAATCGTCCGCAGGAGCCCTTCTCGAAGGGGTGTCCGCGCTCGGAACCCGAACAGCTGCTCCGCCTTGGAGACGTCCAGTTGCCGACGCGGCTGCCCGTTCGGTTTGGACTCGTCCCAGACGATCTCGCCCTCGAACCCGGTCAGATCCGCCATGAGCTCCGCCAGCTCGCGAATCGAGATCTCGATCCCGGAGCCGAGGTTCACCGGATCGCCGCCCTCGTAGTGCTCGCCCGCGAGCGCGATTCCCTCGGCGGCGTCCTCGACGAAGAGGAACTCGCGGGTGGGGCTGCCGTCCCCCCAGAGCTCGATTCGCTCCGGGCTCTCGGTCATCTTCCGGATCAGGGCCGGGATCACGTGCGAGGTCTCGAGGTCGAAGTTGTCTCCGGGCCCGTACAGGTTGACCAGCAGCAGATGGAGCACGTTCAGCCCGTACTGGTCGCGGTACGCCTGTCCGCCGACCAGGTGCGCCTTCTTCGCGATCCCGTACGGTGCATTCGTCTCCTCCGGGTAGCCGTTCCAGAGGTCCTCTTCGCGAAACGGCACCGGCGTGTGCTTCGGGTACTCGCAGATCGTTCCGAGGGTCACGAGCTTCCGTACGCCGCCGAGCCGGCTCTGCTCCAGCACGTACGCCCCCATGAGCAGGTTCTCGTACCAGAAGCGGCCGGGCTCGGCCCGGTTGGCGCCGATGCCGCCGGCGAGCGCGGCGAGGTGATAGACGACCTCCGGCTCGGCGTCGTGAAAGAGCCGGGCGACATCGTCTTCGTGACGAAGGTCGTACTCGGCGCTCCGTGACACCGTCACGTCCGAGCCCTCGCGCTCCAACCGCTCGACGAGGTGCGAACCGAGGAAGCCGGACCCGCCTGTGACCAGAACTCTCACGGTCTCGTCGTCATTGGCGCCCCTGTGGGCAGCCAGTCGACGCGACCGAGCCACCGCGGGCGGTTCTCCGCGTACCAGCGGATCGTGTGCAGCACGCCTTCTTCCCACGAGACCTTCGGCTCCCAGCCGGTCTCGCGGGTGAGCTTCTCGTGGCCGACGCGGAGCGCCATCACGTCGGTCGTCCCCGGTCGGTAGCGCGCGGGAGTGGTGACGACCTCGCGATCGTCCGGCCAGAAGCCCTCCGCGGCGCCGATTCGCAGGATGAGCTCGACCCAGTCGCCCATCGAGATGTTCGCGCCCTGGCCGTACACGTAGACGTCACCGGGAGTGCCGTGCGCTGCGACGGTCAGGTGCCCACGAACGCCGTCCGTGCAGAAACAGAAGTCGCGAAGCGGATCGAGCTGCCCGAGCTCGATCGTCTCACGCGTCAGCGCCTGCGTGATGATCGTCCCGGTCACATAACGCGGGTTCTGCCGCGGGCCGTAGTTGTTGAACATGCGCGTGACGACCCCCGGCACGCCGAAGGCGTCGTGGTAGTTCATCGTCAGGAAGTCGGCGGCCACCTTCGCGGTCGCATAGATCGACTTGGGGTTGATCGGCGAGCGCTCGTGCAGGATCAGGCTGCCGGCGTCGTCGTAGTCATGGTGCTCCTTGACCGACTCGCGGACGTTGCCGTACTCCTCCGAGGTGCCGGCGGTGTCGAACTTCTCGAGCTCGAGACCCCAGTCGACCACCGACTGGAGGAGGTTGAGCGTGCCGATCGTGTTCGCCATCACCGTCTCGTACGGTCGGTGCCATGACTCCCCGACGTGCGCCTGCGCTCCGAGGTGGAAGATGTAGGGCCGGTCGGCAGCGGTCTCCTTCAGCTCGCGGATCAGGTAGTCGACCGAGGTCCGGTCCGTCAGGTCGGCGAAGTGCACCTTGAGCCGGTTGCGGAGGTGGCCGATGTTGTTCAGTGCGCCGCTCGACGTCGCCCGCACGAACGCGTGCACGTTGGCGCCGATCTCGACCAGACCGTCGGTCAGATGCGAGCCCATGAAGCCGTCGGCACCGGTGACGAGGACAGTTCGGCCGTCGTAGACGTCACCGAAGTCACGGCGGAGGTCGTCGAGCGCGCTGCCTGTCCAGGGACTGTCGTTCGGCATGGGACGTACGCTTCCGCGTCGGTGAGCAAGCGTACAGACTCCCCCGGCTCGGGCTCGCTCGTGAGCGGCGCGCTCACCGCAGCATCGCTTCTCCTGATCACCGGCATCGCAGCCGTCATCGGAGTCGTGATCGCACAAGAGTTCGGACGTACCGCCGAAACCGACGGTCTTCTGGCCGCCTACGGCGTGTACATCGTGATCGCCATCGCTGCGCAGGCGATCCGGGTCGCCATTCTTCCCCAGCTCGCCCGCTCGCGTGACGATGGGCGTCTCGCCGGAGAGATCGTCGGGTTTGCCATCGCGCTGGCAGTGATCGCAGCACCGCTCATCCTCGTGTCGGCGCTCGGTACGAACTGGCTTGCTGCTCTGCTCACCGGTGACTCTGACGTTGCCAGCGACACCGCAGCCGACGTCTTGCGGTGGGTCGTGCCCGGAGCGGTCGCTCATCTCTTCGCGGCACTCGCCGCAAGCGGCCTCGCTGCGCTGGACGATTACGGCACAGCGGCGCTGGGCTATGCGTTGGGGAGCGCAGCGGGGCTGGCGTTGATCCTCGTTCGCGTAGAGCCGGATGGGATCATCGCGATCGCCTGGGGCATTGCGCTGAACGGCGCCGTCGCGCTGCTCGTGCCGGCCGTGGGCCTGGCGGTTCGGGCTGCGAGCGAGAGAATGCCGACTCGAGCCGTGCGCCCCAGCGGCGCGCCGCTCCGTGCCCGACTCGCCACGTTCGGCGTGGGCGCGGCCCTTCCGCTCGCGCTTCAGATCCTCTACCTCCTGTGCCTTCCGTTCGCAGCCCGGCTCGGCATCGGTGGAGCGACGAGCTTCGTCTACGCGTACCTGGCTGCTTCCGCGCTCGTCACCGTCGCAGCAGGTTCGCTCGGGATCGTGACAGCAGTTCCTCTCGCTCGCGCGGGGCTGAGCGTCGGCGGCGCCGTTCGGCACGTCGTCGCGACATCCTGGCTCGCGCTGTTGCTCGTCGGGGCAGCCGGTGGCATGTTCGCTCTTGCGGGTGGAGTCGTTGTCGAGGTTGCTCTCGGCGATGCGTACGCGGGTGACGTGGGCGCGGATATCGGCCGCCTCGTGGTGGTGCTCAGCCCCTGGATGATCGCGGCAGTCGGCGTTGCAGTCACGTTCCCGCTTGCGTTTGTCGCGGGGCGGACGCGGGGATTGCCGTGGATCGCGCTCTCCGCGCTCGTGCTTCAGGTGCCGCTCGCATGGGCAGGTGCAGAGGCGTTCGGGCTAGACGGTCTCGCGCTCGCGCTTGCCGTCTCGACCCTGCTCGTTCTCACCGCGCTGCTCGTGGAGCTTCGGGCGCTCGCGGGTACAGTCCGCCGGTTCGGGTCCGCGGCGGTCTTCGTGGCTGGCCTGACGGTTGCCTCCTTTCTTCCGCCTGCCCTCGTCCTCGGCCCGCTCGCATCGGCCGTGGTAGGGGTCGTGCTGTACATCGTGCTCCTCACCGTCGTGCGCCCACGCAGCCTCACGGAGAGCTGGCGCTACCTGCGAGCATTGAGCTAGCGATCTCAGGAGAGGAGACGACCATGCAGACGGTCACCCCGTACCTGCTCTACGAGGATGTCGCCGCGGCACTCGGCTTTCTCGAGAGGGCATTCGGCTTCGAAGAGGTGCTTCGCTACACGGGGAAGGAGGGATACGTCAATCACGCCGAGATGCGGCTCGGCGACGGGAAGATCTACCTCGGCGATCCCGGCGAGGAGTACCGGAACCCGAGAGAGCTCGGGCAGGAGACTGTCGGGATCTCCGTCGTGGTCGACGACGTGGACGGGCACTTCGAGCGTGCGAGGGCGGCGGGCGCCGAGATCACGGAGGAGCCTGCCGACCAGGAGTACGGCGAGCGGCGCTACAGCGCGAGAGACGTCGAGGGCCACGTGTGGTTCTTCGCGCAACCGACGCGCGACGTCGCGCCCGAGAGATGGGGCGCAACCGTGGCTTAGGCCGCACCTCGGCTCCGGAGCGCCCGGTGGACATCCTCCGGATAGGGCTCTGCGGCCGCGATAGCGTCCTCGACCTCCTGCAGCGCCACGCTCGTCTCCGCTCCGAGCACACGCAGCCCAGGAAGCATCGAGACGAGGTCGTGCGCCAACATCCGCTCGACCGCGAGCAGATCCTCGAGCAGGTCGAGCGCGCGCTCGGTGTTTCGGACGCTCAGCGGTGCGGCGGTGCCGTGATCCTCGATGGACATGTCCAAAGGCGGCGTGTCCAGCGTGGCCGGCGCGGCGAGTTGCTTGAGCTCGGAGAAGGCAGCCGCGGCGGGATAGCGAACCTGAACCCCGAAGAGCGCTTGCGCGTCGCCGTCCGACGGCGGCCCGACGGCGGCCATCCGCTCGAAGATCGCGTTCCAGAGGTGGCTGAGGCGTCGCTCGCTGAGTTGACCGACATGCGCAACGGCCACGCGGAGGGCGTCGAACGCGACCGCGAGCACCACCGGCTGGAAGTTGCCGTTCGAGAGGACGGCGCGCCCCTCGACCGAGACGAGTGGGTTGTCGCTCGCCGAGTTCAGCTCGATCTCGACCGCTCGGTGGCAGAACGCGATGAACTCTCGCAGTGCACCGTGCACCTGCGGGACGACTCGAAACGACAACGCGTCCTGCACCGAGCGCGCCGATCCCGGTTCGAGCAGGTAGCTCCCGGAGAGAACGCTCCCGCAGATGTGAAGCCGCTTCGATCTGGCCGGGAAACGGCTTGGCCTCGGCGACGGCGGGCTCGATGATCGAGAGGTTGCTCCCGGTCGCCTCCATCGAGAGCGCCGCCGCGACGTCGGCGACCTCCGCGACCCGTGTCGGCGTGGTCGACAACGAGCGCGCCGTGGCCGATCGAGACGGCGTTCGCGGAGATCAGGGCAAGGCCGTCCTTCGCCCCGAGCTCGAGTGGCGTGATCCCGGCGCGGGCGAGCGCCTCGCCGCCCGGCAGGGTTTCTCCTCGGTACTCGGCGCGACCGACACCGATGGCGACCTGCGCCATGCTCGGCCAGCTGCCCGATGTCACCGGCTCCGACCGACGCCGTCTCGGGCACCAGCGGGTGGACGCCGGCGTTCACCATCGCGACCAGGACCTCCGCCGCGGCCATGCTCGCACCGGAGCCACCGCGCGCGATGCCGTTGACTCGGGCCGTAAGCGCGGCGCGCACGACCCTGGTCGGCAGCGGAGCTCCCAGCCCGCCCGAGTGCGTCATCACGAGCATGCGCTGCTGCTGGCCGAGTTGCTCCTCGGTCAGGAGCTCGTCCTTGCCGTGACCTACCTGCGTGGTCAGGCCGTAGACGGCCTCCCGGCCGGCGAGCGCCGCCTCGATCACGGCATTACTCGCCTCGATCCTCGCGCGTGCGACGGCTCCCAGCTCGAGGGGCGCTCCGTCGACGACAGCCAGCAGCTCCTCGCTGCACAGCGCTGCGTCCGGTGATGGTGATCGTCTCCATTCGACGCGGGCTAGCGCGGTCCACGCAGCTTGCGCACGGCCCAGATCCCGGGTCGCGTCGAGAAGATGCGCGTGCGCGCGGATGCGACAACACGGCGCCCCGGCGGCAGATACGCGAAGCTCATGCGTCCGCGCGCCGCCCGGGCATCCGCCTCGTCCGGCGGATCCCCATCGCGGAGCTTGCGGATGCACGCCGTACGGAAGCTGATCGGAGCCTCGAGCTTCCACGCGTCGGCTCGCTCGGGCGAAGTCCACGATCGCGGCGATGCCCGGGAGGTACGCGTCGTCGAGCAGCATGCGGCCGCCCGTCGCGAGGCGCGGGGCGAGATGCCACCAGTCGAGGATGGGATACGGAAATCCGTGGGCGCCGTCCACGAGGACGAGATCGAGCTCAGGCACCTCGAGGTCGGGAAGGACCTCGTGCGAGCGCCCGATGTGGAAGGTGATCCCGGACGCGTCGATTCCTCGTTCCTCGCACGCGGCGCGAATACGGCGCTCCTCCTCGGCGTCCGGCGTGATGACGTGGTGCCGCGCGCCGCGCGCCGCGAACACCATCGTGCTCGCTCCCGCGCCCGTCTCGAGCGTCGACATCCCTTCCTGCACGTTCGCCTCCAGCCAGGCGAGCGCGTCCCACGCGAGGCCCCAGTAGTCCGGGCTGTCGTGCAGGCTCGGTGGGGAGCGCCGGAGGGATTCGGTCAGCGACGGGGTCACCGAGACATCATTGCGTGTACCTCCTCGTACACCGCGTCGTGCGCACGGGCGGTCTTCTCCCACGTGAAGCCGGCGGCCCGCTCGAGTCCCGCGGCGTCGCCATGGCTCGGGCTCGGCGAGAACGTCCTCTACCGCGGCCACGATCTCCTCGGTCGACGACGGATCGAAGAGGCGCGCCGCGTCGCCGACGACCTCCGGCAGCGAGGCAACGTTCGCGCACGCGACCGGGCACCCGCAGGCCATCGCCTCGAGCGGCGGCTGGCCGAACCCCTCGTACAGGCTCGGGAAGACGAGCGCCGCCGCCGTGCGATACAGGTGCACGAGCTCCGCACGGTTTGCATGCCCGAGAGAACGCACCCCTTCGGGCACCGGACCGTCGTACGACGTGAGCACGAGCTCGAGCCCGGGATGTCGGTGTCGCAGCGCGGCGAACGCTTCGAACAGCCGTGGGTGGTTCTTGTGCGGCCAGCCGCGTGCCGGATAGAGGAGAAACTCGCCGCGCGGCTCGTCGCCCGGCCGAAAGACGTCGTGGTCGATCCCGAGGTGGATCGGCCGCACCCGTTCCTCGGCGAGTCCGAGTCGCTCGACGAGGGTCTCCGCGGCGTGCTGTGAGATCGTCAGGACGAGCCGGCTCTTGCTGGGCCGACCAGCCGTAGACCTTGCGCCGGTAGGCGCGCTCGGCGCGCGAGAAGAACTGGGGTAGGAGCTCGTGCTGGACGTCGAGGATCGTCGTCGTCGCGGCGGGCGTGTCGACGGGAGGGACCATCACGCTCAACGGAAAGTGCAGCACGTCCAGCTCGGCGAAGCGCCGCCTGATGCCTCGACCCGAGAGCGAGGCTCGGGTCATCGCGACGATGCGACCGCCGGTCGACCGAGACGCGTGGTACTCGGGCACGAGCTCCACCGGCAGACCGTCCACGTCGGCGGCGATGGAAGGTACGAAGACCCGGTATTCGAATCGGCCCACTCGCCCGAGCGCGCGAACGAGCTCGCGTGCATAGGTCTCGCTCCCGCCCGAGATCCCCGGCACCAGCGTGAGGAGGCTGAGCCCTACCTGCACTACTCGTTGTCCGCAAGCCCGGAACTCGCTCGCGCGAATCCCGTGCTCAGGAACATCCCTGAAGGCGGCCCCTTCGGGCTGCTCTGCTCCATGTCATCAAGCGTTCGCCTCGCTGGCAGCGAGGTACGCGTCTTCGTGGAGACGGGCAGCCTCGTTCCACGTGAAGGCGGCGGCCCGCGCGAGCCCCTTCTCGCGAAGTTCGTCTCGGCGCTCGTCCGCGTCCAGGACGCCGGCTGCGATCGACTCCGGATCGAGCGGGTCGAAGAGCACGGCGGCATCTCCGCACACCTCCGGGATCGCCGCCGTGTCGGCCGCCGCGACGGGACAACCGGATGCCATCGCCTCGAGCGGCGGAAGCCCGAACCCCTCGTACAGGCTCGGGAAGACCGTGACCGCCGCGCGCCTGTACAGCGACGCCAGCTCGGCGGCCGGGACGACTCCCCAGCGCTCGACGCCCGTCCGGGAGCGAGCCCAGGCGTTCGAGGCCCCCTCCCGTGAGGACGAGGCGCAGCTGGGGTCGCGTCTTTCGGAGCGTCGCGAACGCCTCGAACAGCCGGACGTGGTTCTTGTGCGGCCAGGGCCGCGCGGGATAGAGGAGGAACGGCTCGCGCTCCTCGTCTCCGGGGCGGAAGAGCGTGTGGTTGACGCCGTGCGGGATCACGTGGACGGCTGCCGGGTCGAGCTCGAGCAGCTCGAGCGCCCGGTCTCGCACGAACTCGCTGGTCACGATGACCGTGGAGGCCGAGCGCGTCGCGCGGTCGTAGGCGACGCGCCGGAACGAGCGGCGCGCGGGACCGAAGAACTCCGGGAGATCCCGATGCTGCACGTCGTGCAAGGTGACGACGGTCGGCATCTTGGTCGCCGGGATCGGCACGGTGAGCGCGTAGTGGACGACGTCGACCGTCTCCAACTCGCTCTTGACCGCGCGTGACCGGAACGTCGAGCGAGCCATCGCCGACGATGCGAGCCGGCCCGCGGCGCGCCGACGGGAGGCTCACCCACCTCCGTTGCCGGCAGTCCTCCAGCGGCGTCCTTCGCCGCGACGGGCACGAAGACCGTGTAGTCGAGCTTTCTCACGGCGGGAAGCGCCCGCACGAGCTGGCGCGCGTACGTCTCGGAGCCGCCGAGATCGCCCGGCGCGAGGGTGAGGAGGGAGATCCCGACGCGCATGAGCGCATCCTAGTCGCGGCAAGGAGTCGTCCTCATGCCCCGGCTAGAATGCCGCGATGTCCTCTGGCGAAGCCAAAAACGGCGAATCTCCAGGGGATTCGGTCGACGTCGACGAGCTCTTCCAGCGCCTTCGGGAGGAGGTGCGAAGGTCGGGGTCGGACCCAGGCGGAGCGGCGCCGCGAGAAGGTGACCGGGAGGCTGCGCGCGCCGAGGCGGAGCGACTCTGGCCCGTCTCCGCCGATCGCTCCCTCCGGCTGCGGCCCGGGGTGCGCGGCGGCGTCGGAACTCCGGTCAAGGGCGTCCTGCGCAAGCTCATGCGCTGGTACGTCGAGCCGCTTGCCTACGACCAGCGCTCGTTCAACGCCGCCTCGCTCCGGCTGATCGACGACCTCCAGCAGCAGGTCGAGCGGCTCGAGGCCGAGGTCGAGGCCCTTCGCAGCGGGCGCCGATGAGGATCCTCGTCACCCGGCCGCAGATCCCGTTCGCCTGGGGCGGGACCGAGGTCATGACCGATCGTCTGGTCGACGAGCTTCGCGTGCGCGGGCACGAGGCCGAGCTCGTCACGGTTCCGTTCAAGTGGTATCCGGGCGCGCGCGTCCTCACCCAGGCGTTTCTGTGGCGGATGCTCGACCTGGAGGAGGTGGACGGGGCGCCGGTGGACATGGTCGTCGCGACGAAGTTTCCCTCGTACCTCGCCGGCATCCGGAGAAGCGCGTCTGGCTCGTCCACCAGTTCCGGCAGGCATACGAGCTCGACCGAACCGACCTCGGGCAGTTCGACGAGTCGTCCGAGGATCGCGCGCTCCGGCGGAAGGTGCAGGCTCTCGACCGGGTTGCTCTCGGCGAGGCGACCCGGCTCTTCGCCATCTCGCAGAACGTCGCCGACCGGCTCGAGCGCACCACGGGACTGCACGCCGAGTTCCTGCCTCCGCCACCGCAGGAGCTCGAGTACCGCTGCGACGGGTACGGCGACTTCGTCCTCTCGGTGAACCGGCTCGACCGCGCGAAGCGCATCGACCTCCTGCTCGAGGCGGCCGCGCTCGACTCGTCGCTCGAGATCGTGATTGCCGGGGACGGTCCCGATCGACGCCGGCTCGAGGAGCTCGCTCGCGCACGCGGGCTCGACGGTCGTGCGCGCTTCGCAGGTCGCGTGTCCGACGCCGAGCTCGCGGATCTCTACGGCCGCTGCCTCGCCGTGTACTACGCCCCGAAGGACGAGGACTACGGCATGGTGCCGTTCGAGGCGTTCCTCTCCGAGAAGCCGGTCCTGACCACGACGGACGCCGGCGGCCCGCTCGAGATCGTGTTCGACCACCGGACGGGCCTCGTCGTCGCGCCGGACGCCGCCGAGCTCGCGCACGCGGCGGGCTGGCTCCGTGAGCATCGCGAGCAGGCGGCGACGTTCGGGCGCGCGGGGAAGGCGATCGCGGACGAGGTGACCTGGGAGCGGGCCATCGAGCGGCTGCTCGCATGAGGCTCGCGTACTTCTCGCCGATGCCGCCCGAGCAAACCGGGGTGGCGGACTACAGCGCGCTTCTCCTGCCGGCCCTGCGCGAGCGGCTCGACGTGACCGTCGTGAAGCGCGGAGGCAAGCGCGCTCCGCGTGGGACCGACGCTGCGCTCTACCACGTCGGGAACAACCCCGACGCGCATGCCTGGATCGTCGATGCGCTGCGCCGGAGGCCGGGGGTCGTCGTCCTGCACGACTTCGTCGTCCACCATCTCGTCGCAGGGATGACGATCGGCCGCCGCGACGGCCACGGCTACCTCGACCCCATGGAGCGCGAGCACGGCGTCGTCGGCAGGCTGCTCGCGCACGGCGTTCTCGACAAGCGCATCGCGCCGCTCTGGGAGTCCCGGCCGGAGGAGTTTCCACTCGCCTGGTTCGTGCTCGAGCACGCGACCGGGCTCATCGTCCACTCGCGAGGCCGTCGCAGGCGCTCGTCCGCGCCGCCGGGTACGACGGGCCCGGTCTGGGTGGTTCCGCATCCGGCCTGGCCCGTGCCCACGGTCGAGCCTCGGCGCGTCGCTCCGGGGCCGGTCGTCGGCTGCTTCGGAGTCGTCAACGCGAGCAAGCGCATCCCGGAGCTCCTGCGCGCGTTCGCCGACGTGCGCGAGGGCCATCCCGAGGCGGTGCTGCTCCTCGTCGGGCCGACCTCGCCCGGGTTCGACCTCGACCGCAGGCTCCAGCGCCTCGGCCTCGACGACGACGGGCTCGTGCGCGAGGGCTGGGTGGACGAGGGACGGCTCTGGGAGCTGATGGCCGGCGTCGACGTCTCCGTGAACCTGCGCCATCCCACGATGGGCGAGACCTCGGGTGTGGCGATCCGCTCGCTCTCGCTCGGAAAGCCCCTCGTCGTCAGCGACGTGGGCTGGTTCTCGGAGCTTCCCGGACGACGCCGCTCTGAAGGTTCCGGTCGACGCCCTACGAGGTCGAGACGCTCACGGCCGCGCTGGAGCTCCTGGTCGCTCGTAGAGGACGTGCGGGCGCAGATGGGCCCGGCCGCGGCCCGCGTGGCGCGGCAGCAGCACGATCTCGGACGTGTGGCCGAGCTCTACGTCGCCGCGCTCGAGGAGGCCGCGGGAGGAGCGGCGGTGGGCGACGCGGTGCTGCGGGAGGTGAGCCAGGCCGCGGCGGACGTCGGGATCTCCCCGGAGGACGCGGAAGCGGGGGAGATCGCCAGGCGTCTCGCCGAGGTCGAGCTTGGCCGGTAGAGCGTCTGGATCAACGTCCTCGGCGAGTGCCGGCGTGGGCATGGTTGGCCGCGATCGTGGTCGGGTCGTTCGCCGTCCGAGCCTGGCTCGCGCGGGGCATGGTCGGCCCGTTCATCATGGTCGACGAGCTCATCTACTCGGAGCTCGGCCGCAGCCTCGCCGACAGCCGCGAGCTCCTCGTGCGCGACGTTCCATCCCGCGGCTACGGGATCGTCTACCCGGCGCTCATCAGCCCTGCCTACGCGGTTTTCGAGCGGCTGACGGACGCCTATGCGGCGGTGAAGACGCTGAACGCGCTCGTCATGTCGCTGGCCGCGATCCCCGCGTACCTCCTCGCCCGTCGCGTCGTCGGCGAAGGGCTCTCGCTGCTCGCCGCGGTGCTGGCGGTCTCGCTTCCCTCGCTCGTCTACACGGGCTCGGTCATGACGGAGAACGCGTTCTACCCCGTCTTTCTCGTCTGCGCCCTTCTCCTCACCCTCGTCCTCGAGCGGCCGACCACCGGCAGGCAGGTTGCGCTTCTGCTCGCGGTCGCCGTCGCCGCCGCGACGCGCGTGCAGGCTGTCGTGCTCGTGCCCGCGCTGCTCACGGCTCCGCTGCTCCTCGCCGTTGCTCCGCCGGGAAGGGCTGCGGGTGACGCTCCGGCCCTATCGCTGGCTCTACGGCGTCGTCATCGGCGGCGGCGCGCTCGTGCTCGTCGCCCAGCTCGTGCGCGGGCGGTCCCTCTCGGATCTCCTCGGCGCGTACAGCATCGTCGGCGAGTCCGACTACGAGCTGGGCGAGGTGCTTCGGTACGTGCTCTACCACGTCGCAGAGCTGGATCTCTATCTCGGCGTCGTGCCGGTCGCGGCGACGATCGTGCTCGTGGGACGCGCTCGCTCGCTCGACCGGCCGTTGCAGGCCCTGCTCGCGACGGCGCTCGCGGTGACGCTCTGGCTCGTGCTCGTCGTCTCCGCGTTCGCGTCGGTGTTCGCCGCACCGCATCCAGGAGCGAAACCTCTTCGTCGTCGCGCCGCTCTTCCTCGTCCTCCTGCTCGCGTGGGTCGAGCGCGGCGCGCCACGGCCCCGGGTTCTCGCGCTGGTCCGCCGCCGCCACCGCCGCCGCACTCGTACTGCTCATCCCGTTCGAGCGCTTCATCGAGACCTCGGCGCTCTCGGACACGCTCATGCTCCTGCCCTGGTGGTCGGTGCAGGATCACGTTGGGCTCGAGTGGGTCGCGGAGCTCGCCTTCGTGCTCGCGCTCGCGCTCGCGGCGCTGTTCGTGCTGCTCCCGCGGCGCTACGCGCTCGCTCTGCCTGTCGTGGTTCTCGCGTACTACGCCGCGGTCTTCCACCCGATCTGGGCCGGCGAGCACGGCGTGAAGCAGGCCTCCGCGGGCGCGGTCTTCCAGGGCATCCGCGGCGTACCGCGCGACTGGATCGACGCCGCGCTCCCCGCCGATGCGCGGGCCGCCGTGCTTTGGACGGGGCGTGCGGACCGGTTCACGGTCAACCAGAACGAGTTCTTCAACCGCACGGTCGGCCCCGTGTACTACCTGCGCCAGCCCACGCCGGGCGGAGTGGGAGAGACGCAGGTGCGCATCGACCCTCGAGACGGCCTGGTGCGCCTTCCCGGCGGAGACCCGTTCGCGACCGAGTACCTCCTCACCGACGGGTCGGTCACCCCGGACGGCGACGTCGTCGCCCGGGACGATCTCCTGGGAACGACGCTCTGGCGGGTCGGCGGCGATGTCGTCTCGACGACCTCGGTCAGAGGTCTCTACCCGAACGACTCCTGGTCGGGGGAGACGGTGACCTGGAAGCGGCGTCGCTGTCGCGGCGGGGAGCTGGTCGTGTCGTTGTCGAGCGACCCGTCGCTGTTCGAGTCGCCGCAGACGGTGGATGCGTTCGTCGCGGGACGGCGTGTGGCTCGCGCGCGGCTCGATCCGAACGCCGCCTCGAAGCTCCGGGTACCGCTCGAGTCGTGGACGGGAGACGTGCGTCGTCAGGTTTCGGCGTGACTCCGACGGCCGTGCCCGCAGAGGTGCTCCCGGGAAGCACCGACCGGCGCGAGCTCGGCGCCCACTTCAACGTGTTCGACTATCGGCCCGCATCGTGAGGATCGCATTCGACGTCTCGCCGCTCTCGCACCCTCCGCTCGGGATCGGGAACTACATCCGCGGGTCGCTCGGCGGCCTCGTCGAGGCCGCCGCCGGAGAGCACGAGATCGTGGCGTTCGCGCCCACCAGCCTCCAGCGGGCCGGAGCGGATCCGAGCGGCGCTCGCCGGGATCGACGTCGAGCTCCGAACGTGGCGCCTGCCGTTCTCCCATGCGCTGCGGACGGCCTGGAGCAGCGCCGCGCGCCCGGCCGCGGAGCGGCTCCTCGGCTCCTTCGACGTGCTGCACTTCTCCGACTGGATGTTCCCACCACAGCGCGCCGGAGTGCGGGCGACGACGATCCACGACCTCGTCCCGCTGCACCATCCCGAGTGGACGACTCCGCGCACCCGCTCGATGCACGCGCGGCAAGTACCGGAACACGCGCGCGAAACGTGCGACGTCGTGTTCGTGAACTCCCGCTACACCGGCGAGGACGTGATCGCGACCCTCGGTGTCGCTGCGGAGCGGGTGCACGTTGCGCACCCGGCCGCGCGGCAGGAGTTCCGTCCGGACGGCCCTGCGGCCGACCTCGGCGCGCCCTACCTCCTCACCGTCGCGACCCTCGAGCCACGGAAGAACCTGCAGACCCTCGTCGAGGCCCACCGCCTTCTCGGAGGCGATCTCCTGCTCGCGGTGGCCGGCGGCGAGGGCTGGGGAGACCAGCCGGAGCTCGAGTCGAGCCGGATCCGCCGCCTCGGCTTCGTCTCCGACGACGAGCTTGCGCGTCTCTACCGTGGTGCGGCAGCCGCGGTCTACCCGTCCCGCTTCGAGGGCTTCGGCATCCCCGTTCTCGAGGCCATGGCCTGCGGATGCCCGGCCGTCGTGTCCTCCCACCCTTCGCTCGACGAGGCGAGCGGCGACGCCGCCGTGCGCGCGGATCCGGACGATCCGGCCGCGCTCGCGCCGGCGATCGAGCGGGCGCTGGGCGAGCGAGCGCGCCTCGCCGCAGCCGGTCTCGCGCATGCCGCCCTGTTCACGTGGCGGAAGGCCGGCGAGACCTTCTTGCGCGGCTACGAGGAGGCTGCGCGGCGATGAGGGAGCGTGAGGAGGTCCTGCTCGTCGTGTATCGCCCGGGGCCGAGCTTCCTCGTCCTCCTGCGCTCGCCGGAGAGCCACGGCTACTGGCACCTGGTCGCGGGCGGAATCGAGGAGGGGGAAGCGCCCGGACGCAGCGGCGCTCCGCGAGCTCGGCGAGGAGACGGGGCTGACACAGCCGGTTCGGTTCGCGCCGATCCCACTCGAGCTGGGCTACCGAGCGCAGGGTGAGCGGGAGCAGTGGGTCACGCTCCATCCCTACTCGGTCGAGGTCGAGCCGGACTGGGAGCCGGTGCTGAACGAGGAGCACGTCGAGTACCGCTGGTGCTCGGAAGCGGCAGGCCGAGGAGCTGCTCGAGTATCCGGAGCCGGTCGACGCGCTTCGGGTCGTCGCTCGAAGGCTCGAGGTCGACGCGTGAGGGTCGGCGTCGACACGTCCCCGCTCGTGCAGACGCGCGCCGGCACCGCGCGGGTCGTTCGCGGGCTGCTCGGCGCGCTTCGTGACCGACCGGGGCTGGAGCTCGAGCTCCTCTCGTTCGGGGGGCCGGGTCGCGCCTCGAGCGTCCTCCGCGATGCGCTCTGGTACCCGGCCGCGCTCGCGCGCCGCGCGAAGAGACCTGGACGTCCTCCACTGCACGACCTTCCGCGGCCCGCTGCGACCGCGCGTCCCGACGGTGGTGACCGTGCACGACCTCGCGATCCTCCGCTATCCCGAGGCGTTCCCGCGCTGGCACCGTCTCTACGGCAGGGCGGGGCTGCGAAGAGTCGCTCCGGGCGGCGGATGCCGTCGTCGCCGTGTCCGAGTTCACGAAACGGGAGCTTGCCGCTCTCGTCGACATCCCAGAGGAGCGAATCCGCGTCGTTCCGAACGGCGTCGATCCGCTCTTCACTGCCAGACGGGCCCGCGGCTGAAGGCTCGTATGTCCTCGCGGTGGCGACGCTCGAGCCGCGCAAGAACCTCGGTCGCGTGGTCGAGGCGGCGCGCCTCGCGGGGATGCGAGCTTCGCGTCGTCGGCGCCCGAGGTTGGGGAGGAGTCGACGTGCCTGGCTGGGTCGGCGAGATCACCGGACGCCGCGCTCGCCGAGCTCTATCGCGGCGCCCGCTGCGTCCTCTATCCCGTCGCTGTACGAGGGCTTTGGCCTGCCCCGTGTTGGAGGCGATGGCGAGCGGGACACCCGTCGTGACCTCGCGCGGCACCGCGATGGAGGAGATCGCGGGGGGCGCCGCAGTGCTCGTCGATCCGCACGACGTGACCTCGATCGCAGACGGCATCGCCCAGGCCGAAGCACGGCGCGCGGAGCTCGTTCCACTGGGGCTCGCCCGAGCGGGCGAGTTCACCTGGGAGCACGCCGCCGATCGGGTGGAGGCGCTCTGGAAGGAGCTCGCATGACGCTGGTGGCGATCGACGCCGACGTCCTCGGTCGCGAGCGGACGGGCGACGAGACGTACGTGCGGAACCTTCTGCGCGAGCTCGCGCTCCTGGCTCCTGCGGCCGGAATCCGCCTCGCCGCGCTGACGCGGCGACCGGACCTCGTTCCCGACGGTGTGGAGCCCGTCGAGGTGCGCACCCGCTCGCAGATCGCGCGGATGGCGCTCACGCTCCCGCGCGTTCTCCGTCGCCTGGGTGCCGATCTCGTGCACACGCAGTACGCGCTCCCGCAGCGTCTGCCGTGCCCGGGTGTCGTCACCGTGCACGACCTCTCCTTCGAGCGGGAGCCCGAGCTCTTCGGCTTTGAAGGACCGCCTCGTGTTTCGGCGCGTGGTACCTCGGGCGGTGCGACGGGCAGCACGCGTCCTCACGGTCTCCGAGCGGACGAAGCGCGATCTCATCCTGCACTACGGCGTCGCCCCGGACCGTGTCGTGGTCACCCCGAACGGCGTCGACCCGGCGTTCGGCCCCTCGCCAAGTGACACGGTGTCGGAGGGCGCCCACGTCCTTGCCGTCGGGGCGATCCAGGCGCGGAAAAACCAGCTTGCTGCGCTGGAGGCCGCTTCCGCGGCTGGGCTTCCGCTCGTCGTCGTCGGCCCCACGAAGGATGCCGCGCTGGCAGAGGAGCTCCGCAGGCGCGGAGCGCGGCTCGAGGGGCACGTCGAGATCGAACGACTCGCCGAGCTCTACCGCGGCGCCGCCTGCCTCGTACAGGCGTCGCGCTTCGAAGGCTTCGGGCTGCCGGTGCTGGAGGCGATGGCTTCGGGGACGCCGGTCGTCGCCGTTCGCGAGCCGGCATCTGAAGGAAGTCGCAGGAGACGCGGCGGTCTTCGTCGCCGAGAACGGCCTCGCGGACGGGATCCGGGAAGCGTTGCGAGAGCGTGAGCGGCTTTCCGCTGCGGGCCTCGAGCGCGCACGTGCGTTCAGCTGGCGTGCGACCGCCGAGCGGACGCTCGCCGTCTACCGGGAGATACTCGGCGCATGAAGGTCTCTGCGGTCGTCGTCTCGCACGGGCACGCGACCGAGCTGGCGAGGTCGCTTCCAGCGCTCGTGCCGCAGGTCGACGAGACCATCGTCATCGCGAACCTGCCAGGCTCGGTGGACGCCGTCCCCGAGGGGGTTCGCGTGCTCGAGAACCGCAGGCCGCTCAGTCTGGCCGCGAACGTCAACCTCGGAATCGCGGCGACCGAAGGGCGAGTACGTCCTCACCGCCAACCCGGACGTGGCTCCCGAGCCGGACGCGGTCGACGCGCTCGTCGCCTTTGCCGATGCGCATCCGCAGCTGCGGGATCGCCGGCCCGCGGATGCGCTGGCCGGACGGGACGTGGCAGCCGTCACGCAGGCGCTTTCCGACGATCCGCGGCACGCTCGTGCGCCGTACGCCGCTCCGTCGCCTGCGGAGGCCATACGAGAGGCAGCGCGACCACTACCAGCTCGACGAACGCCCGACCGAGCCCGCGCAGGCCGACTGGATGCTCGGCGCGTTCCTGCTCATGCGCCGCACGATGCTGGATCGAGATCGGCGGGTGGGACGCCGGCTTCCGCCACTACTGCGAGGACATCGACCTCTGCTACCGGGCCGCGCAGGCCGGCTGGGAGCGCTGGTACGTGCCGGACGCAGTCGTCACGCACGACTACGCCGCCGTGATCGACCGCAGCTTCCTCTCCCGGCACACGCTCTGGCATGCGCGAGGGATGGCGCGGTTCGTGCGCAAGCATCCGGAGCGCCTGCTCGCGCTGTGACCGAAGACCAGTACGCGCGCCAGGCGCAGGACTGGACGAAGCACGCGTACGCCGACGCGGCGATGTATCTGGCACACCGCGCCGATCTCGTGATCTCCCTCGGGCCGGGGCTCGGGCTCGGCGACGAGGTGGCTCGACCTCGCCTGCGGCGACGGCGGCCTCGGGGAGCTTCTCCGTGCGCGCGGCCTTCGTTACCGCGGAGTCGACTCCACCCCGGAGATGGTCGAGGCGGCGAGAGAGAGACTCGGCGAGCGCGCCTCGGTCGAGCTCGGCGACCTGAACGCGTACGTGCCGCCAGCGCCCGTGGCCGCAACGACGGTCTTTCGCGCGATCTACTACGCGAAGGACCGGCGTGCGTTCTTCACGCACGTCGCAACCTTCACCGAGAAGAAGCTCGTCTTCGACCTGAACCCGCGTCAGTACCGGCTCGACGACGTGGTCGCCGACCTGCGCGAAGCCGGCCTCGGGCGGATCGCGTTGCGCCCGTTCTTCATGCCGCAGACGATCGCGCTTCCGCGTCCCGCGGCCGCTCTCGCGCGAGCGCTCGAGCGTAGCGGCCCGTTCGCGCGGCTGGCCCTGCGTTTCCGCTTCACCTACCTCGTCGCGGCGTCTCGAGGCTCTAGCGCTCGAAGAGCGGCTGGAAGCCGGCGGTGAACACCGCGCCGAGCTGGCGCCGGTCCGAATGATTCGGGTCGATGTCGTGGGGAGAGAAGGTCGGTGTGATCTCCACCTCGATGCGCCACGGACCGTTCGGTGCGGCGAGCCTGAAACCGGTCGCGGTGCACTGAGTCACCGTCTTGGTCTGCTCCTGCGTGACCTCGGAGATCGAGGGCTGGTTGTCGGCCCCGATCCCGATCGGACCGATGCGAACCGTCGCTTTGCCCGGAGCGCCGCCCGAGCACCAGGCGACCCGCGAAAGGTTGACGCTTGCAAATCCCGGTCCGTCGCGCGAGACGTCGAAACGGTTGTACGACGCTTCGGCAACGCCGTTGCCATCGGTGTCGGCTATCCAGCCGTCCCGGTCGATGCCGCTGACACCGGAAGCGAGCTTCAATGGCTCTCGGCCGACGTCGTAGAGGATGTATGGGCCTTTTCTCGTGACGACGGGGGCCTGCAGCTCCACGCCGTTCAGCGTCAGCGCGAAGTCGGTCTCGGGCGACGGAGTCAACGTCCCGTCACCGCTCGCGAGGTCCGGCGTCAGGATCGCACCGGGCCCCGGCGCAGTTCCGTCCGTGCTCCACACCTTCTTGACCGAGCGGTTGAAGAACTCGGTGAGGTAGACGCCCGTCGGGTCGTCGGTCATCTGCTGGCCGAGAACGACGACCGAGCGACCGCCGGTCGCTCGGTCGACCCAGTCGTAGGGGGCAGGCAGGTTGTCGGCGATCTGCCGCGCGAGACGTCGCTCTCCCTCCGCGGCGTAGACCTCGGCCGTGAGCGTCCAGGCGAAGACCGCGACCGCGGCGGTCGCGGCCACCGCGGTGAAGACCCGTGAGCCGCGACGGACGTACCGGAGCGCAACGAGAATCGCCACCGAGACGACGCACGCGATCAGCAACGTGCTCTCGATCCGCCCCTCGGGCCAACCCCACTCGCGATTCAAGAACGCTGGCAGCGAGAGCCCGTGCGCCTCGTAGTACGGGTAGTTGTCGAGTCGGAGCGGTACCTCCGTGACGACGTACACAGTGAACACCGTTGCCCCGGCGATCGCCCACCCCCGCCCGACGCCCCGCACGAGCGCCAGTGCTGTCGCAGCGAACAGGATCGGACAGAGATAGATCAGGTTCCGCTCGACCACGAGGGTGGAGAACGTCAGCGAGATCTGCGCGCCCTTGATCCCGGCATACGCGACGAACACGACGAGCGCGAAGACGCTCGTGATGACGAACGCGCGCGTCTTCGGATCGATCAGCTCGCCTCGCGGGCGCGCAAGTGCTGCGATGCCTGCGAGGAGCGGCAGGATGCCGATGCCGATCGCGAGGGCGCCCGACGCCCAGGCCGCATGCTCGATGACCCGCTCCGGATAGGCGCCCGTCGTGTCGCGCCAGCTCTGCGAGAGGTGCCCGAGAGACGCGGACGTACCGACTGCGACGCCGACTCCGAGCGTGACGAACCCCACCCAGTCCCAGATGGACCACGACGAGCGCCAGAGACGCGACCGCTCCGACTGCCAGCAGAGCCAGAGCAAGCCGAGCACGAACAGCGCGAAGAGGATCGAGAGCTGGGTTCGGGTCAGCATCGCGGCGGTGCAGGCGAGCAGAGCCAGGGCGGTTCGGCCCCATGACGGCTCCACGTACACACGGGCGATGAGCCAGAGGGCGAGGGTCGCGAGCGGGTACGCGAGCGGTTCCTCGACGAGGATCGGCGAGTACGCGAGGGCCGGCACGATCGTCGCGCCGGCGGCGGCGGCAAGCGCGTACCAGGGCGGGACGACCAGGCGTGCGAGCGCATATGCAGGGAACACCGTCGCCGTCATGGCCAGGACGAGCAGCAGTTTGGCCGCTGCATATCCGGTCGCCGACGAGCCGACCCACCACACCGGTGCGAGGAAGTAGGCGACGAGCGTCGCGAAGCCGTAGGGATCGCCGCGGCGAGCGGCTTCGCCGGTCTCCGCGATCGAGCGCGAGAGCCACGCGAGCTCGATCTCGTCGCTGTAGATCGTCGGAACCGGGTGCCGGGACGCCTGCCACGCGTAGAGCGCGGCGAGCCCGAAGTACAGGGTCAGCAACGGGATCGCCGCCAGTAGGCGGTCGGCCGTGCTCCGAGGCTGACTCACGGAAGCGTCGCCTCGACAGCGGGGGGAGTGGTGAACTGGGTCACACGCCGGACGATCCGGCAGGGAATGCCCGCCTCTTCCGTCGCGCGCACGACTGCGGCGAGGCGCTCTCGGGAAGCTTCGGGGATGGTGACCAGCACTTCCTCGGCCCGTGTGCCCGCGATCGCCCTCGGCGCCTCGTCGAGCCCTCCGAGCACGCTGACTCCGAGGATCCGCCGCCGCCGCACGCGAGGATTGTCGTCCAGGAAGCCGAGCACGCGCGCCTCGTGAGTGTCGCGGAGCTCGCGTGCGAGCCCTCGGCCCGCGTGCCCAGCTCCCACGATGAGAACTCTCCGCCGATGGTGGCGGCGAGCCCGCGCCTCCGGGAGCAGCCGCAGAGTCAGCCGCGAGGCGCCGACGAGCAACGTGCAGAGAACGGCGTCCACGACGAAGACCTCGAGCGCCGGAAACGACCCGATATCTCTCAGGGCGACGAGAACGAGAAAGGCCACGACCGCCGACCCGATGCACCCGACCGCGATCGGCACGACGTCGCGCGCGGTCGCAAAGCGCCACACGCGGCGATAGATGCCGAGCGCGACGAAGAAGACATATCGGGTCGCGAGCAGGATCGGAAGGGCGGCGAGGAAGATCGAGCGCTCGAACTCGCTCCCGAGCCCACCGATCACGAGCAGGTACGCGGCGAGGAACGTCGCGCAGATGACGACGAAGTCGACGACGACCTCGACGAGGCGTCGGGGCTCGAACACGAGCGCCTGCCACAGCGAGACCTCCGCCGTTGCATCTCCTCTCCGCGAGCGTTCCTCGAGATCGCTCAGGAAGCTGCCGAACTGCACGAGCAGGACGAAGGTGAGCAGGACACCGAACGCGGTCAGTCGGCTGTTGTCGAGCACGTTGTAGGCGAGGGCGGTGGCGCCGATCGCGGCGGCCACCAGGGCCAGCAGGAGGACGGCGTTCGCCTCCGAGAGCCCGTAGTAGACGAGCCGGTGCGACGTATGGTCTCGACCCCCCTTGCTCACCGGCCTGCGTTGTCCGAGCCGGACGAAAGTGACGAGGGTCGTGTCAAGAATGGGAATCGCGAGGATCAGCAGCGGGAGGAGCACCGTCGCGACCGTCGTTCCGGCGACGGTCCAGCTCGACGCCAGCGCGAACGAGGCCAGCGCGAATCCGAGCACCTGGCTGCCCGAGTCGCCCATGAAGACCGCAGCGGCGCGTCCGGGTCTCAGGTTGAACGGGAGGAATCCGACGCACGCCAGCCCCAGCGCGAGGGAGAGCACGAGGACCGTCTCACTCGGGTGCTCGGTGAGCGCGTCGATCGCGAAGTACGCGCAGGCGATCGTGGCGAGCGTGGCCGCGAGCCCGTCCATGTTGTCGAGCAGGTTGAAGGCGTTCGTGATCCCGACCAGCCAGAGCAGCCCGATGCCCCACGCGAGCAGATCGTTGTCCACGATCTCCACCTGGAGTCCGCTTGCGAGCGCGATCACGGCGGCGCCGATCTGGGCGGCGAGCTTGACCAGCGGGCTCAGGTGGCGGAGATCGTCGAGGAGCCCCGCTCCGAAGAGCAGCGAGATTCCGACGAGAATGCCTCCGAGCTCCCCGCTCCACTCGACCGCGCCTATTGCCAGCGCCAGGCCGACCCCGGCTGTGAACCCGGCGAAGATGCCGACGCCGCCGAACGTCGGTGTCGCCTCGGCGTGCCAGCGCTCGCCGCTCGGGTGAGCGACGAGGCGCCCGCCCATCGGCGTGCGCAGGAGAGCCCAGAGAACCGCGACGGTGACGGGGAACGCGGCGATCGCGACGATCGCATCCACAGCCTGGAAAGGGTAGTGGAGCCACCAGCCGCCCTACACTGCTTTTCCATAACCATTTACGCCGACGTAATCCGGTACCGCGAGCTCTTCGGGAGCCTCTTCCGGCGCGATCTCAGGTCGAAGTACCGTGGCTCGGTGCTGGGGCTTGCGTGGTCGCTCCTGCACCCGCTCGTCCTCATGGCCGTCTACCTGCTCGTGTTCTCGCTGCTCTGGAGGGTCGCGGAGGTTGGGAGCGGCGACTACTGGCTCTTTCTCCTCTGCGGCCTGCCGGCTTGGGTGTTCTTCGCCACGGCAGCGCAGGCATCGTCGCGCAGCCTGCTCGAGAACGCGAACCTCATCCGCAAGGTGCGCTTCCCGCGCCAGCTCGTGCCGCTCTCGATCGTGGCGACCCACCTCGTCGGCTTCGCGGTGATGCTCGTCGTGGTCGTCGTCCTGAGCCTGTTTCGGATCCCCGAGGCGCGCGACACCGTGTGGCTCGCCTTTCCGCTCGGGGCGCTGTTCGCGTGCATGGTCGCGGGCGTCGCGCTCGCCATCGCCTCGCTGAACGCCCTCTTCCGGGACGTCGAGCACCTCCTGACAGCGCTGCTCCTGCCCTGGTTCTTCCTGACCCCGATCCTGTACAGCCTCGACCAGCTCCCCGGCGTTGCCGACTATCCGGCGGCCGAGTTCGCGATCCACTGGGTGAACTTCCTCACCCCGCCGATCGAGGCGATGCGTGACGTGCTCTTCTACGGTGAGCTCCCCGCGCTCTCCGAGACGATCTACGTCGTCGTGGCTGCGGTCGTCGCCCTTGCCGCGGGATCGTTCGTGTTCAGCCGGTCGGACGACCGGATCGCTGTCGAAGTCTGACCACCGCGCGACCCTCGAAGAGCGCGTCCGCGCCGGAGAACGACGGCAGGCCCTCATGGCTGTCCGGCTCGAGCCCGGCGAGGACCGAGGGGAGGAGGAGCGGCTCCGAGAAACGCGGGTTGCGGCCTCCACCGGGAGCCCAGGGGGCGAAGCGACGCCGCTCGCTGCGCGACACCTCGAGCGCAGGGCCGACCGCCGCGAATCCCTCCTGATGCGCGTCGAGCAGCAAGCGCGACCAATCCGAGGCCGGAACGGCTCCTGATACGAGGTGCGCGAACGCGAGCGCGTCCTCCGACACGACCGACTCCTCCTGCGCAGCGAGCGCTGCATCCGTCTCTGGATCGGACGGACCGTGCAGGACGACGTGCAGCCGACGTTCCGCGATCCGCGGCTTCACGTTCACCGGGAGGTCGAGCGGCATGGATCCCACCTCCTCGAACCAGAAGCGGTACTCCTCGACGAGGTCGAAAGCGAGCCGGTAGCTCCCCTGCGGTCGCGGCGCGACGACCGTCACGTCGAGCTCTACCTCCTCGCCCGGCTCGATTACCCTCGCCAGCGGCGCCCGTATCCCGTCCCACACGATCGGGTTTCCGAGCGGGTCGAGCCAGTGGTAGGCGAGCTGGACTCCCTCCTGGCCGCGCGAGCGCCACGCGGCCGACCCCGCGTTCTCGAGCCGCAGGCGCGCCCGTCCCTCGACGCCCGCGCGCGCTTCGTCGAGCTCGTAGGCCAGCCAGCGGACGGCGAGCGGCCCCACGGGCACGGCGTGCTCGCCGACTCGTTCCATCCCGAGGCTAGTCTAGGTCGCAGGATGAACACCGGCGAGATCAGCGTCGACGGCGTCTCGCGGCGGTTCCGGATACGTGCGCGGGAGGCCCGCACGTTGAAGGATCTGTTCGTCCAGCGCGGCCAGACCGAGGCGACCGACGTGTGGGCGCTCCGAGACGTTTCACTCGAGGTTGTCCGCGGTGAGGCCGTGGGGCTTATCGGGCGGAACGGATCCGGCAAGACGACCTTGCTCCGCATCGTCGCCGGGATCATCAAGCCCACGGCCGGAAGCGTTCGCGCGGAGGGGCGGATCGGCTCCCTGCTCGAGCTCGGGGCGGGGTTCCACCCCGACTTCACGGGCCGCGAGAACGTCTTCCTGAACGGCGCTATCTACGGGCTGCGCCGCGCGGACATCCGTCAGCGCTTCGACGAGATCGTCGCCTTCGCGGAGCTCGAGCACGCGATCGACCGGCCGGTGCGCACGTACTCGTCGGGGATGACCGTTCGCCTCGGGTTCGCCATCGCCGCGTTCCTCGACGCGGACGTTCTACTCCTCGACGAGGTCTTCGCGGTCGGCGACGAGTCGTTCCAGCGCAAGTGCTTCGGGCGGATCGCTCGGTTCAAGCAGGAGGGCGGTACGATCGTCTTCGTCTCGCACGACGCCTCCGCGGTGGAGCGGTTGTGCGAGCGCTCGGTACTCCTCGACGTGGGCCGCGTCGCGTTCGACGGTCCCACGCGCGAGGCGATAGCGCGGTACCGGCGCACCTTGGCGGACGAGACCGATCCTGCCGAGCGCGGCGCCGGCCTGCGCGAGTGGGGATCGGGCGAGGCGACGATCGCGTCCGCGGCGCTCGTCGGACAGGAAGGAGCCGAGCGCCTGCAGTTCCTCTCGGGCGAACCGTTCGCGCTCTCGGTCGCCGTCGCCGCGACCGACAGCATTCCGCCCCCGCGGCTCCAGCTGGAGCTTCGTGACGACGCGGGCTCCCTCGTAGCCGGCCAGGCGGTCGACCTCCGCGAGCTCGGATGGGCGGCCTCGAACGGCGAGCGGGCGATCCGCTTCGAGATCGGATCGCTCCCGCTTGCGGACGGGCGGTTCCACCTCCGGCTCGGTCTGACCGACGAGAGCGGCGAGCACCTGTACCACCAGCTCGACGACGCGCTTGCGTTCGTCGTCTATCCGGCCGGCGAGGATCGCGGAGTCGTGCGTCTTGCAGGGAGCTGGGCGCTCGAGGAGAAGTAGCGAGCCGTGACTGCCCGTACCTGCCCGAACTGGCCCGAGCTCATGGAGATCGACCCGGATCTCCAGTTCAAGCACTACATGGTCTCCGAGGTAGGGCTCCCGTCGGAGGCGCTGACGCGCATCTCGCACGTGTCTCTCGGCGAGGTCGAGATCTGCTGCGACGTCGAGCACCATGTCGTCAACCCGGCCCACACCGATCCCCAGGTGTGCGAGGCGCTACGCGAGACGCACTGGTTCGACGTGCACGAGTGGGCAACGTCCGGCCCGGGCGCCGGCAGCACGTCGTCGAACGCCGCCTGAGTACGCTTCGGCGCGTGCCGACGATCGTGATTCCCTATCGCGGCGACGCGAAGCGGAGGCTCCCGGCGCCGATCCGTGCCGCTGTCGCGGTCGCGATGTTAGGGGACGTCGTCTCTGCCGCGCTCGACGTCGGTCGCGTACTCGTCGTGACCGACGATCCGGTGGTCGTGCCTCCGGGTGTCGACGTCGTCAAAGATCCGGAGAAGGGGTTGGGAGCCGCCGTATGCGCAGGGTTCGCTCGCGTCGAAGGACACGTCCTGGTGGTAAACGCCGACCTTCCGTGCGCCACGCCCGCCGCGATCGCGAAACTGGCGGCCGCCGGTCTCGCGCTGGTCGAGGCCGAGGACGGAACGACGAACGCGCTGTCGCTTCCCGACCCATCGGTGTTCATCCCGCTCTACGGCCCTGGGAGCGCGAGTCGCTTCCGTGCCAGTGCGCCGTTCGCGACCGTCGCGAGCGCCGAGCTCGAAGCGGACGTCGACACGGCCGACGATCTCGACCGCTACGCGTCGCTTCTCGGGCCGCGCACGCGCTCGCTCCTCGCAGTCACCGCGTGAAGGTCGTCGTCCTCTCCGGCGGCGGCGGTGGGGCCCGCTTCGCTCGCGGCCTCGCCGAAACACTCGCGCCGGGCGAGCTCACGGTGGTCGGGAACGTCGGTGACGACCTCGAGATCCTCGGTCTGCACGTCTCGCCCGATCTCGACAGCCTCCTGTACACGCTTGCAGGGTTGATCGACGAGGAGCGCGGGTGGGGCCGGGCCGGCGAGAGCTGGAGCGCGCTGGCGTCGGCGTCGGCCTGGGGCGGCGAGGACTGGTTTCGCCTGGGCGATCTGGACATCGGGCTCCATCTCGTGCGAACGGAGATGCTCCGTGCAGGCATGCCCCTCTCCGGCGTAACCGCTCAGCTGAGCGAGAAGGCAGGTCTGATGGCGCGGATCCTTCCGGCCACCGACCAGCGGCTTCGGACGTGCGTTCACACTCCCGCCGGCTCGTTTCCGTTCCAGGAGTGGTTCGTCGGACGTGCCCACGAGGACGACGTCGACGCCGTCAGCTACGAGGGTGCCGAGGACGCAGAGGCGGCGCCCGGCGTGGTCGAGGCGCTGGCCGACGCGGCAGCGATCCTCCTCGCCCCGAGCAATCCCTATCTCTCGGTCGGACCCATCCTTGCCGTACGGGAGATCCGTGCTGAACTCGAGTCCCGCCGTGTCCGCTGCGTGGCCGTGAGCCCGCTCATCGGGGGCAGGGCTGTCTCGGGCCCGCTCGACCGTATGCTCTCACGGATGGCGGGCGGCACCACACCGGCCCATGTAACAGACCGTTACTCGGGCGGGATCGACGCGCTCGTCATCGACGAGCTGGACGCCCCGGCGGAGGCAGATGTCGAGCTTGTGGTCACCCAGACCCTGATGCCCGACCGAGACGCTGCCCGCCGCCTTGCAGAACGCGTCCTGGAGGCGGCGTGCGGATAGCGATCGTCGGCGGGACGGGGCCGTTCGGCTGCGCGCTCGCGACGCGCTTGCGAGAAGCTCACGATGTCGTGCTCGGCTCGCGAGACCACGCCCGCGCGGACGAGGCGGCGAAGGAGCTCGGCGTCGACGGCACGACGAACGACGAGGCCGTTCGCGCAGCCGATCTCGTCGTGCTCGCCACCAAAGCGGAGGGCACTCTCGATACGGCGAAAAGGCTTCGCGAGGCGATCGGCTCGACGCCGGTGCTCTGCGTCGCCTCCGAGCTCCGCTTCACCCCCGCCGGCGTTCTTCCCACACCCGAGGCAGCTTCTCTGGCGGAGCGCATCCAGGCCGAGCTCGACGGGCCCGTTCTCGCCGGACTGCATTCGCTTGCAGCCTCGACTCTCGGTTCGGCCGCGCCTCCCGACGAGGACGCCTTCGTCTGCGGAGACAATGCGGACGCGAAGGGCCGCGCACTCGAAGTAGCCGAGCGGTTGACCTCAGGGCGAGCACTCGATGCAGGCCCGCTCGCGAGCGCGCGGGCGCTCGAGGGCATGACGGCGGTGATCGTGAACTTGAACAAGCGGTACCACGGGCACGCTGGGCTTCGCGTCTGCGGACTTCCTTGACCGGCGAGCTCCGCGTCATCCCACTGCGCGGGATCCCGGAGCTCGAGGAGGGCGACGACCTGGGTGCGCTCGTGGCCGTATCCGCGGAGTGCGAAGGAGGGCTCGCGAGCGGCGACATCGTCGTCGTCGCGCAGAAGGCGGTCTCGAAGGTCGAGGGCCGGGTCGTCCATCTCGACCGCGTTCTGCCCTCGGAACGAGCTCTCGAGCTGGCCGGAGCGGAGGACGCACGGCGCATCGAGGTGATCCTCCAGGAGAGCCGCCGCATCGTCCGCATGAGGGAGCCGCTGATCATCGCCGAGACGCACCACGGGTTCGTCTGCGCTTCGGCCGGGGTCGACCGATCGAACGCGAAGGGGCCGAGCACGCTGATCCTGCTCCCACTCGACGCGGATGCATCCGCGCGTCACTTGCGCGAACGTATCCGCGAGTGCTCGGACGTCGACGCCGGTGTCATCGTCAGCGACTCCTTCGGACGTCCTTTCCGGCGTGGAACGACCGACGTTGCGCTGGGCGTGTCGGGATTCAGTCCACTCCTCGATCTCCGAGGGCGACGCGACTCGGCCGGGTACGAGCTGCACGCGACCGAGATCGCCGTCGCGGACGAGATCGCGGGCGCCGCCGAGCTCGTCATGGGGAAGATCGACGGAGTTCCCGGGGCTATCGTGCGTGGGCTCGACCTGGACGGCGACGGCAGCGGACAGAACCTGCTTATGCCCCGAGAGCGCGATCTCTTTCGCTAACTGGTCAACTAGACTCGATCCGTGCGCCGCTACGCGATCTGGGGAACCGCGACCTCTCCGGCTCATGAGGAGTGGGTCTCAGCGATCGGCAAGCAGTTCGAGAAGGACGACTTCGTCCAGGTCGACGATGTCTCCGAGGCCGACTTCGTTCTCAACATGTTCGACCCGGCCGATCCGAAGGCTTTCAGGCGCGCCTCCCGCGGCACGTACTCGGCGGCCTTCTACGAGCTTCCCGACGCACCCGAGGACGCTCTCAAGGAGAGCTACCCGATGCTCGTCCGCACGCTCTCCAACGTCGTTCTCCTGCGCGTCCCCGGGAAGGGCGTCTGGTTCACGACGATGGAGCGCGGCACCTACCACGTCGCCGACGACGCCGAGGAGATCTACGAGCGCCTCGAGCCGCTCGCAACCTCGCGACTCGTCATCGACAACGAGTGGATCCCCGATCTCGAGCCCGAGCTCTGGGACGGCGACGAGATCACCGCGGATCTCGGCTCGGCCGGCCGGCGCCTCGACGAGCTCGACCTCCTGCCTTCGCCTTTCCCGGTCGAGGAGTACCTCTCGGGTCGCGATCTCCGACATGTCATGCGCCTGTATTCGGTCGGCGGGCTCTCGTACGGGAATCTGTCGGCCAGAAAGGACGAGACACGCTTCTGGATGAGCGCGTCGGGCGTCGACAAGTCGAAGCTCGAGGACGTCGGGCGCGACATCCTCATGGTCAAGGACTTCGACGACGAGCGGGGGATGATCGTCTTGAGCGTTCCGCCGGGCATCGAGCCACGGCGCGTGTCCGTCGACGCGATCGAGCACTGGATGATCTACCAGGCGCACCCAGAGGTCGGTGCGATCCTGCACGTACATGCGTGGATGGAGGGGATTCCGGCGACGGACGTGAACTACCCGTGTGGCACGCAGGAGCTCGCGATCGCCGTTGCCGACCTCGTCGCGCTCGAGCCCGATCCCGCGCATGCCGTCATCGGCCTTCGAAACCACGGGCTGACCTGCACCGGGAACAGCCTCTCCGAGGTGCTCGACCGGGTCGCGCCGAAGGTTCTGCGGCAAGTCCCGATGACCTAGTCGCCCCGGGCGGCAAGGAATACATCTCGGGTTACACCCCGAGACGAATGGTCGTCCCTCGAACGGGGGAGTAGCGTCACGGCCATGATCGACCTGGCCACACGAAGGGAACCGGCGCCGATCACCGAGCGACAGCGCGAGGTCGTCATGCTGATCGCAGCCGGCTGTTCCAACGACGAGGTCGCAGCTCGTCTCGGGATCTCTCCCAGAACCGCGAAAGCGCACTGCGATGTGCTGCGGCAAAAGCTCGGCGTGAAGCGCAGGCGTCAAATCCCGATCGCCTATCGGCTCCTGACCGGGGACGACCCGCTGTCCGCCGAGCATCGCTGGGGCTTCGCGGCGAGATCCCGCCGCTGACTGGGCGCCCCGACCGCGACGACTCCCGCCGTCGCGGGCGCTCAGGTTCCGGCGGAACGGTGTTAGGGTCGGATCGGGGAGCAAGGACTTCGGGCCATGGCAAGCACTGCGACAGCAGGCGTCCGTCAGCGCCGCCGAGTTATCCAGCGGCCCCGTCTCCTTGCACTGCTCGACGCGTCGAAGACTCAGGTCAGGACGCTCGTAGCCCCGGCCGGATACGGAAAGACGACGCTCGCCGAGCAATGGATTCACGCAGAGGGTCGCCGCGGCGGTTGGTATACGGCCCGTCGCTCGTCGACGGACGTAGCCGCCCTGGCGCTCGGGCTCGCGCGGGCTTCGACGGACCTCGTCTCGAACTGCGACGAGCGTCTGCGCGAGCACCTTCGCGCGCTCTCAGGCTCCACGGCGAAGGTCGATGTGCTTGCGGAGATCCTCGGCGAGGATCTCGCGACCTGGCCGAGCAACGGCTGGCTCGTCATCGACGACTATCAGGAGATTGCCGGCGCCGAGGACGCGGAGCAACTTGTCGGCACCCTGGCTTCGGCCGCTCCCGTCCAGTTCCTGATCGCCTCCCGCCAAAGGCCGTCCTGGGTCACGGCCCGAAGCATCCTCTACGACGAGGTTCTCGAGCTGAACCAGACCACGCTGGCCATGGACGCACATGAAGCCTCGCAGGTGCTGGCGGGACGCAGCACGCCATCAGCCGCGGGTCTCGTCGCGGTGGCGAATGGCTGGCCGGCCGTGATCGGGCTCGCGGGCGTTTCGAACGCCGAGCTCGAGGACTCGGAGCAGCTCCCGGAGTCGCTGTACCGGTTCTTCGCCGAAGAGGTGTTCGTATCGTTGGACGACGAGGTCAAAGCTGGACTGGCGACTCTTGCGGTCGCCCCTGTCCTCGATCGCGAGCTGGCGACGATGCTTCTGGGTGCCGAGGGCGCTGAAATCGTGTGCGGCTCGGCGCTCGAGGTCGGCATTCTCGTCGAGCGGGCGGGTCTCCTCGAGCTCCACCCGCTCGCACGCTCCTTCCTCGAGGCCCGGTGCGCGCAGCTCGGCTTCGTCCCCGACCCGGACAGCGTCTCCAAGAGCGTCGAGCACTACATCGCACGACGCGACTGGGACGCTGCATTCGACGTCATCTCTCGGAATCGGCTTGAAGATGCGCTTGAACGTCTTGTTCTCGAAGCGCTCGACGAGTTGCTCGATACCGCGCGACTTCAGACGGTCGAGGCGTGGTGCGACGCGGGCGCGAGCTTCGATTCGAGACGTCCCAGTTCTCTTTCTCGCGCGATCGGAGTTCGCTCTCCGCCACGGCCGACTCTCGGAAGCCCAGGCATACGCCGAAGGGCCGCCAGAGGATCGAGTCTGATCTTAGATTTCGTGCTCTTTGCCTTGCCGGACGCGCCGCGCACATCGCGTCGCGCGAAGAGGAAGGCCTTGAGCTCTATCGACAAGCTGAGGCGGTTGCCCCCGACACGTGGCGCGCCGAGATGCTCTCTGGGGTCAGCTCGTATGCGCCCTTGAGCTCGAGCTACCTGACGTGGCGGAAACGATGCGAACACTCGCAAGTGGCGTATCACGTACCGACACTCGAGAGATCTTGCAGTCCGCGACGTATGGGTTGGGCTATCGAAGCAAGTTTGGCCCGTTCGATCTAACGGACGCCGATGCAGCCTACGAACTGCTTTCCACGGTTGATGATCCTCTCGTCGTGTCCTCCTTCCTAAGTGTCTACTCATCGTCCCTTGGTCTTGTTGCTCGATACGACGATGCACTCAGATCTCCGAGGAGTTTCTCGCTACGGCCAGTCCGCTATCGGCTTGACTTCGCCATTCCCTACGCCTTGACCTCATCCGCAATCGCTGTCGCTGGACTCCGAAGGTGGAAGCAAGCGGAGGACTTCGCGAGCCGAGCACTCGAGCAGCACAAAGGACTCGAGACATTGCGGGGGAGCAGCATGCATTCTCGGTCTACCTGCGAGTATTGGCTCAACAACGACGGCAGCAGGCCGCGCTCGCTCTTGACCCGCCATCGCTTTCGGGCCTGCGTTTCCGGCGGCACGCGCCGAATTGATCTCGTCTCGCGCCCTGGTGCTTGCATCCGTAGGCAGAATCGACGAAGCTCAACGGATCTGCGGCGACGTGCGTGGTTCAACTCTTGCGATATAACCGGCGGTGCTCGGCTCAGCCGTTGATGCAGTCTCAGCCGTTAAACGCAACGCACCCGACATGATCGAGCGGATTGTCGAGCTGGAAGAAGCCGCATTTGCAACGGGCGCAGTGGACGTTCTCGTCACCGCGTATCGGTCGACACCCGAACTTCTACCGATCCTCTTGCGCGCGTCCCGAGAGCCGGACCCGCCTTGAACAGCTTCTACAGGCGCGCGCAGGACGAGGACCTCGCACTTGCGGCAGGCCACCGTATTCAGGACAATGACGATCCCACGACGCGTTTGTCACCTCGCGAGTGCGAAGTCTACGAACTGCTCGGACATGGACTCACAAACCTCCAGATCGCCCAGCTTCTCTTCATAAGCGAGATGACCGTGAAGGTTCATGTGCGCCACATCTACGACAAGCTCGGTATTCGCTCAAGAACCGCACTTGCTGTCCAGGCCGCCCTAGAGCGATCGGATCAGGCGACTTCGGCAATCGACGGAGACGCCGCGGAAGAGTCGTAGGTGCTCTGCGCGAACTCAAGGAAGTCCTGTCTCTTTGCGAGGCGGTACTGCTCATCTGCACTCGCGAGAATCGCCTCGAAAGCCGCGACGACGGCAGTGTCGAACTGGCTGTCGACAGCTTGGGCCAGACGTAGGCGAGCGACTCGGCTCGGCATCGCGTCACGGTACGGCCGATCAGACGTCATCGCATTGTAGGCATCCGCCACGGCGATGATGCGTGACGACGAGTGGGATGGCCTCCGCGCTGAGCCCGTCAGGGTAACCCTGGCCGTCGATGCGCTCATGGTGAAATCGCACCACCATCGAGATCTCGGAGTACTCGTCGACATGCCCAAGGATGCGCTCCCCGATGGCCGAGTGTTCCTGCATCTGGCGGCGCTCCTCGAGCGTCAGCGCACCAGGTTTCTCGAGGAGGCCTGGCGGCAGACCAATTTTTCCGATGTCGTGAACGAGCCCGCAGAGATAGGCATGCTCCTGAACCTCGACGGAGAGGCCCATTCTCTCGGCGATGTCCCGGGAGTAAATTGCAACTGCTGCCGAGTGTCCTGCCGTGTACCGGTCCCTCGCGTCAAGTGTCGCGATAAGCGCCGCGGCGAACTGAAGGTTCGCCCTCGCAAGCGTCTCGTTCGCCGTCGAAAGATCTGCGGCGAGTCGACGCTCGCCCTGATATAGACCGTAAAGCCGTTGTGCGGCAAGAGCGGGCGCAGGAAGAGCACCAGCGTCCAAGGCGAGACCTCTTCGTACATGAACGCGAGCAGCGCAACGATCGGCGCATACGCCGGAGGCGCCAGGAGAAGCAACGGGGTGCGACCATGCGGGCGGTGTCAGATGCTGAACTCCCGCGGATTGCCGATGTAAGCATCGCGAATCCGACGTCGACGAGCTCCCTGACAATGTTGCGATCAGGGTTGCAGCGATCAGTCCGCCGAACTCGGACGGCACAATTGAGATCGTTGCCTGCGCAGCTAGCCCGCTGGCAGCACCCGTGATGAAGCGAGTGCTCGTGTATGTCGCCCACTTCAGTCTCGGGGCGCGCTCGGGGCCGCCCCGTGTGATCAGCTCGGGATCACCGAGCATCGATGCCGATCCGACCACGCCGGCGGCCAATGGGCCGAAAAGCACGGCCGCGAAGACAGCGGCAATACCCGAGATCGACAGCTCGAGGGTTCGTCGGCAAGCGGACGCTGACCCGTTCGGTCACAGCAGCGGCCACAGCGAGCGCCAGCACCGTCAGGGGTGCTTCGAGGGTGTACCCGGCGAGAATCAGACTGAGCCGTCACCGACCGCAGCGACGGCGAGCGCAAGAACATACGCCACGGTTCGTGCGTTCTGTCCTCCTCGCATGGACCTTGCGCTATCCCTCGAATGGGGTATACGATGTGTTTGCCGTCAGTTCCCAATCGAGGAGTCATGCCTATGTCGAGAGAGCCGAAGTCCTGGTAGGAGCCGTCTCATCCTCAGTTCTCCAGCAGGGGTGGGCATCCCTCTTTCGGGGGGTAGCGCTCACGGGAACAGCCCCGCGCTGAGAAACGGATGCTGACGGTTCGTTGTGTAGCTACGCAATGAGCCCACGCCGGAAGCCAACCGCTACGGCGTGGGCTCTGCTGCGCGCTTGAAGCTTCGCCAGCAGATGGCGGACGTGTGACTTGACGGTCTCCTCCGAGAGGAAGAGGTGTTCGCCGATCTCGCGATTCACCAGCCCGTCTGCGACGAGCTGAAGTACCTCGATCTCCCGCGCTGTCGGATCTTGGCCGACCTCACGCGTTGAGGGCGGCGTGAAGGGGATGACCGAGCCGTGCCGGCGCGAGCTGCGGCGTGCCGCAGCCGCCTCGAAGCGGCGGCTGTGGTCCCGGTAGCGGTCGAGGATCTCCTTGCGCTCGGCGGCGTCCACGCATCCGGTATCGGCGATGCTGTCGACCCGCTTTAGGACGGGCCTGCCGGATTCGCTCGAACGGGGGAGGCCGCAGACACCGAACTGGGGGACGTCGGCACGATGCGCCCGGCCTTGATGTCCTCGGCGTAGTGGCAGGCGACCAGGTGTCCGTCGAGCGAGCGGAGCATCGGCTCGTCCTCCGCGCAGCGGGTCGGCTGCACGAACGGGCAGCGCGTGTGGAAGCGGCACGCCACCGGCGGGTTCGCCGGGCTGGGGAGGTCGCCCTCGACGCGAATCGCCTTGCGGCGCTTCTCCACTCGGGGTCCGGAATCGGAATCGACGAGAGCAGGGTGATCGTGTATGGATGAAGCGGGTTGACATAGAGGCCGTCGGCAGGGGCGACTTCGACGATCTTGCCGAGGTACATCACCGCGATCCGGTCCGAGATGTGGCGGACGACGGCGAGATCGTGCGCGATGAAGAGGTAGGTCAACCCGAACTCGCTCTGGAGCTCCTCCATGAGGTTGATGATCTGCGCCTGGATGGAGACGTCGAGCGCCGAGACCGGCTCGTCGCAGACGAGAAGCTCCGGGTTCAGCGCGAGCGCTCGTGCAACACCGATGCGCTGTCTTTGGCCGCCGGAGAACTCATGCGGGTAGCGACCGACCGCGTCCGGCGGCAGGCCGACGAGGGCGAGCAGCTCGCGCACGCGAGCCCCGGTCTCCGCACGACCGGAGACGGAGTGGATGCGAAGCGGTTCTCCGACGATACGGCCGACCGAATGCCGCGGGTTCAGCGAAGCGAACGGATCCTGGAAGACCATCTGCATTCTTCGCCTGAGCGGTCGCAGCGCACTCTCCTTCAAGTGCGTGATGTCCTGCCCATCGAAGACGACCCGGCCGGCGGTCGGTTCGTACAGTCGAAGGATCGCTCGGCCGAGAGTCGACTTGCCACAGCCGGACTCGCCGACGAGGCCGAGCGTCTCGCCTTGATCGATCGCCAGAGACACGTCGTCGACCGCCTTGATGTCGCCGACGTGGCGATCGAGGACGATCCCGCTCGTGATCGGGAAGTACATCTTGAGCGAATCGACTTCGAGAAGTGGACTCACGGCGCGCCCGGCTCGAAACGAGCGAAGCTCACGCAACTCCCTCCAGCTGTCGCTGCCATTCGTCGGCGGGCACCGGGTTGAAGCAGGCGATGCGATGCCCTGGCTCGACCGGCTCGAGCTGAGGGAGCACCTCGTCGCATACCTGGATGCGATTGGGACAACGCGGCGCGAACGGGCACGAGTCGGGTGGGCTGAGCATGTTTCGAGGCGAGCCGGCGATCGGCTGCAGTGCCTGCCGCCGCCCGGTATCGAGCCGAGGCACGCTCCGCAGCAGGCCGTAGGTATACGGGTGCTGCGGCGCAGCGAAGACCTGGTCGGCGGAACCGGTCTCGACGAACGTGCCGGCGTACATCACGTGGACGCGCTCGCAGACTCCCGCGACGACCCCCAGGTCGTGCGTGATGAGGATCATCGAGGTGTCGCGCTCGGTGACGAGCTCACGCAGCAGATCCAGGATCTGGGCCTGGATCGTGACGTCGAGCGCCGTCGTCGGCTCGTCGGCGATGAGGAGCTTCGGTTCGCACGCGAGCGCCATCGCGATCATTGCCCGCTGGCGCATCCCGCCCGAGAACTGATGCGGATAGTCGCCGAGCCGCTGCCGAGCACTCGGGATTCCAACCTGGTCGAGCAGCTCCGCGGCGCGGCGATCGGCCGGGCGGCGTTCCATGTCGAAGTGGATCTCCAGAGCCTCCCGGATCTGGCGCCCGACCGTGAGGACGGGGTTCAGCGAGCTCATCGGGTCCTGGAAGATCATCGCGATCTCCCGACCGCGAATCTTTCGCAGCTGCTGATCGTCGAGCTTCAACAGATCTCGACCGCCGAAGATCGCCGACCCGCCCGTGACCCGTCCGGCGCGAGAGAGGATGCCGAGTAGTGCGAGTGAGGTCACGCTCTTCCCGCAACCAGACTCGCCGACGATGCCGAGCGTCTCCCCGGCCGCGACCTCGAAGGAGATGCCGTTGACGGCGTAGACCGTGCCGCGGCTGGTCCAGAACTCCACGTGCAGATCCTCGACCGAGAGAAGTGGCTCAACCACGGTCAGCGACCTCGGAGTTTCGGGTCGAGGGCCTCGCGGAGCCCGTCCCCGATGAGGTTGAAGCCGAGCACGGAGATGACGATCGCGATGCCAGGGATGATCGCCAGGTGCGGGGCCGTCTGGAGGTACCTGACGGTGTCCGTGAGCATCGTTCCCCACTCGGGCGTGGAGGGATCCTGGGGGCCGAGGCCGAGGAAGCCGAGCCCGGCCGCGTCGATAATCGCGGTCGCGAGCGCAAGGGTTGCCGCCACGATGATCGGCGAGATCGCGTTCGGGAGGATGTGCGAGACGAGAATCGTCCGGCGCGGCACGCCGATCGCCCGAGCCGCGAGGACGAAGTCGTTCCCTTTCTGCCCCAGCACCGACCCGCGCAGGAGGCGCGCGAAGATCGGGACGTTGACCACCCCGATCGCGATCATGATCGAGAAGAGTCCCGGCCCGAGCATCGCCGCGATGCCAATCGCCATCAGGAGCCCGGGGATCGAGAGCATGATGTCCATCAGCCGCATGATCACGCTGTCCGTCTTGCCGCCGAAGAACCCGGACATCGACCCGAGAAGGAGCCCGATCGATACCCCGACGCTGACCGCGACGACACCGATGAGGAGCGAGTACCGCGCGCCATAGACAACACGTGAGAACTCATCTCGGCCCAGCTGGTCGACGCCGAACCAGTGATCGGCGGATGGTCCCGGACAGCAGCCGTCCTGCAGGAGGCTCAGATCCTGCTCGCGCGGATCGTAGGGGGCGATCAACGGCGCGAAGATCGCCGTCATGACGAACAGCGTCACCAGCCCGAAGCCGACCAGCGCGCCGGGATTCCGGATAAGGCGTCGCCATGCTTCGCTCCAGAGCCCGCTCGGAGCCTCGAGCTGGATCTCTGCGCTTTCGAGCTGGGCGACCGACACGTCAGCTCACCCGAATGCGTGGGTCGAGAAGGGCGTAGGAGACATCGACCAGGAGGTTCACGATCACGAAGACGAGCGCGACGAAGAGGATCCCGCCCTGCAACACCGGGTAGTCGCGGTCCTCGATGGCACCCGCCAGCCACGACCCCATGCCCGGAATGGCGAAGACCGTCTCGGTGAGGATCGCTCCCGAGAGGAGCAGGCCAGTCTGCAGGCCGATGATGGTGACGATGGGAAGCATCGCGTTGCGGAAGACGTGACGCCGGTCGACGATGCTCGCGCTGACGCCCTTTGCGCGCGCCGTTCGCACGTAGTCCTCGTTCTGCACGTCGAGGACGGAAGCCCGCGTGATGCGCGCCAGGATGGCAAGCGGGATCGAGCCCAGCGCGATCGCCGGCAGGATCAGGTGCGCGGCTGCATCCCAAGCAGCCTCGAAGTTGAGTGTGATGATCCCGTCCAACACGTAGAACCCGGTCGGGTGATCTGCGTTGATGAGAACGTCCTGCCGGCCGATCGTCGGTAACCACCCCAGCTGCACGGCGAAGACGTACTTGAGCAGGATCGCGAGGAAGAAGACCGGAATCGAGATCCCGATCAGCGAGGCTACGAGACTCCCGTGGTCCATGGCGCTGCCATAGCGTTTGGCCGCAAAGAAGCCGAGCGGCACGCCGAAAGCCACGGCGAAGATCATCGCGGCGATCGCAAGCTCGATCGTCGCCGGAAAGCGGCGCCCGATCTCCTCGGTCACCGGTTGCCGCGAGGTGATGCTCGTGCCGAGGTCGCCCTGGAGGAGATTCTGGAGGTACTTCCAGTACTGCTCCCAGATAGGCCGGTCGAGGCCGTAGATCCGCTCGATCTCCTCCACGGCCTCGGGCGTCGCGCGGTCCCCGAGCAGCGACTCTGCCGGCCCTCCGGGTAGCGCCCGGATCCAGAAGAACAGCAGGATCGAGAGCCCGAGGAGAATAGGGACGAGCAGAAGCAGCCGGCGGGCGACGAAGGGAACCATCTACGTCACCCGCCGGCTGATCTCAACCGGCTACCTACCCGGTCTCGGTCTCGGTCTCGGTCTCCTCGGTTTCTTCTTCGTCGTCAGCCTCGCCGGCTTCGACGGTCGCGAACGATTCGCCGCCCACTCCGACGGGGCTCGGCACGAAGCCCTGGATGTTGCTCTCGAGCGCGATAGCCGCGCTGTTGTGGGCATACGGGACCGAGGCGACGAACGCCATGATCTTCCGGTTCGCCTCCTGGTAGAGCTGCTCCCGCTTCGCCGGATCGGCCTCGGCCTCGGCCTCGGAGAGCAGATCGTGGATCTCCGGGTTCTCGAAGCCGTACCTGTCACTGGGCTCCCCGAAGAAGGTCCCGATGAAGTTGTCGGCGTCTGCGAAGTCGGCAATCCAGCCGATCAGGTTCAGGTGGCCGGCGTTGCCCTCGTTCACGCGTGCCACGTAGTCGGGCTGCCAGGGAGCGCTTCGCGGCGTGACCTTGAAGCCAGCGGCGTTCAGGTCGGCCGCGAACGCCTCGAAGTTCCGCTTCGGATCGGGCATGTAATCGCGGCTGACGTCCGTGGGGTACCAGAACTCGATCTCGACCGGGAGCGTCAGCCCCGCCTGCTGCAGAAGCTGTCTCGCCTTCTCCGGGTCGTACTCGTAAGTCTGGACGTCATCGGCATAGCCGACGATCTCGCTCGGCATGAACTGGGTCGCGACGACGCCGCGGCCTCCGTAGAACGAGTTGACGACCTCTTCTCTGTTCAGCGCATGCGCGATTGCCTGCCGAACCTCGAGCTTGTCCATCGGCGGCTTCGCGTGGTTTATCCCGACCCAGCCCACATTGAACGGTGGGCGATCCAGCAGCTGCAGCGTCGCTTCGCCTTCGATCGTCGGCACGTCCTGGGGCTCTACGAGGTCGTACCCCTGGATCTCGCCAGTCTGCAAGGCTTGCAGGCGAGCGGCGTTGTCGGCGATCGGTCGGAAGATGATCTTCTCCGTCAGCGCGGGCTCACCCCAGTAGTCGTCATTACGGACGAGGACGAGCTGCTCTCCCCGGGCCCAGGACTCGAACTTGTAGGGCCCGGTACCGGTCGGATGCTCGGTCGAGTACGTCCCGCCGGGCTGGAAGACGCCGTCTGCATTCTGTGCTCCCGCATCCGCCTCGAACTCCTCGAGAGCGGCGGGGCTCACGATGTGGATGCTCGGTAGGGTCAGCGTCGAGAGGATCGTCGCCGAGGGCCTCGTGAGGTTCAGCGTCACGGTGTTCTCGTCGACGGCTTCGCAGCTCTCGTACAGGCTATCTTCCGGGCCGGCGTTGCCTTCGGCGGGGTTCTTGAACCCGCCTCCGAAGCCGAACTGCCAGTAGTACGTCGTCCCTTCGCCTTGGAGCGAAGCCGGAAAGTTGAACCAGCGCTCGAAGTTGAAGCAGACGGCATCGGCGTTGAACGGCTCACCGTCGTGGAAGGTGACGTCCTCGCGGAGATTGAACGTCCACGCTAGACCGTCGTCGCTCGTCGTCCAGTCGGTTGCGAGCGAGGGAATGACCTCCGAAGTGCCCGGCTTGAGGGCCGTGAGACCTTCCGTCATCTGATAGAGCACCCTGATCGACTCGCCGTCCGAGATGAGCGCGGCATCGAGCCCGGTTGGGTCGGAGGCCGTGCCGAAGACGAGCGTGCTCTCGTCGCCGCCACCGCTGCCTCCGCAACCCACTGCGGCGAACGCAAGAACAGCCACGATGCCCGCGAGAAGCGGCATCTTCAATCGTCCCATGTTTCTCCCTTCGCTGAAAGTCGGCGGTTGAAAGGGCAGTATCGCAAGAGACGCGACGCGGGTATGCAAGTTAGGCGCCTCGGCAAGGCGAACCCTGCCGAGGACGCCTGTATCAATGCACGCTAGGCCGCGAGACCGGCGAGGTCGCGCAGGGCCTCGAGCCGCTTCAGCGCCTGGCCCTCGAGCTGCCTTACGCGCTCGCGTGTCAGGTCGAGCTCGTGGCCGATCGCCTCGAGCGTCCACGGCTCGCCTTCGAAGCCGAAGCGGAGCTCGAGAATCCGCCGCTCACGCTCGGGAAGCGCGTCCAGCGCCCGCCGGATGCTCTGCCTGCGCAGCGACTCCTCCGCCTCGTCGAACGGGTCGGCGGCCTCGCGGTCGGCGAAGAGGTCTCCGAGCTCGCCTTCGTCGTCGGCGCCGACCGTCTGGTTCAGCGAGACCGACGCGTGGGCGGCGCCCAGTGCCTCGTCGACGTGCTGGAGCGGGAGACCGGTGGCCTCCGCCAGCTCTTCCTTCGTCGCCTCACGTCCGAGCTCGACCTCGAGCCGGCGCGCTGCGCGCGAGAGCTTTTGCTGCCGTTCGACGACGTGGACCGGCACGCGGATGGTCCGCGCGTGGTTTGCCACCGCGCGCTGCACCGACTGGCGGATCCACCAGGTCGCGTACGTCGAGAACTTGAAGCCGCGCCTCCAGTCGAACTTCTCGACCGCGCGGTTCAGGCCGAGCGTTCCCTCCTGGATCAGGTCGAGGAACGGCACGCCCAGGCCGCGATAGCCCTTGGCGATCGAAACGACGAGTCGGAGGTTCGACTCGATCATCTTGCGCTTGGCGACAGGATCGCCCCGCTCGATGCGCTTGGCGAGCGCGACCTCTTCCGCTGCGGTGAGCAGCTTGTGGCGTCCGACGTCGGCGAGGAAGAGTTGCAGGCTGTCGGCCGCGCCCGAGACGGCGCCGGCCTCGTACTGCGGCTTCTCCGCTTCCTTCTCGTCCGCCTCGGGGCGCTCGATCTCGATTCCGTGCGCTTCCAGCTCGCGCTGGAGCAGCTCGGAGTCCTCCTCACCGAGGTCGTGCTCCAGCACGAAGGCCTCGATCTCGGGGATCGTGAGGTGGCCACCGTGCTCCTCGGCGCGCTCGACCAGCGCCTTTACGTGCTCGGATTCGAGCAATTCGATCAACTGATTTTGCGTCAAGTGGGTGTTTCAGTCCTTTCGGCGACTCGGAAGAGCAACAAACTTACGGAGTGTATGAGGATTTTTGGGCCGTTTCCAGGGTGATGCGCGTTCGAGGGACGTTACAAACTCCCAACGCTCTGTCCCTTCCCGATTATTCCGTTGCCGACACTTCGGCGGTTTGCGGCGGAGAGCGATCGGAGCCGAAGGCCTACTCAACCTGAGACGTCAGTCTCGCCCAGGCAGTTAGATCATGACCGCCTCCACGGACGGTGCAAACCCCTCGAGGGAGGCTTTATCCGCTCTTAGCACGTCTTTCCGCGAGGAGCTCGACGGCGCGCTCCAACGTGACGGCCTCGACCGTGTCTCCGCGCCGCAAGCTGGCATTCGTCTCACCGTCGGTGACGTAGGGTCCGAAACGACCGTCCTTCAAGACGATCGGGCGTGCCGTGCCCGGATCGGCGCCGAGCTCACGCAGTGGCCCACGCGCTGCGCCGCGGCCACGTCTGCGCGGCGGTTCGGCAAAGAGGGCTTTGGCCTCGTCGAGCGTCACCGTGAACAGCTGCTCCTCGGACTCGAGCGAACGTGACTCCGAGCCCTTCTTTACGTACGGTCCGTAGCGTCCGTTCTGCGCTGTGACGTCCTCGCCGTCGAGGGTTCCGACAACTCGGGGCAAGGTCAGCAGGCGGAGAGCGTCGTCGAGCGAGACGCTCTCCGGCGACATCGAGGAGAGCAGCGACGCGGTTCTCGGCTTCCCCTCGGCGCCTTCGGGCAGGACTTCCGTGACGTATGGGCCGTAGCGTCCGGAGCGCACGACGAGCTCGTGCCCGGTGGCCGGGTCCGATCCGAGCGGACGGTTGTCGGGCTGCGCGAGAAGCTCCGTTGCCTTCTCCGCGGTCAATTCGTCCGGGGCGAGGTCGGCCGGCAGGCTCGCGCGCGCATCACCGAGCTCCAGGTAGGGGCCGTAGCGTCCGACTCGCACCACTGCGTCGGTTCCCGGGATGGCGATCGAGTTCACGGCACGCGCGTCGATCTCGTCCAGATTGTCGGTGACCAGATGGTGGAGGCCCGGTCCGTCCCCGTCCCCGAAGTAGAACCGCGCCAGCCAGGCGACCCGCTCCTCGTCGCCGGATGCGATGCGGTCGAGGTCGTCCTCCATTCGTGCCGTGAAGTCGAAGTCGACGAGCTGCTGAAAGTGGCGTTCGAGTAGGTTCACGACCGCGAAGGCGAGGAACGTCGGGACGAGCGCGGTGCCCTTCTTGAACACGTATCCACGATCGAGGATGGTCGAGAGGATCGCTGCGTAGGTTGACGGGCGGCCGATGCCACGATCCTCGAGTGCCTTGACCAGTGTCGGCTCCGTGTAGCGCGGCGGCGCCGTGGTCGAGTGGCCCTCCGGCTCGAGCGCGAGGAGCGTGACGTCCTGCTCCACCGCCAGTTGAGGGAGGCGTCGCTCCTCGTCCTCTTCCGAAGGCTCGTCCCGGCCCGGCTCGTACGCGGCGAGAAAGCCGCGGAACGTGAGAACGGTGCCGGAGGCCGCGAACTCGACGTCCTCGTCCTGCGACGAGCTTGCGCCGATCCGGAGCGATACCGTCTGGCCGCGCGCGTCCTCCATCTGCGACGCGAGGGTCCGCCTCCAGATCAGGTCGTAGAGGCCGTGCTCGTCGCGCGAGAGGTCACGCTTCAGCTCGTCGGGCGTCCGGAACGTGTCCCCTGCGGGACGAATCGCCTCGTGGGCCTCTTGTGAGTTCGCGACCGCTCGTCCGTACGCGCGCGGCTTCTCGGGCACGTAGTCGTCACCGAAGAGCGCGCGCACCTGGCTGCGGGCGGCTGCGAGCGCAGATTCGGAGAGCGTCGTCGAGTCGGTCCGCATGTAGGTGATGTGGCCCGATTCGTAGAGTCGTTGGGCAACCCGCATCGTCGTCTGCGCCGAGAAGCGAAGCTTTCTGCTTGCCTCCTGCTGGAGCGTGGCCGTCCGGAAAGGTGCCGCCGGCCGACGTCGGTACGGCTTCTCCTCGGAGGTCCTGACGCTGAACGCCGCGCCCTCGAGGCGCTCCGCGAGCCCGCGTGCACCCGCCTCGTCGAGCCGGAGGAGCACGTCCTCGCGGAGGTTCGCATCGGGTGCGAAGTCGCGACCCTGTGCGACGCGCCGTCCGTCGACCGAGACGAGGCGAGCATCGAACGAGCCGGGGTCGAAGCTGGCCGCGAGGTCCCAGTATTCGGCCGACACGAAGGCGATCCGCTCGCGCTCACGCTGAACGACGAGCCGCGTCGCGACGGACTGCACCCTCCCCGCCGAGAGGCCGCGCGTCACCTTCTTCCAGAGAACGGGAGAGACCTCGTATCCGTAGAGTCGATCGAGGATGCGCCGGGTCTCTTGCGCGTCGACGAGGCGCTGATCGATCACGCGGGTGTCCTCGAGCGCCCGCCCGATCGCCTCGCGCGTGATCTCGTGGAATACCATGCGGCGAACGGGGACCTTCGGCTTCAGCACCTCGACGAGGTGCCACGCGATCGCCTCTCCTTCGCGGTCTTCGTCCGTCGCGAGCAGGAGCTCGTCGGCGCCCTTGAGGTGCTTCTTCAGCTCGGTGACGACCTTCTTCTTCTTGGCGTCGACGACGTAGTACGGCTCGAAGCCCTTGTCGACGTCGACGCCGAGGGCGCCGAACCGTTTGCGCTGGGCCTCGGGCACGTCGGACGCGCGATCGGGAAGGTCGCGGATGTGCCCGATGCTCGACTCGACCGTGAACTCCTTTCCGAGGTAGCCCGCGATCGTCCGTGCCTTGGCGGGGCTTTCCACGATGACCAGTCGCGTACCCATCGGCGCGACACCTTAGTCGAGGGAGTTGAGGGCCTCTGGACGCGAATGCCGCGATACTGGCGCGCGTGGCGAAGCCGCCCCGGCCCAGCTGGCTCTACTTCGTCGTCGCGGCGCTGAGCTGGCCGGTGCTGAAGACCGTCTTTCGACATCGTGCTGCTGGCGCCGAAAACGTCCCTCGGGAAGGCGGGCTCGTGCTTGCGGCGAACCACTCGTCGAACTTCGACCCGTGGCCTCTCGGGATTCCGCTTTTCCCCCGGCGCTTTCTGCGCTTCATGGCGAAGTCCGAGCTCTTCTGGTTTCCGCTCGGGAAGATCATCACCGCCGGCGGCGCGTTTCCGGTGCGACGCGGAGAACGCGACGAGCAGGCGATCGCGACTGCGGTGGCTCTCTGCCGCGACGGGCACGCGGTGGTCATGTTCCCCGAGGGCACCCGGCGGGAAAAGGGCCTGCGCAAGAAGCACGAAGCCCGCTGGCACACTGGCGCCGCTCGGATCGCGCTCGAGGCCGGTGTCCCGCTCGTCCCTGCGGCCATCGCGGGAACCGACCGCATCGCTAGTCTCGCGGCCTTGCGTGTCCGGTACGGCCCGGCCGTCGAGCTCGGAGACCTCAACGGGCTTGCACCGGCAGAGGATGCGCAGCTCGCGACCGACCGGCTCCAGGATGCGATCGCCGAGCTCGAGGCGTCGCTCGCGTGAGGCCGCTGCTCGTGATCGACGGCGACTCGTTCGCGCATCGCGCGTACCACGCGATTCCAAAGACCCTGCGCCGCGCGGACGGTGGGCCGGGGAACATGCTCTTCGGGTTCGGGACCATGCTTCTTCGGCTCTGGCAGGCCGAGAAGCCTCGGACCGTCTTGGCCGCCTGGGACACCCTCGAAGTGCCGACGTATCGCCACGAAGCACTCGCCGTTTACCAAGCCGGGCGTGAGTTCGATCCGGAGCTCATCGAGCAGCTCGGGCTCCTCCCTGCTCTCGTGGCCTCGTCCGGGCTCGCGTATGCGAAGGCGCCCGGCTACGAGGCGGACGACTTCCTCGGGGCCGCGGCCTCAGCCGAAGAGTCAGCCGGAGGGACGGTGCTGGTTGCGACCTCGGATCGCGACGCGTTTCAGCTCGCAAGCGCGGGGACGACGATCCTCCAGCCGGTGCGCGGCGAGGCGGCGGCCCGCATCGGGCCGGCCGAGGTACGCGAGCGGTACGGCGTCGATCCCGGGCAGGTGCCCGACTTCATCGCGCTCCGCGGCGACCCGTCCGACCGCATTCCGGGTGCACGGGGAATCGGCCCGAAGAAGGCGGCCGACCTGCTCGCGCAGTACGCGAACCTGGACGCGCTGCTGGAGGCGGGGCGGTTTGCCGCCGAAGCCGACGCGCTTCGCCTCTATCGGGACATCGCCACACTCGACCACTCGGCGCCGCTCCCACCGTTGCCTGACGTGAGCCCCGACTGGGCGGCCGCGGCCGAGCATGCGCGCGGGCTGGGGATGAACGGGCTCGCAGGGAGGTTCGAGGAGGCTCGGTCATCGACCTGATCAGCCACCCCTCGCTGGCGCAGCTGCACACTCCCGAGCGTGACTTCCATGACGAGAATCCCGTGCGGCTCGCCCGGTTGCTCGCGTCCTTCCCGGGGTTTGTCGAAGGTCGGCCGGCGACGAGGGAGACGATCGAACGCGTTCATTCCGCGGAGTACGTGCAGGCAATCGAGTCGATCGAGGTCGAGACCTGGCTCCTGGCCGACACGTACGCGGAGGCGACGACCTGGGAGGCGGCCGTGCTGGCGGCCGGCTGCGCGGTGGACGCGGCGGAACAGGAGGCCTTCGCGCTCGTCCGGCCCCCTGGGCATCACGCGCTCGAGAGCAGCGCGATGGGCTTCTGCATCTTCAACAACGTCGCGATCGCCGCCCGTCACGCACAGTCCGAACTCGATGTAGAACGCGTCGCCATCGTGGACTTCGACGTTCATCACGGGAACGGGACGGAGGCGACGTTCCGCGACGACCCGTCCGTGCTCTTCGTCTCTCTCCACCAATGGCCGTTCTATCCGGGCACCGGCGGGCCGGGAACGAGCGACGAGCACACCCTCAACCTGCCGCTCCGGGCGGGCGCCGGAGACGCCGACTATGCGAGGGCCTTCCGCGACCTGGTCGAGCCTGCGGTTCGCACGTTCGACCCGGAACTCGTCCTCGTGTCGGCGGGCTTCGACGCGCACGTCGAGGACCCGCTCGGCGGCATGCGGCTGACTGCCGAGGGCTTCCGCGAGCTGGCGCGCCGATGCTCGGCTCTGGGGCCCAAGACCGCCGCCGTGCTCGAGGGCGGCTACAACGTCGACACGTTGCCGGAGCTCGTCGAGGCCGCGCTCGAAGGTTTCTCGGATCGTTAGCCGCGCGCGGTCTCGAGACGCTCGAGCGCCTCGCGTCGCGACGATACGCCGAGCTTCTTGAGGAGGCTCTTCACGTGCGAGCGAACGGTGTGCTCGGAGATGTACAGGCGCTGCGCGATCTCGTCTGTTCCCAGGTGCTCGTCGAGGAGCAGCAGAACCTCGACTTCGCGGGCCGAGAGCGTGCGCGTGATCGCCTCGGGGATTCCGTCCAGGCGGCCTCCCTCGCGTACCCGATCGAGGAGACGCCGCGCTACCCCGCCCGAGAGCGCCGCCTCACCGCGGACGACGCCGCGCAAGAACGTCGCGATCTGTTCGGGTGACTCCGTCTTCAGGAGGTAGCCGGCTGCACCTCCACGGATCGCAGCGAGGAGGTTCTCCTCGGCGTCCGAGGCGGTCAGCACGACGACCTCGCAGTCGGGCGCCTCCTCGCGAATCTTGGGAAGCGCGGTCAGACCGTCCATTCCCGGCATCGTCAGGTCGAGGAGCACAAGGTCGGGCTGCCGGCTGCGTGCGGCGAGGATCGCCTCCTCGCCGCTGGCCGCATCGCCGACCACCTCGAACCCCTGTTGCGTGAGCAGCGCGGCGAGCGCGTCCCTCGTCAGCGGGTGGTCGTCGACGATCAGGATCCGCTCGGTCACGTCTCCCTTATCGGCACGGGTCGCGCTGCCGAAAAGGGGGTATGGATCACCTGCGCTCGCAGAGCTACCGGTCGTGGCTGGTCGGCGAGATCATGCTCGTGGGGTTGCTCGCGTCTGCAACCGCGCTCTTCGCCCTCAGTGCGTCGCTGCAGTCCGCGTACGAGCTTCCCGAAGCACGACTGGTCGTCGACACGGTGGTGGCGGGGGTCGCCGTGATCGTCTCGGTGCTGTCGGCGATCCGCTTCCTCGTCGAAGGGAGAACGCTCGATCTTCTCCTCGCTGCCGGCTTCTTCGCAATCGCGTTCGGAACCGTGGTCTTCGGACTGCTTCCGGTCCTCGGTGGCGACTCGCTGCCGCCGTGGGCCGCATGGGCTCTCGTCGTCGCTCGCCTGTTGGGCACGGCACTCATCGCCGTCGCGCCATATACGAATGGACGGATGTCGAGTCGGAAAACGGCACTTCTCGCGGGCGGGGTCGGCATCGCGGCAGTACTCGGTTCGGCGGGAGGGGGCCTGGGCCTGACAGCGTGGGGTCCGGAGGCCGGGCTCGTCGAGGGCTCGTCGGTCGAGCTTGCAGCGGCGCTGTTGGCGACGTTCTGGTTGATCGCCGTGATCGGCTTCGCGCTCCGCTATCACCGGTACGGGCGAGCCCTGGACAGCTGGCTCTGCCTGGCCGCAACTCTCGCGTTCTTTGCCGATCTCCGTCTGCTGCTCACCCCGATCGTCTCGAGCGAGCACGTGCTCCAAGGTGACTTCCTGCGCGTCATCGCCTTCGGCTTCCTCCTCGTCGGTGTGTGGCGGGCGGTCGCAGATGCGGAGTTCGGACGCGCCGTCGCCGACGAGCGTGCGAGGGTCGCGCGTGACATCCACGACGGGCTCGCGCAGTACCTGTTCGCAATCTCGACGCAAGTGAGCATGCTCGAGTCGGATGCGCCCTTGAAGGACGTGCTTCCTCGCCTCAAGCAGGCGTCGACCGCGGCGCAGCAGGAAGCGCGCTTCGCGGTACTTGCGCTTTCCTCGGCGGGGGGGTCGGCCCGCTTCGACTCTGCGCTCCGACGCTACATCGACGTGTTGACCGCGGACGGCGAGCTCGACGTCGAGCTGGAGGTCGATCGGCAGGTGCGGCTGGCTCCGGACGAGCAGATCGAGGTGTTCCGGATCGTGCAGGAAGGGCTCGGGAACGTCCGCCGCCATGCGGGCGCTCGCCATGTCGACGTCTCGATCGTCCAGCGGGGCGGGCGTCGCGTCGTCTCCGTGAGCGACGACGGTGCCGGTTTCGACGAGGAGACCGTTACGGCTGGACAGGGCCTCGACAACATCAGGCTCCGAGCGGAGGCGATCGAAGGCGAGCTCAACCTGAGGTCGGCTCCTGGGCGAGGGACCGCCATCGAGGTCGTGCTGCGGCCGACCTAGTGGTCCATGTGATCGACTGCTCGTGCCCCGGCCGTCATCGACTAAAGAAATCGCTCATGCTGCGCGTCAGAGGGGTGTGATCGGACGACGCGGAGTGAGTCTGGACGACCTCGAGGCGCTGTACCGCAGCCGCTACGAGGTCTTCGCACGCGTCGCGGCGAGCGTGACCGGCGACTCCGACCGAGCGCGTGACGCAGTGCAGGAGGCGTTTGCGACCGCGGTGCGCAAGCGCGGCTCGTTCCGGGGGGAGGGTCCGCTCGAGGCCTGGGTCTGGCGGATCGTGCTGAACGCCGCACATTCGGACGTGCGCCGGAGCACTCCGGCAGTCGGCTTCGAGGAGCCGGCCTCGGCGAACGGCCATCCGGAGCGCGATGCCGAGCTGCGCGTGATGCTCGCACGCCTGCCCGAGCGGCAGCGGACTGCCGTGTTCCTCCGCTACTACGCCGACCTCGACTATGTGGCGATCGGTGAGGCGCTCGGGATCAGCACCGGAACCGTCGCCTCAACCCTCAACGCAGCGCACACGGCGCTCCGCACCCGACTGGAGGTCCGGACATGACCGATCTCGACCACGCCAGCCTCGATCGCATCCTTCCCTCCACGCCCGGCTCGGCTGACTGGGAGGACGTGCTGCGCCGGTCCGGTGCAGGCCGCGGCGCTCGTCGCCGTCGCCTCGTCGCGCTCGCTGCTGCGGTACTCGTCGTCGTAGTGGGCACGGCCTCTGCCTTTGGCACCGTCCGCGATCTGGTCCTCGGCGCGCCTGTCAAGTCGAAGATCGCCTTCCAGAGCTTCCGAGATGGGCGTTTCGACGCCTACGTGATGAACGTCGACGGGAGCGGCCAGCGGAGGCTGACGGCCAAGCCGGAGGTCCCGTTCCCGGTCTGGTCGCCCGACGGGCGAAAGGTCGCCTTCGCGAGCTTCGATCGCCCACGGTGGCGCGGCAACGTCGACCTCTACGTCATGAACGCCGACGGGAGCGGGCTGCGGAGGCTGACGCGCGACCCGGCGAGCGACGTCGCGCCGGTCTGGTCGCCGGACGGGCGCAAGATCGCCTTCATAAGGTCTCATGCGCCGACGGAAGGCAGAGGGCCCCCGGAGTCCGACGTCTACCTCATCAACGTCGACGGCAGCGGGGAGCGGAACCTCACGGGCGACGGCGTGAGCGGCGGGCAGACGTGGTCGCCGGACGGGCGCAGGATCGCGTTCGGGAGCGGCGGCGGGATCGACGTGATGAGCGCCGACGGCACCGGACGACAGAGGCTCCTGCGCAACAGAGGCGACTTTCCCAGCTGGTCACCCGACGGGCGGAAGATCTTCTTCCTGCGCGCGGGCGGCCGGGGCCGGGGAGGGCCCGCGGCCGTGTACGTCTACGTCATGAACGCCGACGGGAGCGCGCCGCGGAGACTGATCCGCATGGCGCAGGTCAACTACAGCCTTCCCTCTTGGTCACCCGACGGACGGACGATCCTCTTCGTCCGCGAGCGCGACGGCAACTTCGAGATCTACGTCATGAACGCGGACGGCAGCGGGCGGCGGAACCTCACGCGACACCCGGGGCACGACAGCGCCCCCACATGGTCGCCGGACGGGCGCAAGATCGCCTTCACGACCAAGCGCGACGGCAACTTCGAGGTGTACGTCATGAACGCAGACGGCAGCGGGCAGCAGAACCTGACGCGCAACCCGGCACCCGATCGCTCCCCTGTCTGGTCGCCCGGGCGGAAGAAAGGAAGCTGAAGTGAAGTGGTGGGCGACTCAGGCATGAGCACCGCAACTGGACGAGTGGAAGAGCCCCGCCGAGCGGGGCTCTTCTGTAGCAGGCCTGTAAGCCGGATTCTGTCGAGGATGACCATCTCTCTTTGCGGCGTACCCGGTCCCTCGGCGGGCCGCGTCAACGGGACCTGCTTCGCCTTGCACCGGACGGGGTTTGGCTAGCCGGCCGTGTCGCCACGGCCGCTGGTGGGCTCTTACCCCACCGTTTCACCCTTACCGGCCTAATCGTGCACAAATCGGCCGGCGGTCTCCTTTCTGTTCCACTTTCCGTCGGCTTTCGCCGCCTGGATTGCCCCGAGGGACTTTCCAGCGTCCATGCCCTTTGGTGTCCGGACTTTCCTCGAGCCGGCTCCGCCTGACGACGAAGCGACCCGCGGTCACCCGGCCTGCACGACCGATGGTAGCTCGTAACTCGGGATTTCTCGACCCTCTGCCAGGATCGAGCGACATTCCGGACACGCCAGCGTTCCGTTCGCTCGGAGCAGGAACTCCCCGCACACGAGGCATTCGAGGCTGACACCGCGCGCGAGCGAGGCGAGCTCCTGGTCGAGCGTCCGGTTCAGCGGCGCGACGGTCACGCTCCGAACGCTCACCCGAGGCTCCTGAAGACGCCGGTGACCTTCCCGAGGATCTGGACGTGCTCCGGGTAGAGGGGCTCGAGCGCGCTGTTCTCAGGCTGCAGGCGAATGCGGCCGTCCCGCTCGCGATGGAACGTCTTGACGGTCGCCTCGTCAGCCGCCTCGTCCTCTCCGACGAGCGCGACGACGACGTCACCCTGGCGGGCGTCGTCCTGACGATGGACGACCACGATGTCACCGTCGAGGATGCCGGCTTCGATCATCGACTCGCCCTTCACCCGCAGGAGGAAGTCGGCGTTCCGGCCGAGCGGCTCGGGTACGGCGATTCTGTCTTCGATGTCTTCCTCCGCGAGCAGCGGTCCGCCCGCGGCGATTCGTCCCACCAACGGGAGCAGGTCCGGGGCCGAGCGTGACTCGGCGTCGTCGGCGCGATGCCTTCCGACGAGCTCGATCGCACGCGGCTTGGTCGGATCGCGCCGCAAGAGCCCTGCGCGTTCGAGATTTGCGAGGTGGGCGTGCACGGTGGACGGGGACGCGAGCCCGACCGCATCGCCGATCTCACGCACCGTGGGCGGGTATCCGTGGCCGTCGACGTACTCGGCGAGGAACTGCCAGATCTCCTGCTGACGTGACGTCAGCATCGGGGTCTCGAGCATCGGGATCTCTCCTGTCTCGGGGAACGAACGTATGTTCGTCAGAAGAGAGTAGATCCCTGCTCGGACGGCGTCAAGCAGGCTTGCGCGCCGCAAAGAACGCGTGCTCGCCCGCGTGCAAGTCCTCGATGGTGTCGAGGGCGCGATCTCGGTGTACAGCCGTATGGCTCCCTATTCAAGCCGAAGAGCGGTCCCGAGACCGCTCTTCCGAATGCGCTGGAGAGGACTTGAACCTCCACGGCCTAAAGTGGCCACTAGGCCCTCAACCTAGCGCGTCTACCAATTCCGCCACCAGCGCGAGCCGAAGGTGATTCTACGCGAGAAGGTGGTACAGGACGATCGTGTTGAGCGTGAATACGCCCGCGACGGCCACCGTGAGACGGGTGAGGTTCCGCTCCACGATGTGCGTTCCCCCTGCGAGTGGGGCGTGAAGCCGAGGCCGCCCATGCCCGCCTCACGTCCAGAGTGCATGAGCACGAGCGTCACCAGGAAGGCGCTCAGAAGCACCTGAATCACGGCGAAGATCTGGAGCCACGGCACGCGCGCCAGGGTAGCAGCGGCGATATCGTCAGCCTGTGGACGATGCACGCGAGCAGGATCCAGAAGCTGCTCGTCACCGGCGACAACCGGCTGAAGCAGGGCGTTGCGCCCGAGAAGGTCCGCGAGACGTACGAGGAGGCTCTCTCGGTGGCGAGGGATGCGGGCCTCGAGGACTCGATTCGTCCTCTGGTCGAGATCAGGCTCGCCGATCTCGAACGGCTCGCTCGAGAATCGCCTCCACCCGTGCCGCCTGCAGCTTGACGTCGTGATCGCCGGCAGCAGCGCGGGCCGCGAGGTTGGGACGTGGAAGCGCGGCAGCCTCGGAGAGCGCCGAGTCAGCGCATGATCGTCCTCCGGATCGACCAGGACTCCCGATTCGGGCGTCACGAACTCGGGTGGCCCGCCCATCCGTGTCGCGACGACGGACCGCGCTGACGCCATCGCCTCCAGGGTCGCGAGGCCGAAGGGCTCGACGAGGCTCGGCTGGCAGACGACGTCCGAGGCCGCGATCCACGCCGGAACCTCGTCGTGGGCGACGCGTCCCGCGAGCTCGATCCCGGGCCGGCCTGCGAGCGCTGCGCGGAGCGGCCCGTCGCCGACGAACGTCAACGTCCCCTCGCCGCGCTGCTCGAAAGCGCGCGCGAGCCGGAGGACGTTCTTGCGCTCCGACAGCGCGCCGAGGCAGAGGAACCCGGTCCCGTCGCCGACCCAGCCCACCTCCGCGCGGGCCTCGCGGGAATCACGCGGTGAGAAGCGCTCGAGGTCGACGCCGCAGTCCACGACCTCGGTCTTGGCCGCCGCCTCCGGCACCGCTTCTGCGAGCCGGTCGCGAAGCCAGTTCGAGACGGCAACGACCGCTAGACGCCCGGCGGACGACGTGACGGGTGGCTACGCGGACAACCGGGTGCTTGCGAGCGTTCTCGACGTCCTGGCCGTGCGCGGTGACGACGAGCGGCGCTCGTGACGCGAGCATGCCGAGAACGCCCGCGGGGACGAGGAAGTGCGCGTAGACGATGTCCGGCCGGAACCGCCTCGCTGCGCGAAGCGCTTCGAATGCAAGCCCGACGTGGCGACCTTTCCCACCGGCGCGGCGGTCGACGACAGCGCGCTCGAGCGTTGTGCCCTCGCACGGCGAGCTCGCGCTCGAGGTTGGCCACGAACACCCCGAGGTCCGGGTCGTCCGGGCCGGGATACATCTGCGAGACGAGCAGGATCCGCAGCGGATTACCCGCGCGTCACCTGGAGAATTCCCGAGGCACATCTCGTCCGTCGTGCCCTCGCCCCAGAGGATGTAGCGCGGAGTCTTCGGGATGCCGTGCCCGCCGTGCATCCGCTTGTGCACGTCGTGGCGGCAGGTGACCCGCACGACGTCGCCCGGGCCGGCCTTCACCTGCACGCGCGAGCGTGTAGGCGTTCTGCCAGTGGAAGTCCCAGCGCGGGATGTCGAGCAGCACCTGCGCGCCGCGGCGTGCCGGGGTTCAGCTCGACCCGGATCGATGCCCCGAGCAGGTGCATGTGGCCCGCCGCGACGTGGATGGTCGTCGGCTGCGTGAGACGCCGATCGCACGTGGAGACCGCCCCGGCCCCGCGCGCGGGCTCGCGGCACTCCCGCGGCAGAGGATCAGGAGCCCGGCCGGCACGAACGCGGCCTGCGATCCGTACTTGCCCGTCAGGTCGAACAGCGCCTCGTTTCGGCTGCAGAGACGACCCTGCTCACCCTGGGCGCAGGGAATCTCGACCGGCGCGGGAAGGAGCATCGTCTGCAGCGGGGTGAGCTTTGCGGCAGCGGGAGCAACCGTGAGCACCGCGCGCGAGCGATCGGGAGTGCGGCCGTTCAGGAGGTTGTAGTGCACCTGCATCACGATCTGGCTTCCCGCGGGCAGCGGAACTCCCGTCCCCTCTGGAAGTCGACTTCCGCCCCATCCCGGTGCCCATGCGGCGACCCAGTTCGCGTCGTTCAGCGAATCCTGGATCGATCCCGAGCCGTCGCCCGCGGGAAGCCCCGTTCCGCCGAAGCAGTTCCAGCCGAGCCCGGCCGCGCGTGTGTCCATGCGCTTGGCGTCGGCGACCTGACTCTCGCGAGACGCGGAAGAGGATGACGTGGTGAACGACCTTCGCTGCGCCGGGCTCGATCCGCGCCGAGGTGACGAAGGAGTCGCCGGGCCGCTTCGGGTCGAGGAGGAAGCAGCGGTAGTCGTCTGTCACGCCCTTCGCGGCGCGCGGCTTGTACGTGGAAGGCATGCGGAGCTTGAGAACGGACTCTCCGGGCGCGACCTGAACGGGCTTGGTCGGGAGCGGCTTTCGCGCCGGGCCGTCGACCTCGCCTCCTGCGCGCGCCCAGGCAGGAGCGTCGCGCGTTCGGCCGCGCTCAGCCGGCGCTCCTGCTCACCGACGTAGCTCGGCGAGCGGGGGCCGGGTGGCCAGGGCGGCATGAGTCCCGGACTGCGACGCTCGCCGCGATCAGCGCCGAGCGCGACGAGATCTGCTTCGCCGTGTCTGAACGGGAAAGGTGCGATTCCGCCGAGCTGATGGCAGCTGGCGCACTTCTGCTGGATGATCGGGGCCACGTCGCGCGTGAAGCTCGGGCGGCTGCGGGGGCTGCGCTCGACTCACCGCCGCGTGACCCGGCGAGCGCCGCGAGCGGGATCCCGAGCGCGAGCACGACGGCCGCCGCCGCTGCGATCTGCGTTGCTCTACGCATGCCGACCGTCATATGTACCCCATAGCTCGCGGAGAACGCCGCAGATCTCGCCGATCGTGCAGCGTGCGCGAAGCGCCTCGCGCAGCGGGGGAGGAGGTTCGCGTCCGTCTCGGCGGTGCTTCCGGACCTCGGCCAGCGCGCTCGCAGCGACCTCTGCGTCCCGCTCGGCTCGAACGCGGTCTGTCCGCTCCCTCTGGCGGCGCTCGCCCTCGGGATCGACCTGCAGGAGCTCGACCCGCTCCTCACCCTCCTCCGTGAAGCGGTTGACGCCGACCACCACGCGCTCGTCGGACTCGACCTCGGCCTGATGGCGGAACGCCGAGGCCTCGATCTCTGCCTGGACGAATCCCTGCTCGATCGCGGCGACCGCGCCGCCGAGGTCGTCCACGCGCTGGATCAGCTCTCGCGCCTTCTCCTCGAGCTCGTCCGTGAGAGCCTCGATGAAGTACGCACCGCCCAGCGGATCGGCCGTGTCCGTGCCGCCTGCCTCATTCGCGAGGATCTGCTGCGTCCTGAGCGCGATCCGCGCAGCGCGTTCGCTCGGCAGCGCGAGCGCCTCGTCGAACGAGTTCGTGTGGATGGACTGCGCGCCCCCGCAGACCGCCGAGAGCGCCTGGATCGCGACGCGCACGATGTTGTTCTCGGGCTGTTGGGCGGTGAGCGTCGAACCGCCGGTCTGCGCGTGGAAGCGGAGTGCGGTCGCCCGCGGGTTCGTCGCCCCGAAGCGCTCGCTCATGATCTCCGCCCACAGCCGCCGCGCCGCCCGGAACTTCGCCACCTCCTGGAAGAAGTGGTTGTGCGCGTTGAAGAAGAAGGAGAGCCGCTCGCCGAATGTATCGGGAGAAAGCCCCGCGGCGATCGCCGCTTCGCAGTACGCGATGCCGTTCGCGAGCGTGAAAGCGAGCTCCTGCGCTGCGCTCGCTCCGGCCTCGCGGATGTGGTACCCGGAGATGGAGATCGTGTTCCAGCTGGGCAGCCGCTCCTCGCAGTAGGCGAAGAGATCGGTCGTCAGCCGCATCGAGGGGCGCGGCGGGAAGATGTAGTTCCCGCGGGCGACGTACTCCTTCAGGACGTCGTTCTGGACCGTGCCCTGCAGGCTGTTTCCCGTCGACGCCCTGGCCCTCCGCCACGAGCTCGTAGAGGAGGAGAAGAAGCGCGGCGGGGGCGTTGATCGTCATCGAGGTCGACACCTCGGCGAGCGGTATTCCCTCGAGCAGCGCCTCCATGTCGGCGATCGAGTCGATCGCCACGCCGGTGCGCCCGACCTCGCCCTCGGCGAGCGGGTCGTCCGAGTCGTAGCCGAGCTGCGTGGGCAGGTCGAAGGCGACCGAGAGCCCGGTCTGGCCCCGCTCGAGGAGATAGCGGAAGCGCGCGTTCGTCTCCTCGGCGGAGCCGAACCCCGCGTACTGGCGGATCGTCCACGGGCGGCCGCGGTACATGGTCGGAGTAGGGGCCGCGGGTGAACGGATGCTCGCCCGGAAGCTCGAGCGCGCCGGGCGGCAGGTCGTCCGCCGTGTAGACGGGCTTCACCTCGATGCCGGAGTCGGTCAGCCGGCCCACGATCTTCGCGCGAGCGGACTTCCGCGCTAGCGGATTCCGCTCTTGCGCAGAGTCAGGCTCGGCGGTCGCCATCGATCGAAGGCTAGACGCTAGACGCTGGAGACGAATCGCAGCATCGCGTCGACTGCCTGCTTGCGCGTCAGGCCGTGGCGTCGGACCAGCGAGTGCCAAGTCTCGAGCTCGAGGGCGTGCCCGATCGCCGCGCGCACCGGCTTGCGCCGCGACCAGCCAGCCGCGACCCGTCCCTGAGCGCGAGGAGCCCTCGCTCTCGTCGCTCGACGAGCTGCAGCCGTCGTCGCGTGGACTCCGGAGTCGCGCTTGAAGATCTCCAGGTCGTCCCCGACCCGTTCGTACCATTCGTAGACGGCATCCAGAGCCGCCTGCAGGCGGCGCCTCGGATCCTCGACGTCGGTCCAGCGAGCAGCGTCCGGGAAGGGATGGAGAGCGGCCCAATGCGCAGAGCACGCATCGAAAAGCGTGCGCTCGTCGCGAAAGTGCGCGTAGACCGTGTGGCGCTGCACGCCCGCCCGCTCGGCGATGGCGGAGATGGTCGTCTGTGCGGGGCCGACGCTCGTATGCAGGCCGACCGTGGCCTCCACGATCCTCTTGCGCGTCTCTGCCTGGCGTTCGGCACGCCGGTTCAGCTCGTACTTGCGAGTCACTGCACAGCAGTGTATCTCGAAAGCTTGACAAGCGCGAGTCGCCATACACATAATCGATCGCACAGTATTGTGCAATGAAAGGAGAAGGCGATGCAACAGCTCGATCTCGACTCGCTCCCGCTGATGGACGTCGAGTCCGCGCTCGACCCGACCCGGCGCGTCCGGGTCGGCTTCCCTCACCACAGCCAGGTCGGGAACGCGAGCACGGCGACGGTGTACTTCGAGCTCGAGCCCGGGATGCACGTCGGGTCTCCATCGCGACAGCTCCGAGGAGCTCCTGCTGATCCTGGAGGGAGAAGGCGAGGCGACGATCGGGGAAGAGACGGCGGTCGCGCAGGCGGGCGCCATCCTGACGGTTCCCGCGATGGAGCCGCATGACATCCGCAACGTGGGAGGCGGCACGCTCCGGGTGCTCGGCTTCTTCTCGGCGCCGACGCTCGTTGCGACGTTCGACGAGCCGGTCGCGCCCGGCGGCCCGCAGGTGTTCGTGATCGGCGCTCCCGATCGAGATCGCGGCCCCGCTCGAGGAGTCGGTGCCCGCCTAGGCCGCGACCAGCGAGCGCGGAAGGAGGGTACGCCGCCGATACCCTCCTTCCCGTGAAGGTGCGAGTGCGGCTGTTCGCGGCGCTTCGTGAGCGCGCGGGATCTCGGAGCGTCGAGCTCGAGCTGCCCGACGGCGCGGTCGTGGGGGACGTCTGGGGCGAGCTCGCGTTCGGGGACGAGCCGGAAGGGCTCCTCTACGCCGTCAACCGCGACTACGCGGAGAAGAGCGCGAAGCTCTCGCCGGACGACGAGGTCGCCGTCATCCCGCCCGTCTCCGGCGGCGACTTCCGGCTCTCCGAGACCCCGCTCTCGATCGAGGCTGTCGTCTCGGAGGTGCGGACGCGACGAGGCCGGCGCGATCGCGACCTTCGTCGGGCACGACCCGGGCTCGCTCGCGCGGTCGCGAGGTCCTCCATCTCGAGTACGAGGCCTACGAGGGCATGGCCGAGCAGGTCATGGCCGAGCTGGCCGAGTCGCTGAAGGGACGGCACGAGCTCTGCGAAGTCGCGATCCACCACCGCATCGGGCGCGTGGACATCGGCGAGACGAGCGTCGTCATCGCCGTCTCGGCGCCGCACCGGGCGGCCGCGCTCACCGCCTGTCACGAGGCGATCGACGAGCTGAAGGTCTCGGTTCCGCTCTGGAAGAAAGAGCTCTACGAGGGCGGCGAAGAGTGGATCGGCCGGGGATCGTGAGGCCTGCGCTCGTGACCGTCGACCCGGATCGCCGCTACGAGCCGGTAGAGGCCCCCGAGCCACCGACCCTGCCGAACCCGGAGCTCTCCGAGCACGGAGCGCGTGGGTACGAGCCGGTGCACCCGCGCGGCGGCTTCGTGAGCCTCCTGCGCAAGCTCGCCGCCCCGATCATCGGACTGGCGTTCCTCGTCGTGAAGTTCGGCGGGTTCCTCCTCAAGTTCAAGGTGGTGACGACTGGCGCCTCGATGCTCGTCTCGATCGGCGCGTACGCCTGGATCTGGGGCCTGCCGTTCGCGATCGGGTTCGTCGTCCTGATCTTCGTCCACGAGATCGGTCACGTGATCGAGCTGCGGCGCCAGGGCGTTCCGGCGAGCGCTCCGCTCTTCATCCCCTTCCTCGGCGCCGTCATCGGGATGAAGGAGCTGCCGGACGACGCCTGGAAGGAGGCACGCGTCGCGCTTGCCGGTCCGATTCTCGGGTCCGTGGGAGCTGCGGCCTTCTGGATCGCGGGCGAAGCGTCGGGCTCGGAGCTCCTGGTCGCGCTGGCGTTCGTCGGGTTCTTCCTGAACCTGTTCAACCTGATCCCGATCGTCCCGCTGGACGGGGGTCGTGCGGTCGCGGCGCTGCATCCGATCATCTGGTTCGTCGGGCTCCTGATGATGATCGGGCTCGTCGTCGTGAGCTTCAACCCGCTGCTCCTGCTCATCGTCGTGATCGGCGGCCTCGACCTCTGGCGACGCTGGAGAGAGCGCGGTCAGGCAGCCGAGTACTACAGGCTGCCCACGTGGCAGAAGGTGACCGTCGGCGTCGTCTATCTCGGCCTCGCGGCGGTGCTCGGTCTCGCCATGTCGGCGAGCTATGTCGAGCGGGACTTCTAGTGCTTCCATCCCGAGAGCGCTAATTGGCCAAGGGCCCCGAGCTCGATCGCCGCGTTCTGCGAGCGAGCCAGGAGACGCTCGCCGGCGACATCTCGCTGATCGCGTCCGAGTTCCTCGCCGGGTTCCAGGCCATCCAGCAGATCGACCGGCCGGCGGTCTCGATCTTCGGGTCGGCACGCGTCCTCGAGGGCACGCCCACGTATGAGAGCGCGCGCACGACCGGCCGCGCGTTTGCGGAGGCGGGGTTCGCCGTCGTCACCGGCGGCGGCCCCGGGGTGATGGAGGCGGCGAACCGTGGCTGCCAGGAGGCGGGCGGCCTCTCGGTCGGCTTCAACATCGAGCTGCCGCACGAGCAGGGGCTGAATGCGTGGTGCGACATCGGGCTGACCTTCCGCCACTTCTACGCGCGCAAGGTCATGTTCGTGAAGGCGGCAGAGGGCTTCGTGATCTTCCCCGGCGGCTTCGGCACGCAGGACGAGCTCTGGGAGGCGCTGACGCTGATCCAGACCCGCAAGATCGGCAACTTCCCGGTGGTCGTGTTCGACTCCGACTACTGGGGCGAGCTGCTCGACTGGATGCGCAAGGAGATGCTCGACGACAAGCTGATCTCGCCCGAGGACGTCGAGCTGCTCTTTCTCACGGACGACCCGCGTCGAGGTCGTGGAGCTCGTCGTCTCGCGTTACAACGTTCGCCTCGCAGGAGGGCTCGGCCTGATCGCCGGAACGGTCGACGCCGCTGTCCGCCGGATCAAGGAGCGAGACCGATCTCGAGCCCGCGGTGGGCGTCGTCCTCGGCAGTGGGCTCGGAGGGCTCGCGGACGAGGTCGAGGGTCGGCATCGAGATCTCCTACGACCAGATTCCCGGATGGCCGGTGTCGACGGCGGTGGGCCATGCCGGCGTGCTCACGCTCGGGGACGATCGACGGTGTGCCGCTGGCAGTGATGCGGGGTCGGGCGCATCTCTACGAGGGCATCGGCGCCGAACGGGCGGTCTTCGGCGTGCGGGTGCTGGCGCGGCTCGGCATCCGGACGCTCGTCGTGACCAACGCCGCGGGCGCGATCAACGAGTCGTATCGGCCCGGGATGCTCGTGCTCATCTCCGACCACGTGAACCTGATGGGGGCGTCGCCGCTCGTCGGGCCGAACGACGATGCGCTCGGCCCGCGCTTCCCGGACATGAGCGACGCGTACGACCCGGAGCTCCGGCGGATCGCCCGGGAGGCCGCCGAGCGCCTCGGGCTCGAGGTCGGCGAAGGCGTATACGCCGCCTGGCTCGGTCCGCAGTTCGAGACGCCCGCGGAGATTCGGTTCATGCGCGCGGTCGGCGGCGACCTTGCCGGGCATGTCGACCGTGCCGGAGGTGATCGCCGCCCGCCACCTGGGAATCCGTTGTCTCGGCATCTCCGTCGTCACCAACATGGCCGCCGGGGTGGTGGAGGGCAAGCTCGGGCACGACGAGGTGCTCGCGGTCGGCGCCGAGGCCCAGCCACGCTTGACCGCGCTCCTGCGTGAGGTCCTGCCCGCGCTTGCGAGCTAGACGGCGCCCCGCCACACTGCGCCGCATGCCCGGCCCGCGCTCGCTCCGCGATCTCCCTTCGGTCGACAGGCTGCTCGCCGACGAGCGGCTCGCCGGCGAGCCGCACGATCTCCTTCTCGACATCGCCCGCTCCGTCCTGGAGCGCGCACGAGAGGAGATCAAGGCCGGACGGGAGCCGGGCCCGCTCGTCGATGCCGTGCTGGACGAGCTCGCGCGCACGCGTCGGCCCTCGCTCCGCGGCGTGTCCTGAACGCGACCGGCGTGCTGGTGCACACGAATCTCGGGCGCGCGCCGCTTGCGGAGGCCGCCCTCGCACGTGTCGTGGAGGTGGGGGCCGGCTACTCGAACCTCGAGTACGACCTCGAGCGCGGGGAGCGCGGATCGCGTCAGGATCATCTCGGGTCGCTCCTCCGGCGCCTCACGGGCGCCGAGGCCGCCCTCGTGGTCAACAACAACGCCGCGGCGGTGCTGCTCGCGCTCGCCGCGCTCGCGGAAGGCCGCGAGGTGGTGGTCTCGCGCGGCGAGCTGATCGAGATCGGGGACGGCTTCCGCATCCCGGAGGTGCTCGCGCGCTCCGGCGCGCGTCTCGTGGAGGTGGGGACGACGAACCGGACGCGTGCTGCCGACTACGAGCGCGCGATCGGGCCCGAGACCGCGGTGCTGCTTCGGGTGCACCAGTCGAACTTCCGCGTCGTCGGCTTCTCCGAGCAGCCGCGGCTCGCAGAGCTCGCCGAGGTCGCGCGGAAGCACGGCGTGCCGCTCGTCGACGACCTCGGCTCGGGCGCGCTCGCCCGAATCGGCGACGAGCCGACTCCGGCCGAGAGCCTCCGAGCGGGCGCCGATCTCGTCTGCTTCTCCGGAGACAAGCTCCTCGGCGGCCCGCAGGCGGGGATCGTCGTCGGGCGAGCAGAGCTGGTCGAGCGGTTGCGCCGCCATCCGCTCCAGCGCGCGCTTCGGGCCGACAAGCTGACCCTGGCCGCGCTCGAGGGCACGCTCTCGCTCGCGCTCTCTCCCGAGACGAGGGACCGCATTCCGGTGCTCCGCATGCTGCACGAGCCGGTCGAGCGGGTGCGCGCTCGGGCGGAGCGGCTCGCCGAGCTCGTCGGCGGCGAGGTCGAGGAGACGGTCGGCGCGCGTGGGCGGCGGCGCGCTCCCGCTCGCGGAGCTGCCGAGCGCCGCCTGCGCAGTCGAGGAGCAGCTTGCCGAGCCGCTTCGGCTCGGGAGCCCTCCGGTGATCGCCGTCGTCCGCGACGGCCGCACGCTGCTCGACTGCCGCACGCTCACCGACGCAGAGGTCGACGACGTCGCCGCGGCCGTCGCTGCCGCACGCGGATGAGCGCGCGCGCGCCTGAATCCGCGCTCTGGGACATCCTCCGCGGCGCCCTCACGACGAAAACGCTCGCGCTCGTCGCCGATCTCCGGGTTGCCGAAGCGCTCTCCGCCGGCCCGCGACCGTCGAGGACGTCGCGCGCGAGGTCGGCGCTGACGCCGATCGGCTGCACCGCCTCCTGCGCGCGCTCGCGAGCGACGGCGTGTTCGTCGAGTCGGAGCCCGGGATCTTCCGAAACAACGAGGCGTCCGAGGTGCTCCGCCGCGGCGACGGCTGGGACGACTTCGCGCATCTCTTCGGCGGGATCTGGTTGCGCGCGATCGGCGAGCTCGACGCGAGCGCGGGGGAGCCGGCGTTCGAGAGGACCCACGGTGCCGAGTTCTGGAGCTGGCTCGCTGAGCATCCCGAGGAGCGAGCCGCTTTCGATCGCGCGATGGTTCAGGGCTGGGAGCGGCGGCTGGAACGGTTGGCCGGGCTCGATTGGCGCGACGAGGAGTACGTCGTCGACGTCGGCGGCGGCAACGGATCGCTGCTCGTCGAGCTCCTGCGCCGCCATCCGGGCCTGCGCGGAGTGGTCTTCGACCTCCCTGAGACCAACCGCGACGAAACGACGCTCGGCGATCGCATCGAGTTCGTCGCCGGTGACTTCTTCGAGCGCGTTCCCGCCGGCGACGTCTACATCCTCGCGACGATCCTCCATGACTGGAACGACGAGCGGGCAGCCGCCATCCTGCGCACGATCCGCACCGCTGCGCCGGTCGACGCGCGACTGCTCGTCCTCGACTCGGTTGTTCCCGCGGGAAACGACCCGCATGGAGCGAAGTGGCTCGACCTCCTGATGCTCACGCTCTTCGACGGCCGTGAGCGCAACGAGGCGCAGTGGCGCGCGCTGCTCGAGACCGGCGGGTTCCGGCCCGTCGGCATCGAAGACGGCCTGATCGAGGCCCGGTGCCGCTGACGATCGGCACCGCCGGGCACATCGACCACGGGAAGACGTGGCTCGTGCGGGCGCTCACGGGGAAGGACACCGATCGGCTGCCCGAAGAGCAGCGGCGTGGCATCTCGATCGACCTCGGCTACGCGCCGCTCGAGCTCGAGGATGGACGCCGCCTGTCCGTCGTCGACGTGCCGGGTCACGAACGATTCGTACGCACGATGGTGGCCGGGGCGACTGGCATCGACCTGTTCCTCCTGGTCGTCGACGCAGGAGAGGGTCCCCGCCCGCAGACGCACGAGCACCTCGCGATCCTGCGGTTGCTCGGAATCGAGCGAGGCGTTGTGGCCGTGACCAAGGCCGACGCTGTGGACGAGGAGATGCTGGAGCTCGCGGTCGACGATTGCCGCAGGACCTCGTGCCGGGCTCGGAAGTCGTGGCCGTCAGCGCGCGGACGGGAGCGGGCATCGACGAGCTGCGCGCCGCCATCGGCCGCGCGGCGGACGATGTCGAGCAGTCGCGGACAGACGGACCGGCGCGCCTCTACATCGACCGCACGTTCACATTGCGCGGCATCGGCACGGTGGCGACCGGCACGCTCTGGTCGGGCACGATCGGCGCCGGGGACGAGCTCGTACTCCAACCTTCCGCCAAGGAGGTGCGTGTCCGGAGCGTGCAGGTTCACGATCGCGACGTCGAGCGGGCGGAAGCCGGACAGCGGGTCGCGGTCAGCCTGCCCGGGGTCGAGCGGTCCGGGGCGATCCGGGGCGATGCTCTCGTCGAGCGTGGCGCCTACCCGGTCTCCTATCGACTGGACGTCGTGGTCGACGAGCTCGAGCCAATCCGCGACGGTGTCCGTGTCCAGGTTCACGCCGGAACCGCGCACGTTGCCGCGCGTGTGGTCAGGGTGGGGGAGCGCTGGGCGCAGCTGCGGTTGGCAGCGCCCGTCGTCGCTGCGCGCGGCGATCGCGTGATCCTGCGTGCAGAAACGACGCTCGGTGGCGGACTGGTGATCGACCCTGCCCCGCCGCGCCATCGCGATCTCGAGCGCATGGTGCTCGTCGAACGTGGAGATGTCGCCGCGACGGTGGACGCACCCGTGCACATCGATTCGCTCAGGTTTCTCCTCGACGGCGAGCCCACGGGCGTCGAGCGGGCGGGGCCGTGGATCTTCGCGCACGCCTGGCTCGAAGGGCTCGAGCGGGAGCTGCGCTCGGCGATCGAGGCAGCCGATCCGATCGATCCCGGAGCTCCACCACCCGCAGAACCGTGGGCTGCCGACGTTCTTCAGCTGCTCCCGTTCGAACGGCGCGGCGCCAAGCTCTACCTTCCCGGCGCGGCCCCCTCGATTGGCGCGCGTGAGCGGGATGCGGACCGGCTCGCGCATGAGCTCGGTGCGGCGGGCGTGCGCGCCAGCAAGGTCGAGGACGACGAGCTTGCGCGCTTCCTGGAGGCGCGCGGGGATCTCGTCCGGCTCGGGAGAGAGCACGCCATCGGCATGGGATCCTTCGAAGTCGCCAAGGAGACGCTACTCGCCGAGTGCTCGGCGAGCGGAGAGGTCACTCTCGCACGCTTTCGCGACCTCCTCGGCATCGGCAGGCGCGATGCCCAGTTCCTGCTCGAGCGCTTCGACCAGGACGGGTTGACCCGCCGCGTGGGCGACCGCCGCGTGCTTCGCCGCTCGGTGCAACGGGCCTGAGCACCGACGCGACACAGGTTCGACTGTCTGGGGACAGGTCGACACTCAATCGGCACACCTTCAGGCGTCGGTTGCAGACGTGTCCAGGGTCAGACCCTGGTTCTAATTGTCACGATCGCGGTCGGACCCAATCGCTTGCCTGCTGGTCGCGGCTTCGCCTTCTCCTGTTCCCGCTGTGAGCTGGCCCTCACGAGCTGGATCCTCGACCGGTGCGCAGGACGGCGCCGCACTGTCCGAGCCGCACGCTCCTACCTGGTTTGCGGGAAGCCGAGGTCGACCTTGCTCGTCTTCGGGTCGGGCCAACGGCTCGTGACCGCCTTCGTCCGGGTGTAGAAGTCGATCCCCTCCGGCCCGTAGATGTGGCGGTCGCCGAAGAGCGAGCTCTTCCAGCCGCCGAACGAGTAGTACGCGACCGGCACCGGGATGGGCACGTTGACCCCGACCATGCCGACGTTCACGTCGAACTGGAACTGGCGAGCGACGCCGCCGTCCCGCGTGAAGATCGCGACGCCGTTGCCGTACGGGTTGTCGTTCACGAGCCGGAGCGCGTCGTCGTAGGTCGGGACGCGCACGACCGAGAGCACCGGGCCGAAGATCTCGTCCCGGTACGCGTCCATCTCGGGGGTGACGTTGTCGAGCAGGGACACGCCGAGGAAGAACCCGTCTCCGTCCGGCGTCGTCTCCCGTCCGTCGGCGACGATGGTCGCTCCCTGCTCGGGTCCCGAGTCGAGGTACGAGGCGACCTTGTCCCGGTGCTCGCGCGTGACGAGCGGGCCCATCTCGGACTCCGGATCCATGCCGTCGCCGACCTTGACCTTGGGCAGGCGTTCCTGGATCGCGCCGACCAGCGGATCGGCGGCGTCGCCCACCGCGACGAGGACCGAGATCGCCATGCAGCGCTCGCCCGCGGAGCCGTAGCCCGCGCTGACGGCGGCGTCCGCGGCCATCTCGATGTCGGCGTCGGGCAGCACGATCATGTGGTTCTTGGCGCCGCCGAGCGCCTGCACGCGCTTGCCCGCCTTCGTCCCGTTCTCGTACACGTAGCGCGCGATCGGGGTCGAGCCTACGAAGCTGATCGATGCGATGTCGGGATGCTCGAGCAGGCTGTCGACCGCGACCTTGTCGCCATGCACGACGTTGAAGACGCCGTCGGGGAGGCCGGCTTCCTTCAGCAGCTCGGCGGTGAGGACCGACGCGGACGGGTCCTTCTCGGACGGCTTCAGAACGAAGGTGTTCCCGCAGGCGATCGCCGGCGCCCACATCCACATGGGCACCATCGCCGGGAAGTTGAACGGCGTAATCCCGGCGGCCACACCGAGAGGCTGGCGAATCGAGTACACGTCGACCCCGGTCGATGCCTGCTCCGAGTACGAGCCCTTGAGCAGCGTGGGGATGCCGCAGACGTACTCGATGACCTCGATTCCGCGCTGCACCTCGCCGAGCGCGTCCGAGAGCACCTTGCCGTGCTCGGCGGTGAGCAGCTTCGCGAGATCCTCGCGATGCTCGTCGAAGAGGTCGTAGATCCGGAAGAAGAGCTCGGAGCGCTTCGATAGTGACCACGTGCGCCACTCGGTGAACGCGGCCTTCGCGGTCGCTACCGCGAGGTCGATCTCCTCGGGGCTCGCGAATGCGACTTCTCCGGTCTGCTCGCCGGTCGCCGGGTTGTAGACCGGCCCCTTTCGTCCCGACGAGCCCCGCACGCTCTCGCCGCCGATCCAGTGGCCGATCGTCTTCAGCTCGGTCGTCACCGCTGCGCTCATGTCTCCGCCCTTCTCGCTCTTTGGACGAAGCGTACCGCGCTATGCAGGAATGATCAGGCTCGCGAGATCGCGCGGGTAGTACGTGAGGATCTCGATCCCGTCGTCCGTCACGAGCACGGTGTCCGAGTGGCGGAAGCCGCCGAGCTCGGGCGCATACAGGCCGGGCTCCACCGTGAACACCATCCCCGGGCGGATCTCCGTCGGGTCGCCCGAGTCGAGGAACGGGCCCTCGTGGTAGCGGAGGCCGATCGCATGACCCGTGTGATGGCGCCAGTGGGCGAAGAGATCGTGCTGCGCGAAGTACGTTCGCACCGCCATGTCGACCTCGGAGCACTTCGCCCCCGGCCGGATCGCCTCGAAGGCGACCTCCTGCACCGCCTTCATGTGCCCGAACATCCGCTCCTGCTCGGGCGTCGGCTCGCCGATCACCATCGTCCGCTCGAGCTCGGAGAGATAGCCCCAGACCGGAGCGCTCGCTCCGGTCACGAGCACGTCTCCCTCCTTGGAAGACGATGTTTCCCGCGAGGGCGTGCGGGATCGCGGAGTTGCGCCCGATCTGGCCGCGGTAGCCGGCGTGCGCGCCGCTCGTGAAGAAGCTCTGCGCGCGGTAGATCTCGCCGATCGCGTCCAGCATCGCGAAGGTCGCCTCGTTCGACGCGCGCTGCGCCACCTCGGTCTCGGTGACACCCGGGCGCGTGTAGCGCTGGAGGAGCCGATGCGCGAGGTTGCCCCAGCGGCAGCTCTCGCGGATCAGCGCGATCTCGGCCTCGGACTTGATCGCCATCTGCTCCTCGATCTCGGCCGCGACTCTCACGACCGTTGCTCCCGAGAGCTCGCTGAGCGTAGGCCCGCGGTACCCGAGGATCCAGGGGTAGCCGTCCTGGTCGGCCCCGATCTTTCCACCCATTCCGAACGCAGACAGAGCCGTCTCGAGAGCGACCTCGGAGCGTGGATCGCCGGGGTACTCGAGGTAGTGCTCGACACGGTCGAACATCGCCTTGGCCTCGGCGTGCTCGACCTCGAGCCGGGGAACGACGAGCGCTCGCTCCCCCTCGCTGCTCAGGATGAACGCGATCGGCCGCTCGGTCGGCGCGAACGCGAAGCCCGCGTAGTAGAGGACGTAGTAGGGATCGAAGAGGACGATCCCCGAGACCTCCTCCGCGCTGAAGTCGCTCGAGCAGGGCAGTCGCAGCGGTCGCGGTGCTCCTCGGGCGTGATCGCGATCGAGGTCACCACGATCGCGGAGCCTACTCGGCGGCTACCCTCACTCCCGGTGAAGCGCTCTCGTCGTCGCTGCAGCGCGATCACGTGCGCTGGCTCTCTGCCGGCAGTGGCCGACGCGGCCACGCCATTTCGTCTACGACCGCGAGCTCGGCGACGTCGCCCGCGCCTCGCTCGTAGCGCCGTCTCCGAAGATCGGCCGTTCTTCGAGGGCGGACGTCAAGCGCGTCTACGTCGGTGCTACCGGGACAAGAGCACCTTCGAGCGGGTCTTCCAACAGCGCTACGGGATCCCCGCAGCGCGGGTGGTGGCGTACTACGCCGGCGGCGCCTGACCTCCACCTGCGAAACGGAACGTGCGACAACGTCCGCATCGTTCCTCGGCGGCCGGCACACCGTGTACACCGCCGGCGCGTACGCGATCCTCCTCCACGAGGCGCTGCACCGGCAGGGAGTCGGAATCGAGCGCCTGACCTCGTGCCTCGCCAACGAGGCGGTGCGCTGGGGGGCGGAGCGCTTCGGGTTCGACGAGGCCAGGGCGCTTCGCGCGCGCAACCTCGCATTCGCCTACACGAGGCTCTTCGCGCCGCCCTTCTATCGCATGGGCACGCCGAACTGCCTCGCTCTGACGCGGCGAACGCGATTGGATCGACCATGTGGAGCGCGATGGCTGATCCCGAGCAGGCGCAGGCGAGCGTCGAGAAGGAGGAGAGAGAGGAGGAGCTCAAGGAACGGCTCGAGCGAGAGCACGGCGAGCTGCTCGAGGAGCTGCGCTCGCTCATTCCCGGAGCCGAGGTCCTGTTCGGTTTCCTGCTCGCCATCCGCTTCACCGAGTCAGTTCGGCGATCTGAGCGACACCCAGCGCTACGTCTACTACGTCACCTTGCTCAGCACCGCGGCTGCGCTCGTCTTCTTCCTTGCGCCCGCTGCGTACCACCGAGTCAGATTCCGCGCGGGCGACAAGGAGTACATGGTGAAGAAGGGCAATCGCGAGGCGATCGCCGGATCCGTGGCGATCTCGATTGCCTTCACGGGCGTGATCTATCTCGTGACCGATCTCGTGTTCGGCACGAGCCAGGCGATCGTCGTCGCCGCGGGGTTCTTCGCCTTGATCGCGTGGCTGTGGTGGGGAATCGCGCTCTATCGCACCTGGCAGGATCGGCGCGAAGCCGTTTAGCGCGCAGCCGCACCCCGGGTACCACGAGCGCATGCCGCGCGCGATCTGGTCAGGCAGCATCTCCTTCGGCCTCGTCAACGCTCCCGTGAAGATGTACAGCGCGATCGACGAGAACGACCTCGAGCTGCATCTCGTGCACGAGAAGGACGGGTCGCCGATCGGCTACGAGAAGGTCTGCAAGAAGGAGGGCAAGGAAGTCCCGGCCGACGAGATCGTCAAGGCGTACGAGGTCGCCGACGGCGAGCTCGTCTACCTCGAGGATGACGACTTCGCGGCCGCCGAGGAGGAGGGCTACCGCACGATCCAGGTGCTCGACTTCGTCCGACGCGACGACATCGACCCGATCGTCTTCCAGCGGAGCTACTACCTCGGCCCGGCCGAGGGAGCCGACAAGGTCTACCTGCTGCTCCATGCGCGCGATGGAGGAGTCGGGGCTCGTCGGCGATCGTCGAGTACGTGTTCCACCAGAAGCAGCAGCTCGGCTGCCTGCGTGTGCGCGACGGCCTGATCGTGCTCGAGGCCATGTACTTCGCCGACGAGATCCGCCCGGTCAAGGGCATCGCGCCGAAACGGAGCTCGAAGGTCGACAAGAAGGAGCTCGAGATGGCGCAGACGCTCATCGACCGCTTCACGTCCGACTTCGACCACGGCAAGTACGAGGACCAGTACCGCAAGCGCCTGCTGAAGATCGTGAAGCGCAAGCAGCGCGGCGAAGAGGTGCACGCGCCGCCAGCCGAGCGTGAGCAGGCACCGACCGACCTGCTCGAGGCGCTGCGGGCGAGCGTCGATGCGGCGAAGGGCGGAAGGAACGGCCGCTCGAAGTCACGCGCAGGCTCGAAGCGCCGCAAGCCGGCGGCGCGCAAGTCCTGGATCCTCCAGAGGTGCCGCTGCGACAGCCAACGGCGCCGCCGAATTGCGGCCTGTGGCGACTCAGGCCCGGACGGGACTCTCCGTTACCGCCTCGTCGAGATCGACTGACGCGTACCCCGCGCCGCCAGGCAAGACGGCGACGACTCGTTGCAAGAGCTGTTCGGAACTCAGCCGGCGCGGTCGAGCTTCGCCCGGATCGTGGTGACGGCTCGCTCGGCGGCCTTCAGCTCGCGATCGGCCTCGCGTGCCGCCTTCTCGGCATCCTGCAGTCGTTCCTCCGCCTGCGCGAGCTCCTCTTCGAGCACGCGCTTGCGTTCGCGCCGCTTCGCTTCCTGCTGCTCGGCCCGGCTCGGTCCGGACTGCTTCTGCTGCTGCTTCGGCGGCGCCGGAGCCATCCCCGCGTACGACGAGAACCCCACCGTTTCGAGCTCTTCGGTGAGCGCTCCGCGAACCAGCGCCTCCCGTGCATCGTCGTCGGCAACCGCGGTCCGCAGCAGATCGCGGACGCGCCGGCGCATCGCGTCGCTCGGAGGCTTTCCGCGAGGAGCGACGTGGGCGACGGCGACCTCGGCGAGCAGGTCGAGCGCCGTCTCCAGCTCGGCCGTTGCCTTCCTGAACGACTCCGGCTCGCCCGCGACCTGCGTCTCCCTGACCTTGCGCGCCGCCTCCGCCGCGCCGGCGGCGGCCTTGGGCCGGTCGCGTGCCGCGCGATTGACGGCGAAGACGACGACGGACGGCTTGCGCAGGCCGGCCACCGCGTCGGCCTCGTCCTGGCGGTCCTCGCTGCGGAGCGTCGCGGACGATGCGATCCCGCTCGGCGACGAACTGATCCGGCTCGACGGCCAGCAGCTTCTCGGCTTCCTGGGGGAGCGGGCTCATGGTGTGAACGGAGCGGCGCCGGAGTCGAACCGACCGAGCCGTGGGTTACACGACCGCACTGGTTTTGAAGACCAGCTGGGCCACCGGGCCCATGCCGCTCCGCGGGCAGGGTATCGCTGCCGAGATCTGAGCAGTTGCGGACTCGCGCGTGCTCGCTAGCGAGTCAGCGCGCCGGGAAGCGAGAACGTCATCCGAACCTCGGTTCCGGCTTCGCGCGCGCTCGTGATCGTAAGGCGCTCGGCGACCGCGTCGATGATCTTCAACCCGTAGCCGCCGGTCGCGTCGGCGGCCTGCGAGCGTCCGCGTCTCATGCCCTGGCCTTCGTCACGCACGACGACGTTGAGATCGTCCGTCCTCGCGCTCGACGACGACGTCGACGTCGCCGCGTCGCGTGCCGTAGGCGTGGCGGACGACGTTCGACACCGCCTCGCTGACGCAGAGGCGAATGTCATCGACGACGCGCTCGCTCGCGCCGAGCTCGAGCCGCTGTCTCTCCGACCGAGACGCGCGCCTTTCGGACGCTCGCCGGAATCGCGGGCAGCGAGAGCGCGAGATCGTCACGTCGTCATTCGCGGTCTACCCCTTCCGTCCGTCCTCTAATCTCCTCGATCGCTCGCTCACGATCGCGCCTTCCTCCAGCTCGTCAGGTCGAAGCGCTGGTTGAGTTGGGCGAGCACCTTCCGTGCGATCAGGTCTCCGGCGGCTCGCTCGAAGTGCACGCCGTCGTCCGCCCGCATCTTGACGAGCCGTCCCGAGTCGATCTCGACGTACTGGGCGTAGCCGCCGTCGTCGCCGGCGAAGAAGAAGTACGTGTCGAGATAGGACACGCGGCCCGGGCGCTTGGCGGCCTGGGACTGGACGACCGCGTTGATCGTGTCGAACCGGATCGTCTGCTCGGCGTCGTCGGTGATGGGGAGGCCGATCCAGACGAGGTAGGCGCCGTTCCGCGTGACGGTGTCCATGACTCCCGCGACGCGCCGCCGGTACTCGGCCGTCCAGCTCGCGCTCCCGAAGGCGCCGATCTCGCGGCCTTCGGGGAGACCGGTCATGAAGCCGTGGTCGTCGTTGCCGCCGAACATGAGGACGACCGCGCGGGGCTTCTCCTTCTCCATCACCTCGGACACGTGCTCGAACCAGTTGAAGACGTCCGGGCGCTCGAGACCGCTGGCGATGCGGCCGTCGACGTCGCCGATCGGCTCGATCGCGCGCCTCTCGCCGACCGCTCGCAGGATCGACTGGCCCGGGACGACGACGAGCGAGTCGCCGGCGACCCAGATCCGGAGCGGGCGGGTGGGCGTGAACTTCTCGCGGGGCGGCGGTCGCAGCCGGCGTCGTGTCGGGCGAGGGCTCGGGCACCGCGATGCCCGTGTCGATCTCGTCGTCCTCCGAGCGCCCGAGCACCGCCTTGAGCCCGCGTCGCGGCTGGTCGAGGAAGAGCGCGCCGCTGACCGACGCGAGCGGCTCGGTAACGGCGAGCGCGACGTCTCGCTTCCAGCCCTCGGGCTGGATCTCCGCCGACTTCCGCAGCCCGGGCGCGTTCAGGAGCACGCCGACGAGGAGCGCGAGGAGCGCGACGACGATCGCGGAGCCGGCCGAGTGCAGCCGCCGGCCCTCCTCGTCGACACGTCTGCGCGGATGTCGTCGTCTCGTCGGCATGGCTCGGCTCAGAACTGGAAGTAGATGAACGGGGCCACGCCCTCCGGGCCCATGGCATGGGTGGCGAGGAGCGCGACCGAGAGGACGAGCGCCTGCGCCGGCACCGGAAGACGCGAGAAGCGTGCCATGAGAACGAGCGGAAGCCTGCGGGGAAGGTACTGCGACCCGATGCCGACCGCGATCGCGAGCAGCACCCCGCCGGTGACGAGCTCGGACGGCTCACCCCACGCGGTGAAGAGGCGCACGATGACCTCCCAGGCGTCCGAGAAGGAGTCGGAGCGGAAGAAGATCCAGGCGAAGCAGACGATCTGGAAGGTGAGGAAGCGCTGCCAGGCGCGGCGCCAGGCGGTGGACGGCGGCTCGACGTAGCCCGGCCGCTCACGCCACCAGCGCTCGCCGACCAGCGCCGTCCCGTGGATCGCTCCCCAGGCGACGAACGTCCAGCCGGCCCCGTGCCAGAGGCCGCCGATCAGCATCGTCAGCATCAGGTTGCGGTAGGTGAAGAGCGAGCCGCCGCGGTTCCCTCCGAGCGGGATGTACAGGTAGTCGCGCAGCCAGCGGGACAGGGTCATGTGCCAGCGGCGCCAGAAGTCCTGGATCGAGGTCGCGGCATACGGGGCGTCGAAGTTCTGCGGGAAGCGAAACCCGAGCAGGAGCGCGAGACCGATGGCGATGTTCGTGTACCCGAAGAAGTCGGCGTAGATCTGGACGGCGTAGGCGTAGATCCCGACCAGGACCTCGAGCGAGGAGTGCTGGTTCGGCGCCCCGAAGACCTCGTCGACGATGTTCGAGGCCAGGTAGTTGGCGATCACCACCTTCATGAAGAGCCCCGTGCCGATCAGGAAGAACGCGCGCGAGGTGTCGACGTAGCGCGGGTCTCGGGGCGAGTCGAGTTGCGGGATCAGCTCTCCGGGGCGGACGATCGGCCCGGCGACCAGATGCGGGAAGAAGGAGAGGTAGGCGGCGAACTTCCCGAGCCGGTCGGCGCGAAGTCGCCGCGGTAGACGTCGACGACGTAGCTGATCGCCATGAACGTGAAGAAGGAGATCCCGACCGGGAGGATGATCGAGCGCGCCTCGAGCGGAACGTCGATCCCGACGGACGCGAACAGGTTGTTCGTCGACGTGACGAAGAAGTCGTAGTACTTGAAGTAGCCGAGGAGGGCGAGGTTTCCCAGTGAGCGCCCCGGCGAGGAGCCATTTCCGCGCGCGGGGGTCTCGTCGGGCGTGGATCGCGAGCGCGAAGACCTGGTTCCACAGGATCGAGAACGCGAGCAGGAAGCAGAAGCGCCAGTCCCAGCCGGCGTAGAAGACGAAGCTCGCGGCGATGATGAACGCGCGCCAGCGCTCTCCGTGCGGCATCAGGAGCCACGAGAGCGGGAGCACCACCATGAAGAAGATCGCGAAGGTGGCGGTCGGGAAGAGCACGACTTCCCGTTCTAGTCGTTTCGCGCCGGCGTCGCTGCGTGCCTCAGTCGGCGGCGGGTGCGGGCAGCCGGGTCTGTGTGTCGTCCTCCTCGGCGGCCGGAGCGTCGATCGCGGTGTGCTCGACGGGAGGCCCGAACCAGGACGGATCCTCACCGAAGAAGGCGCCGGTCGCCGGACAGCGGCGCCGCCTGCACGAAGCCATGGCGCCGCGCGGCCCGCGCCGCGACCCACTCGGCGAGCGCGACGAGCACCCACGCGCCGGCCATGACGAGCACGATGACCAGCGGGTCGAGCTCCGCGATCGCGGCCGCGATGCGCGACGGCGGCGAGGAAGGCGATCTCGATCAGGAGCCGGGGAACAGCAGGGCCGCGCGGCCCCGGTCGCTCGAGCGTGCGCACCCACGGGCGAGCTCTCCCGGCGAGCGGAGGGGCTGTCGCCCCAGCCGGGAGCGTCGGCCGGCTCGGGCAGCGGGCGCACCTGGGACCGAAGCGCGTGCAGCTCGGCCTGCAGCCCACCCACCTGCGCCGAGAGCGCCTGCACCGCTCCGAGGAGCTCGCTGGCCTCCGAATCGCTCGGGCTCGAGGGAGGCCTGCGTCGTCTCGGACGGGTCGGCCACCATGGGCTACTCCTTCTCGGAGTCGCGCATGTCGTCGAGCGCGGCGCGGCCCTGCTCGTGCACGTCGGCCCTCCGGTCCTCGACGGTCTCCTCCGGTGGCTCCGGCGCCTCGGGAGGCTCCTCCGTTCGCGACTCGGCGAGCTTGCGGCGAAGCTCGTCCGCGGGATCGTCGCCTGTTGTCGGAGCGGCGTCGGCGCCTCGTGTCGGACTCCCCGCGGCGGCGGAGCCTGCGTACGAGCGCGGCGATGCCGAGGGAGACGAGCAACCAGGTCAGGCGCCTGCGCATCGGGCCGATGGTACCGCCCCGAGGAGAGGACGCCCCCTCCTGCTACCATCCCGCGGCTTCCTGCCTCGCATCTGCCCGCCCGTTCCCGGCGGTGTCAGAAGCGGCGAGGCCGACCAGACCGAAGGAAGGAGACACGGGAACCTGTGACCGAGTACGAGATTCTGCTGCTGCTCGACCCGGACCTGGAGGAGGATCGCCAGGGCGAGGTCGTGACGCGCACCCGCGAGCTGGTCGAGAAGGCCGGAGGCTCGTGGGATGTGCACGACGTCTGGGGCCGGCGCAAGCTGGCGTACGAGATCGCGCACAAGGGCGAGGGTGTCTACCACCTGCTGCAGTTCACCTGCGACGCGGGGACGCTGGACGAGATCTCGCGCGTGCTCCGAATCGACGACGGCGTCCTTCGCCACATGGCGACACGTCGGATCGAGGGGAGTCCCGCGACGGCCGGTAGCGGTGGGCGCTCCCACGCGCGAGGATGCAGAGACCGCATCCCCAGCCGACGGGCGAGTCGACGGGCCGGTCGACGAACCAGCCGACGCGCCCGTCGACGAGCCGATCGAGGAAGAGGAGGAGTAACGACCATGGCCGGAGACCTGAACCGCGTGATTCTCGTCGGGCGCCTGACGCGCGACCCCGAGCTTCGTCACCTCCCGTCGGGCACGCCGGTGCTCGAGATGGGCGTTGCCGTGAACGGCCGTCAGCAGGACGACGCCGGCAGCTGGGTGGACAAGCCGAACTTCTTCGACGTCAAGGTGTACGGCAACCAGGCGGAGATGCTCTCGCAGCATCTGACGAAGGGCCGCCGCATCGGCATCGACGGCCGGCTCGACTGGCGCTCCTGGGAGGCGCAGGACGGCAGCAAGCGGTCGAAGGTGGACGTCGTCGCGCAGAGCGTCCAGTTCCTCGACAGCCGTGGCGACCAGGAGCAGGGAGCGCCAGCAGTACGTGCCTGCCGGGGCAACCGCGAGCGCCGGCGGGGACGACTTCCCGCCCTCGCCCGCCGACGACGACATTCCCTTCTAGGAGACACGATGGCCGGCAAGAAACCGCAACAGCGCAGACGTACCGGGCCGACCACCGCGCCGGGACGAAGGAAGAGCTGCCACCTCTGCCGCGACAAGGTCGCGGAGGTCGACTACAAGAACCTCGCCCAGCTCCGGCGCTACATCTCGGAGAAGGGCAAGATCCGCTCGCGGCGCATCACCGGCGCCTGCCGGCGTCATCAGCTGCAGGTCGCGGGCGCGGTGAAGCGCGCGCGGGAGATGGCCCTCTTGCCCTACGTGTCCCAGTAGCCGTGTTCTTCTAACCATGCAGATCATCCTGCTCCAGGACGTCGAGAAGCTCGGGCTGCGCGGGGACGTGGTCGACGTCGCGCGGGGCTACGCGCGGAACTACCTGCTTCCCCGGCAAGCTCGCCGAGGTGGCGACGCCGGCTCGTGTGACCGAGCTCGAGCGCGTCGAGGCGCAGCGCGCCACGCGCGAGGCCCGGAGCACCGAGCAGGCCCAGGAGATCGCCGAGCTGCTCGGGAAGACGGTTCTCCGCTTCGACGTCAAGTCCGGCCCGACCGGCTCGCTGTTCGGATCGGTCACGCCCACGGACGTCGCCGACGAGATCTGGCGCGAGCACAAGGTGCGGGTCGACCGGCGGAAGATCGGGATCGACCCGATCAAGCGCATCGGCCGCTACGCGATCCCGATCGTGCTCTTCGAGGACGTGCAGGTCGAGGTGAAGACGCTCGTCGTCCCCGAAGGCGGGGAGCTTCCGCCCGAGGAGGAGCTTGCGGCGCTCGAGGCAGCCGAGGCGGAGGCGGCCGCCGCCGCGGAGGCCGAGCACTCGGAGGCCGAGTCGGTGGTCGCGGAGGTCATCGCGGAGGAAGAGCTCGCCGAGGACGGGTTCGACGACGACGGACGCCGAGTCGAGCGCGCGAGAACAGGACGAGTCGGCTGCCCAGCCGTCAGAGCGCGGTCGCGTAGCCGCGCGAGGCGAAGCGCACGGTGACTGTCACCGGCGGTGACGGTCACCCGCTCTGAACCGAGCGCCGCCCGCTCGCCCAGACGCCTGTCCACAGGCCTGTTGAGCGTTTCCGGAACTTCCCGCTCGCAGCGGCTGTTTCCGGCTGGACAACTCGGCCGGACCTGTCGAAAGGCTGTCCGGTGCCGGGGATAACATGGGAACGTCTGTTCTCTTCTTCCTGCAGTGAGGCGCTTCCGACGCTCACAGGGGTGGACTGGACGGACGTGTCGCTGACGGATTGACTGCCGCACCCATGGCCAGAGTCCAACCGATCACACCAGAGCGCCTGAGCGCGCTCGTCCCGCCTCAGAACCTCGAGGCCGAGGAGTCCGTGCTCGGCGCGATGCTGCTCTCGCCCACCGCTGTCGGCACCGTCAGCGAGATCCTCGACGCCTCGGACTTCTATCGCGAGAGCCACGGGAAGCTCTTCCGAGCCTCGCTCGCGCTCTGGGCGAAGGGCGAGCCGGTCGACGCCATCACGCTCTCGAACGAGCTCGACGAGCGCGGCGAGCTGGAGGCGATCGGCGGCCAGGCGAAGGTGGCCGAGCTCGCCGCGCTCGTCCCGTCGACGTCGAACGTGGAGCACTACGCGCGGATCGTCAAGGAGATGGCGACGCTCCGCGGCCTCGTTCGCACGGGCCAGGAGATCACCCGCTTGGGCCAGGAGCGGCCCGGCGAGGTCACCGACCTCGTCGACCGCGCGGAGCAGATGGTGTTCGAGCTCGGCCAGCAGCGCGTCACCAGCGACTTCACCCACATCGAGACGCTCCTCAAGGAGAGCTTCGAGCGGATCTCCCAGCTCGTCGAGATGGGAGTCGAGGTCACCGGCACCCCCACCGGCTTTCGCGAGCTCGACTCTGATCACCTCGGGCTTCCAGCCCGGCAACCTCGTGATCCTCGCCGCGCGGCCTTCGGTCGGAAAGTCCGCGCTCGGCATGTGCATCGCGGCGAACCTGGGCGTGCGACACGGCATCCCGGTCGCGCTCTTCACGCTCGAGATGTCGAAGGCCGAGGTGACGCAGCGGATGATGTGCAGCGAGGGGAAGGTCGAGTCGCAGCGCCTGCGCACGGGCCGGCTCGCCCCCGAGGACTGGCCGCGTCTGACGACCGCTTGCGACCGGCTGATGAAGGCGCCGATCTGGGTCGACGACACCGGCTCGACCACGATGATGGAGCTGCGCTCGAAGGCGCGCCGCCTGAAGTCGCGTGAGCCGAATCTCGGCCTGATCGTCGTCGACTACCTCCAGCTGATGACCTCGGGCGCGAGCGCGGAGAACCGCGTGCAGGAGGTGTCGCAGATCTCCCGCGCGCTCAAGGTGCTCGCACGCGACCTCGACGTGCCCATCCTCGCGTTGTCGCAGCTCTCGCGCGCGGTCGAGCAGCGGCAGGACAAGCGACCGCTGCTCTCCGACCTGAGGGAGAGCGGATCGCTGGAGCAGGACAGCGATCTCGTCTTCTTCCTCTACCGCGACGAGTACTACAACGGCGAGGAGTCCGACCAGCAGGGGATCGCGGAGGTGATCTGCGCGAAGCACCGAAACGGCCCGACCGGCACGGTCAAGCTCTCGTTCCTGCGCCGGTACGCGAAGTTCGCCGACCTGGCAGCGGCCTAGCTGCGGCGTAGCGGAGGCGCGCATCTAGGCTAGGTCGGGGCCGTGAGCATCGCCGCCGAAGCCCCCATTCCGTCGAGCTCGAGGACGATTGCGGGCTACTACACGCTCGCCGGCCTGTACACGCTCTCCGCGGCAGCCATCTGGGGCGTCAACACGCTCTTCCTGCTCGACGCCGGCCTGAGCTTCTTCGAGGTGTTCGTCGCGAACGCCGCGTTCTCGCTGGGAACGGTGCTGTTCGAGATCCCGACGGGCGTCGTCGCCGACACGCTCGGGCGGCGGATGTCGTTCCTGCTCAGCGTGTCCGTGCTCGGCGTCTCGACGCTCGCCTACGTCGGGCTCGCGGAGATCGGCGCGGGAGTGATCGCGTTCGCTCTCGCGTCGATGGTCATGGCGCTCGGGTTCACCTTCTACTCGGGCGCGATGGAGGCGTGGCTCGTCGACGCCCTCGCCGCGACGGGCTACCACGGCATCCTCGACCGGGTGTTCGCGCGAGGCTCACAGGTGACGAGCGCTGCGATGCTCGTGGGCACGATCGGCGGTGGGTTCCTGGGGCAGGTCGACCTCAGCATCCCGTACGTCCTTCGGTCGATTCTGCTCGTCGCGGTGTTCGTCGTGGCGTTCGTCGTGATGCACGACGTCGGCTTCACGCCTCGGCCCGTCCCGGCAGGCCAGCTGCCTGCGGAGATCGCGAAGAATGCGCGGGCCGGAGTCGCCTTCGGCTGGGGGCAGCGGCCACTCCGCCTGCTCATGCTCGCCTCGGCTCTCCAGCTGGGCTTTCTCAGCTGGGCGTTCTATGCGTCACAGCCCTATCTGCTCGACTTGCTCGAGAGCGATGCGGTGTGGGTCGTCGGCGTGGTCGCGGCCGCCATCGCACTGTCGACGATGGCCGGGAACCAGATTGTGAGCATCGCAGCGCGGCGGTGCGGGAGGCGGACGACGCTGCTGCTCATCGCCGCGGTCGTGCAGACGGCGGCAGCGGTCGTCCTCGGCATCGCCGGGTCGTTCTGGGTCGCGCTTCCCGCGCTGCTCCTCGTCACGGCGGGGCTCGGGGTGACGAGCCCCGTTCGCCAGGCGTACCTCCATCAGCTCGTTCCCTCCGAGCAGCGCGCGACCGTCGTCTCCTTCGACTCGATGGTCTCGGGTGCCGGCGGCGTCGGCGCGCAGGTCGGGCTCGGCGCGCTCGGCGAGGCGCGCTCGGTCGGCTCGGCATTCGTCGTCGGCGGGCTGGCGACGGCCGGAGCGATTCCGCTCTTCGCCGCGGTGCGCAGGATCGGCGGGCGGGCCGACGACATCGCGGGCTCGCGCGGCGGCGTCGAGTCGAGCTGCCCGCACGGCCTACCGGCCGTCGCGACGGTCGATGCGATCGCTCTGGAGGAGCACGAGCCGGAGCCGATGCTCGCCGCGCGCGGCGTGCGCCTAGACCGCCCACGGCACGTGCGACACTCCGGCACGTGCCCGCCACGGTCATCGTCGGCGCGCAGTGGGGAGACGAGGGGAAAGGGAAGATCGTCGACCTGCTGGCCCAGGAGTCGCGACCTCGTCTGCCGCTACCAGGGCGGCCCCAACGCCGGGCACACGATCGTCGTCTCGGGCGAGACGTACAAGATCCGCCAGATCCCGTCCGGGATCATCGCCGGGAAGCCGAGTGCGATCGGCGCGGGCTGCGTCGTCGATCCGGCGGTGCTCGTCTCCGAGCTCGACGACCTCGAAGCACGCGGCCACCGAACCGAGGGCGTGCTCTTCGTCTCGGGAAATGCGCATCTCGTCATGCCCTGGCACGTCGCGCTCGACGGCGCTCGCGAGCGCCGGCTCGGCCGCCTTCAGATCGGAACGACCCGGCGCGGAATCGGTCCCGCCTACGCGGACAAGGCCACCCGCATCGGGATCCGCGTCCAGGACCTCCTCGACCCGAAGATCCTGCGCCAGAAGCTCGAGCTCGCCGTCGAGGAGAAGAACGTGTGGCTCGAGCGGGTCTACGAGCTCGAGCCCCACGACGTCGAGGAGGTGGTGGCGACCCAGCTCCGCTTCGCCGAGAGGCTCGGCGCCGTACGTCGCGGATACGTCGCTCCTCGTCCATCGCGCGCTCAAGGCCGGGGAGCGTGTCCTCTTCGAGGGAGCCCAGGGGACGCTGCTCGACCTCGATCACGGCACGTATCCGTTCGTCACGTCCTCGAGCCCGATCGCGGCGGGCGCCGCGGTCAGCTTCGGGATCGGCCCCAACCGCATCGACGAGGTGCTCGGCGTCGCCAAGGCATACGTGACCCGGGTCGGCGAGGGACCGTTCCCGAGCGAGATCGAGGGACCGGCGAACGAGCGAGTGCGCGAGATCGGCCAGGAGTTCGGCACCGTGACCGGGCCGCGACCGGCGCTGCGGGTGGCTGGATCTCGTCGCGCTTCGCTTCGCCGTCCGGGTGAACGGGATCACGTCGCTCGCGCTGACGAAGCTCGACGTCCTCTCCGAGTTCGACGAGCTTCCGGTCTGCGTTCGCTATGCGTTGCCCGACGGCAGCGAGACCGAGGAGTTCCCTTCGCACCAGAGCGACTTCCACCACTGCCGGCCGGTCTTCGAGACGCTCTCCGGCTGGCGAGAGGAGATCGAGGAGGCCCTGCCCGGCGCGGCGCAGGACTACGTGTCGTTCGTCGAGCAGGCGCTCGACGTTCCGGTCACGCTGGTCGGGACCGGGCGCGGCGCGGGAGCGCGTGCTTGCGCTTGCTGACTACGACGTCCCGCCGCATGAAGTGCTCGGTGAACTCGGAGCAGCGACCCTCGTCGTCGAAGCGGCAGAGGAAGACGTTGTGGTACTCGCGCTCGACCGTCTCGCCGTCGGCCGCGAAGTAGCGCGAGACGCCGGCTGCCACGGCCCGGTCTCCGTCGATCGCCCACGGGCGGTACTCGGCGTTCCAGCTAGCCCGGCTCGTCCCGCTCTTCGAGCCAGTTCGGCGACGATCGCGGCGCGGCCCTGCGACGCTTCGTCGCCCTCGTCCCACGGGTGGTACCGGTAGCGGGCGTCCTCGCTGAAGAGCTCGCCGATCGCCGCCTCGTCGTACGTTCTCCAGGCCTCGACGTAGGCGTCGAGCCACTGTTGAAAGTCGGTGTGATCCATGCTCGGAAGCCTACGCTCGATGCGTCATCGTGAGCTCGGATCGCGCGTCTAGACTCGTCCGATGCGTGCTCTCCTGGTCGGTTCGGGCGGGCGCGAGCACGCGCTCGCCTGGAAGCTCGCGCAGGCCCCGTCCCTGACCGATCTCCATGCCGCCCCGGGAAGCCCGGGCATCGCGCGTCTCGCCGAGTGCCATCCGATTCGCGCCGAGGACGCGGAGGGTCTCCTCGCCCTCGCCCATGCGCTCGACATCGACCTCGTGGTGATCGGGCCAGAGGCGCCGCTCGTCGGCGGAGTCGCCGACGTGCTTCGTCCGGCGGGCATCGCGGTCTTCGGGCCGAGCGCGGCCGCGGCGGCGATCGAAGGCTCCAAGGCCTTCGCCAAGGACGTGCTGGCGGCCGCCGGCGTTCCGACGGCGGCGCAGCTTGCGGTCGCCCGGCCGCCCTGTGTGGTGAAGGCCGACGGCCTTGCGGCCGGGAAGGGCGTCCACGTTTGCAGGTCCGACGCCGAGCTCGACGACGCCCTGAGGGCGGTGACGGCTCTCGGCGGCGGCTTCATCGTCGAGGAGCTGCTCGAAGGCCCGGAGGTCTCGCTGTTCGCGATCTGTGACGGCGTCCGACGCGATCCCGCTCGTTCCGGCACAGGACTTCAAGCGGGCCTACGAGGGAGACGAGGGGCCGAACACCGGAGGCATGGGCTCGTTCGCACCGGTCCCCGGGCTCGGGAGCGATGCTGCCGCCGAGCTGCCCGAGCTCGTTCACCGACCCGTGCTGGCCGAGCTCCAGCGGCGCGGTACGCCGTTCGTCGGCCTGCTCTTCGCGGGGTCTGATGCTCACGTCCGGACGGCCCGCGCGTGCTCGAGTTCAACTGCCGGTTCGGCGACCCCGAGACGCAGTCGGTGGTGCCGCTCCTCGAGGGAGATCTCCTCGACGGCGCTCGCGGCGGCGGCGGCCGGAGAGCTCGCCGGAGTTTCGCTCGAGACGTCTCCCGGCGCCGCGGTGACGGTGGTGCTGGCGGCGGAGGACGTACCCGGCCGGCGTCGGATCGCGGCTCGACGATCACCGGGGTCGAGGAGGCGGAAGCCGCGCGGCGCCCTCGTCTTCCACGCCGGGACCGCCCTGCACGGCGATCGGCTGGTGACGAACGGTGGCCGGATCCTGAGCGTGACCGGGATCGGCGAGACGGTCGCCGAAGCGCGCGCTGCCGCCTATGGCGGCGCGGATCTGATCGCGTTCGCAGGGGGCCGCCGGCGCGACGACATCGCGCTCGCCGCGGCCGAGGGAGAGACGGTCTCGCTGCACCCGCGCATAGCCCCTCGAAATTCCCTGGGGCCACCCCGCGCCTCCTCCCACTTCAAGCCTAACGCGCAAGTGCGTACCGGTGGGGAACGTCTTCGTATCGAAAGGTGAACATCCGCGCTCGTCGGCTCTCGCAACTCGACGCAGTGCGGTACCTCCCGGACCGACCACTACAATCGCCCCGGTGATCCCGCGCTACTCCCGACCTGCGATGGCGCGCATCTGGTCGGAGGAGGCGAAGCTCGAGCGGTGGCTCGCGGTCGAGCTTGGCCGCGCTCGACGCCTGGGAGCAGGTGGGCACGCTTCCGCCGGGCACCGCCCGAGATATCCGCAGCTCGCGCGACGACTCCGACCCCGGAGCGGGTCGCCGAGCTCGAGCGCACGACGAACCACGACGTCGCCGCGTTCGTGGACGCGGTCGCCTCAGAGCTCGGCCCAGCCGGGCGCTGGTTCCACTACGGGCTCACCTCGTCGGACGTCCTCGACACCGCGCTTGCACTCACCGTGCGAGACGCCGGCGGGCTCGTGCTCGCGGGAATCGACCGCGCGTGGGCGGCGGTCGTCGAGCGAGCGGAGGAGCACCGCGACACGTTGACGATCGGACGAACGCACGGTGTCCACGCCGAGCCGATGACCTTCGGCCTGAAGCTTGCGGGCTGGGCGTTTCAGCTCGCGCGTGACCGGCGGCGCGTCGAGAGCGCGCTCGAGGGCATGCGCGTCGGGAAGCTGAGCGGCGCGGTCGGCACGTACTCGGCGACGTCGCCCGAGGTGGAGCGACTCGCGTGCGAGAGCCTGGGGCTCGAGCCGGCTCCGAGCTCGACGCAGATCCTGCAGCGCGACCGCCACGCGGAGCTCCTCTCGGCGCTCGCGCTCGCTCGCCTCGTCCCTCGACCGCTTCGCCCTCGAGATCCGACATCTGGCCCGCACGGAGGTGCGTGAGGTGGAGGAGCCGTTCGTGCGCGGCCAGAAGGGCTCTTCCGCCATGCCGCACAAGCGGAACCCGATCGTCGCCGAACGCATCTGCGGGCTCGCGCGGCTCGTACGAAGCTATGCCCTCGTCGGGCTGGAGAACGTGGCCCTCTGGCACGAGCGCGACATCTCCCACTCCTCGGCAGAGCGCGTTGTCCTCCCCGACGCGTTTCTCGCGGTCGACTACATGCTCGACCGCTTCGCCTGGCTCGTCGAGGGGCTCGTCGTCCGCCCGGAGCGGATGCGCGCGAATCTCGAGGCGACCGGAGGGCTCTTCTTCAGTCAGCGGCTGCTGCTGGCTCTCGTCGACTCGGGCCTCGACCGAGACACCGCCTATCGCGCTCGTCCAGGGACATGCCATGCGCGCCTGGGACGAGGGTCTCGACTTCCGCACGCTCGGCCGCGGCGACGCCGACGTCGCCGGGCGCGTGGATCTCGACGAGGTCTTCGACCTCCGACGCCTTCACCCGTCACACGGATGTCGTCTTCCAGCGACTGCAGGCTACGAGGAGAGGAGATCCATGCCTGAAGCGGTTCATGTTGCAAGCGGCAAGGTGCGCGAGATCTTCGCGCTGGACGACGACCGGCTGCTGCTCGTCGCGAGCGACCGGATCTCGACCTTCGACGTCATCCTGCCGACGCCGATCCCGGACAAGGGACGCGTTCTGACCGGGCTCTCGGCCTTCTGGTTCTCGCGGACGGCGCACGTCGTCCCCAATCACCTGCTCGAGCTCAGGGACGACGCACGGACGATGGTCTGTCGAAAGCTCGAGATGCTGCCCATCGAGTGTGTCGTCCGTGGATATCTCACGGGCTCGGGTTGGCGGGACTACCAGGAGTCGGGAGCGGTCTGCGGGCACGTTCTCCCCGCGGGCCTGCGCGACTCCGACCGGTTGCCGGCGCCGATCTTCACCCCGGCCACGAAGGCGAGCGAAGGGCACGACGAGAACATCGACGAGGAGCGGGCGGCCGACCTCTGCGGCGCCGATCTCTACCACGCCGCGAAGGCGGCCTCGCTTGCGCTGTACGCATTCGCCTCCGAGCACGCCGAGGAGCGGGGGATCATCCTCGCCGACACGAAGTTCGAGCTCGGAGTGGCAACGGACGGCACGCTCACGCTCGGCGACGAGGCGTGACGCCGGACTCGTCGCGCTTCTGGCCGCTCGCAGGGCTACGAGCCGGGCAAGCCGCAGCCCTCGTTCGACAAGCAGTTTGCGCGCGACTGGTGCGCCGAGACGGGCTGGGACAAGACCGACCCGGGGCCCGAGCTCCCCGAGAACGTCGTCGCCGGGACCCGCGCGCGCTACGTCGAGGCCTTCGAGCGGCTCACCGGGAGCTCGTTCGACGCGTATCTCGCCGACCCGGAGATCGTGCTCGCATGAGGGCAACCGTCCTCGTGCGGCCCGAAGGACGGGATCCTCGATCCACAGGGCGAGGCGGTTCGAGGCTCGCTCCAGAAGCTCGGCTTCGACGTGGGTGGCATCCGCGTCGGGCGCGTCGTCGACATCGAGCTCGCTGCGATCGACCCGGCGTTCGCCCGAGAGCAGGTCGAGCGCATGTGCTCCGAGCTCCTCGCAAATCCCTTGATCGAGAGCGTCGAGATCCGGCTGGAAGGGCGAGTGATGGAACGCCCGCGTCGTCGCCGTCGTCGTCTTCCCCGGCTCGAACGACGATCGAGACGCCGGCCTGGGCGCTCGGCGCACTGGGTGCGGACATCGAATACGTCTGGCACGAGGACGAAGAGCTTCCGGAAGCGACGGGAGCTGTGGTGCTCCCCGGCGGGTTCTCGTACGGTGACTATCTCCGCTGCGGCGCGATCGCGAGCGTCGCTCCGGCGATGGATGCGGTGCGTCGCTTCGCCGCGTCGGGAGGGCCGGTTCTCGGTATCTGCAACGGCTTCCAGATCCTCTGCGAGGCCAGGCTCCTGCCGGGAGTCCTCGCGCCCGAACCGACGGCTCGAGTTCGTCTGCAGCGACGCGACGGTGCGCGTCGAGAGCGCCGACACGCTCTTCACTCGCCGCTGCGAATCCGGCCAGGAGCTCGTCCTTCCTGTGAAGCACGGTGAGGGTGCGTGGCACGCCGACGAGGGTCAGTTCGTGCAGCTCGCCGCGCGCGGACAGATCGTGCTCCGCTACGCCGACGACGTGAACGGCTCGCTCGGCGGTGTCGCCGGCGTCGTCAACGAGGCCGGCAACGTGCTGGGACTCATGCCTCACCCGGAGCACGCTGTCGACCCGCTCCTCGGATCCGCCGACGGAGGGCTTCTGCTGGCCGCGTTCGTCGACGCAGCCGCCGAGCACGTGCTCGCCGCCGCGTAGCGCGCAGGCATCAGAGCCTGAAGGTCTCGCCCAGCACGGGCGCACGCTCGAGCGCCGCCCGCAGCCGCTCGAGGTCGCGCGCCCGCATCGTGACGGGACCGCGTCTCGCCGATCCCGCGGTCGCGTACGCCAAGCGGATGAGACGCTCTCCGCTTCGCGTCTCGAGCAGCTGGACGACCACGGAGAACCGCTTCTCGCCCGCCCTTTGAGGCACCGCCACCTCCTCGAGGACTTCCGCCGCTCCCCACGGCGTCGCCGCCGTCGGCACCTTGTTCTGACCCTTCGTGCGCGCGGTCGCCATAGGCGTCGAGACTAGAGCGACTTCGGTCACGAAGGGGAAACGTCTCCGTGCAATAACCGTCACAAACCAGCGAGCCGTATCCTCGGCCCGTGCACGACATCGTGATCGTGGGAGCGGGAACGGCAGGCTGGTCCTCGCCTCGCGGCTCACCGAGAACCCCGATCTCTCGGTGCTCTTGATCGAAGCCGGGACGCGGTCGAGAAAGCTCGAGACCCGGATCCCTGCGGCGTTCTCCAAGCTCTACCGGACACCCGTCGACTGGGGGGATTCGACCGTGCCCCAGCCCGAGCTCGACGGCAGGGAGATCGTGTTCCCGCGCGGCCGTGCTCTCGGCGGCTCGGCCGTGATCAACGCGATGATGGTGCTGCGCGGCCATCCGGCCGACTACGACGCGTGGGCAGCTGACGGCTGCCCTGGATGGTCGTGGGCAGAAGCGGAGCGCGCCTTCCGGCGAAGCGCTCAGGACAGCTTTCCCCGCACGGATCTCCGCGGTCGACACGTCCTCACCGAGGCCTTCGTGCACGCCGCGCACGCGGCCGGAATCCCGCTCAACGACGACCTGAACGGCGCCGACAACGCCGGCGTCGGCTTCGTTCCGGTCTCACAGCGGAGAGGGCGACGCTTCAGCGTCGTCGACGGCTATCTCCGGCCGGCGAGACGCCGTCCCAATCTCACGGTGGTCACCGGGGCGCTCGTGACCCGCGTCCTCGTCGAGCGCGGGAGGGCGCGAGGAGTCGCGTATCGCCTGCCGGTGGACGCGAGCCAGGAGGACGAGGCGCTGGCCGAGCGGGAGGTCGTGCTCTCGTGTGGCGCGATCGGAACGCCGCATTTGCTCCAGCTCTCCGGAATCGGCCCGCGCGAGCCACTCGAGCGTGCCGGCGTCGAGGTCGTGCGCGAGCTGGCAGGGGTCGGGGCGAACTTGCGCGACCATCTGGCGGGAGGCGTCTTCGCCCTCACCCGAGGCGCGGACACGCTCGCTTCGGCGGAGTCGCTGCGAAACCTCCTCGCCTGGGCGCTCTTTGGCCGCGGCCCGCTGACGTCGAACGTCGGGGAAGCGGCGGCGTTCGTGCGAACACGTCCGGAGCTCGCAGCACCCGATCTCGAGCTCCTGTTCGCCCCTGTGCTCTTCGAGGAAGAGGGACTGAAGCAGCCAACGGAGGACGGCCTCACCCTCGGCGTCGTGCTCCTGCAGCCGAAGAGCTCGGGCACCGTGACGCTGCGTTCGTCGAACCCGCTCGAGCTCCCTGCGATCGACCCTCGCTACCTCACGGATCCGGGCGGCGACGACGTGCGCACGCTTCTCCAGGGGCTTCGCCTGGCCCGCCGCGTGCTGGCGCAGGAGCCGCTCGCAGGCTATGTGGACTCCGAGCTCCTTCCGGGCGCGGAGGCCCGGACCGACGAGGCGCTGATCGCGCATCTGCGGGCGACCTCACAGACGCTCTATCACCCGGTGGCGACGTGTCGGATGGGAACGGATCCGAGAACGGTCGTCGACCCTCGCCTTCGCGTTCGAGGCATCGAGGGCCTCCGCATCGTCGACGCCTCGGTGATGCCTCATCTGCCGAGCGGCCACACGAACTGGCCGACGGTGATGATCGCGGAGCGCGCGGCCGAGCTCATGGGCGCCGGCTGAGAGCTCGTCCGACGGCGTTGCCGCGTGCCCCTGCCCCCGCGGTCGCCGACCGCGAGGATCGAAGAAACGAGCGGGGCCTGAAACCGGCCTCAGCGAGAACGTTCGATGAGCTCGACGCGGTAGTCGTCCGGATCGCGGACGAAGCAGATTCGCGAGCCGCCCTCGCGCACCCGGTACGGCGGACGCTCGGGCTCGATTCCGTGCTCGTCCTTCAGCGTTGCGAGCGTGTCGTCGAGGTCGTCCACGCCGATGGCGACGTGACCGTACGCCGTTCCGAGCTCGTAGCTTCGCCCGTCGTGGTTGAACGTCAGCTCGAGGACGTGCTTGCTCTCGCCGATCGAGAAGAAGTAGTTCGTCGCCTCGAGCTGGCCGTCGCGGACGATGTCCATCTCACTCGAGAACTCGAAGCCGAGCGCCTCGTAGAACGATCGACTCTTTGCCGGATCGGTGATGCGGACCATGGTGTGCAGGAAGTCAGCCATGGGTGGATCCTAGATGCGGCGATCCCGCAGGCAACCTGCCCTGAGCTATCCCTCGATCGGGGGATACTCACTCGTTCGAGGGATTGCAGTTCCCCCGGGCAGGCGTAGCGTCAGGCAGGGAACCGTAAAGCCCGAGCTCACCTGGGGAGGGGGCACAAACGATGACGACCGGGACTGGACGGCCGGTCCGCGTGGAGATTCTCGCTCGCAAGGACTGTGAGAGCCGCCGGATGGCGGAGATCGTCGTCGAGCGGGTCGCGGCCGAGATGGGCGTACCTGTCGCTCTCGAGGTGATCGACGTGACGAGCGAGGCCCAGGCGCGGAAACGGCGCTTCCTCGGCTCGCCGACCGTTCGCGTCGACGGGCTCGACGTCGAGCCCGGCACCAACGGATCCACCGACTTCACGCTCGGCGATCGCGTCTATCGCGGTGGCGAGCGCGGGCTCCAGAGCTGGCCCGATGCCCGCTGGATACGTGCGGCGCTCGTCGTTGCTCAGGCGTCGACGTCCAACGGCGACTCGTCTGTGACATCGTCGATGACAAGCCCGTAGCGCACCCCATCCACCCACTGGTCATTTCGCCAGAAGGCCCTTCTCCGCACTCCCTCGTGGACGAACCCAGCTCGTTCCGCGTGGGCCATCGCGCGCTCGTTGAATCCGTAGATCTCCATCTCGAGCCGGTGCAGCCCGAGCTCGTCGAAGAGATACCGCTGAAAGAGGCGGGCCGCGGTGTCGGCGACCCTGCGGCCACGGAAGTCGAGGTGCACCGCGAGGGCGCCGAGGTTGGCGATCCGGCTGCGGCGGTTCGTGAGCTCGAACCGCATCGTGCCGGCCCTCGCGCCGTCCACTTCGATAACGAACACGCCGAATGCCCCCGGCTCCCGCTCCGAGCGCTCGATCTCGCCGAGGATCTCGCTTCGCTCCCTCGCGCGGACGACCGCGAGGAAGGGCTCCACGTCCTCGTGGGTGACGAGCTCGACGAGGAAGTCCAGATCATCGGGGCCCGCCCGGCGGATCGACACGGTCACGCCGGCTCCTCGCGCGCTTCGGCCCGCGACCGGAGGAGCTGCTCGCCCGACGCGAGCGCCACGCCGCCGAGAATGAGCACGAGGCCACCGAGTGCGGCGAATGTCAGGGGCTCGTCGAGGAGCGCGGCGCCGTAGAACAGGGCGAAACCGGGTATCAGGTACGTGACCAGGGAGAGTCGCCTGGCGCCGTAGAGGCGAAGCATCCGGAACAGGATCAGCTGCGCGAACGTGGTGCCGAGGACGGTCAGCGCGAGCAGCGAGCCGATCGCCTCGGCGTCGGGAACCCGTGCGGGGAGCTGAACGAGCGCGAGCGGCAGCAGGATGAGGCCGCCGGCGAGCATCGAGCCGGTCGCGAGCACCGGGCCGGGAACGGTTTGCACCCTGAGCTGTCCGTAGACCCCGGCTGCCGCGTAGCTCACTGAGGAGAGCACGACCGCGAGCGTGCCCCCGACCGCGATCCAACCTCCTCCCGGGTCCAGGCCGGCGAGCACGGCGACCCCGACGAACCCGATCGCGACCCCGAGAATGCGCGTGATTCCGACCGGTTCATGCGGCAAGAAGCGCGCGGCGAAAAGGAACGTGAAGATGGCGACCGTCGCCTGCGCGATTCCCGCGATGCTCGAGTCGATGTGCTTCTCGCCCCAGGCGACGAGCCAGAACGGGATGGCCGCGTTCAGCGCTCCGAGCAGGACCGCCGCACGCCAGTGCGTTCGGAGCGCCACTGCCGCGGATCGCCATCCCATCGTGACCGCCAGATACGGAAGGAGCAAGAGCCCGGCGAAGAGTGCCCGAGTCGCCATCAGCGGAGCAGGCTCGATGTCCTCGACGGCGACCTTGATGAGGACGTACGACACGCCCCAGATCGCCCCCAGGAGGAACAACATCGGCCAGTAGCGGCTCACGGATCCAGGCTACGTGAGCAACGCCGGCGTCACGTCGAGCCGTCGCCGGCCGAGGCTAGACTCGGATCTCTGAGCAGCGTGGCGCAACAGCCGCTCCACCTGGCCCTCGGCCTGACCGACGGGGAGCACGAGCGCATCTGCTCACTGCTCGCGCGTGACCCCAACGACTTCGAGCTCGCGGTCTTCTCGCTCCTCTGGTCGGAGCACTGCGGTTACAAGCATTCGGCGCTGCTCCTGAAGCGGCTGCCGAGCGAGGGTGAGCGCGTTCTCCAGGGGCCTGGAGAGAACGCGGGCGTCCTCGACCTCGGCGAGGGCCTCGCGGTCGCCTTCAAGGTCGAGAGCCACAACCACCCCTCCGCGGTCGAGCCCTTCCAGGGTGCGGCAACGGGCGTCGGCGGGATCCTTCGCGACGTCATCGCCATGGGCGCGCGTCCGGTCGCGTTGCTCGACGGCCTCCGGTTCGCGGAGCCCGGACACGCGTTCTCGCGCGCTGTGGGCGGGATCGGCGCGTACGGCAACAGCGTCGGCGTGCCGAACGTCGGTGGCGAGGCAGTCTTCGACGAGGCCTACCGCGACAACTGCCTCGTGAACGCGATGTGTGTCGGACTGCTGCCTGTCGAGCGGGTGATGCGGGCGAAGGCGACCGGGAGCGGCCAGCTGATCGTGCTCTACGGTGCGACCACCGGTCGCGACGGGATCGGCGGCGCCTCCGTGCTCGCGAGCCAGGAGCTCGACGGCTCGAGCGAGAAGCGACCTTCGGTGCAGATTGGCGATCCGTTCACCGGGAAGAAGCTGATCGAGGCATCGGTCGAGCTCGTCCAGGCGGGGCTCGTCGAGTCGCTCCAGGACTGCGGCGCCGCCGGGATCGCGTCGGCGCTCTCCGAGATGGCGGCGGAGTATGGGATCGACGTTCACCTGGACCGGGTGCTGCAGCGCGAGGACGGCATGGAGCCGTGGGAGGTGATGATCTCCGAGAGCCAGGAGCGGATGGTCGCGATCGTCCGGCCCCAGATGGTCGAGGCGGTCGAGCAGGTGCTCGATCGCTGGGAGCTCGGCCATTCCGTGATCGGCGAGGTGACGGCGAACGGCGAGCTGCGAGCGTTCTGGCACGACGAGCTGGTCGGCGAGATCCCGGCGCGCTTCCTGACCGACGAATGCCCGCGCTACGACGTGATCTTCGAGCGGCGGCCTGTGACGCCCGAGCAGGAGATCGCCGCCCCGCCCGGAGTCGCGGAAGCCCTTCCGGCCCTGCTCGCGTCGCCGAACCTGCGAAGCCGCGAGTTCGTGTTTCGCCGCTACGACCAGCTCGTCGGCTCGAGGACAGTACGTCGTCCAGGGCTCGATGCCGCCGTCCTGCGTCTGCGCCCTTCGCTCCGCGGTCTCGCGCTCACGCTGGACGGGCAAGGGCGTATCGCACGGCTCGACCCCTTCACCGGCGGCGCGCTCGCGGTTTTCGAGGCCGCCCGCAACGTCGCGTGCACGGGCGGGGAGCCGCTCGGCTTCACCGACTGTCTCAACTTCGGGAGTCCGGAGAAGCCCGAGATCGGCTGGGAGCTCGCGGAGGCGATCAACGGGATAGCGGCGGCGTGCGAGGCGCTCGGGCTGCCGATCGTCTCGGGCAACGTCTCGCTGTACAACGAGACGAACGGTCGCGCGATCCATCCCACTCCGGTCGTCGGCGCCGTCGGGCTGGTTCCGGACGTCCGGCGCGTTCCGAAAGGTTGGCGGGAGGGCGACTCGGTGCTGCTCGCCGAGGCCTCGCCGCTCTCGCTCGCAGGATCGGAATATCAGGCGCTCTTCGGTCAGGTCAGCGGCACGCCCGGCTCGCTCGATCTCGATGCCGAGGCGCGGCTCGTCTCGTTCCTCTGGCACGTGGCACCGCTCTGCTCGCTCGTCCACGACTCCTCTGAAGGTGGGCTCGCCGTCTGCCTCGCGGAGGCGGCGATCTTCTCCGGCTGTGGTGCCGAGCTCAGTCTCGATCACGACCCGCCGGCGCTTTTCGGGGAGGTGGGCGGGCGTGCCGTGCTGGCTTGTGCTCCCGAGGCGAGGGAGGACGTGCGCCTGCTCGGTGCCGAGCTCGGCGTGCCGGTGAGCGGCATCGGTGTCGCGGGTGGCAGTACCCTCCTCGGAGTGGAGCTCGCGCACCTGCGAAGCGCGTTCTTGGGCGAGGCTTCGACGTGATAGCCACCAACATCGCGGCCGCGAAGCGGACGCCTTCAGGGATCTTCGCGCGACTGGAATCCGCGCGAGCGGATTCCAGTCTGGCGCACAAGTAAGTGTGTGGCGTCTTCGGCATCCGCTCGCAGGAGCGAGACGTTGCGCGCCTCGCGTACTTCGGCCTGTTCGCGCTCCAGCACCGCGGTCAGGAGTCGGCGGGGATCGCCGTCTCCGAGGGTGGCCGGCTGACGGTCGTTCGCGACATGGGCCTCGTCGCGCAGGTCTTCAACGAGCAACAGCTGCAGGCCCTGCCCGGTGAGGTCGCGATCGGGCACACGCGCTACTCGACCACGGGCGCGAACCGGTGGGCGAACGCCCAGCCGCTGATCCATCACGGGCGGGCGCGAACGGTCGCCCTCGGGCACAACGGGAACCTCGTGAACGTCGAGGAGCTGCGCCAGGAGCTGGTCGCGGGCGGCGTGCGCCTCGGCTCGGGCTCCGACTCCGAGGTGATAGCAGCGCTCATCGCTCGCGACCCCGCTCCGCTTCCCGAGGCGGTTGCGAACACGATGCGGCGGCTCGAAGGCGCGTATTCGGTCTCGGCACTGGTCGACGACACGCTCATCGCGTTCCGCGATCCGCTCGGCTTCCGCCCGCTCACTCTGGGTCAGATCGGGGAGGACTGGGTCGTTGCCTCGGAGACGTGCGCGCTCGACCTGATCGGCGCCGAGGTGGTTCGTGACGTGCGTCCCGGCGAGACCGTCTGGGTCGACGGTAGTGGTCTGCACGCGGCGCAGGCGCTGCCTGCCGGCCGCCAAGCGCTCTGCATCTTCGAGCACGTGTACCTCGCGCGCCCGGACTCGCGCGTCGGCGGGATCGAGGTTCACGGCGCCCGCGTGCGCATGGGAGAAACCCTCGCGCGCGAGGCGCCCGCCGAGGCGGACCTCGTCATCGGTATCCCGGATTCCGGCACGCCCGCCGCGATCGGGTTCTCGAAGGCCTCCGGGATTCCCTACAACGAGGCGCTCATCAAGAACCGCTACGTGGCGCGCACCTTCATCCAGCCGGATCAGGCGATGCGCGAGCAGGGGATCCGGATGAAGTTCAACCCGCTCGACGAGGTCGACGGGAAGCGCATCGTGATCGTCGACGACACGATCGTCCGCGCGAACACGACGCGCCAGCTCGTGGCCATGCTCCTCGGCGCAGGCGCTCGAGAGGTGCACGTGCGCATCTCGTCGCCGCCGGTCGTCTCCCCGTGCTTCTACGGGATCGACTTCCCCGACGAGCATGAGCTCGCCGCTTCGCACCGCTCGGTCGAGGAGATGCGCGAGTTGATCGGCGCGACCTCGCTGCACTACCTCTCGGTGGAGGGCATGCAGGCGGCGACGGAGCTCCCCGAGGACGCGGTCTGCCGCGCGTGCTTCACGCGCGACTACCCGACCAGGGTGCCGCAGAAGGTCGAGAAGCACCGCTTCGAGCCCGCACCTGCGTAAGACACGTCTCGATCGGCCAAGATTCGGCCCGTGACGGAAGGCGAGCTCGCATACATCACTCCCGAGGCGAAGGCGCGGGTCGAGATCGACCGCAAGCTGGCCGCTGCAGGCTGGGCGGTTCAGGACGCGCGCAGCGTCAACCTCTCCGCGGCCCGTGGCGTCGCCGTACGGGAGTTCGTCATGAAGCGCCCTCACGGCCGGGCCGACTACCTCCTCTTCCTCGAGGGCGCCGCCGCCGGAGTGGTCGAAGCGAAGAAGGAGGGGGAGACGCTCACCGGCGTCGAGTGGCAGAGCGCGAAGTACGTGGACGGCCTTCCCGACGCGATCCCGACGGCGGTCGAGGGCGCGCTTCCGTTTGCCTACGAATCGACCGGAACGGAGACGCGGTTCACGGATGCGCTAGACCCCGAACCGACGAGCCGCGAGGTCTTCTCGTTCCACCGGCCCGAGACCCTCGCCGGCTGGCTCGAGGAGATCCGGCGCCACCCCACGCGTCGGGCGCGCTCGTCGCGCAGGACCCGTCCGACGAGCCGGCGAGCGTCCTCCTCGACCGCATCCGGGCGAGCCGAGCTGGGAAGCAGCGTACGAGGCGAGCCGGCGCCAAGTGACACAGTGTCACAAGGTGTTGCGTATTCGTCATCGATTGATGATATTTTGACAACGTGGCGCGTACCGCCTCTCCGCTCTTGCTCCCGCTCTTCCGCTCGCAGGCACAGGCGCGCTTGCTCGCGCGCGTCTACCTCGAGCCCGATCGCCGGGCTCACCTTGCAGAGCTCGCCCAAGAGCTCGGCCTCGACCGCGCAGGAGTGAAGCGAGAGGCGGACCGACTCGAGGAGGCCGGCCTCGTCGTGTCCGAGCGCGCGGGTCGGCAGCGTACGCTGCGGCCCAACCGCGACTCGCCGTACTACGACGACCTGCATGGCTTGCTGTTGACCGCATTCGGCCCTGCGACCTTGGTCGGCCCTGCGCTCTGCGATGTACCGGGTGTCGAGGAGGCGTACCTCTTCGGGTCGTGGGCTGCGCGGTACACGGGTGTAGCAGGCAGCGATCCGCTGGACATCGACGTGCTGGTCGTCGGATCTCCGGATCGAACAACGCTCTACGGCGTTGCCAGGGAGTTGGAGTCTCTCCTCGGACGAGAGGTCAATCCCGTCATCGTTTCCCGAAAGCGCTGGGATGCCGAGGACGAGGGCTTCATCCGTGAGGTCAAAGGATCGCCGCTGGTCGAGCTCGCTCACGTTGCTACGAAGGCGGCTTCTTGAGCGCCGACCAGCTCGAAGAACTCGTCGCGCGCGGAGTGCTTCGTCGCGTCCAACCAGATCTCGAAGCCTCCGGCCGTGACTTGGAAACGGCACGCCGGCATCTCGTGACAGCGAACGCGATCGCGGCGCACGATGAGGTCGGGGCGCTGGCGATTGCCTACGAGGCGGCGAGAAAGGCGATTACAGCGCACCTGCGGGCGAACGGCCTTCGTGTCGTGGGCGGGGAGGGAGCGCATGCCCGAGTAGGCGAGTACGCTCTCGCGGCATTCGACGATGCGAGCCTTGTCGAGCACCTCCGGGCGTTCGAGCGCATCCGGCGGCTTCGCAACAGGTCGCAGTACGACGCCATGCCTGTAGAAGGAGCCGACGTCACGTACGCGCTCGAGCACGCCCGCGCAATCGTCGCTGCCGTAGAAGGCGAACTCGGGTGAGCACGCAGAACGGCCTCGTCCAGCGCCTCTGGAGCTACTGCAACGTCCTCCGCGACGACGGGCTCTCGTACGGCGACTACCTCGAGCAGCTCACGTACCTGCTCTTCCTGAAGATGGCGGACGAGCAGACGAAGCCGCCGTTCTCGCGGCCGTCGGTCGTGCCGGAGGGGCTCGACTGGCCGTCGCTCCTCGCCCGCGACGGCGACGAGCTCGAGGTGCACTACCGGCACGTCCTGACCGAGCTCGGGCGCGGGTCGGGGATGCTCGGGGTCGTCTTCCGCAAGGCGCAGAACCGGATCCAGGACCCGGCCAAGCTGCGTCGGCTCGTGGTCGACCTCATCGATCGCGAGAGCTGGCTGACGCTCGACGCGGACGTCAAGGGCGACGCCTACGAGGGGCTGCTCGAGAAGAACGCCGAGGACGTGAAGACGGGCGCGGGCCAGTACTTCACGCCGCGCCCGCTGATCCGGGCGATCGTCGAGGTCATGCGCCCCGAGCCGGGGATGACGATCTGCGACCCAGCGTGCGGCACGGGCGGCTTCCTGCTCGCCGCGCACGAGTGGATCGCGAAGCATCGCCTGCTCGACCCCGACCAGAAGCGGCATCTCCGCTTCGACGCGCTGCGCGGCTGGGAGATCGTCGACAACACCGCGCGGCTGTGCGTGATGAACCTGCTGCTGCACGGGATCGGCGTCCGAGGAGTCGGACAGCCCGATCGCGGTCGACGATGCGCTCAAGGCCGACCCCGGCGACCGCTTCGAGATGGTGCTGACGAACCCGCCGTTCGGGAAGAAATCCTCGATGACCTTCGTCAACGAGGAAGGCGAGGTCGCGCGTGAGGACCTCGTCGTCGTCCGCGACGACTTCTGGGCGTCGACGTCGAACAAGCAGCTCAACTTCGTCCAGCACGTGAAGACGCTGCTCGCGATCGGCGGGCGCGCGGCGGTGGTCGTTCCGGACAACGTGCTCTTCGAGGGCGGCGCCGGCGAGACGGTGCGGCGGAAGCTGCTCCACGAGTGCGACGTCCACACGCTGCTGCGGCTCCCGACCGGAGTCTTCTACGCGCAGGGCGTGAAGGCGAACGTCCTCTTCTTCGAGCGCAAGCCCGCGTCCGAGACGCCGTGGACGCGCGAGCTGTGGGTCTACGACCTGCGCACGAACCAGCACTTCACGCTGAAGCAGAACCCGCTCCGCTACGAGCACCTCGCAGGACTTCGTCACCGCGTACTCGGCGGACGATCGCGCGATCTCGCGTCGAGTCCGAGCGGTTCAAGCGCTTCTCCTACGACGAGCTGCTCGCAGCGGGACAAGGTGAGCCTCGACCTCATCTGGCTCCGCGACGAGTCGCTCGAGGACATGGACAACCTTCCCCCGCCCGAGGTGATCGCGCAGGAGATCGTCGAGGATCTGGAGGCTGCGCTCGCGGAGTTCGCAGCGGTGGCGGAGTCACTTGGATCGGGAACCGGCAACCCAAAGACGGGGTCAGACTGAAGTCTGATCCCCGACCGACGCGAGCCTCAGTGGGGCACGTGGACGATCTCGAGCTTGATTCCGTCGGGGTCGTAGAAGAAGAACGCGTAGTAGCCCGGGATGTACGTGTACTCCTGCGGCGGGCTCTCGACCTCCGCGCCGCGCTCGACGGCCCAGCGATGGCGCTCGTCGACGATTTCGCGGGAGGCCGCCTCGAACGCGACGTGATGGACGCCTACGCGGTAACGGTCGTAGTCGCCCGGAGCCCGCGCTTCGCGCACGCCGACGACCGTGCCGCCTCCCGCGATGTACCGGATGGTCTCGCCCCGCTCTCCGACGACCTCGCCCATGCGCGTGTAGCCGAGCGGCTCGAGGAGCTCGCGATAAAAGGGCAGGCTGCGCTCGATCGACGAGACAACGAGATCGAGATGGTGGATTCCCCGACCGGTCATGACCGGGCGCTCCCCTCGAGCTCTTGCCAGCGTCGGTAGCGGACAGCGCGGCGGACGGCGCGCGGATCGTGGCCGCTCTCCAGGAGCCTCTGACGCACTTCTCCCTCCTGCGCCATGCGGAGGAAGAGCCACGCGATGGCGACGATCGTGACCAGCGAGCCCTCGAGCATCATCAGCGAGCCCGCGAGGCTCTGGTCGGCCTGCGGCGAGAGGCCGAGATACTCGTTGCCGTCCTCGTAGACGCCGTAGAACGGCTCGCCCCAGATGAACACGTTTCCGACGAGGGTGCCGACGAGTCGCACGCCGACGATGTAGCCGAGCTTGGCGCCGCTGCCGAACCACTCGGGGGCTGGCAGCGTCTCCAGCACCGGGAGCCAGAGGATGACACCGGCCGAGAAGAACGCGATGTGCTCGATGGCGTGGACGCCGCTGTTCTCGACCGCTGCCTCGTACACGGCCGGCACGTGCCAGAGCGCGAGGTTTGCCGCCCAGATCGGGAGGGCGACGAGAGGATTCGCCAGGACTCGGAGCCGCATGACCCCCGGAAGCGCCAGGAGCGGGCGGAGGACCGGCCCGGTCAGGCCGGCGAGGAGGCACAACGGCGCGAGATCGCCGAGCAGCAGGTGCTGCGCCATGTGGAACGAGAAGAGCTCGTCCTCGGCGACTGTCGCCAGCGGAGACGCGATCGCAACGACGAGGAGCAAGATTCCGAGCGCGAAGAGCGCTATTCGCCAGCCCGGCACCGGTTGCCCGCGCTTGGCGAGCGTTCGCGCACGCACGCCGTAGGCGATCGCGACCAGCACGATCGGCGCGAGCTGGAGCGGATCGAGCGTCCAGCTCGTGAGCAGGGACGGCTCGTCCACGAAAGAGACTGTAAGGACCGTAGACTCGAATCGTGGCGAGCGAGCGCCAGACCTACGCGGCGGCGGGGGTCTCGATGGAGAAGGCCGGAGCCGTCGTCGAGCGGTTGCGTGCTGCCGCCGAGTCCACGGGAGCGACCGGCTTCGGCGCGTTCGCGGGCCTGCATCCGCTCGATGACTCGCGTCTGCTGGCCGCGTCCACGGACTCGGTCGGGACGAAGCTCATGCTCGCACGTGCGCGCGGCGCTCTTCGCAGCTGCGGCGCGGACCTCGCCGCTCACTGCATCAACGACGTGTTGACCTGCGGCGCGGAGCCGCTCCTCTTCCTCGACTACGTCGCAGCGAACCGGATCGAGCTCGAGCAGGTGGCCGAGCTCGTCGAAGGCGCGGCGGAGGTCTGCCGCAATGCAGGGGTCGCCCTCGTCGGCGGCGAGACCGCGGAGCTTCCGGGCATCTACCGGGACGACGAGCTCGACTTCGCCGGCACCTGTGTCGGGATCGTCGAGCGCGCCGAGCTGATCGACGGCGCGCGGATCAAGGCGGGCGACGCCGTTGTCGGGCTCCCGTCGGCGGGTGTCCACGCGAACGGCTTCACGCTGGTGCGCCGGATCCTCGAGGTGGAGGACTACGACGGGGAGGACCTGCTCGCGCCGACCCGCCTTTACCGCGACGCCGTACGGCAACTACGAGCACGCAGCGACGTCCGAGGACTAGCCCATGTCACCGGCGGAGGCATCCTCGGCAACCTCGGGCGCGTCCTCCCCGAAGGCCTGGCCGCGGAGCTGGACTGGTCGTCGTGGCAGCGCCCGCCCGTCTTCGGGTGGCTCGCGCGACACGTGGAGGAGGACGAGCTGCGGCGCGTCTTCAATCTCGGGATCGGGTACGTCGCGGTCGTCTCCGATCCAGGCGACGCTCTCGTCATCGGGACGATCGTGCGCGCGTGATCGGGGTTCTCGTCAGCGGCGAGGGAACGAACCTGCAGGCGCTGCTCGACGCAGCGTTGCCGGTCGTCGCGGTCGCGTCCAGCACCGCTGACGTGAAGGCGCTGGCCCGAGCCGAGTCCGCGGGCGTGCCGGCACGAGTCTTCGCGCTCGCCGACCACGCCGATCGCGAGACGCGTGACGCCGCCATGGCGGACTGGCTCGAAGCGCGAAAGGTCGAGCTCGTCGTGTGCGCGGGGTACATGCACCTCCTGACACCGTCGTTCCTCGAGCGCTTTCCAGGACGAGTCGTGAACGTCCATCCGGCACCGTTGCCGGACTTCCCCGGCTCGCACCCCCTCGAGGACCTGCTTGCCGCGGGTGCCCCCGAGGCGGCTGCGACCGTGCACTACGTGGACGCCGGAGTCGACACGGGCGCCGTGATCTCGAGTGAGGCGGTACCCGTTCTCGCGGGCGACACCGTCGAGACGCTGCGCGAACGCGTCCATGCGGTCGAGCACCGTCTGCTCCCCGAGGTCGTCGGCAAGCTGTGCGCGCGCTGATCTCGGTCTACGACAAGACCGGCCTCGTGCCCTTCGCGCGCGGTCTCTCCGATCTCGGGTTCGAGCTGGTGGCGAGCGGGGGTACGGCAACCGCACTGCGGGACGCCGGTCTCGGCGTCACGCCGGTCGAGGGGCTCACCGGCTTCCCGGAGCTGCTCGGCGGGCGCGTCAAGACGCTCCACCCACGCGTCCATGCCGGGATCCTCGCCCGCCGCAGCCGTGCCGACGACCTCGCACAGCTCGCCGAGCAAGGGATCGAGCCCTTCGATCTGGTCTGCGTCAACCTCTACCCCTTCGAGCTCGTCGCGGATCGCGCCGGGATGGCCGACGACGACGTCGTCGAGATGATCGACGTCGGCGGACCTTCGATGCTGCGTGCCGCGGCCAAGAACTTCGCCTCCGTCACGCCGGTCTCCAGGCCTGGCGACTACGGAAGCGTCCTCGCCGAGCTGCGCGAGCGAAAGGGCCAAACAACGCTGGAGACGCGACGGAGCCTCGCTGCATCGGCGTTCGCGGCGTCAGCGGCCTACGAGTCGGCCATCGCGCGCTGGTTCCTACCGGACGACGAGCTGCCGGAGACCTTCGTTCCCGCCTTCGACAAGGTGGCGGAGCTGGCGTACGGCGAGAACCCTCATCAGCGAGCGGGCTACTACGCAGAGCGGGGCTCCCGCAGGCATCTGCTCTCGCGGGTCGAGCAGCTGGCCGGGAAGCCGCTCTCGTTCAACAACCTGAACGATCTCTCCGCCGCGCGGCTGCTCGTGGGCGAGCTGGACGAGCCAGCCTGCGTCATCGTGAAGCACGCGAACCCGTGTGGCGTCGGCGTCGCCGAGAGGATCGAGGAGGCGTACGAGAAGGCGCTGGCGGCCGACCCGGTCTCGGCGTACGGCGGGGTCGTGGTGCTGAATCGCGCTATGACCGCCTCGCTCGGTGAAGCGGTGTCGGGGCAGTTCGTCGAGGTGCTCTTCGCGCCCGGATACGACGAGCAGGCGATGCAGGCGCTCTCGGGCAAGGCCTCGGTGAGGATCCTGAACGACACCGAGCGACGCGGGTCGGACGGCACGGAACGGGACTACAAGCGCGTCCTCGGAGGTCTGCTCGTCCAGGAGCGCGACACGAGCCCGCCGGATCAGGCGCGCATGGAGGTGGTGTGCGGCCGGGTGTCGGACGATGAGTGGCGCGACCTCCTGTTCGCGTGGCGGGTCGTGAAGCACGTGAGCTCGAACGCGATCGTCCTCGCGCGGCGCGGACAGACGATCGGGATCGGAGCCGGTCAGATGAGTCGCGTCGATGCCGTGCGGATCGCCGTCGACAAGGCACGCGAGCTAGGCCACGACCTCGACGGTGCCGTCCTCGCCTCGGACGCGTTCTTCCCGTTTCCGGACGGGCCCGCGATCGCGCTCGAGGCGGGGATCACGGCAATCATCCAGCCGGGCGGGTCGAAGCGGGACTCGGAGGTGATCGAGGCGGTGTCAGAAGCGGGCGCCGCGATGGTGTTCACGCACCGCCGGCACTTTCGTCACTGAGACGAGGCGTAAAGACCTTGTAAGAACGCCCCCGTTAGGTGCAAGCGGGCGCCATTCGGGGCATCTTCTTTCAAGGGAGGACTAACGAAACGAGAGGGGTACGCAGATGAAACGTCTGGTAGTCGTGGTTGCGTGTTTCGCAGCTAGCACACTCGTGGTCGGCGGGATTGCGGCAACCGGCGCTCCGCCGGACCCGAAGAAGATGACGATCTGTCACTGGGCCGGGAAGAAGTACGTCAAGGTGACTGTCGGAGCCCGTTCCCTGGCGGGTCACTTGCAGCACGGCAGTGACGTCATTCCGGCGCCTGCGGTGTGTCCGACCCAGCAGCTCTCGCCGACCAAGACGGGCGGGCGCCCGCTGAGGGCGACACTGACCGGCACAGCCGAAGTTCCCGGGCCCGGAGATTCTGACGGCCGGGGCACTGCGACGATCCGGCTCAACCAGGGCCAGGGAAAGGTGTGCTTCGTGCTGACAGCGTCGAACATCACGCTGCCCGCGGCCGCTGCGCACATCCACGTGGGTGGCAGCACGGTCGCCGGCCCGGTGGTCGTTGGGCTGACCGCTCCCGATGCAACGGGTACGTCCTTCGGTTGCGTCAGCGCGACACGCGACCTCATCGCCGCGATTCGAATGAATCCGTCGAACTACTACGTGAACGTGCATACGTCGGACTATCCGGCGGGCGCGATCCGCGGTCAGCTGTAACGACGAGGGAGCGGGCCTGGTCATCGTCCGGGCCCGCCCTCGCTCACAGTTTCGCCCAGGGGAGCCGATCCCAAGAAGCCGGGCGCTCGATGCGTTCCTCCGGAGACGACGCGTACGCCTCCCGCGGGCTCGGCGTCTCGGTCTCGACGCCGGCGCGGTGGCGAAGCGCGAGCTCGGAGACGGGATAGAAGATCGGCCGGCCTGCGCGGCGCGTTCCCGTCATCAGGACGACGCATGGGCCGTCCCCGGTGCCGACGAAGATGTGCTCGGTCATGGACGGGCAGTGGAAGAAGTCCCACGCCTCGAGGCGCCGCTCCTGCCCTTCGACCAGTAGCAGGCACTCCCCCGCGAGGACGAGGAAGTCCTCCTGGGTCTCCTCGCGGTGGTAGAGGCCGTTCGGCTGGCCCGGTTGGAGCACGCAGATCCGGATCCCGAGCTCTTTGAACTCGGCCTTCGACGACTCGAACTCGCAGGTTGCCCCGAAGACGTCGTGGTCGAACCAGGACGCATCGGAGACGTTGACGACGAACCAGCCCTCGGTCGCCGGCACGAGGCCCGCTGCGTTCGTCTCGAGACGAGCCTCCTCGACCATCCGGCGCAGCCTACCCAGGCGAGCACCTACCACCCCGATGTTAGGTTTGACGCTCCGTGAGCCGCCGCGAGTACCCGAACGTCCTCGAGCTCGTCGGACGGACCCCGATCGTCAGGCTCGATCGCCTCGGGCGCGACGTCCCGGGCCAGCTCCTTGCGAAGCTCGAGTTCCTGAATCCGGGCGGTTCCGTGAAGGACCGCATCGGGATGGCGATGATCGAAGCGGCGGAGCAGGACGGTCGCCTGCGCGCTGGAGGAACCATCGTCGAGCCTACCTCGGGCAACACGGGCGCGGGTCTCGCGATGGCCGCTGCGCTCCGCGGCTACCGCTGCATCTTCGTCATGCCCGACAAGATGAGCCAGGAGAAGATCTCGATGCTCCGCGCGTTCGGGGCGGAGGTCGTGATCACTCCCACCGCCGTAGAACCGGACTCGCCGGAGAGCTACTACTCGGTGTCCGACCGGCTCGCAGAGGAGATCCCCGGCGGCTTCAAGCCCGACCAGTACTCGAATCCGTCGAATCCCGACGCGCACTACGAGACGACCGGCCCCGAGATCTGGGAGCAAACCGACGGAGGCCAGGTCGACGCGATCGTTATCTCCGTCGGCACGGGCGGCACGATCACCGGTGTCGGGCGCTACTTCAAGGAGCACCGCGCGGAGGTGCTCATCGTCGGAGTGGATCCCGAGGGGTCGGTGTTCACCGCGGACGAGCAGCACCCGCAAGGGCCGTATCTCGTCGAGGGCATCGGAAAGGAGCGCTGGCCGAGCACCCTGGACCCCGCGGTCGTCGACGAATGGGTGCGCGTCTCGGACCGGGATTCGTTCGTCACCGCACGCCGTCTCGCGCGAGAGGAGGGGCTGCTCGTCGGCGGCTCCACCGGCTCGACGGCGTGGGGTGGTATGCAGGTGGCGAAGCGGCTCGGGCCGGACGCGCGGGTGCTGATGCTCTTTCCGGACAGCGGCCGCTCGTACCTGTCCAAGTTCTTCGACGACAACTGGATGATCCAGTACGGGCTCCTCGAGCGAACGACCCCGCAGCCGTCCGTCGACGAGGTGCTCCGTTTCCGGCGGGTCGACCGTGAGGTGCCGGAGTTCGTGACCATCGGGTCGCACGAGAAGGTCGGCGCCGCAATCGATGCCATGCGCCGCTACGGCATCTCCCAACTCCCGGTCGTGCGCGACGAGCCGGTCGACTCCCTCGCCGACGTCGTCGGGTCGCTCCAGGAGCGCGAGCTCCTCGAGCGCGTCTTCAGGAACGCCGACGCGCTGAACGAGGACGTGGCGGTGGCCATGCAGCCGCCGTTGCCCGCCGTGGACGCCGACGCCTCGGTCGACCAGGTCTACGAGGGCTTGTCCGGCGGGAGCGGCGCAGTCGTGGTCGTCAGTGCGGGACGGCCGTCCGGGATCCTCACGCGGTCCGACCTGCTGGAGTTCCTCTCGGCGCGCCGGTCGCAGGTCGGCTCTTAGGAAACTCGGCCCGAATCGCGACATACACGGCCCCGAGCACGACGAGCGCGCCGAGGAGCGCCAACGGGCTCGGCCGTTCGTCGAGGAACACCATCCCGAGCGCGATGGCGACGAGCGGGTTCACGTATTGGTGGGTGACCACGAGCGAGATGGGCGCGACCCGAAGCAGCCACGCGTACGCGGTGAAGCCGACCAGCGAGCCGAAGACGACGAGGTAGATCCAGGCGAGGACCGAGTCGCGCGCGAAGGCGGCTCCGTCGAGCTGGCTCCCCTCCCCGAACGCGAGCGCTCCCAGCGTGAGGAAGAGGCCGCCGGCGCCCATCTCGTAGACCGCGGCGACGAACGGGTCGGGCGGGAGCATGAGCTGCTTTGAGACGAACGACCCGATCGACCAGCTCATCGCCGCGACGAGCATCACCGCCAGGCCGAGCGCGGTCGAGCCCGAGCCCAGGCCGGGTGCCACGACCAACCCGAGCCCGACGAGTCCTGTGAGCGCGCTCAGCTGCGTTCCGCGGGCCGGATGCTCGCGCCCGATCGTCCGCATGACGATGATCTGCAGCGGCACCGTCCCCACGATGATCGCGGCGACGCTCGAGTCGATTCGGGTCTCCGCGACGTGGACGAGACCGACGCCGAGCGTGAGGAGGAGGCCGCCGACGATCGCGGCCCCGCCGAGCTCGCTGCGGCTGATACGGAGGCTCGTTCCGCGCAGCGCGAGAATCGCGGCCAGGAGTGCTCCGGCGACGAGGAAGCGGCCTCCGCCCGCGAGTAGCGGTGGCAGCGTCTCCACCGCGATCTTGATCCCGAAGTACGTCGATCCCCACAGAACGTAGACGACGAGAAGCGCGGCCCAGATGTGTCTGGCGGGGGCAGTCATCGAGGATTGAGTGAGCGGGCGGGCACCCCTGTGACAACGAGTCGCGGCGTAGCACTACTCCGCCGGCGCGATTCCAACCGCTGCTCGTGTCGAGCGACAGCGCTAATCCCCCGCGGCAACGCGGCGCGCTCGGGCAGAGTGACGGAATGATCCTGCGCGACCCCGAGCTCGAGCTCGATCCTCGCGTGCAACGGCTGTGGGCCCTCGAGTGGGGCCTCGTGGCGCTTGCGGTCGCGGTACTGACTTTGGGTATCGCCATACCGGTTGCGCTGGCCGAGAACCGGCTCGCGGCGGCTCTCGTCGCTCTCGTCGGCGGGGGCGTGTTCCTCGTCCTGGTCGCTCTCGCGTTGCTCCAGCCGCGGCTTCTGTACCGGCGCTTCCGTTACGAGATCACGGACCTCGGCCTGTACGTCGCCCGCGGATCTCTCTGGCGCAACTGGCAGGTCGTCCCCCACGTGCGCATCCAGACCGTGGACACCAAACGCGGTCCGCTCGAGCGGTCGGTCGGCCTCGTCTCCGTCGCGGTGACGACGGCGTCGGCGAAGGGCGGAACCGCCATTCCGGGACTCGACCCACGGGTTGCCGACGCGCTCGTGCACGAGCTGGCCGCCCGCGCGGGGATCGACGAGGGAACCTGAGCGAGCTATCGCCCGAGCCGCGGGGCCGCCTCCATCCGCTGGCCGTTCTCGTCTTTGCGCGGAAGCGAATCGGCGCCGGCCTGCTCCCGGTCCTGGTCATCGCGTTCACCTGGCGCGGCGGCTTCGCGCTTCCGGTGCTCGGCGTGCTCGTGGCCGTGGGCCTCGCCGTGCTCGTCCTCGAGTGGCGGCGATTCACCTACCGGATCGAGGCCGGACGTCTGGTGATCGAGCGCGGTGTATTTCGGCACACGACGCGGGTCGTGCCGCTCGACCGCATTCGCGGGGTGGACCTGCAGGCGCCCTGGCTCCACCGCGTCCTCGGTCTCGTTCAGGTGGAGGTCGAGGCGGCCGCGGGCGGGAGCTCCGCCGCCGAGCTGTCGCTGGCCGCGGTTTCGGCGCACGAAGGTGAGCGTCTGCGTGCGGCACTCCTCTCGGCCGTGCGCGCGAAGGAAACTGCGGCCGATGAGCCGTCTGCCGCTCTCGTCCTCTACCGGGCGACGCCGCGACTGCTCGTCGCCGGAGGTCTGACGAGCGGCCGCTACATCCTCACTCCACTCGTCGCCCTCGGCGTCATCGCCAACTTCGCGGACGACCTTCCCGGCGCTCTCGGCGAGCGGTTGCTGAGCGAAGCTGCCGACCGGGTGCCGACCGAAGTGCTCGGTGTGACTGCGCTCGGCGTTGCGGGAATCCTCGTCGCGCTCGCTCTCGCTGCCGCCGGCTCGCTGCTCACCGACTGGGACTTCGAGCTCACGGACGACGGCGATCGTCTCGTCGCGCACCGCGGCCTGCTGACGCGACGCGTCGTGGCGATCGATCGCTCGCGCGTCCGCGGTCTCGATCTCGTCGACTCGCCGCTCCGTCGCGCCTTTCGCCTCGTCGGAATGAAGGTTGTCGCCGGCGGCGTGGCGGGAGGGCGGTCTGGCAGAACCGCGCTGGCGCCGGTCATCGCGAACGACGATGTCCACGCGCTTGCGCGTTCGCTCGACCCTTTGGCCACGCCCGATGCGACGCTCGAGCGCCATCCGATCGCCGCTCGGACGAGACGGTTGACGCGGGCAATCGTTCCGCCGGTCGTGCTCGGTGTCGTTGCTCTCGCGCTCCAGTCGTGGTTGCCTGCGGCGGCCCTGTTCATTCTCGGAATCGCCGGGGTGCCGCTCGCGATCGACCGCTACCGTCAGCTCGGCCACCGCTTCGACGGAAGTCGGCTCGCCGTGCGCGAGGGATCCCTGTCGCGGCGCTGGACCTCGCTCGATCCGCGCGCGGTCGTCTCGTACGCGATCCAGCGCTCGCCCATCCAGGCGCGGTCCGGCCTCTGCACGATCGTGCTCCACCTCGGCCAGGGGGCCGGGTCCCGCCGGGTGCTCGACTGCTCGGAAGAGCAGGCGGCTCGACTGCTGGCGGATCTCGACCCGCCACTCTTGCGTCCGTTCGCCTTCTCGACGGGGCCGGCCTACGCGAGGCCGTAGCGAAGGACGACGATGCCGCTCTAGTCCCAGCGGCGTGACAACCTGAACGCCGCGTTGATCAACCCCACGTGGCTGTACGTCTGCGGGAAGTTGCCGCTCTGCTCGAGCGTGCCTGGCAGGATGTCCTCCGAATAGAGCCCGAGACCGTTGTGCAGGGAGAGGAGGTAGTCGAAGAGCTCCCGTGCTTCGTCCGTCCGGCCCAGGATCGCCAGCGCCTCGACGAGCCAGAACGTGCAGACGGTGAAGGCAGCGGCCGGCATGCCGAAGTCGTCGGGGGACGAGTAGCGGCGGAGCAGGCCGCCGTCGACGGCGAGCGTGGTGCGGATCGCGTCCACATGCGACGTCGCGCGTGGATCCTCGGGCGGGAGATAGCCGAGGTGAACGGCCAGAAGGAGCGCGGCGTCGAGCTGGGACTCTCCTGCGACCTGGGTTAGCGCGCCGATCTCGTCGTTCCAGCAGCGCCCTGCCAGGAGCTCCGCCGCCGCGGTCTCCACCGACCGGGCGCGCGCGGCGAGCTCGTCAGCGCCGAGCGCCTCCGCCACCTCGACCGCGCGACGCGAGCCCGCCCAGTGCATGAGCACCGAGAAGCTGTGCAGCCGGCTCCGCTCACGGAACTCCCACAGGCCCGCGTCCGGCTCCTCCAGGCGAGACTCGATCTGGTCGAGGAGCGAGCTCACGATCTCGACTCCGGTCAGCCGCGGGATCTCGCCGACGAAGCGGGTGTCCAGGAAGAGGCGGCTGACCGCGAGCACCATCTCGCCGTAGACGTCGTTCTGCACGTGCTCGAACGCCTGGTTGCCGACGCGGACCGGTCCGTCTCCGTTGTAGCCGGCCAGGTGCTCGAGCTCGCGCTCCTCCGCGTCGGCGGCACCGTTGATCCGGTAGGCGGGCTGCAGGACTCCCTCCCGCTCCTCCGCGATGTTGCGCAGATACTCGAGGAACCGCTCCATCTCCTCCGAGTGGCCGAGGCGCTCGAAGGCGTTCAGCGTGAAGTAGGCGTCGCGCAGCCAGCAGAAGCGGTAGTCCCAGTTGCGCCCTGAGCCGGGATGCTCGGGCAGGCTCGTGGTCGTTGCGGCGAGCAGCGCACCCGTGTCCTCGTACTGGTGCAGCTTGAGGGCGAGCGCGGAGCGGACGACCTCGCGCTGGTAGTCGCGCGGAACGCGCGTCCCCTTCACCCAGCGGCGCCAGTAGTCAAGGGTGCGCTCGAGGAACCTCTCGGCGGTCTCCTCGAGACCCGCCTCCAGCGGCTCGCCCCAGGTGAGGACGAGGTGGCGGTCCTCCTCGAGCAGGAACGGGCGCTCGTCCTCCACGTACGTCAACGGAACGTTCGTCGTCAAACGAACAGGCGTCGGGAAGCCGGTGTACTCGATGTGGTTCGACGCACGCCAGGAGCCCGTCTCTGCAAGCCCGTACTCGTACGTCGGCCGACAGCGCACACACGCGCGCGGCTCACCGGAGAGCGGACGCAGGATGCGGACGAGCATCGAGGGCTTGAAGAAGCGCTGGTAGAGCTGGAAGCGGGGCGCGAAGTCGTAGAGCGCGAACTCCCCGCCCGGCCCGCGAAACACGGTTCGGAGGACGTTCGTGTTCTCGACGTACTCCTGCCTGACGTCGGTGGCGTCGACGCCTTCCACGACGAACGCACCGCCGCGCTCGCGGTCGAGAAGGGGGCCGAAGATGAAGCTCGAGTCGGGGCGCGGCCAGCACAACCACTCCACCGAGCCGTCGCGGAGCAGGGCGTTGTACGAGCAGTTTCCGATGATCCCGAGGCCGTGTGCCATGCGTGACGCTATTCGCCGACACGTAGGTTGTACCTACCTACCCGTTCTCGGCCGCGGAGGGAGGCGCTCTGGCCAAGCACACCGGACACCACGCTCTCGTCATCGCGAGCAATCGCTTGCCCGTCCGCTTCACGCTCGCCGGCGACGGGTTCGAGGTGCAGCCGTCGGCAGGCGGCCTGGCTGCGGCGCTGACGGCGGTGCGCGGTGATGCGGTCTGGATCGGCTGGCCCGGCACCGTGGTGCCCGAGTCGCTGCAGCCGAAGGCACGCAAGCAGCTCGAGAAGAAGAACCTCGTCCCGATCTTCCTCTCCGCGGACGAGGAGGAGGACTTCTACGGGCGTGTCTGCAACGACACGCTCTGGCCGCTCTTCCACTACTTCTGCGGACCGGCTCCGCATCACACCCGAGGCCTGGCAGCACTACGTGCGCGTCAACGAACGGTTCGCCGACGCGATCCTCGAGCACTCGGGACCTGACTCGAGGGTCTGGATCCACGACTTCCACCTGATGCTCGTGCCCGCGATGTTGCGCCGCCGCGCAGCGGGGCTCTCGGTCGGCTTCTTCCTGCACACGCCGTTCCCGTCGTCGGAGATCTACCGGCTCTTGCCCGCGCGGGAGGACGTGCTGCGTGGACTGCTCGGCGCGGACTACGTGAGCTTCCAGGTGGGCGACTACGCACGCCACTTCCGCTCCTCGTGCCTGCGCATCATCGGCATCGACTCGAGCCCGGACTCGATCGAGGTCGACGGGCGCCCGGTGGGCATCGGCGTGGACCCGATCGGGATCGACGTCCAAGGGTTTCGAGCGATCCTCGGCGATCCCGAGACCGCGCGTCTCCTCGCCCAGCTCGAGGAGCAGTACGCGGGACGCAAGCTCGTGCTCGGGGTCGAGCGACTCGACTACTCGAAGGGGATCCCACGCAAGCTCCTCGCCTTCGAACGGCTCCTCGAGCAGGATCCCACCCGCGCCGAGACGACGACCATGCTGCAGGTGCTCGTGCCCTCGCGCCTGGAGAGCCCCGAGTTCCGCCAGCAGCGGGACGAGATCGAGCTCCTGATCTCCCGCATCAACGGCCGTTACGGACAGCCCGGAATCACGCCGGTCGAGTACCTCCACCGCGACATCTCGAAGGAGGGGCTCGTCGCGCTCTACCGGCGGGCGGACGTGATGATGGTGACGCCGCTTCGCGACGGGATGAACCTCGTCGCACACGAGTTCGTCCTCTGCCAGTCGGAGCCGGGGCTTCCGGGGCGCTGGCGTGGCTCCCTGCTCCTCTCCGAGCTCGCCGGCTCGGCCCAGGTTCTCCCGGGGGCGCATGCTCGTCAACCCGTGGAACGTCGACGGCGTCGTCGAGGCGCTGGGGACAGCGCTCGAGCTCGAGCTCCCGGAGCGCCGGCGCAGGCTGGAGACCATGGCCAAGCGCGTCGAGGAGCTCGACAGCCGCAAGTGGGCGGACGGCTTCCTGACCCGGCTCGGCCGACATTCGAAACGCGACCGCCGCCGCAAGCCGCCGAACGTCGAGGGCGAGGTGGAGGAGCGGCTCTTGCGCCGCTTCGCGAAGGCCAAGACGCGCACGGTCCTGCTCGACTACGACGGCACGCTCCGCGAGCTCGAGCTCCACCCCGACCTTGCCGTCCCGACGAGGGAGATCCGCTCGCTGCTGCGCGACCTCGCGGCGCTTCCCGAGACCGACGTCCACATCGTGAGCGGTCGCCGCCGCTCGAGCCTCGAGAAGTGGTTCGGCCAGCTCCCCATCCATCTCTGCGCCGAGCACGGGTACCTCGCTCGAACGCCTGGTGGCGAATGGAGAACACTCGTCGAGCTCGATCTCGGCTGGATGCGACCGATCGAGCGCCTTCTCCGCCGGGTAGCAGCCGACGTCCCCGGCGCCCACGTCGAGCGGAAGGCGGTCAGCGTCGCGTGGCACTACCGCGAGGCGGAGCCGGAATACGGGTCGTGGCGCGCGCACGAGCTCTTGAACGACCTCGGGCAGCATCTCGGGGGCGCACCGGCCGAGATCCTGCAGGGCCATCGCGTGGTCGAGGTGCGCGCGCGAGGAGTCGACAAGGGCGTCTATGTGCGCGACGTGTTCCCGAACGGAAAGGAGCCGTCGCATTTCGTCATCGGCATCGGCGACGACCGGACCGACCACGATCTCCTGGACGCGTTGCCATCGGGGTCTGTCGCGGGGCATGTTGGAGGGCTCCTCCCGAGCGCCCGCGCCGTCGACGGTCCTCGCGAGCACATCCTGATCACGGGACCCGGCGAGGTGCGGGCGCTCCTGCGCGAGATGGTCGCCGCCGTCGCGGCCGCTGTCATCCCGCGGGCGTAGACCCGGTTCCTCGCTACGCGGGCACGGGAGTCTTGCGCCGAAACGCCGCCGCGTGCCCGCGGGCATTCGCCTCGCGCAGCTCCTCCTCGTCGAGCGCGCCGATGCGGCGCAGGAGCTCGAGCTCGTCTCGCAGGTGCGTCCGCATCATCTCCGGGCCGTCGGTGGCGATCGTGAAGGCCACGCCGTGCTCGACGAAGCGCCGGATCGTCTCCCGCACCGCGTCCTCGTCGGCCAGCGCCTTCGTCAACAGATTCGAGGTGGGGCAGATCTCGAGGACGATGCCGAGGTCGCGCAGCGCGCGCATGAGCTCGGGATCCCCGGCGGCGAGGATGCCGTGGCCGATGCGGTCGGGCCGGAGGTGCTCGACCACCTGGGCGGTCTCCTCTCGACCCATGTCGCCGCCTTCCTCTCCGACGTGGATCGTCACGCCGAGGCCTGCATCGCGCGCGGCCTCGACCATAGGAATGATCTGCGTGTAGTCGTAGCGGCCGCCCCCGGGACGCGGACCGGCGATGTCGACCCCGACCACGCCTCGGTCGGCCCAGCGGATCGCCTTCTCCACGATGATCTCGTTCAGCCGCGGCTCGAAGGTGCGATCCATCATCAGAATCAGGCCCGCGCGCACCTGCGGGTACTCGAGGCTCGCGAGGTCGAGTCCACGGATGGCGGCGAGGATGATGTGGTCGAGATCCCGCTCACCGCCCCGGTTTCGCTTCATCGGGTTGAAGCGGAGCTCGAGCGTCGTGATCCGCTGCGAGCGGTACGCGCCCCCGATCGCGCCGTGCACCGAGCGCTCGACGGCGAGCGGCGAGGACTGGATCAGCTCCGTCCAGTGGTAGATCCTGTCGAGCTCGTCGAGATCCTTGACACCCCGTGTGTCGGAAACCGTGACGAGGGCGTCGAACTCCCAGAAGTCCTTGACCGGAAGAGCGATGCCCTGCTCGTGCGCGAGGCTCCAGAGGATGTCGGAGGCGACCGAGCCTCCGAGATGGGTATGAAGCTCCGCGAGCCCTTCGCCGTTCGTCATTCGCTGCTGACGGCGGATCTCGGGTCCGGGAGTGGGGTCAGGGCCGGTTCGATCTGCGCGCGCATGTGCTCGAACGCGGGCGGGAGGACGAGGCTCTCGCCGAGATGCGCGGGATCCTCGTCGACCGCGAAGCCGGGGCCGAGGGTGGCGATCTCGAAGAGGACGCCGCTCGGTTCCCGGAAGTAGATCGAGCGGAACCAGAAGCGATCGATCACCGGCGTGGGGCTGGCGCCTGCCGAGCGGGCGCGCTCGCGCCATGTGTCGTGATCTTCCATCGTCGACGCCCATGCGACGTGGTGCACCGTTCCCGCTCCGCCCACGCCTGGCTCGGAAGGCGGGTCGTCGTAGGAGTAGAAGCCGCCACGACTCGCCCCGCGAGCCTCCCACCTATTCTCACCCCGAGGCTCGAAGGCAAGCGCCTCCTCGAGCAGCGGACTGCTGGCTTCTGGATCGGCGGCAAACGCCCGTACGCCGTCGAACCCCTGCAGCGCGACGTCAGCCGGAACCTCCGGATGCTCGGCGATGAGCGGCGCGTCGGATGTGTCGACGACCGCGAATTCATGCCGCAAGCCCTCCGGATCTTCGAACGATAGGCCGTCGCCCTTCCGTGGGACGGCGCCGGCCTCTCCGGCCAGACGCTGCTCCCAGAAGTCGAGCGCGGCGTCGGATCCCACCCGCCAACAGACCGTGTGCACCATCCCGGCCCCTGCTCGTCCCCGACGCGCTCCCGGATACTCGAAGAACGTGATGTCGCTGCCCGGTGTCCCGTTCTCGTCAGCATAGAAGAGGTGGTACACGGTGGGGTCGTCCTGGTTCACGGTCTTCTTCACGAGCCGGAGGCCGAGGACACGCGTGTAGAAGTCCACGTTTCGCGGCGCATCGGCCGTGATGCAGGTGACGTGATGGACGCCGTCCAGACGCACTCCGTCCAGCCTAGCGAGACAACGCAGCGGCCGCGAAGCGGACGCCTTCAGGGATCCTCGCGCGAGCAGAATTCGCGCGAGCGGATCCTGCTCTCTCGCAGAACGAGGGCTGTATCGTCCCACTCGTGAAGATCGGGATCGTCGTCCCGTTCTCGTGGTCGTTCTGGGGGGCTGTTGTCGAGCACGCGGAGCTCCAGGCGGCCGCGCTCGAGGAGCTGGGCCACGACGTCCGGCTCATCATGGGCAATGACCCGCCGGGTCAGTTCACGCGCGTATTGCACCCGCGGGTCGGGCGCCACGGAGACCCGCCCACGAACGTGATCGCGGTCGGGCGCTCGGTCATCGTTCCGGCCAACGGCACGCTGCCCAACATCGTGCTCTCGCCGAGGAGCTACGGCCGGCTCCACCGCGCGCTGACCCGCGAGCGCTTCGACGTCCTCCACCTGCACGAGCCGATGACACCGGCGATCTGCACGGCCGCCCTCGTCATGGCGAGGACACCGCTCGTCGCGACCTTCCACGCATCCGGTGAGCTCGGCTGGTTGAGGTTCGGGGCGCCAGTGTGGGGCTTCCTGATGGATCGCATCGACTACCGGATCGCCGTCTCCGAGCGCGCTCGGGTCTCGCAGAACCGCTGGCTCCCCGGCGAGTACCACGTGCTCCCGAACGGCGTGCTCGTACCCGAGTCGGCCCCTGCCGCCGAGCGGGAGCACCGCATCGTCTTCGCCGGTCGCCAGGAGGCGCGAAAGGGTCTGCAGGTGCTGCTCCGAGCGTGGCCCGAGATCCACCGGCGAAGCCGTCTCCGCTTGACGGTCGCAGGTGCCGACCCGCTCGCTGTCCGGCTCCTCCTTACGAGGCTCGGCGTCTCCGACGAGGGTATCGACGTCGTGGGCTTCCTGAGCCAGGACGATCTCACCCGCACCCTGCTGGGCGCGAAAGTGCTCGTCGCGCCGTCCCTTGGCCAGGAGAGCTTCGGCATGGTGCTGACGCGCGCGTTCGCGTGCGCCGTGCCCGCCATTGCTTCGGACATTCCCGGCTACCGCGAGGTACTCGACCCGAGCGCGGCGATCGCGATCCAGCCGGGTGACCCGCAGGGGCTCGCGGACGCGGTGTGCCAGCTCGTCGACGACGAGCCGCGCCGGCAGGCGCTGGGTGAGGCGGCCCGCGAGCTCGCGGTCGCGCGCTACTCGTGGCCCGTGCTCGCTCGCCGCCTCGAGGGGATCTACGGTCGGGTCACCGGTATCGGCCAGGACGAGATGCGGGCGGCGTGACGATGGCGCTCGGAGCTGTGGCGAAAGGGCTGGGTGCAGGCTGCGCTCCTGGTTCTCACGGTCCTGCTCGCGCTCACGCTGCTCTGGTGGCGCGGTCCCGATTGGCGCGACGTCGGGAATGCATTTCGCTTCGTGATCTGGAGCTGGATCGTGCTCGCGTTCGTCCTCAACGTCGGCTCCACGCTGTTCCGGGCGCTCTCGTGGTCGCTGACCATCTCGCAGGCGCTCCCGCCGCAGCACCAGCCGCGGCTGATCCAGGTCTTCTCGTCGTTCGGCGTCGGGCTGCTCGCGAACGCGATCGTCCCCGGGAGGCTCGGCGAGCTCGCGCGGGTGGCGACCTTACGCCGTCATCTCCCGAATGCTCCGCCCGGCACCACAGCGACCCTCGTCGGAACGGTTTTCGCGCACCGGCTCTTCGATCTCATCCCGCCGACGATGCTCGTCGCCTGGGTCCTCCTGACAGCCGACGTCCCGCACTGGGCGGTCACGGCGTTGCTGATCGTCGTCGCCGTCGGTTTTACGCTCTTCACGGTTGCGTGGATGAGCGCGCGACGGAATCAGCGTTCGATGGCACACGACCTCCAGGCAGTGGGGACGATTCGCCATCTGCTGGGGATGGCCCGCCAGGGGCTCTCGGTGCTGAAGGCGCCCGTTCCTCTCGCCGGCGCGATCCTCCTCCAGTGCCTCGGCTGGCTGCTCCAGCTGATGGCGGTGTGGGTGACGATGCAGGCTTTCGGCATCGACGCCCCGTTGCCGGCCGCAGGCCTCGTCCTCGTCCTGATGAACGTCGCGACGATCATTCCGCTCTGGCCCGGAAACGTCGGGCTGGTTCAGGCCGCGGTGGCGTTGCCGCTCCGCAACTACGGCGTCGCCTACGCGACCGGGTTCGCGTTCGGCCTCGCGCTCCAGGCGATCGAGATCGCCTGCGGCGTGGCGCTCGGGCTCCTGGCTCTCGCGCGCGAGGGGATATCGGTGGCGATGCTCCGGCGCATGCAGGACGACGAGGAGCAGTCGTCCGAGAACGCCGTAGACGAAGTGGGGGAGCTGGTCGAGGATCTCGAGCACGAGGCGACCCGTGAGGGTGCTTCTGTGTCCCGCTAGCCTCAAAGGGGTTCTCTCCGCGCGCGAGGCAGCGGTCGCTCTCGCGCGAGGGGTCGAGAAGGCGGATGCCGAGGCGGTCGTGCTCCCCGTTGCCGATGGGGGCGAAGGAACGGCCGAGACACTCGAGGCTGCTCTCGGGGGAGAATGGCGTTCGGCCAACGTCTCCGACCCCCTGGGCAGGCCGGTGGAGGCGTTCTGGCTGCTCCTGGCGGACGGACGCGCGGTCGTCGAAGCCGCTGAGGCAATCGGACTGCCGCTTCTCGCAGCGGACGAGCGAGATCCGCTGCAGGCGTCGAGCCGAGGGTTCGGAGAGCTCATCGTCGCGGCGCTCGAGAGCAAGCCTGCGTCCCTGGTGCTCACGCTGGGAGGGGTCGCGACGGTCGACGGGGGAGCCGGGCTTCGCGAGGTCGTCGAGGCGTTACCCGTCCCGGCGATCGTGCTCTGCGACGTGCAGACGAGGCTCGGCGACGCGGCTCGCCTCTTCGGTCCGCAGAAGGGCGCGTCGGAGGACGACATCGAGATTCTCGCGAGGCGGCTGACCGCGATTGAGGAGCTGGGTCCCTATGCGGAGCTGCCCGGCGCGGGAGCGGCGGGCGGCCTCGGCGCCGCGCTTGCCGGACTCGGCGCGGAGCTCGTTCCGGGTGCGCCGGCGGTGCTCGACTTGCTCGGGTTCGACGCGCAGCTCCCGGGCAGCGACCTCGTCATCACGGGTGAGGGGCAGGTCGACGCGACGACCTTCGAGGGCAAGGCTCCGGGTGAGATCGCGTCGCGCTGTGCGCAGAACGGCGTTCGCTGCGTCGTCTTCGGGGGACGCGTGCTCGCCGAGGTCGAGGGCGCCGAGACGATCGCGCTGTCCGGCGATCCGGACCGCGCGGACGAGGATCTCGTCGAGCTCGGCCGATCGCTTGGCAGCACTCTGCGCAAGAGCGAAGTCCGCTCTCGCGGATTTCACTCGCGCGAACATCCCTAAAGGCGGCCGCTGCGCGGCCGCTGCGCGGACCCTCGTCGCCTACCGCGACTCGGCGAGTGCGAGTCGATCCGCCATCGCCTCGAGCAGCTTCCACGCGACCTGCGGTCGCGCTTCCACGAACGGTCGAAAGACGAACACGGGCAGGCCGTATGCGCGCAACTCCGACTGGGCCGTGACCGTCGCCGTGCGCGGCCGGCGGTCGATCAACGCGATCTCGCCGAACGCGGACCCCGGCCCGAGCGTGCCGACCTCCTTTCCGTGCACCTCGACCGTGGCCTCGCCGCTGTCGACGACGAAGAACATGAGGCCGCCCTCGCCCTCGAGGGCGACACGGTCTCCGGCAGCGAACTTGCGCTCGTTGAACTCGTCGGCCAGGCTCGTGAGCTCCTTGTCGTCGAGCCCGGCGAAGAGCGGGACCTTGCGGAGCAGATCAGGTGTGGGCTTCGCCATGGGGCGATTCATACACGAACCGAGTGCCTCCTGTCACCCAGGAGGAGGTGTCAACTCCTCGATCCTGAGCTCGGCGGCCTGAAGCCGGTCGACGCAGGCGCGGTAGAGCTCCTCGCCACGCCTGAAGAGCGCGATTGCGTCGTCGACGGCGACATCGCCGCGTTCGAGGCGCTGGACGACCTCCTGGAGCTCTCTCTGGAGCTCCTCGAACGTGCGCTCGTCGCTCACGAGCGAACCTCTTCGACCCGCGCCGCGAGGGCGCCAGCCGCAAGCTCGATCTCGACCCGGTCGCCGGTCGTCACCGCTTCGGCCGCACGCAGCGCCTCGCCGGCCGCGCGGACGATCGCGTACCCGCGTGCCAGGGTCGCGAGCGGCGAGAGCGCCTGCAACCGCGCGCCGGAGTGGTCGAGTGCCGCGCGCCGCCGCTCGATGAGCAGGCGGGGTGCCGCACGCAGCCGCTCTCCCTGGCGCTCGAGGTTCGTCGCGTCACGCTCGAGGAGCGTGCGCACCGAGACGTGGAGCCGCTGCCTGCACGTCTCGAGAGTCGCTCGGAGCTCCTGATGGTCGGGAACGACGAGGGCCGCGGCTGCCGTGGGAGTGGCTGCGCGCGCGTCGGCGGCGAGATCGCACAGAGGCGTGTCCTGCTCGTGCCCGACGGCGGAGACCACGGGTACCGGGCATGCGGCGACCGCGCGAACGACCGACTCGGCGCTGAACGGGAGGAGATCCTCGAAGCTGCCTCCGCCCCGCGTGAGAACCACGACGTCGACCTCGGAATGCGCGACGAGCGCCCGTAGGCCGGCGACGATGGCCTCGGGCGCGCCTCGGCCCTGGACACGGGTCTCGCAGACGACCGCTTTCGTTGCGGGAAAGCGCCTGCCGATCGTCGCGATGAAGTCGCCGAGGGCAGCGGTGTCCGCACCGGTGAGGACGCCGACCGCCCGCGGCACGCGGGGCAGACGGCGCTTGCGCTCGAGCGCGAAGAGCCCTTCGGCCGCCAGCTCGCGCTTGAGGCGCTCGAGCGCGACCAGGTGGCCGCCGACACCCACTCGCTCGAGCGTGCCGGCCCGAAGACCGAGCTCCCCCTTCAGCTCGTACAGCTCGGCGCGACCCGAGACGTGCACGGTCTCGCCCTCCGTGAGCCCGAGCTCCAGGCGGTCGAACGTCGTGCGGGCGATCGTGACCTTGAGCGTCGCCCCGGTCTTCGGGTCCTTCAGCGTGAGGAAGACGTTCGCCCAGGCGGCATTGCGACGGAGCTCCTGGATCTCGCCCTCGACCCAGAGCGTGGGGAGGCGGCCGAGGAAGCGCGCGACCCCGCGATTGAATGCGGAGACCGTGTAGACCTTGCGATCCCCGTAGAGCAGCGGCTCGATCTTCGCCACCGGCGCAGGGTAACGGGCGATTCCTCGCTGCGAGTCACCGGCTCTATCAGCTCACGAGCGGGAGTCGGAGACTCGCTGAAGCCAGACCCCGACAAACGTGGTCGGCGCATGGAAGGGGATCGGTTGGGGAACCGGACGTTTCCCCTGCCGTCAAAGCAGGATCTCGGCTGCCGTCGTCGGGTCGCAGCCGCGGGTCACGAGCTGCACCGCGTCGTGGAGATCGACCTCGCTCCCTGCGATCCGCTCGGCGAGATGCACGGGATAGCCGGCCTCGAGCAGGATGTGCAGGCGCCAGCTCTCCACCTTCGCGGGCTCGTTCTCGTTCCAGAGTGGGGCTTCGGTCGTCTCGGCCATGGACGTGGGATTCGGTGTTCTAGAGACGTTCCCTGCGCCCGATAGTTGGACGAGTTCAGAAGTTCCGAACGTGCACTACACACCGGCCGACGAGCGGGCGGCTTCGTACCGCCGCGCGAGCTCGACGATCCGGTCGTCGAGCCGCTGGGCCGCTGCTGTCGCGGCCTGCTGGAGTTGATCGGCGATCAGGCCGTCAGCTCGCCGCAGGAAGGTCTCGGACGTTCGGTCCAGCTCTTCGCGGAGCCGGCTGGCGGCTTCCTCACGGATCGCGCGCATGCGGTTCTCGAACTCGAGCGCCCCGGCTTCCGAGAGGCGGTCGACCTCGCGGGCGGTCGCGCGCTCGAGCTCGGCGACCTGGCGCTTCTCGAGCTCCGCGAACGCCATTTCGATCCGCGTCCGCGCCTCGCTCTCTGCTCGCTCGACCTGCTCGCCTACTGCGGACTCGTGTTGGCGCAGCCGCTCGGTGATGTCCTCGATCGCCCGACGCCGGTCGTCCGCCTGCAGCTGCAGGTCTTCGAGGGCTTCGGCAAGCGCATCTCTGGTAGTTCGCTCGAGCTCCTCACGGAGCCGAATTGCTGCGGCGCGCTGCTGGTCGACCGTCGATCCGAGCTCGTCGGCTTCCGCCACGATGCGTGCCTCGACGTCCGCGATCTGCTGTCGCTGAAACAGCTCGAGCTTGGAGACCTCGCCCTCGAGCGCGCGCTGAGCTCGCTCGAGATCCGCTTCCCAAGCGCGCAAGCGCTCCTCCGCGCGCCGCTCGACGGCGGCGACCATCTCGGCCAGGCGCTCCGAGAGCTCCCGCTCGCGGACGCCGAGCTCACCGCGACGCTGATCCGACAGGCGACGTTCCTCGGCCACGTACGTGGACATGGAGTCGGCATGGGACCGCGAGACCGTGACCCGCAGGAGCTCTGCCTGGGCCGCGCCTTCGTCCTCGGCCGCGGCGCGCACTGCCTTGCGAGCCTCCGCGACGAGCTCGTCGGTGCGGGCCACCCGCGCGCGTAGGCGCCGAAGCGCGAGCCACAGGAGCAGCGTCGCCAGGAGAGCCGCGAGGAGGGAACCCAACAGGATCCAGGCGATCACCGGCACACGATCATGCTAGACAGGTCCCGGCTCGGAAATCCGGTCGAGCCGGTTCCTGCGAAGGAACAGGAAGAGCCACACTGGAGGTCGATCGGATGCGCGAGACGAGAAAGGTCGTGTGGTGCGCGGTCGGAGCAAGCGTGTTCGCGGGTGGTCTGTTGGCTGGTGTGGGCACAGCCGGCAGTGAGGAAAGCGGGGCGGTCGAGGCGACTCGACTCACAGCCGGGCTCGACGTCCGGCAAGAGGTGCCCAGCCCGAAAGGGACGACGGCCGGCGCGCGCGGAAGCTTCGTCGCGACGCTCGAGCGCAAGGGGACGGGCGGAATGCTCACCTGGCGCTTGACGTTTCGGGGGCTGAGCGGCAAGGCGACTGCCGCGCACGTCCATCTGGGTAAACGAGGTCGGCCGGGACCGGTCACGCTCGCCCTCTGCGGTCCTTGCCGAAGCGGGGCCGGCGAATCGACGAAGGCACGTGCGGGAACCGTGCAGGCGCTGCTGACGGGCGGTGCCTACGTGAACGTGCATACGGCGAGGAATCCGGCAGGAGAGATCCGTGGCCAGATACGGGCAGGATCGACGGTTCCACCGCCCGCCACGACCACGACGACCACGACGACGTACACGGGCGACGATCCCTATCCGTAGGGAAGCGAGCGGAACGCGCGCCGGAGCGCTGACACCGCGAGCTCCTGGGCCTGGGCGGCTGCGTCGAAGCGATCGGCGTTCGAGAAGAAGCCGTGCATGACCCCGTCGAAGCGCACGAGCTCTGCGGGCACCCCCGCCTCGTCTAACCGCGCGGTGTAGAGCTCACCCTCGTCTCGAAGCGGGTCGAGCTCGGCGGTGATCACCAGCGCCGCGGGGAGTCCAGCAAGATCGTGCGCGCGGAGCGGTGAGGCCAGCGAGTTGTCACCGTCCTCGGGCTCGGCGAGGTAGTGGGACCAGCACCACGCGAGATCCTCGCGCCCGAAGAAGAGCGGATCGAGCCGCTCGTGCATCGAGGCGGTGGCCGCACGGTGGTCGAGTAGCGGGTAGACGAGCAGCTGGAGCACCAGCGGAGGTCCCTTCCGCTCTCGGGCGAGAAGCGCGACCGCGGCCGCGAGATTGCCGCCTGCGCTGGCCCCGCCGACTGCGAGACGATCGGGATCCAGGCCGAGGTCCGCGCCGTGCTCCGCGACCCAACGCGTAGCTGCGTAGCAGTCCTCGAGGCCTGCGGGAAACGGATTCTCCGGGGCCCGCCGGTACGCGACCGAGACGACCGCGCAGGGTGTCGCGTTCGCGAGTCGTCGGCAGACCGGGTCGACCGCGTCGAGTGAGCCGAGCACCCAGCCTCCGCCGAAGAAGTAGACGAGAACGGGCAGTGCGCCGGTCGCGTCGGGGAGGTAGAGACGGACGGGGATCTCACCGCCGGGGCCGGGCACCACGTGCTCGACGACGTGCGCGACCACCTCGGAGGTTGCGGGCTCGAGCTCGGACAGCTCTGCCGCTCGCGCCTCGGCGACGGACAGCTCGTGCAACGGGCGCGCCCCGGTGGCATGCCGTTCGCGAAGGTACGCCTCGACCTGTGCATCGAGCCGACGCTCCGCCGTCACGGCTGCTGTGACGCGTACCGCGCAGCCCCGAGGAGCGCCGCATCCTCGAGCTGCTCGGCGGCGGTGACGGTTCCAAGTGCCGGAATCGATTCGAGCTCGGCGCGCAGACTGTCCTGGAAGAGCACCCAGGAGCGTGCGATCGAGCCCCCGACGACAAGGCAGCTCGGCTCGAATGTGCGCAGCCATGGTAGGAGGAACCGCCCGAGGGCGGTCCCAAGGTCCGCGAACACGTCACGCGCAGGGACGTCTCCTGCCAGAGCCCGGTCCGCGAGGTGCTCGACGTCGACAGCGTCGTCCACGCCCGTGCCGTAGGCGGCGAGAAGCGCAGCGCGGGAGATCGTCTGCTCGACGGGAGCGCCGCGGAAGAGAAGCCGGTGGAGCGCACCGCCTGGAGGGACGCGCGAGCCCGAACGCACGATTCTCCCATCCTCGCCGAAGGCGGAGCCGATCCCGGTTCCGAGCGTGACGCCGACGACGCGGACGTGACCCCGCGCTGCACCCGCCCACCACTCGCCGAGCAGGAAGGCCTCGGCATCGTTGAGAAAGCGGATCGTGGTGGAATCCGGCAGAGCCGCCGCGGCTCGAAGCTCCGAGCGAAGGTCGATCCCGTGCAGGCCGACGAGCTTGTGCGTCATCTCGGAGACGCCTTTTTCGTAGTCGAAGGGACCGGGCACGGCCACGCCCAAGGACGAGAGGTCCGGCTGTGCGATCGATCGCGTCACGCGGGCAAGGACTGCGACCAACTCGACACGACCACCCGCGGTCGGGAGCGGCTCGAAGATCCGGGACCCGGGATCGACCGCCGCCGCGGCGACGTCCACTCGCCCTGCGGCAACGTGAGTGCCGCCGATGTCGAGCGCGCCGACGACCTCGCCGGCGTTCACGGAACCCAGGCCTTGACGACCTTGAACGGGCCTCCCCGGACGCGCCGCAACCGGTATCGGCCGACGGACGCAGGGATGACGATCGTCTCGGCGTACGAGAGCGCGTGCTCGGCGCCCGCCTCGGACTCGATCTCGATCTGCTCGCCGGCGACGAGGTTGAGCACATGAAATCGGCCATTCGTGTCGTCCTCCATGGCCTCCTCGAAGTCGAGTCGGTGCACGGCGAAGAAGAGGTCGGGAAGCCTGCCGAGCTCGAGCTCGCACCAGTCCGGCTCCCTGTCGGACCGGCTTCGGCTCCGGAACGAGCTCGCGGCGGACGGACTCGCCCGAGCGCGACGGATCCAGATTCGAGAATGCGTGGTCGAGATGCACCGGCCGTAGCTCGCCGCCGAGATCGCGCCGAAGCCAGTCGTAGAAGCGCAGCGTGTACAGGTAGGGCGTCGCGCTGATCTCGAGCACGATGTTGCCGGCGCCGCTCGCGTGAGCGGTGCCGGCCGGGATGAGGTAGAGACGATGCTGGACGGCGGGATGCGTCTGCAGGTACCGCTCCGGCTCGAGCTCGAGCCCCGGATCCTCCGCGCGCTCTGCCTCTGCTCGAAAGGCTTCGAGGTCGGCGTCCTCGCGCAGGCCGAGGAAGATCTCGGCGCCCGGCGACGTGTCCACGACGTAGTACGTCTCGTGCTGCGTGTAGGGCAGGCCGAACGTCTCGCGCATGTACTCCTCGGACGGATGGCACTGAATCGAGAGGTGGCCTCCCCCCATCGTGTCCAGATAGTCGAACCGGACCGGGAACGAGACCCCGAACCGCGCTTTCAGCTCGGTTCCGAGCACCCGCTCGCCCTCCGCCGCCATGAGCAGCTCGAATCCGACCTCGACCGGATCGTCCGTGCCGAGGAGGACACCGCTCTCGGGGGTGATCAGCTCGTAGGACCACGCGAGGTTCGGCGCATCGGTGGAGATCCCGAGCGCATCGCTGAGCCACTGGCCGCCCCAGGGCCCGGGGAGGAACGTGGGACGAGTTCGAAAGGGCCCGCCTGCGAGCTGGCGCAGCGTGCGCCGGAGCGTCTCCCCGTCGAGCGAACGAGGTGTGTCGGGCTCGCTCAGATCGACGTAGTGATCGAGTCGTGGGAGGAGCTCCTGCTTGTGCCGCTCGAGCACGGGCCAGTCGACGAAGAGGAGCCGCTGCTCGGAGCCTGCCTCGCCGACCGGTTGCCCGAGGTTGCCGGCATCGGCCTTTCGCACGGCGGCGAGGCTCTGCCACTTCGGAAGATCGACGTACCAGAGAAGGTCGTGCTCGAAGAGGGCGCTCCCCGGGCCGAAGACCACGCGGACGTCCGCGTTGTCGGCGGTGTTCGCATCGGGCGGTAGCCGGTCGAAGAGGACTACGAGTGACCCTTCGAACACGCGACCGAACACGGGATCGCCGGGGAGGACGCTCGCCGCGGTGCGTCGCTGGACCTCCTCCCAGGAAGCGAGGAAGCGGCGAGCGTCGACGAGCTCTGCGCTGACTTCCCGCCGTCCGAGCTCGTCGACGAGGCCGGTGAGGAAGCCTGCCCACGAGAGCGCCGCAGGCCCGTCGATCGCGAGAGCTCGCGGACGGGCTGTCCGACGATCGCTGTCGGCCAGCGCGCCGAATCCGCGCCCGACCTCGCCTCCTGCGAGTGGGTAGCGAGGGTTCGGGTCGTAGGTCACGCGCGCAGCAGAAGATCGATCGTCAGCGCCGCGCTCCACGAGAAGTCGCTGACCCCGAGAGCCTCGCCGGTCCTCGGGTCGTAGTACTCGACGAAACCGGATCGGCTGACCAGCTCGAGTGTCAGCCGCCGCAGCTCGTCGGCCTCGGACTGCAGCCCGTATCGCTCGAGGCCCTGGATGAAGAACCAGTTGACGTTCACCCAGACCGGGCCGCGCCAGTAGCGTCGCGGATCGAACGCGGGACTCGACTTCGATGCCGAGGTCACCGGCCACGGCGCCTCGGGCGAGGGGCCGAAGCGCGTTGGCGCCCAGAGCGCCTCGTCGAAGAGACGACGCGCCTGCTCCGGTTGGGGAACCCCGGCGTACAGCGGGAACATTGCGTCGATGGTCTCGTCCCCCGCCGTGGGGTCGCCGTCGTCCTCGACGTAGACCGCCCCGGCCTCGTCCCAGCGGTCCGCGAGAGCCTCGCTCAGACGCGCCGCTCCGGCGCTCGCGCGGGCGCCGTCCTCGCCCAGTTCGCCTCGAAGCCAGGCGAGGTCTGCCTCGGCCGCCACGAGGATCGAGTTGAACGTGAGGTCGACGAAGACGAACGGCCAGTCCTCGAGGTCGGGCCGGTAGCCCTGGGCTTGCAACCGCCGGACGAGGTACAGGTAGCGGACGTAGTCCGAGTCGGTCGGCCGCTCGGAGGAGTCGATCTCGTGACTGTCGGTCCGCTCGATATCGAGCGCGCCGTCCACCTCCAATCGCGCCAGCGCGCGGTCGAAGCGCGGGGAGTTGTCCGCCCCCTCCCAGGGATGGACGATGGCGATGAGACCCGACTGGACTCCGCGCTCACGGTGCAGCCAGTCGTGCCAGCGCTCGAGCGCTGGCACGACTTCCTCGAGGAACGCCCGGTCCGGTGCCGCCTCGTGGAGCACCCGGACGGCGGTGGCGAGGACCGGCGGCTGGGTGAGGCCGCTCGTCGGGACCGCGGGCGCGAGCTCGCATGCCGCGGTGTTCCACAACTCCGGTCCCGGGAAGTAGTCCGGTGCGGGGATATGGAAGACGATGTGCGGGACCATTCCGTCGCTCCACTGGCCCCTGAGGAGCGATCGCACTTCGGCCCGCCCGCGTTCGGGATCGACGTGTGCCAGCCCGAGCGCGACGAAGGCCGAGTCCCAGTTCCACTGGTGTGGGTAGAGCTCCTTCCCCGGCCGGACGAACAGCCCCATGTCATTGGCCGCGAGGAGTGCACGGGCCTTTTCGACAAGGACTGTGCGGGGTTCCACCTCGGTCACGCCGCGGCTGCCGTGATCGCACGCTCCCGCTCGGGGACGAGGGGGAGCCCGGTGATCGCTCCGATCATCTCCGCGGTCCGCCCGGCCGCGGCCGCGGGGCTGAGCCGGCCGGTGAGGACCGCCTCGAGCATCGTCTGCAGCTGGACCGAGACACGCGGATACGAGGGCATCCAGGGTCTCGCCACGGCAAGCTCGATGATGTCGGCGATCTCCGGGAGGAACGGGAAGTCCGAGGCGACGAGCTCGATCGCCGAGCGCCGAGACGGTATCCGTCCGGTGGAGCGTGCGACCCGGGCGAGGGCGTCCGGCTCTACGGCGCCCTGGAGGAGCTGCATCGCAAGACGGGGTTGGGCCGCCTGGCGGAAGATCGCGAACATCATCCCGCCCGCGACGCTTGCCGGTGTTCCCTTGGGACCGGCGGGCACGCGCGTGAAGCCGAAGTGGTCCCAGACCTCGTGGTGGTGGACCCCGAGCGCCTCGGCGAGAGTCTGAGCCTCGTAGATGCCGCCGAGTGAGAGCGCGGCCCGTCCCTCGGCCAGCAGTCGAACCGCGTGGTCCCATTCGTACCCGACCACCTCCGACGGGACGATGCGCTCTTCGACCAGGCGACGGAGGAAGCGAAGCGCCTGCGCGGTAGCGCGGGAGCCGAGGCTGACTCCCTCGGGCTCGAGGACGTGGGCTGCGTTGGAAGCGAGCACTGCGATCAGGCAGTACGTGGTCGTCTCTCCGGCCATGCCGCCGCCCGGCATGACCATCGGAGTGCGAACGCCGCCCGCGGCCAGCGCCTGGCCGGCCGTTCGCAGCTCGGCCCAGGTCGTGGGCGGCGAGAGGCCGAGCGAGTCGAGCTTGCGCCGGCTGTACCAGAGCCCGCTCGCGTCGGCGAAGGCGGAGACTCCGAAGGTCTTGCCCTCGTACCGATTCGCGCGCACGAGCGGCTCGAGAAAGTCGACCTCGTGCTCCTGGCGGACCCAGCCTTCGTTCAGCTCCTCGAGGGCGTGGATGAAGCCTGCCGCCGCGAACTCCGGCGCCCAGACCGAGTCGATGACGGCCAGATCCGGTGCCTGGCCCTCGGCCACCGCATGCGTGAGGACCTGATGGAGAGATTGGCGTGGGACCTTGACGATGCTGATCTGATTGCGAGTCCCGGCGGCATCCCGGACCATCCGCGCCCACGGGCCCTCGGTCGGCACGATGACGCGGATCTCGGGCTGATCCGGCCGACGACTGAGCCAGTGCGGATTGACGAACGACCCTCGCCGGCGATGGCGGAGGATCACGCCCTCGTCCGCGAGCTCGGAGAGCGCGCGGCTCACCGGAGTTCGACTGAGCTTGTAGCGCTCGCACAGCTCGTGCTCGGTCGGCAGCCGGTCGTCGGCGCTCCCGTAGTGGCCGCTCAGGATCTCTTCCAGGAGGAGTGTCTTCAGCTGGAAGTAGAGGGGAATCGGTTGCTTCGGATCGATCGCCATCTGCTCCTCGCTCGCCACGGAAAACCGCACTCTA
>CAWIZT010000012.1:0-106003 GCA_963840705.1 uncultured Actinomycetes bacterium | reverse complement strand
CAAGGCAGTGGACAGCGTCTCGCTGGGCATCTCGACCGGCTCACTCACCTGTCTCATAGGCCCGAACGGAGCCGGAAAGTCGACGCTTCTGGGGTGCATCTCGGGCTTCCATCTCGTCGATGAGGGAGCCGTTCACGTCGACGGACGAGACGTCACGCGGTGGCCGCCGCATCGCCGGGCACAGCAGGGATTGGCGACCGTCTTCCAGACGACTCGCCCGCTCAGTGAGCTGGACGTGCTCGACAATGCGGCGGTCGGCGCGCACGTTCGGTCGCGCTCGGGATTCGTCGAGAGCATGCTGCGTCTGCCCTGGCAGCGGCGTGAGCAGCAACGTGTCCGGCAGGAAGCTCGTCGAGCCCTCGAGGTCGTCGGGCTCGAAGGCCGCGCCTCGGATCCGGCGGCTGTCCTTCCGCTCGGGCAACTCCGGCTGCTCGCTATCGCTCGCGCGCTCGCACAGCGGCCATCGGTGCTCCTGCTGGACGAGCCTGCAGCCGGGCTACGCGCGGGAGAGAAGGCCCGGCTTATCGAGGCGCTGCGAACCCTCTCCCGGAGTGGGCTCACCATGGTGCTGGTCGAGCACGACATGCAGTTCGTCGGCGCGCTCGCCGAACGCGTCGTCGTGCTCGACCGCGGGCGTGTGATCGCCGACGGCACGCCCGACAGAATCAGGCGCGACCCGCAGGTGATCGCCGCGTACCTGGGCTCGAGCTCGCTGTGACCGCGCTCGTCCAAGTGAACGAGCTCGTCGTCCGCTACGGGCCGGCGGTGGCGCTGGACGGGGTCTCGCTGACGCTCGGGCCCGGCGAGCGAGTCGCGCTCATCGGAGCGAACGGGGCCGGGAAGTCCTCGCTTCTCAACGCGGTCTGCGGTGTCGTTCGCCCCGCGGGAGGGACCGTCCATGTCGCTGGCGACGATGTGACGGGGAAGACGCCGAACCACGTCGTGCGTCGAGGGCTGACACAGGTTCCCGAGGGGCGGCAGGTCTTCCCGAGCCTTCCGGTCGAGGCCAACCTGCTGCTCGGTGCATTCGGTCGCTCCTTCCGGACGGAGATCGTCACGTCGACGATCCGCTATCTCAAACGCCGCCGCGAGGCCCGCGAGCGGCTCGAGCGGATCTACACGCTCCTGCCGAAGCTCCACGAGCTCCGCGATCGACCGGCCGGACGCACCTCGGGCGGCGAGCAGCAAATGGTCGCGATCGGACGAGCACTGATGGCCGAGCCGCGCGCGCTCGCGATCGACGAGCTCTCGCTCGGCCTGGCACCGCTCATCGTGGAGCAGCTCGTCGAGTTCCTGCACCGACTCAACGACGAGGAGCACGTCGCCATCCTGCTGGTGGAGCAGAACGCACTCCTCGCGTTCGACCTGTGCGAGCGCGCGTATGTCCTGGAGACGGGGCGGGTCGTCCTCGAGGGTCAGAGCAAGCAGATTCGCGACCGCCCGGAGGTGCACAGCGCATATCTGGGAGGCGGCCCCGGATGACCGAGTTCCTGCAGCTCGTCGTCGTCGGCCTCTCGACCGGATCCGCGTTCGCGCTCGTCGGGATGAGCCTCGTGCTCGTCTACCGCACGACCGGGATCGTGAACTTCGCGCAGGGCGTGTTCGCCGTGATCGGGGGCCTCTTCACGTTCCAGCTCTCGGACGACATGCCGCTCGCACTGGCGAGTCTGGTCTCGATCCTCATCGCCGCGCTTCTGGCGTCGATTCTCGCGGTCGTCGCCGTCGGCTTCCGTGGCCGGACGACGAGCCTCGCGAGCACGATCATCACGCTCGGCGCCGCGTTCCTCGCCCAGGCGCTGCTCCTGCTCGAGTTCGGGGACATTCCGCGCAGCTACCCCGGCATCTCCGACCGCGCCTGGAACATCGGGGGCGTTCTCGTCCAGCCGCAATACGTTCTCATCGCAGGGGTCGCGCTGCTCTCTGCCGTCGCGCTGACGCTCTTCCTCCGCTGGACGATCGTCGGGCAGGCACTCGTAGCGTGCTCGGACTCTCGTCGCGCCGCCGAGCTCGTCGGCCTCAACATCCGCTCACTCGCCGTGGTCGCGTTCATCGGAGCGGGGGCGCTCTGCGCGCTCGGCGGCTCGCTGCTCGCGCCGAGCAACCCCATGACGTACAGCTCGGACGTCGCGATCACCGTGAACGGCTTCGCGGCGGCCGTCTTCGGCGGGCTCGGATCCATCCGTCTCGCCCTCCTCGGCGGATACGCGCTCGGGATCCTCGAGCAGTTGGTGGTCGGCTACGTCGATCCGCAGTACAGCCTGATCATCGCCCTGATCGTGATGCTCGTCCTGATCGGCTGGCGGTCGAGGGCCGAGATCGCGAGTGCATCGCACGACGCGCACGCGGCGATCCGGCGTGCGCGTGTTCCCTGGCCTGCGCCGGTCCGGATCGGGCTCATCCTCGCCGGAGCAGTGTTCGCGTGCTGGCTTCCCTACCAGCTGTCGACGTTCGACGTGGCGCTCTACGGCCGCATGGGGCTGTACGCGCTCGTGACGATCGGTCTCACGCTCCTGATGGGATACGCGGGGCAGATCTCGCTCGGGCAGGGGGCGTTCTTCCTCATCGGCGCCTACACGTCGGCGATCCTGACGGTGGGCATCGACCCCGACACCCGCTTCGTCGATCCCGAGGCCGGCCTTTCGCCGGTCCTCGCGGTGCTTGCGGCGCCCGTCGTGGCTGCAGCGCTCGCCGCGGTGATCGGCGTGCCACTGTTGCGCCTGCATGGTCATTACCTCGCGTTCGCGACGCTCGCGCTACACCTCATCGCCTTCTCCGTCCTGTCCGCGTGGGACCGGTTCACGGGCGGTCAGTACGGGATCTCGGTGACGAAGCCGCTCACCGTATTCGGGCACGACCTGCGCGGCCCGCTGCACGCAGCCGTCGTCTGGGCGGTCGTTGCGATCGCATTGCTGCTGGCGACGAATCTCGTCCACTCGCGCGTCGGGCGTGCCCTGCATGCGATCGCGACCGACGAGGCCTCCGCCGCGGCTTCGGGCATCCCGGTAGCCAGCTACAAGCTCCGGCTATTCGTCTTCGCCGCCGCGCTCGCCGGGCTCGGCGGTGGCCTCTTCACGTTCGCGTTCCTCATCGTCTCTCCGGAGGCGTTCCCGATCGTGCTCAGCATCGAGTTCGTCGTCATGGTCGCCGTCGGCGGGCTAGGCAACATCTACGGCGCCGTGGTCGGGGCGGTGGCCATCCTCTACCTCGAGCAGAAGCTCCGTGACCTGGGCACGCGGCCGGACCTCTTCGGCTGGGACCTCCCCGATGCCGCCCCGACCGTGTTCTCCTTCGGCGTGTTCGGGCTGATCCTCATCGCGATCATGCTCTTCTTCCCGCGCGGGCTGCTCCCGGCGGTCGGTGACGCGACGGCGGGGTTGGTCGAAAGGACCCGCGGCGCCCGCCGGCGGGGCGCTACTCCGCCAGCCTCAGCAGCCGGGCGGCATTCTGCTTGAGAATGAGCGGTCTCACCTCATCTCTGAAGTCGGCACGCGCGAAGTCCTCGAGCCAGCGGTCCGGCGTGATCAGCGGGTAATCGGAGCCGAAGAGAACGCGGTCACGCAGAAGCGTGTTCGCGTACTGCACGAGCTGAGGAGGGAAGTACTTCGGTGACCAGCCGGATAGGTCGATGAAGACCTGCTCCTTGTGGAGCGCGACCGAGATCGCCTCGTCCTGCCAAGGAAAGGAAGGGTGCGCGAGCACGATCTTCAGCTCGGGGAAATCGACAGCGACGTCGTCGACGAACATGGGGTTCGAGTACTTGAGCCGGATACCCCCACCGCCCGGAAGCCCGGAGCCGATTCCGGAGTGGCCTGTGTGGAAGAGCGCGGGGAGACCAGCCTCTGCGACGATCTCGTACAACGGGTAGATGGAGCGGTCGTTCGGGTAGAACGCCTGGACGTTCGGGTGGAACTTGAAGCCCTTCACGTCGTAGTCGCGGATCAGCCGCTTCGCCTCCTCGACCGCCCGCGTTCCCTTGTTCGGATCGATCGAAGCGAAGGGAATCAGCACGTCGGGGTTTGCGGCGGCGACCTCGGCGATCTCCTCGTTCGGGACGGCCGGCCGCCCAGTGACCGTCTCGGCGTCGACGGTGAAGATGACGGCTGCGAGCTTGCGCTCGCGGTAGTACGCCGCGACGTCGTCCGCTGTCGGAAGTGCGTGCTCGCCGAAGTACGCCGCTGCCGCCTGCCGCCACTCCGGCGGGATGCCGTCCTCGCCCGAACGGCCGACCTCGGCGTGCACGTGCACGTCGATGGCTTCGACTGCAGCGAGGTCGATCGTCACGCGAGCACGCGCCTCACGAGGTCATGCCGGTCATCTGCCCACCATTCACCGTCAGCACCTGACCCTGCACGAAGTTCGACCACGGTGAGCAGAGGTAGAAGATTGCCCCCGCAGCCTCCTCCGGCGTGCCGGCGCGTCCGAGCGGGATGATCGTCGCGGCGAGCTCGCGCATCTGCGGAGGAATCCCGAGTTTGATCTCCTGTCCGTTCCGCTCGATCGTCGCACCCTCCTCGGAGGATGCGGTGAGCCGCGTGTCGACGAACCCGAACGCGACGGCATTCACGTTCACCTTGAACGGTCCCCACTCCCGCGCGAGCGTCTTCGTCAGGCCGACGAGCCCGGCCTTGGCGGCCGCGTAGTTGATCTGGCCGACGTTGCCCTGCGTTCCGGAGATGGACGTGACGTTGACCACCTTCCGGAAGACCTCGCGACCTTCCTCGCGATCCTTCTTCCCGGCGTCACGCAGGTACGGGGCAGCGGCACGGAGGACCTTGAAGGGCACGACGGTGTGGATCTCGAGCATCGCCCGGAACTGCTCATCGCGCATCTTGTGCGCCATTCCGTCCCAGGTGTAGCCGGCATTGTTCACGACGATGTCGAGCTGGCCGAATGCGTCCACGGCCGCCTGCACGAGCCCCTCGGGAGTGCCGTCCGCAGTCAAGTCGCCGGCGAAGACCGCCGTCTCCCCGTCGATGGCCGACGCCGCCTGCTCGGCGGCGTCGCCGTCGAGGTCGTTGACGAGCACACGGGCTCCCTGCGCGGAGAGGAGCTCGGCGGTTGCGCGACCGATCCCGCGCGCCGAGCCCGTCACGATAGCCGCCTTGCCCTCGAGGACTCGCATCCGATCCCTTTCGAAGTAGATTCAGGTTCCCTGATACTACTTCTGCCTCTGGCTGCCGACCGCCCGCTTCCGCGCGGTGATCGGGACGGGGGGTCCTTCACGTGCTGAAGCGAATCGGCGGACTTCCAATCCGCGGGTCGGAGGTTCGGATCCTCCCGGGCGCATGGATCTGCTTGCAAACCGGCGGGTCCCACGGACTCAGCGGAGATCGTCGATGACGTAGTGCTCCGGTGTGTCGAGATCCGGTTCGCCGGGGCGGAGGTGCATCGCGACTCCGACCTGCTCGAGCCGAAAGCCGCGGGAGAGCAGGCGCCGATAGGCATCGAGGCGACCGGTGTTGACTCCCGCGACGAGCCGTTCCAACGCAGAGTCTGCGGCGAACGCCTCGCATGCGTCGAGGAGTCGCTCGAATCGGTCGGCCGCGCCCGCGCCCGGACGAACCGCCGCGAACTTGACGTAGCACGTATCGCTTCCCGCTTCGCTCCCGGCCCCGCAGTGACAGACAGCCACGCCGTCCAGTTCGTCGTCACCGGGTACCACGAGCGTGTCGCCGATCCCCTGCGCGGCCGTAGAGACGATTTCGCGCTCGAGGTCGAGACCGCGGAAGACGGCGTCCGTGAGCTCGCGAATCTCGTCGAACAGCGGGGCCTGGCGGTCTCCCGTCTCCTTCGACGCGAGCGCGTATGGGCCTCTGGCATTCTCGGTGGGCAGCTTCGCAGCCACGATCGTGAGGCTGCCCGGCCAGAAGCCGTGTCTCTGGTAGAGGCCGATGTGCTTAGGGCTCGACGGGAAGGTGAAGAGCCCGGCTTGCCTCACTCCCCACCGGCTGAAGGACTCCAGGACCGGCTGGAGCAACCGGCTCGCGATGCCACCACCCCAGACCTCGGGATGGACGGTGAGCGGGCCCAGGAAGCCGAACGAGCCCCAGCGGGCCGCAAACACCGATCCGATGACGTTGCCGTCGACCTCCGCTGCCCATGCACAGTCCGGCGCGGCCCGATACCGCGTCCTCACATAGTCCCTGTCTCCGAAAGCTGCGGCTGGATCGGGAAGACCGTGAAACGTGCCGAACGCCAGTCGCATGACCCGATCGGCGGACTCCAGGTCGTCGGCAACCAGCGGTCTGACGCGGACCTCTCGCTCAGACGAATCGACGTCCTCGAAGGACTGCGAGCCCGGGCTCAAGCGTGCGACGCCCGCCAGCCGCCGGGTGCGTATGAGGTGCGTACCGCCTCGACGTAGGGGGCCGGACAGACGACAGCGCCGATCTCGACCTGCACGTGCGGCTCGACAGTGGGCTTGCCAGTGCCGCCGCCTTCCTCTCCCCACACGAGGGCCACGTCGGTCCCGGGCTCCGCGTACTCCGCGTCCAAGACGGCGAGGGTCAGCATCTTTCCTTCGTTCGCGCTGTAGCCGATCCAGGTAGAGACGCCGGCCGTCTCGCCGTCGACCGTGACCCGGTCGAACTGGTGCATCGAGTACACGGCCGAGGGCCAGTCCATGAACTTCGCCCGTTCGCCCGTCTGGAACATCGTGCCGATCGTGCGGGTGACGTCGTCGTCGTCGAGCGCCAGCGTCACCTTCTGGCGGTGGTCGCCTTCAGCCATCTGCTGCAGTGCTGCCCGCCCGATGAAGTCGTGGTCGAACTTGACGTAGCTCCCGTATCCGAGGTCCCACGGCGTGAAGTAGTAGTCCTCGATGCCGTCGGAGACGAAGCTGCCGCCGATCGACGTGGACCCCTCGTAGCCGGTCGCCGGCAGCCATTCGCGGTACGGCCTCATGCTCTCGCTCGAGTACACGGCCGGAAGCGGTGAGGGGATCCACCCGGACTCGAGCGTGTTGGACGAGTACGCCCTCCCACCTGCAAGTCTCAGGCCGAACTCCTCTCCGGCGGTCACGACCGCGTCGCGCACCGCTTCCCCGTCTTCCCAGGGGCCGAAGAGCTCCCAGCCCGGCTGACCGACCATGCCGTGGCGCAGCGCGCCCGCGGTGTTGCCGGCGATCGTCACCGTCGTCGTATGGAAGAACTCGAGCTCCGGCGGAGGGCCGCCGAGCGCCTTCTCGATCACCTGCATCGCGCTCGGGCCCTGCACCTGGAAGCGATAGGATCGGCGTCGGCCGTCGGTGCGCAGGGCTGTCCTCAGGTCGAGGTCGACCGCGACGTCGTATCCGCCCGTCTCCGCGTGGTAGATGATCCAGTTGAGCACGGGAGCCCGGCCGACGAGGTTGAAGCGCTCGTCTCCCAGCGCGAACAGGATGACGTCTCCGATGACGTACCCGTCCGGGCTGCACGGCACGAAGTGCTTGGCTCGCTCGCCGGTGAATCCGTCGAAGCTGTTGACCGCGAGGTCCGAGAGCAGCCTGCGCGCGTCCGGGCCCTCCACTGTCAGGTCGTTCATGTGGTACGAGAGATTGAAGAGGACGCAGGTCTCCTGCCAGGCTCGCTGCTCGTCGCGCCAGTTCGTGAATTCCGCCGGCACTCCGGGGTAGACGTTCGGCCCCGCAGGCGAGTTGCGGAGGAGCTCGACGGGGTTCCCGGCTGTGGTCAGCAGGTCTTCGAGACTCCGATGGCTCACGTTGCGCTCCCTTCTCTTTCCGGCAGTATCAGGCGATTGTCGACGATTTCCGGATCGACGGCGCGGAGCGCTCGATGAGTGCGGCAGTGGTCACGGTGCTCGGGCTCGGCGAGGCCGGTGGCCGAATTGCCGCCGACCTCGCGTCCGCCGGCGTCGAGGTTCACGGCTATGACCCGCTGATCACGTCGAGTCCCGAGGGCGTCGCCCGGTGGGACGATCCCGTCGCGGCCGTCTCGAGGGCCACGGTCGTGCTCGCGCTGACCACCGCGTCGACGGCGCTCTCCGCGGCCGAGTCGGCACTATCCGGCCTCCGCCCGGGTGCGATCTACGCCGACCTGAACACGGCGTCCCCCGCGCTGAAGGGCGACATCGCCGCGCTCGTGGCGGGAGCCGGCGCAGGGTTCGCGGACGTCGCGCTGCTCGGGCCGGTACCCGCACACGGCCTCGGAACACCCGCTCTGGCGTCGGGCGCCGGCGCGCAGGCGTTCGCAGATGCGTTCGGACCTCTGGGAATGCCCGTCGAGGTCGTGTCCGACCATCCCGGCGACGCCGCGACCCTCAAGCTCCTGCGCTCGGTCTTCATGAAGGGTCTGGCAGCCTCCGCGCTGGAGAGTCTGCGTGCGGCGGAGGCGGCCGGCCAGGCTAGCTGGCTCGAGAGAGAGATCGCCGACGTCATCGGCGAACCGCTTCTCGAACGGCTCGTCGAGGGGAGTCGCCGCCACGCGGCGCGCCGCGTGGACGAGATGGAAGCAGCGCGCGAGCTGCTGCTCGAGCTCGGGATCGAGCCGCATATCGCCGGGGCGAGCGCGTCGGTCCTCGCCGAGCTCGCTGCCGGCCGGCTCGAGGACGGGCGCTAGGGTGCACGCGATGACGACGCAGCAGGCCGGGGTGACGTCGCCCAGCGACCGCGCCCGGGCTCTCGTGCAGGGCGCGTACGACCTGCACGTCCACGTCGCTCCGGACGTGCCCCAGCGGCGGATCGACGATCGCTCGCTCGCTCAGCGCTTCTCCGAGCTCGGGCTCGCGGGCTTCGCCCTGAAATCGCACTACACGTCGACCGCGGAGCGCGCGCAGGTCGTCTCGGCCCTGTTCCCCGCCGTCGAGGTCGTCGGCACTCTGACCTTGAACTGGGCGGTCGGCGGCATGAACGCCCTCGCCGTCGAGATCGCCGCACGCGAGGGTGCACGAATCGTCTGGATGCCGACGGTCGACTCGCCGGCGGAGACCGCAGGGAGGACCGAGCCCGAGAAGGGGGACAACGTTCCTCAGTGGGCGCGCCTCCAGCACGAGCTGCGCCGCCTCGGACTGAGCGTCGAGGCGGTGCACGTCACCGACTCCGACGGACGGCTCCTGCCCGAGGCCCGCGAGGTGGTGCGCGCGATTGCCAGGCACGGGCTGATCCTTGCGACCGGCCATCTCGCACGCGACGACACGTTCGCGATCGTCGACGCGGCGCTCGAAGCGGGCGTCGCCGACATCGTCGTCACGCATCCGGAGTTTCCGTGCCAGGACTTCTCGATCGAGGACCAGCAGGCCCTCGCCGCGCGCGGCTGCCTCATCGAGCGGTGCCTGACGACGCCGTTCAGCGGCAAGACGACGTGGGAGCACGTCTTCGAAGGCGTGCGTGCCGTCGGCGTGGAGCACTCGCTGTTCTCGAGCGACTGCGGGAACCCGGACTATCCGGCGGTCGAGGACGGGCTCGCGCTCTGGGCCGACCGCCTGCTCGACGACGGGTTCGGCGAGGACGAGGTGCACGAGCTGATCGTGGGGCAGTCGCGGCGGCTGGCCGGCGCCGCATGAGCCGCAGGCTTCTCGTGATCGGGGCGCACTCGGCGGACTTCGTCTGGCGGGCCGGAGGCGTCATCGCGGTGACGACCGCTCGCGGCGGCACGGCGCGTGTGCTCGCGCTCTCGTACGGCGAGCGTGGCGAGTCCGGCGAGCTCTGGAAGGAGCAGGGGCAGACCGTCGACCGGGTCAAGGAGATCCGCCACGGGGAGGCGGAGCGGGCCGCCGCCGTGCTCGGCGCCGAGTTCGAGTGCCTCGACCTCGGCGACTATCCCCTCGAGGTCGCGAAGGATGCTCTCGTTGCGATCGCCGATCGCATCCGCGCGCTTGCCCCCGACGTGCTCATCACCCACACGGATCGCGACCCGTTCAACCCGGACCACGCCGCTGCCTTCTTCGCCGTCGAGAAGGCTCGTGCGCTCGCAGCGGGGGCGGGTGTGCCGAGCGCGTTCGAGACCGTCGAACCGCCGGAGCTGCTGCTCTTCGAGCCGCACCAGCCCGAGCTGTGCAACTTCGTGCCGACGACCTTCGTGGACATCACGCCGGTGATCGAGCAGAAGAACGCGGCGATGGCGGAGATGAAGGCCCAGTCGTACCTGCACACGTACTACGTCCAGCGCGCGGAGCAGCGCGGCAACCACGCCCGCCGCTCGTCGGGCAACTCGGCGATCCGGTACGCGGAGGCGTTCCAGCGCGTGACGCCCCAAGTCGTCGAGCGCGCTTTGACGGACGTGTTCGGGGAGTTGGCCCGGCTCGGGACGGCAACCGTTCACGAGGCCGCCGGGCGCGCAGCTGTCGTCGACGTGCCGCTTATCCAGATCGTGCCCGGTTCACGCGCCGCCGGGCCTGCGCGGACCGTGCGCTGCAGCCAGAACGACAACCTCATGGTGCACGCGGCCGTCGCGGAGGCGCAGCCCGGCGAGGTCCTCGTGCTGACCATGCCGGAGCCCGGCCCCCGTCGCGCTCGTCGGAGATCTCCTCGCGACACAGGCCAAGGGCCGTGGCGTGGCGGCGATCCTGCGTGGTGGACGCCGTCCGCGACCTCGAGGAGCTCCGTGAGCTCGGCCTCCCCATCTGGGCGCGCCACGTCCGCGTCCGGGGAGCGGAGAAGCAGGCTCCGGGCGCGATCGGCGAGCCGGTCGAGGTCGCCGGCGCGACGATCCGCCAGGGTGACGTCGTCGTCCTCGACGCGGACGGGGCGGTCGTCGTCGAGCGCGAGCGCGTCGAGGACGTGCTGGCGGCGGCCCGCGATCGGGAGGAGCGCGAGCAGCGCAGAAGCGCGGCGGAAGCTGTCGTAGGCCTCGACGAGCTGCGCCTCGTCGAGCTGACCACTCGACGAGCTCTTCGAGCGAGTGCCTCGGTGCGGAGCAGTGACCGAGCCGATCCACGACCTCGCCCGCATCGGGCACGCGGAGCTCCTGACGCCGAAACCGGAGAAGAGCCTCCGCTTCTTCGTCGACGTGCTCGGAATGGAGGAGGAAGCTCGGGACGGGCAGTCCGTGTTCCTGCGAGGGTGGGGCGACTACCTCCGATACAGCCTGAAGCTGACGGAGTCACCCCGTGCAGGGCTCGGGCACATCGCGCTGCGAGCGTGGAGTCCCGATGCGCTCGACCGCCGGGTCGCGGCCGTCGAAGCCACGGGACGCGGGCTCGGCTGGATCGATGGAGACGTGGGCCACGGCCGGGCGTATCGCTTCACGGACGCCGATGGGCACCTCTTCGAGCTCTACTACGAGGCGGAGCGCTACGAGGCGCCGGAGCACCTGCGGCCGTCGTGGCGGAATCAGCCGCAGCGCTACGTCGGCCGGGGCGTCGCGGTCAAGCGGCTCGACCACGTGAACCTGCTCGCGGCGGATGTGCGCGCGAACAGCACGTTCGCCCGGGACGTGCTCGGCTACCGCCTGTACGAGCGGATCGAGCTCGACGACGGGACCGAGACGGGTGCCTGGCTCAGCCTCTCGATCGCCGCACACGAGCTCATCTACGTCGCCGACGCGTACGGCGCGACGGGACGACTGCACCACCTCGCGTTCTGGGTCGACACTCGCGAGGAGTGCCTACGCGCCGCCGACATCTTCGTCGACCACGATGTCCCCATCGAGGCGGCGCCTTCGAAGCATGGGGTCGCCCAGGGCTTCTTTCTGTACGGGTTCGAGCCCGGCGGCAACCGAATCGAGGTGACGACCGGTGGGTACTTCGTATACGACCCGGACTTCGAGCCGATCACGTGGACCGCTGCGGAACGTGCGCGGGGCCAGTACTGGGGCGTGAAGACCATCGAGACCTTCCATACGTACGGCACGCCTGACGTCGACAACGAGGGCTGAGGAGGTGGCAGCGCTTCGCGACGCTCTCGCGCAGCCGGACGGCTTCGTCGTCGCCGCGGAGCTCGTCACGAGTCGGGGGCCCATCACCTCGGAGGGAGGCGCCAGGGTGTTGACGCTGGCGAGGGATCTCGCCGCGGATCCGAGGATCGACCTCCTCTCGATCACGGACAACCCCGGCGGACACGCGATGCTGTCGCCCGACGCCCTCGGGACCGACCTGATCTCGCGCGGGCAGGAGGTGATCATCCACCTTGCCTGCAAGGACTGGAACCGCAACGCGCTCGAGAGTCGCGGCTGGCAGCTCAGCTCGGCGGGCTTCCAGAACATCCTCGCGCTGTCCGGCGACTACCCGGTCATGGGTCATCGAGGCCTGGCGGCACCGGTCTTCGACATCGACTCGGTCGGGCTCATCAGCCTCTTCTCCGACATGAACGCGGGCCTACCGGACACGCGCAGGCCGAAGACGCCGCTCCAGCGGACGAACTTCTTCCTGGGCGGAGTCGTCACGAACCACAAGCGCCACGAGCGCGAGGTGATGCCTCAGTACTTCAAGCTCCGCAAGAAGGTGCGGGCGGGCGCCCGTTTCGTCATCAACCAGGCCGGCTGGAACACGCGCAAGGACGACGAGCTCGTTCGCTGGATCCGTCGCGACGGTCTCGACCTGCGCGTTCTCGCGAACGTCTACCTGCTCTCGCGCACGGCCGCGCGTGCCTTCCACCGCGGGATCATCCCCGGCATCGTCGTGACCGACGAGCTGCTGGCGCTGGCCGAGCGACACGGCGCCAGCCCGGACAAGGGGCGCTCGTTCTTCGTCGATCTCGCGTCGAAGCACCTCGCCGTCGTGCGCGGCCTCGGCTACGACGGCGTCTACCTCGGCGGCCACATGCCGGCGGAGACCTTCGGCGAGATCATCGAGCGCGCCGGCGCCTTCGGGGCCGAGGACTGGCGTGCGTTTGCGCACGAGATCCAGTTCCCGCTCCCGGGGGAGTTCCACTTCTTCGAGCGCGATCCCGAGACTCGTCTCTCGTCCGACGTCGTGAATGCCGCCTACCTCGAGTCGAAGCGACAGCGGCGAACCGACCTGCGAGTGCCCGTCAAGTATCGGGTCAGCCGCCGCCTCCACGAGACGGTCTTCGCGAGCGACGCCCCGCTCTTCACGACGGGACGAAGCGTTTACGGCCGCATCGCGAGGTCCCCGCGAGCCGTGCGGCAGGTGGCGCATGCGCTCGAACAGGCCGCCAAGGTGCCGCTGTTCGGCTGCAAGGACTGCGGCGACTGCTCGCTCCCCGAGATCGCCTACGTCTGCCCGGAGTCGCAGTGCGCGAAGAACCAGCGCAACGGCCCCTGTGGCGGGACGCGGGACGGCCTGTGCGAGGTCTACGACACCGAGTGCATCTGGTCGGAGGCGTACGAGCGACTGAAGGCCTACGGCGAGGAGGAGTCGATGCTGGACGGGCCCGTCGTCGTCAAGGACAACGCGCTGGCCGGGACGAGCGCCTGGGCGAACACGTTCCTGGGCCGCGACCACCAGGCACGGGAGGGCTCCGAGACGGGCGCACCGTGAAGCACGTCTCGGGCTTCCGTAGTATCCGCTTCAGCCCCCCTGGCACACCTCGCGTATCTCGAGCAGGAGGTAGGAGAGCATGAGCTTCACGAGTCTCGAAGAGAAGCTGCAGGCAGTCGGAGGCGCAGTCGAGATGGCCCGCAACTCGCAGATCGGACCATACGTCTATCCGGCGGTGCCGGCTGAGTTCTCGAACTGGCGGGAGGAGCAGGTGGCCTGGCGCGACACGTCCGCGCTCTTCGACCAGTCGCACCACATGCTCGACCTCCAGATCGAAGGGCCGGACACGATCAAGCTCCTCGCTCATGTCGGCGTCAACACGTTCGAGAACTTCGCTGCGAAGAAGGCGAAGCAGCTCGTCGTATGCAACCACGACGGGTACGTCATCGGAGACGCGATCCTCTTCCACCTGGCGGAGAACAAGGTGCGGCTCGTGGGGCGTCCGTCCGCGCACAACTGGGTGCAGTACCACGCCGAGACGGGGGGCTACGACGTGCAGCTATCGCGGGACGAGCGAACCGCCGTCAACCCGAGGGGCGGGCGCGAGCTGTATCGCTTCCAGGTTCAGGGGCCGACCGCGATGCAGGTTCTGGAGAACGCGAACGGCGGGCCGCTTCCCGAGATCAAGTTCTTCAACCTGGGCGAGCTCACGATCGGCGGGCGGCAGGTGCGCGCTCTGCACCACGGAATGTCGGGCGTGCCCGGGCTCGAGCTCTGGGGCCCGTGGGACGAGCGCGAGGACGTCAGGGGCGCGATCGTCGAAGCCGGGGAGGACTTCGGTCTGCGTCAGGTGGGCGCCCGCGCGTATGCGACGAACACGCTCGAGTCGGGCTGGATCCCGTGCCCGCTCCCCGCGGTCTTCACCGGCGACGAGATGAAGTCCTACCGAGAGTGGTTGCCCGCCGACGGGTACGAGGGCACCGGCTCGCTCGGAGGCAGCTCCAACTCCGACGACATCACCGACTACTACCTCACGCCGCACGACCTCGGGTACTGGCCGTTCGTCAAGTTCGACCACGACTTCGTCGGGCGCGAGGCTCTCCTCGAGATGGCCGACCGGCCGCGCTGGAAGAAGGTCACGCTTGCGTGGAACGGAGAGGACGTCGCGCAGGCGATCGGGTCGCTCTTCGAGAAGGGCGATCCCGCGAAGTACATCGACATCCCGCTGTCCAACTACTCGACGTGGCCGTACGACAAGGTGCTCCACGAGGGCGAGGAGATCGGCGTGTCGACCTTCTCCGGATACAGCTACAACGAGCGCTCGTACTTGTCGCTCGCGATGGTCGACGTCGACGTCGAGATCGGCACCGAGGTGGCCCTCGTCTGGGGTGAGGAGGGCGGAGGATCCTCGAAGCCGGTGGTCGAGCGGCACCGTCAGGTGGAGATCCGCGCGATCGTGAGCCCGTGCCCGTACTCGGAGGTCGCGCGCAGCACGTACCACGAGGGCTGGCGCACGAAAGCCACCGCGGTCTGAGCGTCGAGGCCCGCTGCCGGGCGGGATCAGGCCGCGGGCAGTCGCAGCAGGGTCGAGCCCGGGAGGTGCTCGAGGAGGTGGCGGTTCTCGAGCGCGACGTCGAGGTTCTGGCGTGCGATGCGCGCATGCTCTCGCGCGATCGCGTCGGCACGCGCTCCCTCGCGCCGGCTGATCGCGTCGACGAGCGCGTGATGCTGGTGCTGCGCCACGAGCAGGATCTCCCACGACTCGGGTAGCGCCGAGTGCACCATCAGCAGGGCGCTCGGCGGCGCGAACGGGAGAGCGAGCAGGTGCTCGAGCGCCCGGCCGAGCTGAGGGCTCTTCGCCAGCGCCCGGAACGAATCGTGGAACTCGTCATTGAGACGGAGGTACTCCATGAACGTCTCGACGCTCGGAGTGCGGACGACGGCATCCATCCTCCGACAGCGAGTCGCGGAGAGGCTCGAGCTCCTCCTCCGAGTCGAGCCGCTCCGCCGCGAGGCGCGCAGCCGTGCCCTCGAGCACTCCGCGCAGCTCGATCGCATCGTCGATGTCGGTGCGTGTGAACTCACGGACGACGAAGCCTCCACCCGGAAGCGTCTCGAGGAGCCCTTCGTGCTCGAGGGTCATGAGGGCGGTCCGGAGTGGTGTCCGCGACACGCCGAGCTCCTCGACCAGGCGGAGCTCCGGGAACACGCTCGCGCGGCTTGAAGGCTCCGTCGAGCAGGAGCTCGCGGAGCCCGAGCGTCGCCTTCGTCGTCTGCGAGTGGGCGTGTTTCCCGCGTGGCACGGTCGTGGACTCCTACTCTCGAGATGGTCGCAGGTCTGGCTGCGCGCGTCGGCCCGAGCCGAAGAAGCGTTGGAAGAGCGAGACGATCGCCTGCACCACACCGCGTCTGAAGAAGAGGAAGATCGCGATGACGAACACGCCGTACAGGACTTCGCGCAGCTCGAGACTCGCCGTCAGCCTCTCGTCAAGGACGGCGAAGACGGCGGCGCCGACCACCGGGCCGAGCAGCGTTCCGAGACCGCCGAACGCCACCATCACGAGAACGCGCACGTCAACGCGCTCGAAGCTGTACGTCGCCGGGCTGATGAAACCTGCGCTGTAGGCCAGGAGTGCTCCGGTGAGGCCGATCATCGCCGAGCCCACGGTCGCCGCATAGATCCGGTAGCGCGCGACGTTCACACCCGCGAGCTCGGCGGCAACCTCGTCGTCGCGAAGGGCGCGGAACGCCCAGCCCACGTGCGAGAGCTGAAGAGCACGGAAGACGATCAGAAAAACGACGAGGAGCCCCGCGAAGAGGTAGTAGCCGCCGACGCTGTCGTCGGCGAGATCGGCGGGAACGCCCTCCACGATGAGACCGGTCTCGGATCCGGTCAGCTCGCGCTGGCCGAGCAGGAGGTTCGCGAACCCGAGCGAGAACACGAGCGTGACGATGCCCGTGAAGATGATGCCGAGCGAGCGCCGCACGGCGATCCAGCTCAGAAGGCCCCCGACGATCGCCGCGCTCACGGTTCCCACGATCACCCCCGCCGCCAGGGGCAGGGAGGTCTCGTTGGCGAGGATGCCGGCGCCGTAACCACCGACGCCGGCCAGGGCGCCTACGCACAGGAAGAGCTGGTTCGTGCTTCCGAAGATGAGGTTGAAGCCGACGCCGTACGAGGCGAACACGAGCGCCTGGACGGCCAACGACGTCGTGTACGGCGAGTCCCCGAACCAGACTGGCGGAAGGACGGCAAGGATCGCCGCCGTGACGGCGATCGGAAGGAGCGCCCGGCCGATCCTCCCGAGACGCGGCAGACTTCTCGTCTTCTCCATCTCGGTCATCGCCCGAGCAGCCCGCGAGGTCGGATGAGGATCGTCAGAGCGGCGGCACCGAGGAGGATGATGGTCGTGATGTATTGCCCGATGTAGTGGGCGCTCAGCGCGTTCACCACGCCGAGGAGCACGCCCGCGAGGAACGCTCCCGCGACGCTCCCGAGCCCTCCGACCACGGTGACGATCAGCGCGAACGTGGTGAGCTCGAACCCGGCGTTGGCTGTCAGCGGTCCGGTCATCGACTGCGCAATCGCGACCATCCCCGCAAGCGCGCCGCTCAGTGCGAAGACGACGGTGCGGGTGAACGCCAGGATTGATGCCCACGAGTCGTGCGCCCGTCTCGTCCTGGATCACGGAGCGGACGCCGCGCCCGAACGTGGTCGCGCCGAAGAACAGCAGGAGTACCACCGCTACCGCGAGGGCGATCGCGGAGGCCCAGATGCTCCCCACCGACATCGGAACGCCGATGACGGAAATCGGGTCCCCGCTGACGAAGATGTACAACGCGCCCGCGGGGTACCGCCAGACGAGGAGGCCGCCGATGACGAACGCGGCTCCGAGCGTCAGCAGGAGGCCCAGGAGCGTCCGCTCTTCTCCGTGCTGGCGGTAGACCGGCCGCATCAGCGTGAGATCGAGCAGAACGGAGACTCCTGCCGCTGCCAGCACACCCACGAAGGCCGCGAGAACCGTCGCGACGTCGTCCTCCATGAGGAGCGAGATGACGATCGCCGCGAGCACCACGATCTGGCCGTAGGCGAGGTTGAGGACGCCGCCGAGACCGTAGACGAGCGTCATGCCGACGCCGAGCAGCCCGAACGCCAGCCCGACCACGATGCCGTCGAGGATGACGGCCCTCATTCCCGCTCCGGCGCCGGCGAAGCCGGCGCTCCGCTCCTGGATCGCTCCGTCGAGCCTACGCTCATGCGACACCCAGATACGCTCGTCGTACTTCCGGATTCCTGTCGAGCTCCGCGGACGTGCCGCTCAGCGTGACGCGCCCGTTCTCGAGCACGTAGCCGCGGTCGGCCACGGAGAGCGCGAGCGGCACCTGCTGCTCGGCGATCAGCAGGGTCATGCCCTCCTTCTTGAGCCCTTCGAGCGCCTCGAACGCGAGCTGTGCGATCTTCGGCGCCAATCCGGTCGTCGGCTCATCGAGCATGAGGAGCCGCGGCCGCGCCATGAGCGCGCGACCCACGGCCAACATCTGCTGCTCGCCGCCGCTGAGAGTTCCCGCCTGCTGGCGCTGTCGCTCCTTCAGGCGCGGAAAGAGGTCGTACACGAGCTCGAGCGTCTCGGCATCCGGGCGCCTGGGATACGCGCCCAGGGCGAGATTGCTCTTCAGGGTCATCGCCGGGAAGAGGTGCCGCTCGGCGGGAACGTATGCGATTCCCGCTCGCGCGATCCGGTGCGCTGGACGGCGTGTCAGGTCCTTCCCGTCGAGGACGACGCGACCCGCCATCGGCGAGAGCAGCCCGGCAATTGCCCGGAAGAGCGTCGTCTTGCCTGCGCCATTCGAGCCGACGATCGCCACCGCCTCGCCGGTGCGGATCTCGAGGTCGATGCCGTCGATGACCCGCTCGCCGAGGTACCCGGCCGCCAGCCCGGCGACCTCAAGCAACGCGCGCCCGTCCGAGGTACGCCTCGACGACCTGCGGGTCCCGCATGACGACCTCGGGCTCGCCATCGGCCAGCACCTGGCCGAAGTTCAGGACGATCACGCGCTCGGCGAGCTGTATGACCGCACTCATGACGTGCTCGACCCAGAGAATCGTCGTTCCGAGCGTGTCGCGAACACTCCGAACGATGTCGACGGAGTGCGCGAGCTCGGCCTCGTTGAGACCTGCCATTACCTCGTCGAGCAGCAGCACCTTGGGCTGGCCCACGAGTGCCTTCGCCATCTCGAGGAAGCGCAGCTGGTGGAGGTTCAGGCTCGAAACCGGCTGGGCGGCTCGCTCGTCCAGCCCGACGAACGCCAGCGCCTCGGTCGCCCGCTGCCTGGCTTCCCGCTCGCTCAGGACGCCGTGCTCCACGCCGAACATCGCGGCGAGGAGAGTGTTTTCGAGAACCGTCATCGATCCGAACGGAAGCGGCCGTTGCATGGCCAACGCGATCCCCTTGCGCCGGATCTGATGGACGATGAGGCCGTCGATCCGCGCCCCGTCGAGGAGGACGTTGCCGCGTGTCGGCCGCTCCAGCCCGACGATGAGCTTCAGCAGCGTGCTCTTTCCGGCCCCGTTCGGACCGACGACGGCGACGATGTCGCCGTCGTCGATCCCGAACGTCACGCCGTCGACGGCCGGGAGACCGCCGAAGCGCTTCGTGACGTCGTCAACCTCGAGAAGCAGGTCCGATCTCCACGGCTAGGACGGAGGACGATACGGCGTCAGCACCGGCGACTTGAATATCACTCTCGGCCAGAAGGTGGTCGAAGCGGTGTTCAAGCCGGGCTCGGGCGGCGCGCCCTTGGTCAGGATGGCGTACTGCGGCCGCGCCCCGATCATCTCGCCCCATGGCGTCCACCTGAGCGGCCAAGCGTAGCCGGGGATGTTGAAGGTGTTCGCATGGACATAGGCGGCGATTCTCTCGCGGTTGGGCCCGACCCTGCTGATCGCCTCCGCGACGATCTTGACGTACGCGTAGCCCGCCAGCGCGTCGTCCTCCATGAACTCGTTCTGTGGGAACGCCCGGAGGTAGCGCTTCGCGAGCGCCTTGTACTGCTTGGTTGCCGTGGCCATGCATTTGAAGTCGCTGTAGCGGCCGAACGCCGACGTCGTCGTGCTCTTCGCAGTGAGCGACCATGGCCCGTCTGCGCCCACCACCGGCGCCTTCAGGCCCAGCTGTCCCGCCTGAGCCAGAACCAGCGGTGCTCCCGGCGGATGGCCCGTCGCGACGATCAACGACACATCGCCGAACGCACGCAGGTACGGCGTGAAGTTCTGTGTCGGAACCGGCGCAACCTGGACGTTGAATCTGATGTTCGGCGCGGTCCTCGCCGCATCCTCGAGCGACGACTTGAAGGACTGGCCCCACGAGTAGTCCGCGATCATCACCCCGACGCTCCTGATCTCACGTCGCTGCGCGAGCTGCACCACTGACTGGGCAACCATCGCCGCGGCGGGCAAGCACGTGCGGAACGTGTAGCGGCTCGACTGCGTCAGGATCTCGTTGTTCCCCGACTTCACCAGGAACAACGGAATCTTTCCTTCCTCGGCGAGTCGCGTCGTCGCCTGCCCGATCGGACTGCCGATGATGCCTCCGACGGAGACCACGTTTTCCTGCTGGGTCAGCCGCCTGAAGCCGTCGATGGCCGCGGTCGTGTTCGTGCCCTGGTCGTCGGCGACGACCAGGTTGAGCTTGCGCCCCTGCCCCCGTCCCTTCACGCCTCCCGACCTGTTGATCTCGTTCACGGCGAGCGCCGCCCCGGCACGAACCTGGACACCCCAGGGCACGAAGTTGGAAGCACCCGGAGTAAGTGGCGTGATCAAGCCGAGCTTGATCGGGCTCCCTTGGGTCGACGCGCTCGATCCCCCGTACGCACTCGACCCGCTCAGCACCGCGGTGGCCATCGCAACAGCGCCCACGGCCGCAATCAATCTGTACCGCTTCACGACATCACTCCTTCCGTCATGCCTGCCAAACGACCAGGCTGGCTACGACGAGACGTTTCGTCCCGCCGAACCAGTCGGCAAGACCCCGACCCGACCTCCTGTGCTGTCGATGTCTCCGACGACACTCCCGCTTCGGTTGTTGCGCGAACCGGACAACTCCCAGCGGCTCGACGAGCGCGTCGCGAGGACATCGGCGCATGTATACAACACCCACTGTGTCGAGTCCAGCAAACGCGCGATCGTGCTCCAGGTGCCCTGTGTTTGCATACAAGCGCGGTTAGGCTCCCCGCTGATCACGCGACGAAAGAGATTGACGAATGGCGCATGCGCGTAGCCCCATCGAGCCCGCGGAGGCGGTATCGGCGATCCGCTCGGGCGACACGGTGATGGTCGGAGGATTCGGGCTCGTCGGCGCGCCGCTTACCCTCATCGACGCCCTCGTCGAGAGCTCCGACGCCGACGAGCTGACGATCGTCTCGAACAACATCGGCGAGCCGGGTCGTGGGCTCGGGAAGCTCTTGCGCCAGGGACGGATCAGGCGCGGCATCTCGTCGTACTTCACCTCGAACCCCGAGGCCGTGGCGGCCGTGAACGCCGGCGAGATCGAGGCGACGCTGGTTCCGCAGGGGACGTTCGCGGAGGGGATCCGCGCGGCAGGGGCGGGCATCGCGGGTTTCTTCACGCCGGTCGGCGCCGGCACGCTGCTCGCGGCGGGCAAGGAGGAGCGCGTGATCGACGGCGTTTCGCACGTACTCGAGGAGCCGATCCATGCGGATGTCGCGCTCGTGTACGCGGCGCGCGGCGACGAGCTCGGCAACCTCTGGTACCGGCGCACAGCGCGCAACTTCAACCCGTTGATGGCGACGGCTGCGCGGGTGACAATCGCCGAGGTGGGAGAGATCGTGTCAGCGGGCGAGCTCGAGCCGGAGGCGATCCACACACCGCATCTGTACGTCGACGAGTTGGTGCTCTCCCGTTGACGGGCGACGTCAAGACCGCGATCGCGACCCGCGCTGCGCAGGAGCTCCGCCCCGGCGAGATCGTCAATCTGGGCATCGGGATCCCGAACCTCATCCCCGGCCTGCTCGACGACGCGAACGTCTGCCTACACACGGAGAACGGGCTCCTCGGCGTCGGGCCGCGACCCGGCGAGGACGAGGTCGACCACGACCTCATCGACGCGGCGAAGCGACCGGTGACCGCGCTCCCCGGCGCCGCGTACTTCGACAGCGCGCAGAGCTTCGCGATGATCCGCGGCGGGCACATCGACGTCGCCGTCCTCGGCGCCCTCCAGATCTCGATCGCAGGTGATATCGCGAACTGGGCAGTGCCCGGGAAGGACGTTCTCGGCGTCGGCGGTGCAATGGATCTCGTGGTCGGGGCGCGCCGGGTGATCGTGACCATGACCGCGACGTCGTCGACAGGCGACCCGAAGGTCGTCTCCGAGTGCACGTACCCGCTCACGGCGCGTGGCGCAGCCGACGTGGTCGTCACCGAGCTTTCCGTCTTTCGACTTCGAGACGGAGCGCTCGTCCTGACCGAGCTGCTGGGTGACGCCACCGTCGAGCAGGTGCGGGCGGCGACCGGCGCTCCCTTCGACATCGATCTGGAGGATCGCCGTGCAGCCTGAGACCGCGCTCGGCCGGATCTCGGACGCCGCCCTGAGCGAGTCCGATCCGCCGCTCCTCTACCCCGACTATGTCGGCACGCGGCTTCGCGCACCGAAGAACCCCCTGGTTCTCCTGCCCACGTCGCTCTCGGAGCTGACCGGGCCCGTGTACGGCGGCGGGGCACTGTCCGAGACGGACGCCGATCTCACGCGCCAGCACGCGGGCGAGCCGCTGGGTGAACGGATCACGGTAACCGGCCGCGTCCTCGGCTCGGACGGCAAGCCTCTCCGCGGGCAGCTGGTCGAGATCTGGCAGGCGAACGCCGCGGGCCGCTACCGCCACGCGGTCGACACGCACGACGCGCCGCTCGACCCGAACTTCACGGGGTGCGGGCGCTGCCTGACGGACGACGAGGGCACGTACCGCTTCACGACGGTGCTTCCGGGCGCGTATCCGTGGGGGAACCACGCGAATGCATGGCGACCGAAGCACATCCACTTCTCGCTCTTCGGCCGGGCATTCCCGGAGCGACTCGTCACCCAGATGTACTTCCCTGGCGACCCGCTCTTTCCATTCGACCCGATCTTCAATTCTATCCGTGACGATGGCGCGCGACAGCGGTTGGTTGCGAAGTTCGAGATAGAGCTGACGCAGCCCGACCGGGCCCTCGGTTTCCGATTCGACATCGTGCTCGGCGGCCGCAAGGCCACACCGCTCGAGCAGCCGCACGATGACTGAGATCGCGCTCACGCCGTCGCAGACAAGCGGTCCGTACCTGGAGATCGGGCTCATCGGCGGCCCGATCTCGAACCAGCTCGTCGATGAGTCCGACCCGCGCGCGCTTCGCATCTCGGGAATCCTTTTCGACGGGGCCGGAGATCCGGTCCCGGACGGCATGATCGAGATCTGGCAGGCGAACGCAGCAGGTCGCTACGCGCATCCGGCGGACGATCGCGAGCAGATCCCGCTCGAGACCGGCTTCACCGGCTTCGGGCGGTCGGGCACCGAGAGTGACGGCAGCTTCACGTTCGTCACGGTGAAACCCGGCCGCCTTCCGTGGGTGGACGGGAGGCTCCAGGCGCCGCACCTCCTCGTCGGCATCTTCGCGCGCGGCCTCTTGAAGCGCGTGGCAACCCGCATGTACTTCCCCGACGAGGAGGCCGCGAACGCCGAGGACCCCGTGCTTCTCGGGCTCGAACCGGCAGAGCGGAAGACGATCGTCGCGCGGGCGGACGACGACACGCTTCGCTTCGACATCGTCCTCCAGGGCACGGATCAGACGACGTTCTTCGCGGTGTGACACCGTTCTCGGCCATCTTCGTGTCGGAGGAGCTGCGAGAGGCGGTCTCGGATCGCGCGTGGCTGCAGGGGATGCTCGATGCGGAACGCGCCCTCGCGCAGGCTGGCGCCGCACTCGGCATCGTCCCGAAGGATGCAGCCGCTCGCATCGGAGATGCGTGCCGCGCCGAGCTCTACCACCCCGCCGCGTCTCGCCGCCGACGGCCGCGGTGTCGGGAACCCGGCGGAGCCGCTCGTTCGCGAGCTCCGCGCGGCCGTCGGCGACGAGGCTGCCGACTACGTCCATCTGGGTGCGACCAGCCAGGACATCGTGGACACCGCCGCGATGCTCGTCTCGCGCCGCGCCGTCGCACTCGTGCTCGCCGAGCTCGACCGGCTCGCAGACGGTTGCGCGGAGCTCGCGCGCACGCACCGTTCGACACCGATGGCTGCGCGCACTCTCCTCCAGCAGGCGGTGCCGACGACGTTCGGGCTCAAGGCGGCAGGCTGGCTCGTCTCGGTTCTCGAGGCGCGCGGGAGACTCGTCGCCGTGCGAGACGAGCGGCTCGCAGCCCAGCTCGGTGGCGCTGCAGGGACGCTCGCCGCCTTCGGGGACGAGGCACTCGAGGTCACCCGGCTCTACGCAGAGGAGCTCGGGCTCGGGGAGCCCGTGCTCCCCTGGCACACGAACCGCCAGCGCATCGCAGAGCTCGGCGCGGCACTGGACGGAGCGGCGGGAGCGGCCGCAAAGGTCGGTCGCGACATCGTGCTCCTCGCGCAGAGCGAGGTGGGTGAGGTCACTGAGGCGTCGGGCGGACGATCCTCGACGATGCCGCAGAAGCGCAATCCCGTCCGCTCGACCCTCGCGGTGGCGTGTGCGCGCCTGGCCAACGCGCACGCCGGAGTCCTGCTCGGCGACCTCGCCCACGAGCATGAGCGCGGCGTAGGTGTCTGGCACGCCGAGTGGGAGGCGCTCTCCGGCGCGCTCGCATTTGCCGGCGGATCGGCAGCGGCCGCCGCTGACGCCGTCACCGGTCTCGAGGTCGACGCCGAGCGGATGCGGGCGAACCTCGACGCGAGCGGCGGCATCGTCGTCGCAGAGCGCGTCTCGTTCGCCCTCATGCCTCGCCTCGGGCGCAGCCAGGCGCATGAGGTCGTCGCCGAGGCCGCGAGCGCTGCGTCGTTCCGCGAAGCGCTTCTCACCGACGAGCGGACGGGTCTCTCCGCCGAGGAGCTGGATGCGCTCCTCGAACCGACCGCCTATCTCGGTGCGGCCGAGGCGCTCGTCGACCGAGCACTCGCCGAGTACGAGAGGACACGGGGATGAGCCTCTCCTACCGCCTCCGCGGGCCCGAGCACGCACCCGTCCTCGTGCTCTCGACCTCGCTCGGCACGACCCATGAGCTGTGGGAGCGCCAGGTTCCTGAGCTCGCCGACCGCTTCCGCTTGCTCACGTACGACCACCCCGGCCACGGCGCATCCGAGCTCCCCGATAGCGCGCCCACGGTCGAGCGGTTCGCCGACGGCCTGCTCGGGCTCCTCGACGAGCTGGGGCTCGAGCGCGTCTCGCTCTGCGGAGTCTCGCTGGGAGGAATGGTCGGGATGGCGATCGCACTGAACGCGCCCGAGCGTGTCGAGCGGCTCGTCCTCGCCTGCACTTCGGCGTACCTCGGGCCACCCGACGGATGGTCGGAGCGCGCGAGGATCGCTCGCGCTCAGGGGATGGAGGCGATCGCGAGCACCGTCGTCGGACGCTGGTTCACAGCTGAGCTCGAGCGTGAGGAGCCGGAGACCGTGGCGCGCTTCCGGGCGATGCTGGCCGCGACGCCGCCGGAGGGCTATGCGCGCTGCTGCGAGGCCGTCGGTGCGTGGGACGCGCGGGAGCGGATCTCTGCGATCGCCGTGCCTGTGCTGGTCGTAGCGGGCGCGGACGACCCGGCGACGCCGGTCGAGCACGCCGAGCTCATCGCGTCCCGGATTCCGGGCGCGCGACTTCAGGTCCTCGACCGCGCGGCCCACCTCGCGAACGTCGAGCGCGCCGAGGAGTTCACGAGCGCCGTACTCGAGCATCTGGGACAGGAGGTACCGGTATGAGCGACGAGGGGATGAAGACGAGGCGAGACGTGCTCGGGGACGAGCACGTGGACCGCGCCATCGCGGGCACCACGGAGTTCACGGCCGACTTTCAGGATCTCATCACCCGCTACGCCTGGGGTGAGATCTGGTCACGGCCGGGCCTCGATCGCCGCATGCGGAGCTGCATCACGATCACGGCGCTCGTCGCGACCGGCCGCGAGCACGAGCTCGAGATGCACGTGCACGCCGCGCTGCGTAACGGAGTCACCCCGGACGAGATCAAGGAGGTTCTGCTCCAGTGCGCCGTCTACTGCGGGGTGCCCGCGGCAAACGGTGCGTTCGCGATCGCCCAACGGATCCTGGAGGAGAAAGGCAACGCGTGAGTCGAACGCGTACGCAGGTGGGCATCGTCGGCGCCGGTCCAGCCGGGCTCACGCTCGGCCATCTCCTCCAGCTCGAGAGCATCGATACGGTGATCCTCGAGGATCGGAGCCGCGAGCACGTCGAGGCGCGCATCCGTGCAGGAGTCATCGAGCAGGCGATCGTCGACCTCCTCGTGGAGACGGGCGCGGGCGACCGACTACTCCGCGAGGGGCTCGTCCACCACGGGATCGAGCTCCAGTTCGCCGGCGAGCGCCATCGAATCCCGTTGAGCGAGCTCGCCGACGGGCGTGCGATCGTGATCTACGGTCAGACCGAGCTCGTCAAAGACCTGATCGACCTCCGCCTCGAGACGGGGTTGCCCCTCCGGTTCGAGGTCGCGGACGTCTCGGTGCACGAGCTCGAGACCGAGCGACCGCTGATCCGGTACCGGCATGACGGCCACGACGAGGAGCTCGAGTGCGACGTGATCGCGGGCTGCGACGGGTTCCACGGGATCTGCCGGCCGAGCATCCCGGCGGGCGTCCTGTCCGAGTTCTCGCGCGAGTACTCGTTCGGCTGGCTCGGGATCCTCGCAGCGGTTGCTCCCTCGAACGACGAGCTCGTCTACGCGCACCATGAGCGCGGGTTCGCACTCCTCAGCCTTCGCTCTCCGGAGCTCGGCCGCCTCTATGTGCAGTGCCGCCCCGGCGAGGATCTGGCCGAGTGGCCGGACGAACGCATCTGGGAGGAGCTGCAGACGCGCCTTGGCCTCGACGGCTGGACGCTCGCCGAGGGACCGATCCTCGAGAAAGGCGTCACCGGCATGAGGAGCTACGTCTGCGAGCCGATGCGCCACGGACGGCTCTTCCTCGCCGGCGACGCAGCCCACATCGTGCCGCCCACCGGCGCGAAGGGGCTCAACCTCGCGCTCCACGACGTGCGCGTACTCGCCGAGGCGCTGGTGGACTGGTTCCGGACCGGCAGCACGGCCGGTCTCGACGCCTACTCCGACACGTGCCTGCGGCGCGTCTGGCGGGCCGAGCACTTCTCGTGGTGGATGACGCACATGCTCCATCGCTCGGAGGACCAGGACGCGCTCGACCTGAAACTCCAGCTCTCTCAACTGCGATACCTGACGACCTCCCACGCCGCCGCCACGTCGCTCGCCGAGAACTACGTCGGGCTCGAGATCGTCTAGTTAGGCAGTGCTCCCACGGGCCTGACTCGGTTCGGCCTGCCCGGGTCGGAAACGCCTAGACGCCCCAGCCCTCGTGCGGAGCGTGGTCACCCGCCTCGAAGAGCCATGTCTCCCGCAGGTCCTCGCAGCGGCCGTCGTCGGCGAAGCGGAGGGAAAGGACCCCGATCAGCATCACCTCGGGAGTTGTAACCGCCTCCAACAGTCCCGCCGCGGGGTTCGCCACGGTTGAACCGAAAAACGCGTTGATCGGCGCACCTGCTCATCCGTGTCGCACCAGTTCGCAAGAGTACCGCCGCTAACCCATCTCGATCTCAACCGGGAGGCCGAGCCGGCCCATCGCGCGGAGATGGAGGGTGTGCGAGCGCAGCGCAGCTCTGAGCGACGGCTGCGACGAGTAGCGGATTCCGTGCTTGACGCAGTTGCGCCGCACGATCTCGGCGATCTTCGGGTAGTGCGTGTGCGGCAGGAGCGGGAACAGGTGATGTTCGATCTGGAAGTTGAGGCCACCGAGCGCCCAGGTGAGGACCGGGTTGCGGGGACAGAAGTCGACGGTCGATTCGACCTCGTGCACCGCCCAGATCGGCCGTCTGGCACGCGCCTGCTCGGCCGACGTGAACGAGGCTTCCTCGACGCAATGCGCGAGTTGAAACGTCGTTGCCATGATCAAGCTCGTGATCATCGCGAAACCGAGGTAGGCGACGAGCACGGCCCACCAGGGGTACACGAGCAGCGGGATGGCAATCGCCCACGTGACGAAGATCGCCTTGCCCACGATCACGCCCGTTAAGTTCCAGCCGCGGGGTACCCGCAGCGTGCTTTCGCCGACGCTGCCGCGCAGGAACGCTGTGATGTCGCCGACCGTCTGCAGACGCAAACCCATGAGCGTGTACATCGGCCAGATATAGAGGTGCTGGAACCGGTACCACGGCCTTGATTCCTGCGAGGGTGCAAACCGAGCCAGCGGCACCTGCCTGGCGTCATCGTCGAAGCCGTCGATGTTCGTGTAGGTGTGGTGGGCGACGTTGTGCTTCACGCGCCAGGCGTAGCTCGAGAAGCCGAGCAGCGCGTCCGCCGTCCAGCCGAGCAGATGGTTGAGGCGCCTACGCCGAAAGTAGGAACCGTGGTTGGCGTCGTGCTGCACGCAGAAGGCTGTCAGCAGGGCGCCCAGCACGAGTCCCCCGAGGCAGAGGAACGCCGCCGCCACACCGGGCTGGACGAAGACGAGCACCACCCACGACGCGACGGTGAAGCCGATCGCCACGGGGGCCTTCGCGAAGAGAAGCAGCGAGCCTCTCAGCCGCGTGTGGCCGCGTGCGAGATACTGCTCCACCTCGCGACGCGTCTCCTGCATGAACGCTCCGCCATTTCCGAACGTGAGCTTCTCTGCGCCCGCGGCCATCACACACCTCTCTGATCCTGCGAACGGACAGTAAGGCGCGTAACGGCCGCCGTCGGTATTCGTCCGAGTGCGCCGAGAGAATAGCTGCGAAAGTGATCTAGATTCACCCGCGCTGTGGCTGCTTGAGGGAGGCTGGGCGGTGCACTCAGTGGCACCAGTCGCTACGAGGAGGCGCTGGCCGCATGCTCGGAACAGAGGGAGTCCTCGATTCGAACGGCGAGGGCGACGCCAGTAGCGGGGCAAATTTGAACCTGCGACCTCCGGGTTATGCAACCCGCCTTTTAGCCTTTTCGAAAGCGAAGCTGCGAGCTAGGCTGGCCGCGTGGACGAGGAGCGCAAGCCGGACGCCGATGACGAGCGCCCGCCGATCTGCCCGGGCTGCGGCGTTACGATGGGAATCATCGTCGATGAGGACGGAGGGACGCGCTATGCGTGCCTCGAGTGCGGATTCTCCGACGAGATAACTCTCCTTTTGGTATCTGACGGCCGACTGAGGCACATCGAGGGCTGATGGGCGCCAACGGGCATCGGAGAGTCGTGATCACGGGGCTGGGCGCGGTGACGCCGCTGGGTAACGATGTGCGGTCGAGTTGGGAGAATCTCGTCGCAGGTAAAGCGACGGCCGACCCGATCACGGCGTTCGACACCACCGGATTTCCGGTCACGTTCGCCTGCGAGGCGAAGGGCTTCGAGCCGACGCAGTGGATCGAGCGCAAGCAGGCGAGGCGCATGGACCGGTTCGCGCAGATGATCGTGGCGGCGGCGCGGCAGGCGCAGGCCGACGCCGGGCTGAAGATAGAGCCGGAGTGCGATCGGGTGGGCGTCGCCTTCGCGACCGCGATGGGCGGTCTCAAGTCGTTCGAGGAAGCGTGCGAGACCTTGATCGAGCGAGGCCCCACCCGGGGCAGCCCGTTCTCGATCACCGCAATCATTCCGAACGTGGGCGCAAGCCGGGTCTCGATCGAACTCGGCACGAAGGGCCCGCTTTCCTCCCAGTGCACCGCTTGCGCCGCCTCGACGATGGCGATCGGCGACGGGCTGGACGCGATCCGCCTCGGGCGTGCGGAGGTCATGCTCGCAGGTGGTAGCGAGGCGGCGATCACAAGGGTCGGTATCGCCGGCTTCTCCGCGCTGCGCGCCCTCTCACGTCGCAACGACGACCCGGAGCACGCGAGCCGGCCGTTCGACGCCGATCGCGACGGCTTCGTCATGGGCGAGGCAGGCGCCGTGCTCGTGCTCGAGGAGCTCGGACACGCAACGCAGCGCGGCGCCAGGATCTACGCCGAGCTGCTCGGTTACGGCGTCTCCTCCGACGCGCAGCACCTCACCGAGCCCGACCCGACAGGCCAGAGCCCGGCTCGTGCCATGCTCATGGCGTTCGCGGACGCCGGAGTCTCACCGGACCAGATCGACTACATCAACGCGCACGGCACCTCGACTCCGCTCGGCGACGCGAGCGAGACGCGGGTAATCAAACGCGCCCTCGGAGAGCACATTGCCCGGAAGGTTCCGATCTCATCGACCAAGGGTGCGACCGGGCACTGCCTTGGTGCCGCGGGCGCGGTCGAGGCGATTTTCTGCACGCTCGCGATCCACGAAGGCGTGCTGCCGCCGACCATCAACTACGAGACGCCCGATCCTGAGTGCGACCTCGACTACATTCCGAACGAGGCACGCCAAGCCGACGTCGGCGTCGCCGTCTCGAACTCGTCCGGCTTCGGCGGGCACAACGCATCGATCGTGCTCGGCCGCTTCACGGGATAGGCAGCAGGCTCCTGGACGCGTACCTCCGGGCCGCGAACAGGCAGGCTGGCCCGGGGAGTGCAACCGGCACGCCGACAAGGCTTCGTCGCCTGGATCGGAAAGCTTTCAGTCGTGGCGATCGGCACAGACGAGCAGAGGGTTCTCGATCGGTCGCGGACGAAGGCCTACGTCATCGAGGAGCACGCGACAACCGGCTGACCGTGCAGCAGGATCCCGAGACTGCCCGCACCGGCGCGTGCCAGCGGGAAACTTCCACCGAGCGAGCCACTGTTGAAGTTCAGCTAGGTCCAGGGGAGGCGGTCCTATGAGAGCCGCTCCCGCCGTGACGGCTCGCACTGCGTATAGGCCTGCTTCGGGTCGGACGTCTCCTCTGCGCTCGCGCCGTTGCGCGCCGCGAGCTCCGACACCGTATGCACCCGCCAATCCTTCGACAGTGCGCCGGCCATGAAAATCACGCACGGCGTGTGCAATACCCCGCCGACGTGGTGTTGGCCCTGGTCTGCCCGTTGCTCGCGACAAGCTGATCCGTGGAATGATCCCCGCTACCGCTTGGGCTTGTTCGTGTTTGTTCGCAGCCAACAAGCATCCTCAAATGTCTCCCGCGTCTGCAAGCGGTTTCCTAACCGCGTGCACAAGTTCGCCGGGGTTCTGGCCGCAGGGCCAGTGACACCACCCTTTGCTGCTGGGGAGTGAGGGCCGGACGCGACGACCTCCTTGCTGAAAAGCGGAGTCCTCCCAGCCCTTCAACCTCTCCAGTCGTAGACAGCCGCACGTCCGGCTAACCCATCAAACGCTTCTTTGGGCCAAGTTGCAACCCCGACGCAGCGGGCCATCTCTACGCGGTGCGGGGCTTCAGGTTCTAGAGCTCGCTCACCGCCAGGCTCGCCGTGGTCTCCGCGAAGTGCTCGAGCCTCGGCGAACCCTCAACCAGATACCGCTCGAGCCGCCGCATCGCCGCCTTCTCGTCAGCCACCGGCCCGCTGTATTGCGCGTAGTTGGTTAACGCGGTCACGTTCCTTGGCTCGACGTGGGATGGTCAGCGTCGTGAGAAGGTCCCCGATCGACACCACCCAAACGCGATCCCCCTCGATGTCGAGGGCGACCGCTCGCGCGATCACGTCGTCGTAAGTACCGCTCACCGCTGGGACGACGTCGAGTGCTCCATGTCTTGACTGCAGGAGATGATCGAACGATTCCGCCTTCGCAGGGTCCGGTCTCCAGCTCGCTCGTGCCGCGATGGCTTCCGGCGTGGGGCCCCCTCGTGCGGGCGGGCGGGATCCGGGCAGCGAGTTCGAAAACGGAGTCGTGATCGTCGCTCTCGAGAAGGTAGATGGCGCAGAGGACCGCTCTCGTGTCGGCGACGAGGCCCTGGGCTTTCATGACCTGGCCCTCGTCAACGCGGACTGTCGTAGTCATCTCGGTGGCCGAAGCTGGTAGTGGGGCGGCGCAGGCGAGGGTCCCAAACGCACGAACCTGATGGCGTCGGGAACGACGGCGAACCTCGAGCGCCCTGGCGAGCTGCTCGAAGTCGGCTCATTGCGCGTCCACGTCCAAGAGACCCATGGGCTCCAGCAGGCAGGCGAAAGCGTTGCAATCGCTCGCGAGCAGCCATACTCAGGGAAGGTGACGATCGCGATCGCCTGATCGGCGTCGCCGACCCGCGTCGTTCGCGCGCCCAGCAGCACGTCAGGAGAGACACGGCTCGGTGGGCCAGTGTTCGGGAATGTCGCTTGACGGTTCTGCCTGTACGCCCCGCTGGGCATGGATCAATCGGCCAGAAGCGGCTCGCGATCTGCTGTCGGATAGGCTCCGGGTCGTGTCTGAGATGACCGATCCGGCCTCGGGGCCGCGCTGGTTCTTCGCCAACCTCGCCGAGGTCAAGCTGACCCGACAGGCGTCGGGCGACCAGATGTCGATCGTCGAGATCTCCTCTCCACCGGGAGACATGCCGCTTCACGTCCACCGAACGGACGACGAGGCGTGGGTTGTCCTGAGGGCGAGGTGAGCTTCTTCGCCGGGAGCAACGAGCCGATCCGTGTCGCGGCTGGTGGCGTAGCGTTCGGACCCAAGGGCGTCGCGCATACCTACCGCGTCGAATCGGATGGGCCGGCGCGGATGCTCGCGATTTGCACACCAGGCGACTTCGCGGCCTTTGTGATCGCCGCGAGCCAGCCCGCGGACCGTGTCGAGCTGCCTCCGCCGCCGCTGGGGCCGCCGACCGAGGCCGAGGTTGGCGCAGTAACCGCGCTCGCGGCGGAGCATGGGATCGAGCTTCTCGGCCCGCCCGGCGCGTTGCCGGGCGACGCACCCGCTCACTGAACCGCCCTCTCGGCTGCGCGAGTGTGCGGGAATGTCGCTCGACCGAGCAGTAGTCTCAGCGGATGGTCGCCAACCGCGTCCGACACACCGTCGCGTTCACGCTCGTCCATGAGGACGGATCCGCGGAAGAGAGTGACTTCCTCGAGGCGGCGGAGCACCTCGCGACTATTCCTGGCGTTGAGGCGTTCGAGTTGCTGGCCGAGGTCAGCCCGAAGAATGGCTACAGGTTCGGAATCTCGATGGAGTTTGCAGATCGATCCGCCTACGATCGCTACAACGAGCATCCTGATCACATCCGCTTCGTTCAGCAGCGCTGGCTGACCGAAGTGAGCGAATTCCTCGAGCTCGACTACGCGGCCCGGTAATCGGCGGGATAGGCGACGAACCAAGTCCGACGGGAGGTTGGTCGGCTGCCCGAGCGTGCGGGAATGTCGCTGGAGTTGCCGCGATGGCACTCAGCAAGACCGAGCACTAGCGCACGCCTAGGCTGTGCTTGGCGAGGCCGAGCTGCCGGCCGTCGGCCTCTGTTATCGCCGCACGCCGTTTATCAGGAGGTACCAGCGCGGCTTCCGGATCACACCGTCCTCATCGCGGTGTAGCTCCAGATCGGCGATCTCCTCGGCATCCATTGTCGCGCGGCCCGCGTCGTCGAGCGACAGCCACGTGTCGTGGATCGGCCCGTGACTGTCGCGCAGGTTCCGCCACATGGCTGCCGCGTCCTCACCAACATGAGGGGTAGAGAGCTGGTTGATCCGAAGGTCGAACCACGGTTCGAGCCGCCGCTGGACGTATGTTGCGACGCCCCACTGAGAAGGCGAACCGACCGTTCCACCCATCCACTGCTCGAACGAATCATCGTCGTCCTCCTCGGACAGCCAGGAAGTAAGTCCGAGCCGTCCGCCCGGACGCGTCACGCGCGCGAGTTCCGACGCGACTGCGGCGTGGTCGGGCGCGAAGATGACGCCGATCGACGAGGACACGATGTCGAAGCTCTCATTCTCATACGGGAGCGCCTCGCAGTCGGCGACCTCGAGCGTGACCTCGAGGCCCGCTTCCGCTGCGCGCCGCTTGGCTGTCTCGATCAGTACGGGTGCAAGGTCGGATCCGGTCACAACGGCCCCAGCCTCTGCCGCTCGAAAGGCGACGTCTCCAGCGCCGCAGGCCAGATCCAGCCACCGCTCGCCTGGCTGCGGCTCGAGAGATGCGTCCAGAGCGTCGTGCATGTCGGCGATCGTTGCGGCCGCGCGCTCGAACGGGGCGGATCCCCACACACGCGCGTGCCGCTCCTTGTCGCTCTCCATCGTGCGTCCTCGGTCGAAGTACAGCGGACGGCAGCGTAACGGGTCTGGGTCCGGCGTTCGATTCGCCTAACGACCCAGTGACAGGGCCGCGCGATGGGCGAGTGTGCTGTCACCTGACGCGGCGCAAACCGCCTTCTGGCGGGACTACCGGCGAGGCGAGGCGGCGAAAGACGCGTAGGCCCGCTGCAAGAGCTCTGCGAGGTCGGTTCCGCCGACGCGCAGCCCGCTCGGGCCGAGGCGCTTCAGCACTGCTCCCGTGGGAAGCGGCCGCAGCGGGCGTGGCGCAGGTAGCGGCCCGGCCTCCCACGCGTCCTCGGGTATGACGGCTGGGGCATCGGCCACCGCCGGTTCGGCCTCCTCCTGCGCCGCCTCACAGCCGCGCCAGCGGAGCAGGATCGACGGGTCGCGATCGATCTCCTGCGCGAATGCGTAGGCGAGCGCGGCCAGGTGCTCGCACCCGCCTGACCGTCCGCAGGTGCAGTGGCGCGCGAGCGCCGTCGTGAGCGGAACGAGCGGCTGCTCCCAGTCCGCGGTCATCAGGTACTCCAGGTGCACGGACTGCTCGCGTCCTTCCACGGCAGCCTCGAATGGCCCGTCGCCACGCGCGGAACGCGTCATCGCCGCCCAGATGCGTGGCGGCACCGGCTCGGCGCTGATCGTCACGTCGCAGTCACCGACGCGCCCCGTGACGGCTCCCGTCGTCACGACGAGGTCGCGAACCGCGCCCAGTCGGACGAGCGCACGGCCGCGCTCGGCGAGCGACGACCCCTCGTCGGGAAGGACCGCGCTGGCGAGCAAGCGTGCCCAGGGTCCTTTGCCGATCCGCTCGTTCATGCGGCCTCCTCGACGGGGTCGACGGAGAGCTCGACGGCCGCCCGGATCGCGCCGAGATCGAGGTCGCCGAGCCAGTCCTCCGAGCGGCCCGAGATCACACTCTCGGCGAGCTCCCGCTTCGAGTCGAGCAACTGGTCTATCCGTTCCTCGAGCGTGCCGGTGCTGATGAGGCTGTGCACGAACACGTGTTTGCGCTGGCCGAAGCGGTGCGCCCGGTCTGTTGCCTGCTGCTCGACCGCCGGGTTCCACCAGCGGTCGAAGTGGATGACATGGTTGGCGGCGGGCAGGTTGAGGCCGCGCCCACCGGCCCTGATCGAGATTACGAGTACCGTGGGGCCGTCTTCGGTGGCGAACGAGGCCAGGAGATCCTCGCGCTGCCGGGCGTTGAGGCGACCGTGGAAGAAGCCGACGCTCTTGCCGAGCTGCCGCTCGAGGTGCCCCACGAGCCGGTCGAAGCCGGGGTACTGCGTGAAGACGAGAGCCTTGTCCCCGGACGGCACCAGCTCGAGCAGCTCCAGCAGACGATCGAGCTTGCCGGAGCGGCCCTCGAGCGGCTGACCGGTCGCAAGCAGTATCTCCGGGTGGTTGCAGACCTGCTTCAGCTGGCTGAGCATCGCCAGCACGGCGCCCCGGCGGCCGAAGCGGTCATGGTGGGCCTCGACCCGCGCCATCCAGCGGTCGACCGTCGCGCGGTACAGGCTCGCCTGTTCCACGGTGAGCAGGCAGTAGTCCTTGGCGATCGTGATCGGCGGCAGCTCGAGCTCGACCTCGTGCGAGTCCTTCGGCCGCCGAAGGATGAACGGCTGCACGATCGACCGCAGCCGCTCCAGCGCCTGGGCGTTGCCGTACACCTCGATCGGCTTGGCGAAGGTGCGCTCAAACCAGTCGCGCGAACCGAGCAGGCCCGGGTTGACGATGTCCATGATCGCCCACAACTCAGCGAGCCGGTTCTCGATCGGGGTGCCGGTCATCGCAAGCTTTCGTCGTGCGGGAAGCTGGCGGAGCGCACGCGCGCGCTTCGTCGCCGGGTTCTTGACGTCCTGCGCCTCGTCCAGCAGCAGCCGGTCCCAGGTGACCAGCGCGAGCGTATCGACGTCGCGGGTGGCGATGTCATAGGAGGTGACGATGACGTCGTGGGTGCGCGAGGCAGCGGTGAGTGCGGCGCCCGTGAGCCGGCCGGGGCCGTGGTGGAGGTGGACGCGCAGCGTCGGAGCGAACCGCGCGATCTCGGCCCCCCACTGCTTGACGACGCTCATCGGGCACACGACGAGCGTGGGGCCGAGCGCCTCCAGCCCGAACTCCTCCCGCTCGGACGCCAGCATCGCGATCGCCTGCACCGTCTTGCCGAGGCCCATGTCGTCGGCGAGGATCGCGCCGACACCGAGGTCGCCGAGCATCCGCAGCCAGCCGTGGCCGAGCTCCTGGAACGGAAAGAGGTCGAACTGCATCGCGGCGGGCGTCGGACGCGAGCGAAACCGCCGCTCGTCGTCGTGGAGGAGAGAGGCGAGTGGCGCGTCCAGCGTCACCTCGCCGAGCTCGACGCCCGCCTCATCGGTCTCGAGGCCCGAGACGGCGCGGACGAGATCGACGATTCCGGCCCCGGCGCGGCGGCGGTCGAGGAAGCGAAGCGCGCGCTCGACCTCCGAGCGGCGGAGCGCATGCCACCGGCCGGCGATGCGGATGAACGGCTCCTTGGCGGCCGCGAGCTCCGCGAGCTCCTCCTCGGTGAGGACGACGTCTCCCACCGCGAGTCGCCAGTCGAACCTCGCCAGCTCCGTCGGGGAGAGGAAGCCGCTCGCGCGGCGCGTCGGCTGGCTCGAGGCCGTGAGGTTGACCCGCACTCGGCCGGGCGAGCGCATCCAGGCGGCGGGAAGCAGGACGGGGATGCCGCGCTCCTCCAGCCTCGGCAGCGCGTTGCGCAGGAACAGGCGGACGGTGTCCGGCTCGAGCTCTGCCTCGTCCGGCTCGGCCGGGTCGAACTCGATCCCGGTGTCGGCGAGCACTGAGTCCAGCTCGGTGAGCTGGCGGATCAGATCACGACGCGGGTCACCGTCGCGCAGGAAGGCAAAGACGTCGTCGTCGCCGCTCCACAGCATCGACGCGGGAAGCCCGAGCGTCGGGTCGTCCTCGGCCTGCAGCCAGAGCTCGAGCACGAGAGTGTCCCCGGTCCGCTCGTCCAGGTGCAGGCCGAGCTTCCAGCGGGTCGTCATGCGTTGGCCGAGGCCGACGCCGACCCATCCCGCCAGCCGCCGGTCGAGCGCCGTGTAGCCGGAGTGGCGTGGGAGCACCGGGTCGGCGGCGGTGAGCCCTTCGAGGAACAGGTCGAGCGCCGCCGGACGAGCTGGCCTCATCGCGTTCGCAAGGCGGACGCCGTCCGCGAGCAGGCGATCGCGCGCGATCTGGTCGACGAGCACGGGGTACAGGTCGTGCACCGTGGCGTCCCGGTCGCCGCCGAACGCGTCGGCAGAGACAGCGGGTAGCGCCGCAGCGATCTCGGTCAGAGTCGCCTGGACGCTCTGGTCGAGCGTCGCCCCCCAGAACGCGTGCCACCAGCCGCCGCCGTGGTCGAGGTCGGGGTGGACGAGGCCTTCGGCGACGGAGCGATGCGCCAGCTCGACGAGGGCGAAGATCGCCCGCGCGCTCCCGCCGAGAGCCGGCTCGGCCGGACGGGCGTCCGCCACGCGGATCAGCTCGTGGACGTCGAGCCGCCGCGCCGGAAAGCCGCCGCCGGCCAGCGCGAGCTTCGCAACGGCAGGCTTCCCGAGTTCCAGATCGCCGGCCGACAGCGCCCCATCGGCGTCGCGGACGAAGAGGATAGCCGTCGCGTCCTGCTGCCAGACGAGCTCCAGCATCGTCTTCGTCGTTGTGTCGTCCTCGAACATCAACCTTTCAAGGTAACTGCAAAAGGCGACAGTGGCGTCCCCGAACGTGGCTGCGTCGGGCAGTGCGCTTTGCTTGTACTACCAACGAAACTCGTATCGGCTGTGAGTCGCTGTCCGCTTCGTGGATAGGTTGCGGGAGCTGATTCTCAGCCGTGGTCTGTTGCTCGTCAGCTAGTTAGATCGGGCAGCGCATGAGCGGGGCGTCCGTTGCACCTCTCTGACCCGGACTCCCGGCTATGCGACCCGACGCTCCAGAATCCCAGATAACAAGTTGACGGGACAGAGCGGCGGACTTCTAATCCGCGGGTCGCAGGTTCGAATCCTGCCGGGCGCATCGAAGTCCCTGCAAATGTGCGTGTTGGACGCGACTCGGCCATGAGCTGTGCTGTGTGTGGGCCGGGCCCCGGGACGACTTCTTACCCGAAACAACGTCGTTGTCTGGTCCGACCATCCTCCCTGCCCACGGGGCAAGGGCTGCGCTCAGCGCTTCGGTGGCCGCCCTCGCCGGATCCTGACTGCGCGCTCCCGGCGAATCGCCGGAGGGTGGAAGTAGGATCGCGCGATGAGCGACAGGAGCCTGGACGCGGAGGCCGTCCGCGAGCTGGCGCCTGCATCGCTCTACTCGCTCGAGGGGAAGGTGGCGCTGGTGACCGGTGCGACCGGGGGGCTCGGGCAGTGGTTCGCGGCCGGTCTCGGCGCAGCCGGAGCCTCGGTCCTCGTCACTGACCTCGAGCAGGAGTCGCTCGACGCGCTCGTCGGCGTGCTCGCCGAGGCCGGTATCGACGCGAGCGGCGTCGCCGTCGATCTCGCCGACGAAGGCGCCCCGGACCGACTTGTGGGGGCGGCGGTCGAGCGGCTCGGCAGCCTGCACATCCTGGTCAACAACGCGGCCGTCAACAGGCGCATGCCGATCCTCGAAATGGACCGGGAGACGTGGGACTGGATCATGCGCATCGACCTGCGACTGCCGTACTTCCTCTCACAGGCCGCGGCGCGCTGCATGATCGAGCAGGGGACCGGGGGCGCCATCGTTTCCATCTCCTCGCTGAACGCCCTGTACGCGCTCGAGCAGATCTCGGTCTATGGGCCCGCCAAGGCCGGGCTGAGCCAGCTGACGAAGGTGATGGCGCTCGAATGGGCTGAGCACGGCATCCGCGCGAACGCGATCGCGCCCGGCTTCATGGACACGCCCCTCGCGGCGCCGATCTGGGCGAACGACGACATGCGCCGCTGGATCTTCAACCGCGTCCCGCTCGAGCGCCCGGGTTTGCCGCGGGAGCTCGTCGGCGCGTGCCTGCTCCTCGCCTCCGACGCCGGCTCGTTCCTGAACGGACAGACGTTGCACGTCGACGGCGGCGCGAGCGCCGGCGGGCGCTGGTTCCACCCCGACCGCTAGCTCAGTCGACTTCGCGGACCTGGTCGGAGGCGAGCAGCTCCCGGATCGCGGCCGGGACGACCTCGCCGGCGGCCACGCGCTCCGCCTGCTCGGCCTCAAGTCGGAGGACGCGCGCGAGCGACGCAGCGGTGTCCTCGGCGTGCTCGCGCGGCACGACGACGACGCCCGTGTGGTCACAGACGACGATGTCGCCGGCGTCGACCCGGCGGCCGCCGACGACGGTGGGCAGCCCGACCGTACCGGGCCCGCTCGACGCGGGCGAGGCCGGCGTGAGACCGGCGGCGAAGATCGGAACCCCCGCCCGCGCGAGCCCGTCGACGTCGCGCACAGCGCCGTCGGTGACAATCGCGGCGATCCCGGCGTTCGCCGCGGCGCCCGCGAAGAGGTCGCCGATCGACGCCGTCCCGGTCCACCCGCCGGTGGCGATGAGCAGCACGTCGCCGGGCCGTGCGACGTCGAGCGCCGCGATCGCGGCGAGGACGTCTGCCGGGCCCGTCTCGCACGTCAGCGCGGGGCCTGCGATGGTGCGCTCGAAGGGGATCGCCGTAAGCGCCTGGACGCGCGTGTCCAGGGCTCCGCCGCCGCCCTGCGCATCCGCAACCTGCGCCGACTCGGCACGCGCGAACGTCGCGACGAGCTCCGCCGGCGGACGCTCGAAGCCGCGGCGGACAGTGAGCAGCGGAGGACGCTCGAGCACGGCCGCGACCCTACCGGACGATCGAGATCTGTAGACCTATAGGATCGCATTCCAGCCCGAGAGGAGGACTCATGAAGATCGCTGTCGTTGGCGCCGGAGCGATGGGATCGATCTTCGGCGCCCGCTTCGCGCAGGCCGGCCACGACACCGTCCTCGTCGACGTCGCGGAGCCGCTCGTCGACGCGATCAACGCGAACGGGGTCACGGTCGTGCGAGGCGGCGACGAGACGGTGACGCAGGTCCCGGCGACGACAGATCCCGCGTCCGTCGGCCCGGTCGACATCGTCGTCTTCTTCACCAAGTGCTACCACACCGCGGCTGCGGCCGAGGGCGCGCGCCCGCTCGTCGGCCCCGCGACCGTCGTCGCCTCGCTGCAGAACGGCTGGGGGAACGGCGACACCCTGGCGGCGGCCTTTCCGCCCGAGCAGGTCGTCGTCGGCGTGACCTACAACAGCGGCCTCGTGGAGGGTCCCGGCCGCGTGGTGCACCCCGCGGAGCAGCCGACGCTCGTCGGCTCGTTCGTCGACGGCGGTGATGGCGCCGCCCGGCTTGCGGAAGCGATCGCGGCGGCTGGCTTCGAGGCGAGCATCGCGTCGCCGGTGCGGCCGGAGATCTGGAAAAAGCTCATCCTGAACGCGGCCACGCTGCCGACCGCGGCGCTCACGGGCATGCACGCCGGCGCGCTCGGCGCGTGCGAGGACACGCGCGCTCTCGTCTCGGACACGACCCGCGAGGCGGTCGTCGTCGCGCAGGCCCTCGGCTACGGGATCGAGTACGAGGAGCGAATCGACACCATCCTCGCGCTGCTCGAGAAGGCCGGACCCTCGAAGGCGTCCATGCTGCAGGACGCCGAGGCGGGTCGCCGCACCGAGATCGACGTCATCAACGGCGCGGTCGTCAAGGCAGCGGACGATCTCGGCGTCGAGGTCCCGATCAACCGCGCCCTCATGCAGCTGGTCAAGGGCTGGGAGACCCTGCGCGGGCTTCGGTGAGCACAAGGCTCACGTACCACGGGGCGGCGAGCTACGAGATCGTGTCGCCGACCCACACGATTCTCATCGACCCGTTCCTCACGGAGAATCCCATGGCGCCGTGCGGGCCCGACGACCTCCGCACGCCTGACGTCATCCTCGTCAGCCACGCCGCGGTCGACCACTACGGGGACACGCCTACGGTCGCCAAGCGCACGGGCGCACCCATCATCTGCGACGCGGCCGTGCGCGCCAAGCTCATCGACGACGGCGTCTCGCCCGAGCAGATCACCCCGACCACGTGGGGCATCGTGGTCGAAATCGCGGGCCTTGTAGTCCGCCCCGTGGAGTGCCACCACTGGTCGATGGCGACGCTGTCCGACGGCTCGGTCGTCGTCGGTAACCCGATGGCGTTCATCGTCGAGACCGAGCCTGGCGTCCGCATCTACCACTACGGCGACACCTGCATCTTCGACATGCGGCTGATCGGGGAGCTGTACCGGCCGACGGTCGGGCTCCTCGGCTGCACGCTGCCGCGCGAGCTCGGGCACCTGATCCCCGGCCCGGGAACGTTCCTCACCGGCGAGATGGATCCCGACGAGGCGGCGCGCGCGGCCGAGATGCTCGGCCTCGAGCTCGCCGTCGCGTGCCACTATCTCGCGCCGCACGAGGACGTCGACCGCTTTGTCGAACTCGTCCCGCACTACGACTCGACGGGCAAGCGACGCGTCGTCGCGCCTCGTGTCGGCGACACGCTCGTCGTCGAACCGGGCAAGCACTGGATCGAGGACGAGAGCGCGTGAGCGAGGTCGAGAACCTCTTCGACGCGAATGGTTTCGAGCTCGTTCCCGGCGTGCTCGCCAGGCCGCTCTTCGGCACGGCGGCGATGCTCAATCTCATCGACTTCGAGGACGGCGCGGTCGTGCCCGCCCACGAGCATCCGCACGAGCAGCTCGGGATGGTGCTCGACGGCGAGCTTCTCATGGTCATTGGAGGCGTCGAGCACCGCTTGCGCGCTGGCGACGCGTACGGCATTCCCGGCGGGGTCCAGCACTCCGCGAGTGCCGACCGGGGCTCGTGCCGCGTGCTCGACGTGTTCCACCCGGTACGTGAGGACTACCGCGACCGCGTAGCCGCCGGGTGAGGGACAACCCGGTCAAGCGGGCGCTCGCAGAAGGGCGCACGCCGCTCGGCACGATGGTGGGCGAGTTCCTTACGACGAACGTCGCGCGCGTCGTCCGTGCCGCAGGGGGCGAGTTCGTCCTCTACGACCTCGAGCATTCCGGATACGGCATCGAGGCGCTCCGCGAGCTCCTGCCCGCGACGAACGCGGCGGGCGTCGTGCCGCTCGTCCGCGTTCCGGATGCCGTGTACGACTCGGTCTCGCGGGCGCTCGACCTGGGCGCGCTCGGCGTCATGATCCCCGGGTGCGAGAGCGCCGAGGAGGCGCGGCAGCTCGTCGAGTGGGCGCGGTTCCCGCCAGACGGCAAGCGCGGATTCGGGCTGCTCTACTCGGACGTCTGGGAGCCGGACGGGCTGCCCGCGACGATGGCGAAGGCGAACGCCGAGACGCTCCTGCTCGTGCAGATCGAGACGGCGGCCGGCCTCGAGGCGGTCGAGGAGATCGCGGCGGTGGACGGCGTCGACGTGCTCTGGATTGGCCAGTTCGACCTGACCGCGTCGCTCGGGATTCCCGGCGAGTTCGACACGGACCTCTTTCGCGACGCCGTCGCGCACATCGTCGCCGCCGCTCGCATGAACGGCAAGCACGTCGGCATGGTGTGCGCGAGCGTCGATGACGCCCGCGCGATGCTCGCCGCGGGGCTGACGATTCTCGCCTACTCGTTCGACACCTGGCTCCTCGAAGGCGCGTTGCGGGCGGGTCTCGAGAAGCTCCGCGCCGGCACGTGAGGGTCGCCGAGCGGGCGAGGATCGGACGCTCCTCGGTCGAGGTCACGCGCCTCGGTCTGGGGACTGCGCCGCTCGGTGATCTCTTCACGCGAGTCGACCCGGACGAAGCCGAGGCCGTCGTCACGACTGCGCTCGACGCCGGCGTGACGCTCGTCGACACCGCTCCCTGGTACGGGCTCGGGCTCAGCGAGCACCGTGTCGGTGCGGCCGTGCGCTCGCGGCCCCGTGAGAGCGTCGTGCTCGCGACGAAGGTGGGTCGCGTGCTACGGCCCGCACGCAGCGGCGCCGCTCACGCGAACCCTTCGTGGGCGGGCGGTCTCCCGTTCGAAGCGCGCTTCGACTACGGGTACGAAGGCGTCCTGCGCTCGTACGAGGACAGCCTGCAGCGCCTCGGTCTCGACCGCGTCGAGCTGCTCGCGATCCACGACCTCGACGCGAAGCACTTCGCCCCGCGCGAGCTCGACGCCATGCTGCGCGAGCTCGCGAACGGCGGTGCGCGCGCGCTCGAGGAGCTCCGGACGAGTGGCGCCGTCGACGCGGTCGGGCTCGGCATCAACACCCTCGGCTCGATCCCGCGCGTGCTGGAAGTCGTCGACCTCGACTATGCGATCATCGCGATGCCGTACACGCTCCTCGATCAGGACGCGCTCGACGAGGAGCTCCCGCTCTGCCTCGAGCGGGGTGTGAGCGTGATCGTCGGGGCGGTCTTCGCCTCCGGCGTGCTCGCCTCCGCGCCGGGCGCGGGAGCCTACGGGTACGCCGAGCCGCCAACCGAGGTGCACGCGCGGGTCGACCGCATGCACGCGATCGCCGCGGCGCACGGCGTCTCCCTCGCAGCGCTGGCGCTCCAGTTCCCGCTTGCGCATCCGGCCATCGCCGCCGTCATCCCGGGTGCGGTCTCGGCGAGCGAGGTGCGCGCGAACCTGCAGCACTTCACGGCCGAGGTGCCCGTGGGCGTGTGGGAGGAGCTCAAGGCGGAGCGGCTCGTGCGCGAGGACGCGCCCGTACCGATCGGCTGAGCTAGAGCGAGAGCTCGCGGACGGGATCCCGCGGCCGAACCTCGACGCCGAGCCCGGGCTTGCCGTTCAGGCGTACGCGGCCCTGCTCCGCGAGCGGCTCGCCGTCGAACAGCCAGTGCGGCAGCTCGTTGCCGACCTCGATCGCTTCGGGCGGGAAGTACTCCGCCATCGGGCACGCCGGCTGGCTCGCCACGACGTGGTAGTTGTGCGCCTGCCCGGCATGGGGAACGACATCGAGGCCGAAGCCCTCGGCAAGCCCGCAGACCTTCACGGCCTGTGTGATGCCGCCGACCCGGTTCGTGTCGAACTGGAGTACCCGCGCCGCGCCGCGGCGCACGATCTCGGCGAACCCGGCGACTGTGAACTCATGCTCGCCGTGCGCGATGGGGATCGGGCTCTCGCGCGTCAGCGCCGCGTAGCCCTCGATGTCGTCGGGAGGCATCGGCTCCTCGAGCCAGCGCAGGTCGTAGGGCTCGAGCAGACGGACCATCGCGCGCGTGTAGTCGAGGTTCCAGCCCATGTAGGCGTCGGCCATCAGCTCCGCGTCGTCGCCGACGACTTCGCGCACGGTACGGACGAGATCGACGTTCGCGCGCATGCCCTTCCGACCGTCGGGCGGCCCCCACAAGAAGCGCTGTTTGAACGCGGTGAAGCCCTGGTCGGCGTAGCGCTGAGCCTCGGCCGCGAGGTCGTCGAGGGAGTCGGAGCCGTAGAGGCGGCTCGCGTAGACCCGGATCGAGTCGGCGCGACGCCCCCCGAGGAGGTCGTGGACCGGTACGCCGAGCGCCTTTCCGAGGGCGTCCCAGAGCGCGATGTCGACCGCGCTGATCGCGACCATGCCGAGCCCCTTTCGCCCCCACGCCATGGTCGAGCGGTACATGAGCTGCCAGCTCTCCTGAATCTCGACGACCGCGCGGCCACGCAGGAGCGGCGCGAGACGCGTCTCGACGATCGGGGGCACGAGGTCGGCCGCGAGCGCTGCGTCGCCGATGCCGACGATGCCCGTGGACGTCTCGACCTCGACGACGAGCCAGCGCGGGAAGGCGAAGCCGCGCTCGTCGCGGGTTGCATCCCATCCCCGGAGCGGATTCGCGTAGCGAACACCCGCGCCGGTCGTGGGAGCCTCGAAGAGCCGGCAGCGGATGTCGGCGACGGTTCCGGCGGGGTGGTCGGTGCTCATCGGTCTCCTCTCGTTGAGACGGGCTCGGACAGATCGGATGCGAGCGCGTGGTCGCGAGCGGCCGCTTCCGCGGCGAGATCGCCGCCGGCGATCGCGATCGCGCTCAGGTCCGGGAGGTCGGAGGCGGTCGAGAGCTCGGGCACGATGTTGCGTCCCGCGCGGTTCCACGTCTCGATCCCGCCGAGCGCGATCGCGCGCAGCGGTCCCACGCGTCGCCAGCGCCGCGCGAGCCCCTCGCGGACGACGATGTCGAGATCCTCCGGCGTGGCGACGTCGTTCTCCGCGAGCCAGGCGAGCTCGCGGACAAGCGCGAACTGCAGGCGGTTCCAGACGAATCCGGGCACGTCGCGCCGGACGACGACGGGGAGCTTCCCGAGGGCGGCGAGCGTTTCCCGCGCGAACGCGATCGTCTCGTCCGACGTGCCCCTCCCGGCGATCACCTCGACTGTCGGCATGAGAAGCGGCGGGTTCAGGTAGTGCGTGCCGACGGTCCGCTCGGGCGCTGCGACCGCGTCGCCGAGCGCGCTGATCGAGAGCGAGGACGTGTTCGTCGCGACGATCGCGCGCGGTGCCGCCTCGAGAGCGCGCCGGAGGACCGTCGCCTTCAGCGAGAGGTCCTCGGGGAGGGACTCGACGAGCACGTCTGCGTTGGCCGCTGCCTCCGCGCTGTCCGCGGACGCGACGATCCGCCGACGTGCCGCGGCGACCGCGGCAGGGTCGCGCAGGCCCTCGCGCTCGACCAGCGCGAGGGCCGCCTCCGCGCGATCGCGTGCGGCCCCGGCGTCGCGGGCGCAAAGGACGACGTCGTGCCCGCCGAGCGCGTACTCGCAGCCGATCTGCGCGCCCATGAGCCCGGCACCCACGATCGTCACGCGCATGAGCCGTAGTATCGTCGTACAGCTTGGAGGAGCGTGTGGGGATCGTGACGGGCGCTGCCTCGGGCATCGGGGAGGCGACGGCACGACTCCTCGTGCAGCGCGGACTGGACGTCGTCCTCGTCGCACGCCGTCGCGACCGGCTCGAGGCGCTCGCAACGGAGCTCTCCGGCGACGGCAGGCGCGTCGTCGCGCTCCCGTTCGACCTCGGCGAGCCGGAGGCGCCCGAGGCAGTCGTGGACGCGACTCTTGCCGAGCTCGGGCGGCTCGACGTGATCGTCAACAACGCGGCCTCGTTCAAGCTCAAGTCGGTCGAGGAGTTCACGCGCGCGGACTTCGACGACCACGTCGCGGTGAACGTTCGCGCGCCGTACTTCCTCGTCCGGGCGGCTCTAGACGCGCTGCGTGCCTCCCCTGCGCCGGTCGTCGTGAACGTCTCGTCGGCGGCCGCCGTCATGTACCGACCCGGTCAGACGATCTACGGACTGACCAAGGCCGCCATCGAGCATCTGACCATGAACATGGCGGCCGAGCTCGCGCCGGACGGAATCCGGGTGGTCTGCGTTCGGCCGGGACCGGTGGCGACCGAGCTCCACACGGCCGTCGCCGATCCCGAGGAGCGGCTGCGGACGCTGGAGAAGCTCGTGCCGCTCGGCCGGGTCGGCCAGGCCGACGAGATCGCGCGCTGGATTGGGCATCTTGTCGATGCCGGGGCCTCCTGGGTCACCGGCTCGATCGTCACGGTCGACGGGGGCCGCGTGCTCGGCCCGCCGGGAGTCTGAGCCGCGTCAGGCGGGCTGCGGCGCCGGGCGCCGCACGATCCAGCGCGCGAAGCGATCAATGCGAAACGGCTCGAACAGCGCTGGCCGCTCCCCCGTCGTGACCATCTCGGCCATCGCCTCGCCCGCAGGCGGCGACACGGTCATGCCGAGCATCGAGTAGCCCGTCGCGATCGTCGCGTTTCGGAAGGGGCCTGCCCAGTCGAGGATGGGCAGTCCGTCGACGGTCATCGGCCGCAGGCCCGCCCACGGCTCCTCGTAGTCGGGCTGCTCGAGGTCGATGTAGCCCTTGGCGAGCTCGAAGAGGTTCGTGATCCGGCGCTGGTTGATGGCGAGGTCGTACCCGGAGAACTCCATCGTGCCGCCGATGCGCACGCGGTCCCCGAGCGGGGTGACGCCAGCGTGGATGTCCGCGAAGAGGATGCCGTGCTGCGGCATCACCTTCGGGCGCAGCAGGAAGGAGTAACCCTTCCCGGGCTCCATCGGAAGTGCGAGACCGAGCTTCGCGGTGAGCGGCGTCGTCCACGAGCCTGCCGCGAGCACGAAGTGGTCGCCTGCGATCTCGCCGACGCCCGTGCCGAGCGAGCGCACGCGGGAGTCGGTGCAGTCGAACTCGACCACCTCCGCGCCCTCGACGAACTCGACCCCCAGCTCGCGCAGCTTCGCGGCGAGGCCGGCGACCATCGTGTCCGCCTTGACGTTCCACTGCGCCTCGAGGTGGAAGCCCGCCTTCACGCGGTCGTTCAGGGAGGGCTCGAGTGCGCGGATCTCGTCCTCTCCGAGGATGTCGTCGGGGAGCGCATAGCCGTAGCGGCGCATCCCCTCGAGGCTGCGGAGGGCCTTGCGCGCGTCCTCGGGACGGTTCGTCGCGCACACCATGCCGAGTTTCCAGAGATCGAAGACGATGCCGTCTGCGACCATGCCGTCCACGAGCTCGAAGCAGCGCTTGCCGAGGCCCGCGAGCGCCGCCGTGCCGCGGTCGTAGTCGCGCTGGTTGCAGTACGTCCAGAAGCGCAGGAGCCAGGGCATCAGACGGGGCAGGTAGCCAGGGCTGAAGTAGAGGGCCGAGTCGGCGCGGAGCAGCGCACGCAGGCCGTAGATCGTGAGCCCCGGCTCGGGGAGCGGGCCGGCCTGCGCCGGCGCGATCCACCCTCCGTTACCCCACGAGGAGGCCGTCCGCGCGCCGATGCTCGCGCGGTCGACGACCGTGACATCGACGTCGCGCTTGCGCAGGTAGTACGCGCAGCAGAGGCCGGAGATACCTCCCCCGACGACGACGGCTCTCACGAGGGGATGCCCGCGGTGACCTCGACCTCGACAAGCATCCCCGGCACGGTGAAGCCCGTCACGATCGTCGTCCGCACGGGTCTCGGCGCGGGGAAGTACTCGGCCCAGAGCTCGTTCCACGCGCCGAAGTCGTCCGCGCGCAGGAGGTAGCACTGGACCCGGAGCACGTGCTCGGGAGCCGAGCCCGCCTCCGCGAGCGAGGCGACGATCTGGTCGAGGACGTTCTGCGCCTGCGCGCGGAAGTCGCTCGACACGACCTCCATCGTCGTCGTATCGATGGGAGCCCTGCCGGAGAGGAAGAGGAGGTCACCCCAGCGGACGGCGCTCGAGATGAGCGGCTCGGAGCCGCCAACCGGGAGCTCTCCGACGACGACCCGCTCCGTCACCACCACCTCCGCGGTTTGAGAGAATCGATCATACGGCATGCCTGACGACCGGATCGAGCTCTTCCGCGTCGGCGTCACGCGCGAGGTGCGGCGTCCCGACGGCGGCTTCGTCTTCGCCCCGTTCGACCTCGGCGCCCTGGACGTTCCGGGTATCACGTGGGAGTTCCTCACGGAGGAGGCCCGTCCGCTGACGCCCTCGCTCATCGCGCCGTACGACGGCCTCTACCACTTCAACGCGCCGGTCACGAGGGAAAGCCTCGACGGCGTCGAGCGGCTGACGGTGCTCGCCCGGCACGGCGTCGGCCTCGACTTCGTGGACGTGCCGGCGTGCACCGAGCACGGGGTCGCGGTCACGATCACGTCGGCGGGGATCACGCGCCCGATGGCGTCCGCGGCGGCGTTGCTCGTGCTCGCCCTCGCCCACCGGCTCCGCGAGCGCGACGTCGCGCTCCACCGCGGCGACTGGGACGAAGGCCGTTTCCTCCCCCAGGGCACGGGCTTGCGCGGGCGCACGCTCGGCGTGATCGGCTACGGCCGGATCGGCCGCGAGGTCGCGCGGCTGCTCGCCCCGTGGGAGTTGCGGGTGGTCGTGACGCAGCGCACGCCAGTGCACGAGGAGGGCGTCGCCTATGTCGACCTCGAGACGCTTCTGGCAAATGCGGACGTCGTCGTGGTTGCTTGCCCGCTCACCGAGGAGACGCGGGGCCTGCTCGACGCGCGCAGGCTTGCGCTCATGAAGCCGACGGCATTCCTCGTGAACGTCGCGCGGGGCGCCATCGTCGACCAGGACGCGCTCGTCGACGCCCTACGGGACGGCCGGCTCGCGGGCGCGGGGCTCGACGTCGTCGACCCGGAGCCGCTGCCCGCGGGCGACGCGCTCCTCGCCTTGCCCAACGTCGTCGGCGCGCCGCACTCCCTCGGCTACACAGATGAGCTCCTGCGGGGGTGCGTGGGCGGCGCGTGCGCCGCGCTCCTCGCGTGCGCCGCCGGGGAGGTACCACCCGACGTTGCTAATCCGGAGGTCCTCGACAACCCGTTGTTCGTCGCGAAGCTCGCCCGCCACACCGCCCAAGGAGGACATCGATGAGCACGACTCCCGATCGGCTCCTGCTCCTGCACGGCACGGAGGCACCGCTCCCCGAGCTGCGCTCGCTGCGAGCCGGCCCGGTCTCGCTGCTGCTGGACGGCATCGATCTCCGCTACCTGCGCGTGGGCGAGACGGAGCTCGTGCGCCGCGTCTACACGGCGGTGCGCGACGTCGACTGGGACACGGTGCCGGCCGAGATCTCGGACTACCTAGTCGACGAGTCGGATTCCGGCTTCAGGGTCGAGTTCGACGCGCGTCACGTGCGGGGGGAGATCGACTTCGAGTGGCACGGGACGATCTCGGGCGACGCGAGCGGGCGCGTCGAGTACCTCTTCGACGGGCGTGCGCTGGTCGTCTGCCCGTACAACAGGATCGGCATCTGCGTGCACCACCCGTGGCGCGAGACGAAGGGGGCGAGCTTCCGCGCGCGCACGCCAGAGGGAGAGATCGAGGGCGCCTTCCCGGACCTCATCGGCCAGCAGAGCATCGAGGACGGCGCGTACCACGCCCTCTTCGCCGCCTTCGACCGGCTCGAGGTCGAGCTCGCGTCCGGAGGTAGGTTGCTCCTCGAGTTCGAGGGCGATCTGTGGGAGACCGAGGATCATCGGAACTGGACGGACGCGAACTTCAAGACGTATTCGACGCCGATAGGGCTCGGCCGACCCACGCCGCTCGGAGTCGGGCAGACGCTCCGGCAGCGGCTCGCGATCACACCGCTCGGCGTTCCCGCCGAGGTTCCTGCGACGGGCGGGCAGGTGCGGCTCACGCTCGGCGGGCCCACGGGAACACGCGTGCCTCCCCTGGGCCTCGGCCAGGACCGCGACCACCACGTCCCCGGCGCGCGCGAGCGCGGCGTGCTCGCGGCGCTGGCTCCGCACCACCTGCGCATCGAGGTGCGCCTCGACCGGGACGACTGGCGCGACGCTCTCGCGGCCGGCATCGAGACGGCCCGGGCGATCGGCGCTCACGTCGAGCTCTCAGTCCACCTCCTCGAGGAGCACTCCGACGAGCTCGCCGCGCTCGCGGACGCGCTCGAGGGCGCGCCCCCCGTCGACCGCGTGCTCGTCGTGAACGCCGACTCCCGCACCGCGACGCTCGCGGAGACGACGCGGACCGCACTCGTGGACGCCGCCCGCGAGGCCTTGCGGCAGGTCGCGGCCGGGGCGTCGTTCGTCGGCGGGACCGAGATCTACTTCACGGAGATCAACCGCACCCGCCCCGAGCTCACCTCCTGGGATGGCGTCTGCTACTCGATCTCGCCGCAGATCCACGCCTTCACGGACATCGACGTGATGGAGAACCTCGACGCGCAGGCGGAGACGGTGCGAAGCGCCCACGCCCTCGCCGGTCCCAAGGAGGTCGTCGTCTCGCCCGTGACGATGCGGCGACGTGTGAACTTCCACGCTGCGGGCGACCCGTTGCCGACCCCTCCCGGCGAGCTCCCCGACTCGGTGGACGTGCGCCAGTCGGCGCTCTTCGGCGGCGCGTGGACAGCGGGAAGCGTGAAGTACCTCTCGGAAGCAGGCGCGTCGTCGGTGACGTACTACGAGACGACAGGATGGCGCGGCGTCATCGAGCGAGCGGGAGGATCGGAGCTGCCGGCGCGCTTCCGGTCCCGCGCCGAGGAGGCCTTCCCCCTCTTCCATCCCCTTGCCGATGCCGTCGAGTGGCGCGGCGCGGAGGTTCTCCGCTGCGAGTCGAGCAATGTGCTGTCGGTCGTCGGGCTCGCGGTTCGCGACGGCTCTGCGACGCGGCTCCTTCTCGCCAATCTGTCACCCGTCGAGCAGAAGGTCGCGCTCGCGCCGCTCGACGGTGGACTGGCGCTCCGACGCCTGAACGAGGAGACCGCGGCTGAGGCGGCGAGCGACCCGCAGGCCTTTCGTCGGCGTGTCGAGGCAGCTACCTCCGACGGCGAGCTCACACTCGTGCTCGCGCCGTACGAGGTCGTCCGGGTCGATCCCGCCTAGGCCCGGGCATCATGGCCGGCGCAGGTGCCAGCTCGTGCGCGACTGCACCGCCTTCCCCACGTCGAGGACGAGCCCGTCCCGCCAGCGCGCCGCGGCGAGCTGGGCGCCCACGGGTGCGCCGTCCCGGTCGACCCCGCACGGCAGCGACAGGGAGGGAACGTGCGCGAAGCTGAGCACGTGCGTGTACGGGACGACGGCTGCCGTCGTCGCGACCGTGTCAGCCCCCTCAGCGAGCGGTGCACGGACGGGGATCGTCGGGAGGAGCAGGATGTCGACCGTGCGCAGCGTCTCCTCGACCGCAGCGGTCCACCGCTCGCGCTCGTGGCGCAGTGCGTCGAGCTCGGCCGCGTCGACGTCCTTTGCGAGCCGGAGTCGCCGCCGCGTGCCCTCCTCGAGCAGGTCGGCATCCGACTCGAGGGCCTCGCGGTACACGGCGAGCGCCTCTGCCCTGATCAGCGTGCCGCACGCTTCGACGGCACGCTCCCAGCCGGGGAGCTCGACGGGCACGAGGGTCGCGCCGAGCTCACGGAGCACTTCTCCCACGTCGCGGACGCAGGCCGCCACGTCCGGATCGGAGCGCTCGACGAGTGACTCCACGACTCCCACGCGCGACCAAGTACCCGCGCCCGAGAGCTCGAGCTGCCCCTCACGGGAGGTCGGATCGAGCGGGTCGTACCCGGCGACGCCGGCGAGCACCTCGCGGAGCTGAGTGACCGATCGCGCGAGCGGTCCGACGGTGTCGAGGGAGCCGCTGACGGGCTGGACGCCGCGGTTCGAGACGGCACCGTACGTCGGGCGCAGTCCGGATACACCACAGAGGGCGGCCGGAAGGCGAACGGATCCTCCGGTGTCCGTTCCGATCGCGGCCACGCAGAGGTCGGCGGCGACAGCCGCGCCGGAGCCTCCGCTCGACCCACCGGGAATGCGGTCGGGTGCAACCGGGTTGACGACGTACCCGTACGCCTCGTTCCGCGAGGTCGCGCCGAACGCGAGCTCGTGCATGTTCGCCTTCCCGAGGATGACCGCGCCCGCGGCCTGCAGTCGCGCGGCCACCTCGGCGTCGTTCGTCGCGACGCGGTGCGCAAAGAGCCGCGACCCGACGGTCGTGCGCACGCCGGCGACGTCGACGTTGTCCTTCAGCACGAGTGGCAGGCCGTCGAGCGGAAAGCGCCTCCCACCCGCTCGTGCGTCGTCTACGCGCCGCGCAGCCGAACGTGCGAGCTCGGGCGTCGACGTGATCGTGGCGTTGAGCTGTGTTCGTGCGGACTCGAGTCGCTCGAGGAAGACCTCCGCGAGCTCGATCGCCGGGACCTCCGCGCGCCGCGCGGGGTCGTCGATGACCGCGCGGAGCTCGTCCTCGCTCATAGGGCAACCTTGGTTGCACTATGAGCGTGGAAAGGTGTGGGGAACCGGGAGGTTCCCCACGCTCTCAGGAAGAAGGGGGCACGCGGGGGAAACATGGTTTCCCCCGCGACCACTCGCCGGAGACGAGTGGTGCTCACGCCGCGGCGGCGATCGCGTCGAGCGCGGCCAGCACCGCGTCGCAGCAGGCGCTCGTTCCCGCGGTCCCGCCCAGGTCGGGCGTCGAGGCCGTGCCGCTCCGAATCGCCTCCGCAACGGCAGCCTCGATCCAGCGCGCCGCACGCAGCGATGCAGCGTCGTCGCTCCGGCGACCGAACCAGTCGAGCATCATGCCCGCCGAGAGGATCGTCGCCAGCGGGTTGGCGACGCCCGTCCCCGCGATGTCCGGCGCCGATCCATGCGTCGCCTGAAACACGGCGTGGCGAGCGCCGACGTCGGCGGACGGCGCGATGCCGAGGCCCCCGACGGTCGCCGCTCCGAGGTCGGAGAGGATGTCGCCGAACATGTTCTCCGCGACGAGCACGTCGAACGAGGAAGGGCTGCGCACGAGGTGCAGCGCCGCCGCGTCCACGTACAGGGCGTCGAACGCGATGTCGGGATACGAGGCGGCGACCTCGCTCGCGACCTCGCGGAAGAACGCGTAGGAGGCGAGCACGTTCGCCTTGTCGACGCACGTCACCCTGGAGACTCCGTCGGCGGGCGCGCCCGACCGCCGGGCGGCCTGCTCGAACGCCTCGCGCACGATGCGCGTGGTGCCCGCTCTCGTGACGATGCTCGTGTCCGCCGCGACCTCGCCGACCACGCGGCTGCCGCCATGTCGCCCCGCGTACACGCCCTCGACGTTCTCGCGCACGACGACGTAGTCGATCCCCGCTCCCACGTCGGCCAGCGGCGTCGGACTCCGTGCGTAGAGCTTGATCGGCCGGATCCCCGCGTAGAGATCGAGGTCGAAGCGCAGACGGAACATGGCATCTGAGCCTGCCTCGCGACCGTCGGGATGCCGTATGTGCGGGAGACCGAACGCGCCGACCAGCATCGCGTCGGCGGTCGAGCAGGCGGCGAACGTGTCGTCGGACATCGCCTCGCCCCTCCGCCGCCACGCGCCGGCTCCGGCCTCGAACGCCTCGAGCTCGAGGTCGACCTCGCCTCCGCTCAGCAGCTCGACGCGTTCGAGCACGCGCTTCGCCTCAGCGACGACCTCGGGCCCGATGCCGTCGCCGGGAAGGAGCGCGATCGCGTACGCCACGGCGGCGGCCGGGTCAGCCGGTCGACTCGTGGAACGCGCGGTACTGGTCCACGTACTGTGCGATCCCGTCGCGGATCGCGGCGTACCGGGGCTCCCAGCCGAGCTGATCCCTGGCGTTGTCGACCGAGAGCCGGCCGCGGAGGGCGACGACGGGCTTCTCCGCCTCGGAGAGCTCCTCGCCGATCTCCACGTCGGCGCCCGGGACGAGGTCGCGAACGATGCGGCCCACCTCGGTCGTCGTCACCATCTCGCCGCCCGTCGAGCCGTAGAAGATTCGGTCGGCGTCGTCGGGCGCATCGAGCATCGCCACGACGAGTCCGGCGATGTCGCGCACGTGCGTGTACGGGCGGGGGTGGGCGCCGCCGAACTCGAAGTGCGCCGGCTCGCCGCGCACCGAGTTCTCGACCATGACCTTGATCGGCCCCACGTACTGGTTCATGCCGAGGCCGTAGACCGCGGACGGGCGGATCGTGCGGAAGTCGAAGCCGAGCGCCTGCCTGTACGCGAAGAGCATTGTCTCGGCCGCCGCCTTCGTCGACCCGTAGAAGTCGGTGCCAGGCCCTGCGTCGGCGAGCAGGATGGGGTGGTTGGAGTCGATCGGCTCGTACATCACGCGCGGCAGGACCCCGACCGAGGAGAAGTTGACGAGGCGCGGCACCCCGAACGCGATCATCGCCTCCACGAGGTTGATCACGCCGCCCACGTTCACCTGGAAGGCCGTCGTGCGGTTGGTCGCGAGGTAGGCGGGGTCGAGGATCATCCCGGCGTGTACGACCTCGTCGGGGCGGTGGACGCGGAAGACGTCGAGCACCCGCGCCTGGTCGCCGATCGACGCGAGCTCGACCGGGATGTCATCGACGTCGGAGCCGATGACGAAGCGGGCCTCGGGGGTGAACGGCTGCACGTCGAGGACGACCACCGTGCGCCCAGAGTCGAGCAGTTCGCGCACGAGGTGCCCGCCGATGAAGCCGGCTCCGCCGGTGACGAGGGTCGTCCGCTCCCCGACGGGCTTGCGCACGACGTCGCGCGTTCCGATGTCGACGTCGGGCCGGGCCATCCCCTGCGTGTAGCGCTGCTCGCTCATCCGCTCCTCCTCGCGTCGGCCACCATGACGTCGATCGGCTTCCAGAACGTCCGCGTGGAGGCGAGAGTCGTCTCCTTCGGCGCCTCGTGGCTCGCGGTCAGCGCGGCGCTCGAGCGGACGAGCCGGTACGTCCTCTTCGCGGCTGGGTGCCGTTTCAACCACGCCCGGAAGTCCATCGCGCCGGCCGTGCCCACGATCTCGTCGCGGTCGCCGGCGAGGATGACGAAGCGCACCGATGCGGGTGGCGTGCCGGCGGAGCGACCAGGCACTCTCGCCGTCGGGAAGATGCTGAGGACGCTGCGCGGCACCGGCACCTTCCACGCCCGTGCGTTGCCGGCGTAGTAGTTGACGAGCGCGCCACCGAAGGAGTAACCGGCCGCGACGACAGGAAGCCGCGTCGGGCCTAGCTGCTGGAACCCGATCTGGACGCCGCGACGGAAGCCGTCGACCGACTGCGGCCACGTGTCGGACTCGTCCCGCTGGTAGCGGGGGAAGAGGACGATGCTCCCGTCGGCGCAGAGGTGATCGAAGCGCGCTCGATGCCAGTCGTTCGGGTCCGTCGCCGTCCAGCCGTGTGCGAAGAGGACGATGCTCTTCGGCGTCGAGGCCGGGCGGAGAAGCCACACCTGCGTCCGGCCCGGCCCGAACGGCCCCGAGAGCGAGCAGCCCGCCGCGACGGCGGAGGACCCCGCGCTCGCGGCGAGCATGGCGAGCGAGAGTGCGGCCACCACGCCGACGGCCGCGGCACGACGTTTCATCCCTGGACCGCGCCGAGCGTGAGGCCGCGCACGAGGTGATGCTGAACGAGGATCCCGAGAATCAAAGCGGGGATGAGGGAGACCATCGTCAACGCGCTCGCCTGGCCGTAGAGATTGCCCTGGAAGAACGTGATCAAGCCGGCCAGGGCCACGGGGGTGGTGATTGCGTCGTCACGGGCGAGCACCTGGGCGAAGAGGAACTCGGTCCACGAGAAGATGAATGCGAACGCAGCCGCGGACACGATCCCCGGCGCCGCGAGCGGCAAGGCGATCTTGCGCAGTGCCTGGAGGCGCGAGCAGCCGTCCACGAGGGCCGCCTCCTCGAGCTCGGGCGGCATCTGCCGGAAGTACGCGTACATCATCCAGACGGTGAACGGGAGCGCGAAGACGGTGTAGAGCAGGATCAGTCCGAGCCGCGTGTCGATCAGCGTGAAGCCGAGCCACTCCTTGGAGTAACGGCTGTAGAGGAGGAAGATCGGGATGACGATCGCGATCGGCGGCATCATGCGCTGTGAGAGGAACCAGAACGCGAGGTGCTTGCCGCCCGTACGGAAGCGCGCCATCGAGTAGGCGGCGGCCATTCCGAGCGCAACCGCCAAGAGAGTCGTCACGAACGCGATGACGACGGAGTTCTGGAGGCTCTTCCACCCATTGAAGTTGTTTAGCGCGTCGCTGTAGTTGATCGAGGTCGGGTTGGAGGGAAACCAGACGGGTGGATCCGCGAGCTGGTCCTCCTGCCCTTTGATCGACGTGACGGCCATCCAGTACAGGGGCAGGAGGAGAAAGCCCGTGTAGGCGGCGATGAAGGCGATCCGCAGGACGCCGCCGAAGCGGAAGCGCCGTCCGCGGACGACACGGCTCGAGCCGTGTCGCTCGGACTGTGCGCGCTCGACGGCCACGTCGCCCATTAGGTCTCCTCGACCGGCTTGAGCAGCCGCCGCACGAGCCAGAACGAGATGAAGGTGAGCATGATCAGGAACATCCAGGCGCCTGCCGTCCCCTGGCCGAGGTGGAAGAACTCGAAGCCCTGTTGGTAGAGGTAGTACGACGTCGTGTACGTGTCGGTCCCGGGCCCGCCGCGCGTGAGCGTGAAGATGATGTCGAAGAGCTTCACCGCGTCGATGAACCGAAACGTCACGGCGATCAGGATGATCGGCAGTAGCAGCGGCAGCGTCACGAAGACGAACGACTGCCGCGGCTTCGCCCCGTCCAGGTCGGCGGCCTCATAGAGGGTGTCCGGAATCGCGGCCAGCCCTGCAAGCAGGATCACGAACATGAACGGCGTCCACTGCCAGACGTCGGCGAGGATCAGGACGATGTAGACCCACGGCGAGTCCTGAGAGAAGTCAATCGTGACGTCACCGGGCCATACCCAGCTCGCGAGCTGGTTCGCGACGCCGTGCGGCCGGCGGATGAAGAGGTCGAAGAACCCGCCCACCACGACCGGGCTCATGAACAGCGGGACCACGTAGAGCGTCATCAGAACCCGCCGTCCCCGGAACGGTCGCAGCATCGCGAGCGCGAGCAGGAGGCCGAGCGTCAGCTCGACGGCGACCGCTGATACCGAGAACCACAGCGTCCGCCAGAGCGAGGCACGCCACACAGGGTCCTTCCAGTTCTCCGCGAAGTTGTCGAGCCCGACCCAGGGATGCGCCGGACCGAGCGCGAAGTCGTACTGGACGAACGCGACCCAGAGCGAGAAGCCGAGCGGGAAAATCGTCAGCGCGACGACGATGAGCACCGCAGGCGCGACGAGCAGCCAGCGGATGTGCCGGTCCATCCAGGAGGAGGCGGCCGACGGCCGCCTCCTCCTGACCGGTTCTGCTCGTGTCGCCACGGCGTTGCGGCTACGTCCCTAGCATTTGACGGCCTGACCGAGCTTCCTCACGGTGTTCTTACCCGTCGCGCCCGGGTACTTCAGGAAGTTGGCGTACGAGGCGCGCTGCTTCGCCACGCCGAGCTTGTTCGTGATGCGGTCCCACTCCTCGGCGGCCTCGTTGAGCCCGGACTGGGCGTCCTTCCCCGCGTAGATCGCGGTCATCGCCCGGTCGAGCGCGTTCGCGTAGTCGCCGGCGCCGCTCATGGAGAGGTCGAGCACGGCGTCGTTCGCCGCCTCGCAGAGCGTCTCCAGGTACTGGTCGGCGCCCTTCCAGAGCTTCCTGTACGCCGGCGAGCGGTAGTGCGAGATCCGGTACGGGTCGCGCAGCGTGTAGGGCAGCATCACCCGCTGGAGGGAGACCGACGGGCTCGTCGCCCACTGGTTGTAGAAGTAGGCGGCCTCCTGGTTCTCCGAGGTGGCCATCACGCCCTTGATGAAGGCGCCCGCGTGCTCGCCGTTCAAACCGGGCACGCGAGCGTACGCGGTCTTGCCCACGATCTTGGACTTGGGCAGCGTCGCGAACGCCTTGTCGCGCTGGAGGATGTTCTCCGAGATACGCCCGGTCGGCGGCCAGGCCATGATCATCGCCGTCTTGCCCTCGAGCCAGAGGCCCCAACCCGAGATGAAGCTGAGCTTCTCGACCCCTGGCGGCGACGCCTTGTTCTGGGCGAGGATCTGCTGCATCGTCTTCACGCCGATGGCGTTGTTGATCTCGGCTTTCATCGTCCGCGGGTTGAAGAACCGGCCGCCGTTCGAGCGGAACTGCTGGTAGAAGTAGAACTGGTTGCCCGGATTGCCGAGGGCGCGCCCCATGCCGGTGCCGTACACCTTGGGCGCCATCTGATCGGTGATGAACTGGGCGACCTGGTTGAACTCTTCCCACGTCCGCGGCACGCGGAGGTCACGCTTGTACTTCGCCTTGTACGCCCTCCGAAGCTTTGCGTTGCCGAAGATGTCCTTCCGGTAATAGAGCGCCCACACGTCGCCGTCGTCGAAGAAGCCCCACGTCTTCCCCTTGTAGCGGGCAAGCCCCCGGTACAGCGGGTGCAGATCGGCGAGCGTCGACCGCGCCTTGTTCTTGGCGATCAGCGAGTCGATCGGGAGGAGCACCCCCTGGTCCGCGAAGTCGGGGACCCACGCGGGCGAGAGCTCGACCGAGTCGAACGCTCCGGACTTCGCGAGATGCTCGGCGATGATCTTCGTCCGGATCTCGGCGAACGTCGCCTCGGTGAGGTTCGTCTCGATCCCGGTGAGCCTCTCCCACAGCGGACCCGAGAAGTTCTTGTCATCGAGCGATTGCGGTCCGGTCTCGTTGATCCGGCCCATCGACAGCCCGCTGAACTGCTTCGCCTTCGCCACCGCGGACGAGGCGATCGGGTCGCGGGCCTGCCCTACCCCGGTCGAGGCTCTGATGGCTGCCTCCGCCTGCTCTGAGTTGAGCCAGCCCGCTGCGGCTGCGGCTGCGGCGGCCGCGAGCCCTGTCTTGATCAGGAAGTCGCTCCTCGCCATGCGGAGCTGGTCGAAGTACTCGTCATGCGAGACGTGCGGATCGTGATGAACGTCGTCACTCATGTCGTCCCACTCCTTTCTCCGATGGCCTGCCCGGTGCCATCATCTCGAATGACCCACGCACGGTCAACGTCTCACGCGGCGATCCGGGCGCCCGTCTCCGGGTCGAAGAAGCGCAAGGCACCGCGTGCTACTGCGATATCGGCAATCGTCTCCTCCTCTGTCGGGGCGTCGGCGGAGAACCGTCCGACGAATGACGTACGGCGCGCGGCGCGCCGGCGGTCGAGCTCGCTCAGGGCGGACGCGTCGACATCCTCGGCGAGATCGCGGGTCTCCGGCGTGACGACGGGGGCGGCCTCGACCTCGAAGTGGACGATGACTTCCGAGCCGAGCAGCTCGCGCAGGCGGACGAGGCCGCGAAGCCGCCGCTCCTGCGGCGTCGCCGAGGCGAGCGCCGCGTCTTCGAGGTGCTCGGGGCGCACGCCGACGACGACGTCGCGGCCGTCGCGCTCTCCGAGCCCGCCTGCCAACGAGTCCTCGGCCTCGTCGACGACGAGCCGCTGACCGTCGCCGAAGGTGACGGCGGTCGTTCCGTTCGAGCGCTCGACCCGGCCCGCGAAGAAGTTCATCGCCGGGCTCCCGATGAAGCCGGCGACGAACAGGTTGGCGGGACGCGTGTACAGCTCCTGCGGCTCGGCGACCTGCTGGAGCTCCCCCTTCCGCATGACGGCCACGCGCTGCCCGAGCGTCATCGCCTCGACCTGGTCGTGGGTGACGTAGATCGTCGTCACGCTGATCTCCTTGTGCAGGAGGCCGATCTCGGCGCGCATCTGCGTGCGCAGCTTGGCATCGAGGTTCGACAGCGGCTCGTCCATGAGGAACGCCTGGGGCTCGCGGATCATCGCCCGCCCCATGGCGACCCGCTGGCGCTGCCCGCCCGAGAGCTGCCGCGGCCGCCGTGACAGCTGCTCGTCGAGCTCGAGGACCCTCGCCATGCGGCGGACACGCTCGTCGATCTCGTGCTTCGAAAGCTTGCGCAGCCTGAGCGGGAACGCGAGGTTCTCGTAGATCGACTTGTGGGGGTAGAGCGCGTAGTTCTGAAACACCATGGCGACGTCCCGGTCGCGCGGCGGAAGTGCGTTCACGACCTCGTCGCCGATCCGGACCTCGCCCTCCGAGATCTGCTCGAGGCCGGCGACCATTCGCAGCGCCGTCGTCTTCCCGCAGCCGGACGGCCCGACGAGCACCATCAGCTCGCCGTCGGCGATCTCGAGCGTGAGGTCCTGGATTGCGACCGTGTCGTCCGGATACACCTTTCGCACGTGCTCGAAGGAGACGATCGCCACGGGTTGCTCGCTACATGCTCGCCGAGCGTCGGTGCCTTGCGATTCGGCGGCGCCTCACAGGGGGAACCTATACGACGGCGTACCAGTCGTCCACATTCACCGGCATACGGTATGACGTATGATCGCTTGGATGGACGACCGGCCTGCTCGGGACTCGTCGGCAGGAGAAGCGTTGTTCGCCCAGGTGGTCCGAGAGCCGCGTCTGTCTGACAAGGTCGCCGAGATGATGCTGGACACGATCCTCTCGCGCCGGCTGCAGGTCGGCGACCGCCTACCCTCGGAGCGCGAGCTCGGCGAGCAGTTCGGCGTCTCGCGCACCGTCGTCCGCGAGGCGGTGCGCGCACTCGTCGCGAAGGGCGTGATCGAGGTGCGGTCCGGGAGCGGCCTCCGCGTCGCGGCCGTCGACGCGGCCGCCGTGACCGAGTCGATGAGCCTGTACATGCGCGGGGGGACGCTCGACTTCGAGAAGGTGCATGAGGTCCGCGCGCTCCTCGAGGTGCACGTCGCCGGCATTGCCGCCGAGCGTGCGACGGACGCCGACCTCGCGCGCCTGCGCGACGTGCACGAGCGCATGGAGCGTGAGCACGCCGACGTCGAGGCGGCCGCACGCGACGACCTCGAGTTCCACCGCGTGATCGCAGGGGCGACGCAGAACGACCTGTACCTCCTGTTGATGGACTCCATCGGGGCCGCCCTCATCGACATCCGCCGCGAGAACCTCGGCTCGGGCTCGGCCCCCCTGACGCTCAGGCAGCACCAGCGCGTCCTCGACCGCGTGGCAACGGGGGACACGGACGGCGCGCGCGAGGCGATGGCGGCCCACCTCGAGGGAGTCGCAGCCTGGTGGCGCGAGCATCAGCACGCGACGCCGCTCGCGGGAACGACCGGCGGGTGACGCTCCTCCGTCGCCTCGATCATGTCGCGATCCTGGTGCGGTCGACCGAGGATGCGCTGACCTTCTACGAGGGCCGTCTCGGGCTCCGCGTGCACTCGTCCGAGGTGGTGCCGGCGCCCCATGTGCGCCTGACGTACCTGGATGCGGGCAACGCCTATGTCCAGCTCGTCGAGCCTCTCGACGGCGACTCACCCCTCGGCGTTTGGCTGGACGAGCATGGCGAGGGCATGCACCACATCTGCTTCGGCGTCGACGACGTGCCTGCGGCGGTCGTGGACTTGAGCGACGACGGAGCGGCCGTCACGCTCGGCAGCGGCCGGGGCCGGGTCGCGAGCTTCGTGACGACGAACGCCAGTCACGGCGTCCGGATCGAGTGCACCGAGTTCGATCGCGTCCAGGACGTCGACGGGACGCGCGGCTACCTCTAGTCGTACGTCCGCGCTGTCCCCTGCACGACCGGGTTCGTGAGCTCGCCGATTCCGCTTGCCGAGACGGTGACGGTGTCGCCGGGCTGCAGGAACCGCGGCGGATCCATGAACGTCCCGCAGCCCGCGGGGGTGCCGGTCGAGAGAACGTCTCCGGGCTCGAGCGTGATCACCGACGAGAGCCACTCGATGGCGGCGGGGTGAGGGCCGAGTTGCTCGCCGACGAGTGCGTCCTGGCGCAGCTCCCCGTTCACGTATGACTGGACGCGGACGGCTTCCCACTCGGGCAGCTCGTCCCGCGTGACGATGCACGGGCCCATCGGGCAGAACGTGTCGAAGTTCTTGCCGAGGTCGACCTGGCCGTTGTGGAACTGCACCGACCGTGAGCCGACGTCGTTGATCACCGTGTACCCGAAGACGTGGCCGAGAGCGTTCTCGGCGCGAACATTCTTCGCGCGCGTGCCGATGACGACGCCGAACTCGACCTCGTAGTCGACCGCGAACCCGTGCTCGCGAAGCGCTCCCTGCTCGCCCGGGAAGCGTCGGATGACGTCGTCGTTCGGTGGGAGCACGATCTCGGCTCCCGGTCCGACGATCGCGCTCGCGAGCTTGATGAAGCCCACGATCACCTTCTCGTCCGGGAAGACGAAGCCGGGCTCCTCGTCGCCGTGACTCGCGTAGTTGACGCCCGAGCCGAAGATCTTGCCAGGGTTCGTCAGCGGCGCGAGGATCCGGTCGACCGCAACGGGATCCCCCGCGCCCGAGGCCGCGGCCGCTTGCTCGAGCCCGCGCTCACCGTCGCGGACGAGCGCAAGAGTGTCGGGATAGCGGGTGGCGAAGATCTGACCGTCGACCTCGACGCCGCAGCCAGCCGTGTCGCCGGCGGCGTACTGCACGATTCTCATCGCTGGGCTCCTTTCGTCGTGTCGTGCCGCGGCACGGGGGTGACCCTAACCTGTATGACAGTACGATGACGTCATTGAGCGCAAGCCGCACGCTGCCGGTCGTGGTGCTCGACGACGACCCGACAGGCGTGCAGACGCTCGCCGGCATCCGGGTACTGCTCGCCTGGGACGCGCAGCGGATCCGCAGCGCGCTCGAGGGGCGTCGGGCGGTGCACCTCATCACGAACACACGCGCGTTGCCTTCTGAGCGCGTGGAAGGCTTCGTGGCCGACGCCGCCCGCGCCGCGCTCGACGGCGTGCCTGAGGCTGCGATCGTGTTGCGGGGCGACAGCACGCTCCGCGGCCACCTGCTCGAGGAGTACCGCGGCGTCCGCTCGGTTGTAGCGCCCGACACGTGGCCCGTCCTCCTGCTCGTGCCGGCGCTGCCCTCGGCGGGGCGGGTCACCGTGGGAGGGATGCACCTGTACGAACGGGACGGCATGCGGACGCCGCTCCACGAGACGGAGTACGCGCAAGACGGCGTCTTCGCGTACACGAGCTCGCGCTTGCTCGACTGGGCCGAGGAGCGCTCGGGTGGGCTCTTCGACGCGGATGACGGCCGCGAGCTCGAACTGGATGCGTTGCGCGAGGGCGGCGCGGCCGCCGTCGCGGACGTGCTGTCGGCTCTTTCGGCGACGGGTCGGCCGTGCGCGCTCGTGCCCGACGCGGAGACCGTCGGCGACCTCGAGGCGATCGCCGAGGGCTTGCGGTCTGCCGTCGCGAGCGGCGCGGAGGTCGTGGTGCGCTGCGCCCCGACCTTCGCCGGGGTGCTCGCTGGCACAACGGCGACCGGCCTCGTCCCGTTCCCCTTGGCGCCCGGGGGCCTGCTCGTCGTATGCGGCTCGTACGTCGAGCAGTCCAGACGGCAGCTCGAGCGGCTGCTCGAGCACCGGCCGGGCTTCCTCGTCGAGGCTGACGTCATCGCACTCGCGAGCGACGATCCGTCGACGGAGATCACGAAGCTCGCGCGCAAGGTCACCGAGCTGCTCTTCCGTGACGCGCTCGCCGTCCTCGCAACGCCGCGGGAGCGCCCGGCGGAGATGACCTCGCTCGCAGCGGGCGAGCGCATTGCGGCCAATCTGGCACGCGTCCTCGCCGCGCTCGAAGTGCCGCCCGACGTCGTCATCGCGAAGGGCGGCATCACGTCCGCCGTGACGCTCCGCGAGGGGGTGGGCGCCGACGAGGCGGAGGTCGTGGGCCCGGTCGTGCCCGGGGTCTCCCGCTGGTCGGCCGTCTGGCGGGACGGCAGCCCGGTCGACTACCTCGTCGTCCCGGGGAACGTCGGAGAGGAGGATCTCCTGGAGGGTCTGGTCGAGGTGATCGTGAGAGGATCGGCGCGTGCTGACGCCGTTTCGTGAGCTGCTCGACGAACGGAGCGCCGCTGGCGCGGCCGCAGGCGCGTTCACCTGCTACGACGTGACGACGGCGCTCGGCGTCGTGCGGGCCGCGGAGGAGCGCGGCAACCCCGTCGTCCTTCTCGTCGCGGAGGCGTCCTTCCGCGCGGAGTCCGGTCGGCTGCTCGTCCCCGCGCTCGTGGCGGTCGCCGACGCGGCGCGCGTGCCCGCGTGCGTCCAGCTCGACCACGTCGGGGATCCCGCGCTCATCGACGCCGCACTCGCTGCGGGCGTCGGCGCGGTGATGGCGGACGCGTCGACGTTGGCGGATGAGGAAAACGCCGCGTTCGTGGCCGAGACGCGACGGCGTGCCGGCGACGCCGCCGTTGAGGCGGAGCTCGGCCACATCGAGGGCGGTGAGGACGTCGCGCGCGCGGTCGAGGCGGGCGCGCTCACGGATCCCGAGACGGCCGTACGGTTCGTGGCCGCATCGGGCTGCGACTGCCTCGCGGTTTCGATCGGCAACGTCCACGGCCGCTATGCGGCGCCGCCGCGCCTCGACTGGGACCGGCTGGCGCAGATTCGCGCGCTCGTCCACGTCCCGCTGTCGCTCCACGGCGCCTCCGGCCTCGCGGACGACGACGTCCGTCGGGCGATCGCCTTCGGCATCTGCAAGGTCAACGTCAACGCCGAGGTTCGCGAGCGCTACCTCGCGCGTCTCGACTCGGAGCTCGAGCGCGCCCGCGACGGCCTCCGGCTGCTCGAGCTCGAGGCGGCCGTCGTTGACGCAGTCGCGGAGATCGTCGCGGCGAAGCTCGCGGTGTTCTCCGGCGCTACGAGCTAACGCGGTGCCGCCTCGCCGACTACCCTCACGGGCGTGTCCGTAGCTCAGTGGTCAGCGCGGCGGACTTCTAATCCGCGGGTCGCAGGTTCGAATCCTGCCGGGCGCTATAGAAGTACCTGCAAATCGATTACTTCCGACTTTCGTGTGGGCTTCCGACACAGTTTGGCCTAAAGTCGGACGTTCTGAAGGAAGTTGCTGAACATGCACTCCGTGAGCTGCAGAACGCGAACTCTCGTAGCGGGTCCGGTCGGCGAAGATGCAAGAGTGAGGCGATCGCTCCTTAGGCGCTCAGCCGCACAACCAATACATCTCTCTGAGTGTCACGGCGTTGGGAGAAGGCTGCTGAAGCGTCCGCTCGGACGGTAGCTTGTTGTGTGGTTCTGCGGCGGACGGAGACGGTGTCGTTCGATGCGCGATACTCTCACTCGGGGCTCCGATTCATGAGGCACCCGTGAAATCCGTCGACTATCAGCGTCCCTCCGATCCTGCGAAGCGTCACAGCGCCGCCATCACGGACGGTCCTCATCGCGCAGGCGCGCGGGCGATGCTGAAGGCTGTCGGGCTGACGGATGAAGATCTTGAGCTTCCTCTAATCGGGGTCGCGACGACATGGATCGAGACCATGCCGTGCAATCTGAACCAGCGCGAGCTAGCACTGGATGTCAAGCGCGGCATCCGCGAGGCTGGAGGTACTCCTCTCGAGTTCAACACCATTTCTATTTCGGACGGTGTTTCGATGGGAACCGAGGGGATGCGCTGCTCGCTTGTATCGCGTGAGGTAATCGCGGACTCGATCGAACTCGTAGCACGTGGGCATCTGTTCGATGGAATCGTCTGCCTCGTAGCCTGCGACAAGACAAATCCGGCGGCGGTGATGGCGCTTGGCAGGCTCGATATCCCGGGTCTGGTCTTCTACACGGGCTCGATCGCACCCGGCAAATATCGCGATCGGGACGTCTCGATAGGCGACGTCTATGAAGCGATCGGCGCCCACGCCGCTGGAAAAATCACGGATGCGGAGCTGCACGAGCTGGAGTCGGTCGCCTGCCCTGGTGCGGGTGCCTGCGGCGGACAGTTCACAGCGAACACGATGTCGACGGTTCTCGAATTCCTGGGACTCTCCCCAGCAGGAGCAAATGGCATACCTGCCCTCTCCAAGCGAAAACCAGCGGCTGCGTACGACTGCGGGCGTGCAGTCATGGAACTGGTTCGGCAGAACACCCGGCCTTCCGAGATCGTCACGCTATCGGCGCTTGAGAACGCTGCAGCTTCAGTCGTCGCGACCGGAGGCTCGACAAACGGCGTGCTCCACCTCCTCGCGATCGCTCAGGAATTTCGGATCGCGTTTACGATCGACGACTTCGACAGGATCGCGCAGCGAACGCCGGTACTCGCAGATATGAAGCCATGGGGGCGGTATCACGCGGTCGATGTGGAGCGCGCGGGCGGCATCGCCTTGGTAGCACGAGAGCTGGCCAAGGCGGGGCTGATCCACACAAACACACGGACGGTGACGGGACATACATTGGGCGAGATCGCGAGCTCCGTCGTGGAGCGCTCGGGCCAGGAGGTCGTTCGGCCGATCGAGCGTCCGGTCAAGGCGAGCGGTTTCTTGCGGGTTCTGCGCGGCAATCTCGCGCCAGCGGGCTGCGTCCTCAAGTTGACCGTTGACAGGAGCTCGCACCGCGGTCCTGCGCGCGTCTTTGACTCCGAGCATGCGTGTTTTGACGCCCTCCGGGCGCAACGTATCCGCCCAGGTGACGTGGTGGTGATTCGATACGAGGGCCCGGCCGGAGCGCCCGGCATGCCCGAGATGTTGCAAGTGACGGGCGCCATCGTCGGGGAGGGCCTGGTGGATTCGGTGGCACTCGTCACCGACGGGCGATTCTCCGGTGCGACGCACGGGTTTATGGTTGGACACGTCGCTCCAGAGGCTGCCCGCGGAGGGCCGATCGCCGCTTTGAGAGACGGGGACACGATCGAGATCGACCTACAGAAGAGTGAGCTCAATGTTGAACTGTCTGACACGGAGATTGTCGCCCGCCTAGAGAGCTGGTCTCCGCCCGCCCCCCGCTACCGCGCAGGTGTGCTGGGGAAGTACGCAGCACTCGTCTCCTCCGCCTCCGAAGGCGCGGTCACAAGAGTCTGTTGAGCATCAGCGTGCTTGACCGTTTGACCTGACCCCCTGAGATCGTCCGAACAGACGTTGCACCGGTGGCGGGCCCAGTACGGCGGGTTGAAGGCGCAAGACGCGGCTTGACCCCGTCCACATGTCGACGCTACACGGACGCGCGTCTGGGGCGAGTCGGGCGGAGGAAGAAAGTATCGGGACAGAACGGCGGACTGCTTATCCGCGGGTCGGAGGTTCGAATCCTGCCGGGCGCATCGAAGTGCCTGCAAATTTGATTGTTTTGACGACAAGGCTCGGAGCCTAAGAGGCGGAGGTGTGCGCCGGTAACGAACTAGAGCTCGAGTTCCTCGTCCGCGAGCAGGTCGATGCCGAGCTCGCTCGCCGCCCCCGAGCTCGTCGAGGCGGAGCTAGCCACGCGGCGGAACGGCGGGGCATCCCGAGATGCATCGCGGGAGCGCGGAGGAGCTTCGCGGAGATGCATCTCTGCAAGAGCCGCCGTCCCTGCTCCCCGACGTCGAGGGGGCCCCGCTCGAGATGAGGCGCTGGGGGATGCGCGGCGGGAACCCCGAACGAGGGATTAGCCGCCCCGGCGAACCAGACGACGTTGACTATCTGACCAAATACCACGCGGGCAAGATGCGTCCGCCGGATGCGGCAGCGGCGGCAATCGATTGAGTGGGGGACAGCCTGAGGTCACGAACGCCTGCCGCCTCGTTCGCTATCGATTTCTCACATGCCGTGAGACGGGAGCCGGTTGCCCGCTGTGGGTAACCCTCGTCCCGCTGACGCGCGCGCCGGTGTCATGGCGGCGGGGAAGTTTCTCGCAGCTGGCGGCGAGAAGCTGTACGTGCGTGGCGTCACGTACGGCACGTTCGCACCGGACAACGACGGGCGCCTCTTCCCGACCGAAAGGCAAGTAGACGACGACTTCCGAGCAATGGCGAGAAACGGGGTCGACGCAGTCCGCGTCTACACGTCTCCGCCGGGCTGGCTGCTCGATCGTGCCTCCGACCACGCGTTGCGGGTCATGGTCGGGCTCTCGTGGGAGGACCATGTCGCGTTCCTCGAGAGTCGCAGTGCCGCGAACGGCATCGTCGACCGCGTTCGCGCCCAGGCCGCCGAATGCGCCGGCCATCCGGCGGTGCTGTGCCTCTGTGTCGGCAACGAGATCCCAGCGCAGATCGTGCGGTGGCACGGGCCTCGCGCCATCGAGGCCTTCATCGAGCGGCTCTGCTCCGCCTCGAAGGCCGAGGATCCCGATGTCCTCGTCACGTACGTCAACTACCCGTCGACGGAATACCTCGAGCTTCCGTTCCTCGACCTCGCGTGCTTCAACGTCTTCCTGGAGTCGCGGCAGACGTTCGGCGACTACGTCGCGCGCCTGCACAACGTCATAGGCGACCGGCCGCTCGTTCTGACGGAGATCGGTCTCGACAGCGTCCGCAACGGCGAGGAGGCCCAGGCCCGGCACATCGGAGTGCAGGTGCGAGCGGCGTTCGAGGCTGGGTGCGCAGGTGCGTTTGTCTTCTCCTGGACCGACGACTGGCATCGCGGCGGCCTCCGCATAGAAGACTGGGGCTTCGGGCTCACAGACGCAGCGCGCAAGCCGAAACGCTCGCTCGCCGAGCTACGGTACGCCTTCGCGGAGTCCCCGGTCTCGATAACGCGCAAATGGCCTCGAGTCTCGGTCATCGTGTGCAGCTACAACGGGGCGGCGACGATCGCGGACTGCCTCGCGGGTATCGAACGGCTCGACTATCCCGATTTCGAGACCATCGTCGTCGACGACGGCTCGATTGACGACACCGGCGCGGTTGCCGCGAACTTCGACGTCGAGCTGATCCGCATCGAGAATCAGGGCCTCAGCTTCGCGCGGAACACGGGGATCGAGCGCGGCGAGAGGCGATGTCATCGCGTTTCTGGACGACGACTCCGTTCCGGACGCCCATTGGCTCCGCTACCTCGTGTCGGCGCTCCTGGACGAAGATCACGCCGGTGTCGGGGGGCCGAACATTCCTCCGACGACGTCGGCGACCCTTTCGCAGGCGATCGCCAGCGGGCCAGGTGGGCCGATCCACGTTCTCGTCTCGGACAGGATCGCCGAGCACATACCCGGCTGCAACATGGCGTTCTGGAAGGACGCCCTCGAAGCCGTGGGAGGTTTCGACCCGCAATTTCGAGTCGCGGGGGACGACGTGGACCTCTGTTGGCGCCTCCAAGAGCGCGGCTGGACGCTGGGTTTCTCCGCCGCAGCGATGGTGTGGCACAGACGCAGAGGCACCGTCAGCTCTTATCTGAGACAGCAGCAGGGGTATGGCCGCGCCGAGGCACTCCTGGAGCGGAAGTGGCCGGAGCGCTACAACCGCGGCGGACACCTCGCCTGGGCCGGGCGCGTGTACGGCGCCACCAGGTACCCGGCCACACCTCGCCGGAATCGCATCCGTTACGGAAGCTGGGGCAGCAATCTCTTCCAGTCCGTGTACGACCGCAGCCCGAGTACCCCCGCGCAGCTGCCGCTGATGCCGGAGTGGTACCTGCTGATCGCCGCTCTTGCGGTCGCGGCCGTCTACGACGTTCTTCACGATCCGCTGCTCTTTCGTGTCCCAGTGCTGGCCGTGCCCATGTCGTTCCTGCTGCTCGGCATGTCGATCTCGGTACTCGTCTTACAGGCTCTACGTGCCGGCGCGGCCACGGCGCGCGCGCGTCCCATGTCGCAGCGAGCGGGTCTTGGCCTCGCCGTTCTCACCGCCGCGATGTACGTCCTGCAGCCGCTCGCCCGGCTCGTCGGGCGACTGCAGCTCGGCCTCACTCCGTGGCGGCGGCGCGGCGTCCTCCGCGCAGGTCTCGTGTGGCCGCGCACGATCCTGAGCTGGAGCACGACATGGCGATCAACTCAGGTTCGGCTGGCGAGTATCGAGGCAGCGCTACGACCGAACTGTATGCGCATCGTCCGTGGCGGTGAGTACGACCGTTGGGACATCCACGTTCGGCTCGGCCCACTCGGGGCTGCGCGGCTGCGTCTGGCCGCCGAGGAGCACGGCCAGGCTCGCCAGCTGCTCCGCGCCCGGGTATGGCCGCGCCCCTCGCGCGGTGTCGGCGCCCTCGTCGCGTTGATCGTCGCGTTCTACGCACTTTCCTTGCACCAGGGCGACGAGCTCTCGGCGCTCATCCTCGGATGCACCGCGATGGTGCTGGCGCTACGAGCCACCACCGAGTGCATGGCCGCGATGGCCGCCGTCGTCGACGCCGTCAAGGCTGAGGAGCTCGAAGCACACGCGTTGGCGGAGCGTCACATGACTGAGGGTGTCGTGCGGGAAAGACGCATCGCACGCAACGGGGCCGTGGAAGAGGACTCGGCCGTGGGCCTTCAAGCTCGACGTACGAAGACCCACTTCGGCCGTCGCGGGGGCATGCCATGAGCGGTGCGCGGCAGTCCGCGTGGGAGCTCTGGCGGGTCCTGCCGTCGGCGCTTCCGTACCTAAAGCCGTATCGGAGACTCGGGGGCCTCTCGATCGGCATGACGGTGTTCACCGCGCTCGTTTCGCTTGCCCAGCCGTGGCCGCTCGCACTGATGCTCGACACGGTTGCGGGCGAGCGCACGGCGCGATTCGGCATCGACAACCCCTACACCCTCCTCTTTCTCGCCGTGGTGGCGGGCTTCTTGATCACCGTGGTCGTCCACAGCCTGAACGTCGGGAACAGCTTCGTCGACTCGAAGCTCGAGCAGAACATGATCCTCGATCTCCGAAGCGATCTCTTCGCGCACTGTCAGCGACTCTCGCTCACCTTCCATGATGGCCGGCGCACAGGCGAGCTGATGAGCCGGATCAACACCCAGGCAGCCGCGCTCGGGGCCATCGTGATGGCTCTCCCACCACTCGCCGAGAGCCTGCTGACGATCTTCGGGATGACAGTGATCGCGATGCTGATCGACTGGCAGATCGCACTCATCTCGCTCAGCGTTGTGCCGCTCATCTACTACTTGCTCGGCCTCTACGGATCACGCATCGTCCCGCGGCTCCAGCGGGTACAGAGCCTCGAGTGGCAGTCGCTCTCGATCGTCAACGAGGCGATGTCGATGCTGCGAGTGATCGTCTCGTTCGGGCGCGAGAATTACGAGCACCGCCGTTTCAGGGAGCAGGGTCAAACGGCGGTAGACGCGCGTATAGAGCTCACCGTCCGCCAGACCGGCTTCACCCTTTCAGTGCAGACGGCGACGGCGCTCGGCACGGCATTCGTCTTCTTCTTCGGCTTCCGCGCCGTCTTCAACGGGAGCATCACGATCGGCGAGTTGATCGTGCTGCTTGTCCTATGTCGCTGCCATCTATCGGCCGCTCGAGGCGATCAGCAACACGATCGGCATGCTGAACGAGTACCTCGTGCAGGCGAAAGCATCGTTCGAACTGCTCGACCTCGAGCCGGAGGTGAAGGAGGACCCTCGACCGGTCGAGATCGAACGATCCACGGGCGCCGTGGCTTTCAGCGGCGTCGGGTTCGCCTATCCGGGCCGCGAGGACACCCTTAGAGATGTCTCCTTCTCCGCCCCGGCCGGCTGGCGGATCGCCATCGTCGGCCCGACCGGCGCGGGCAAGACGACCTTCATGAGCCTTCTGATCCGGTTCTACGACCCACAGGAAGGCAGCATCACCGTCGACGGCGTGGACACGCGGCGTCTATCGCTACACGCCCTGCGCTCGCAGCTCGCGGTCGTGCTGCAGGAGCCGTTGCTGTTCTCGGGCACGATCGCCGAGAACATCCGCTACGGGCGTCTCGATGCCACTGAAAACGACGTCGTGGCTGCCGCACAGTCCGCGAACGCGCACGATTTCATCTCCCGACTGCCCGCCGGCTACGAGACGCAACTCGGCGAGCGCGGCGCCCACCTGTCCGGCGGCGAGCGTCAGCGAATCTGCGTCGCCCGTGCGTTCGTCAAGGACGCGCCGATCCTCATCCTCGACGAGCCGACGTCCTCGATCGACTCCAAGACGGAGAACGTGATCCTCGACGCGCTCGACGAGCTCATGGAGGGGAGGACGTCGTTCATGATCGCCCACCGGCTGTCGACCGTCCGTGACGCCGATCTGATCATCGTCCTGAACCACGGCCGGATCGTCCAGCAGGGAACTCACGATGGCCTGCTCGAGCAAGACGGGCTCTACCGCCAGCTGCACGAGGCACAGCAGCGGCGGCGGCGCCTTCGCGTTGCGGCGGAGGCGGCGAGCGCGTGAACGGCCAGAGCCGTAAGCTCGTCGTGCTGGGGATGATGACCAAGACCCCCGTGGCCGGGGTCGTCTGGCAGACGCTCCACTACCTCGTTGGTTTCCGTCGGCTCGGCTTCGACCCGTACTACGTCGAGGCACATGCGCGAACGCCGGGAATGCTCATGAGGACCGAGCAGGACGACAGCTCCGCCCTCGCTGCGGGGTTCATCCGCGACACTCTCGCCCGATTCGGATTCGAGGACCGGTGGGCCTACCACTCGCTCCACCACGACGGCAGCGTCTACGGGATGAGCGAGCAGCGCCTTCAGCGGATCTACGCCTCGGCCGAGCTGATCGTCAATCTCCACGGAGGCACAGAGCCGAGGCCCGAGCACTATCGAACTGGCCGGCTCGTCTACCTCGAGACTGATCCGGTCCAGCTTCAGGTCGAGCTCTACGACCATCGGCAGGAGACGATCGACTTCCTGGAACCGCACGTCGCGTTCTTCACCTTCGGCGAGAACTACGGTCAGCCCGGCTGCGGTCTGCCCGTCTCCGACCTCTTCCCGTTCCATCCGACTCGGCAACCGGTCGTCCTCGACTTCTGGCTCGGGGGCGGAACGGATAACGGCGTCTACACGACCGTAGGGAACTGGAATCAGGCCTGGCGCGAGGTGGTGTTCGCACGGCGAGCGCTACGGCTGGAGCAAGGAGCAGGAGTTCCGCAAGTTTCTCGCACTCCCATCGCTTTCTCGCCGCACCTTCGAGCTCGCTCTCTCGAGTTACACGGAGCAGGACCGCGATCTTCTCCAGAGTCGCGGCTGGCGTGTCAGGCACGCGCTCGACTTCTCGACCGACCTCGACGGCTACCGGGACTACCTGAGAACTTCGCGCGCCGAATTCACGGTTGCGAAGGATCAGAACGTCCGGCTCCGCAGCGGCTGGTTCAGCGATCGCGGCGCGTCCTATCTCGCCGCTGGGCGGCCCGTCGTGACCCAGGACACGGGATTCGGCACTGTGCTTCCTACTGGCGAAGGCCTCTTCCCGTTCACGTCGATCGACGAGGCGCTGGAGGCCATCGAGATCATCGAGGCGGACTACGGGAAGGCACGCCGACGCGCCTTCGAGCTCGCCCGAGAGCATTTCGACGCAGCGGTTGTTCTCAGTCGGCTTCTCGACACTCTCGGGGTCAGGTTGCCCGGCCGGCCTCGCGGCGCACCAACTCTGCCGCTATCGGCGACGCTCGACCTGGTTCCTGTGTCGCGGCGGCCCACGAGGTTGGCCCCCGCTACGGTCGAGGCGGTACTCGGCCGCCAGCTGCCGGATACGGGTGGCGATCGGCTCGGCTCGCGCCGGCACGATGCCTCGATCATCGTGGTCGCACCCGACGGTCTGGTCTTCACCAGGCTCTGCGTCGAAAGCGTCTTGCTCGACCCGGAAGACTACGATCTCGAACTCTTCGTCGTCGACAACGGGTCGACCGACGGAACGCGTGAGTACCTCGCTGCTATAGCCGAGCGAGATTCGCGAGTCCGCGTGCTCCGAAACGAAGATGACCGCGGATTCGGCATTGCGGTCAACCAGGGCCTCGAGGCGGCTGTCGGCGAGGTGCTCGTCGTGCTCAACAATGACACGATCGCACCCCCGGGGTGGCTGTCGCGGCTGGTCCCCCACCTCGAGCGCCCGATGGTCGGGCTCGTCGGACCCACGACGAACCGTTGCGGCAACGAGGCTGAGGTCGATGCGCCGTATTCACGCTACGGCGAGATGGTGCAGCTGGCGGCTAGACGGACGCGCGAACACGCTGGAGTTGCGTTCGACATCGACGTCGCGACCTTCTTTTGCGCAGCGATGCGGAGAGATGTCTACGAGCGCGTCGGCAACCTCGACGAGCGCTTCGAGGTCGGGCTCTTCGAGGACGACGACTACTCCGCGCGCGTGCGAGAGGCAGGCTACCGGGTGGTCTGCGCCGAGGACGCATTCGTGCACCATTTCGGGGAGGCGACCTTCGGCGAGCTGGTACCGACAGGCCGGTACGGCGAGCTCTTTCAAGCGAACAGGAGCCGGTTCGAAGAGAAGTGGGGCCGTACTTGGCAGCCGCATCTGCGCCGCCCAAACGCCTGGTATCGCGATCTCGTGGAGCGTGTCCGTGAAGTCGTCGATGCCGAGATTCCGCCTGACGCGACGGTGCTTGTCGTCTCCAACGGCGACGACGAACTGCTCCAGCTGGGCGCTCATCGTCGCGGATTGCACTTCCCGCAGATGGAGGACGGGACGTACGCCGGCCATCACCCCGGCGACAGCGCCGAGGCGATCGCTCACTTCGAAGCACTACGCACACAAGGCGCTGAGTACATCCTCTTTCCCGAGACTGCCCTTTGGTGGCTCGACTTCTACGACGAGTTCCTGAGCTTTTTGAGGCGCGGCTACGACGAGACCGGCCGGCGCGAAGAACCATGCGTGATCTTTGGACCGACGCTCGTGGCGGCCAGCGGCAGCTCTGAAAACGACGCAATCGGACAGCGACGATGACACGCGTCGAGGTCGAGAACAGGAACGACGCAGCGAGAGCCTGCGCCGGGAGACGCCGGTCATGACGAACCCGGCGAAGGCCCGGCGAAAGAACCGGACGGCCGAGCAAGTCGCCGCGGGACCCGGCGTTGCCGACCTCCGCTTCCGCCTTTCGGAGCATGCAGCCGAAATCGACAAGCTGCGCAGTGAGATCGAGGACTTGACCGAGGAGATCGTCGCCCGCGACGCCGAGACGGAGCTCCTGCTGATGGACCTGACCGCTGCGGGTATCGCCGACGCGGACGACCCGCGAGCTTCCCGCTGGCGCACACACCAGCGGCTCCGCCGTTTCGTGCGGGAGCACGTCCCGCGTGGTAGCCGGATCGTGGTGGCCAGCGAGGGTGAGGACGCCCTTCTACGACATCCCGGATGCAAGGCGGAGCACCTGTCACAAAATCGAGATGGCGGTTACGTCGGCTTCCACCCCGGTTCGAGTCGTGCCGCGGTGGCACAGCTCGAAGCGGCTCGCTGGCGTGGCGCGGATGTGCTCTGGATCCCTCAGTCCTGCCTGTGGTGGCTGGAGCACTACAGCGACTTCACCAGGCACCTCGAGCGCCGCTACGCGCTCACCGTCGTCGAGGACGAGAACGGCGCAGTATGGAACCTTCGGAAGCCGAGCCCAGTGCGGGAAGTGGACGACCTCCTCGCTGGGCTGCGCCTGAGACTTGCGCGCGCACCGGTGATCCTGGATTGGCACACCCGGCACGACTTCGCCAGGCTCTTCGGTGAGTGCAACATCTTCTCGCCGCCCGGCGACGGACCAGAGCTTCCCTATCTCGACAGCTCCATCGATGTCGTCGCCGTCGGAGACGCGGATCCGGAGAGGATCTCGGAAGCGCGGCGAGTTGCGACGGCCCTTGTAATCGCCATAACGGGATCCAGGCCGATGCCTGCCGTCGATGTTCTCTGGCAGGCGGGAGGCGTCGATGAAGGGTACGCCGACGTTTCGATCGTCGTGGCCAGTCCGGATGGTCGGCCGTCATCGCGACACTCTCTCCGCGACCTCCTCGACACCCTCCCGGCTTCGTTCACGGGGGAGGTGTTGGTCGATGCGGACATCGCTGTCGCGGTGCCTCGGCTCGACCGCAAGTCCGCCCGGATCAAGCAGATCGAAGGAGGTCCCCACCGAGCCGACGCAGGGTTTGCGGCGCGAGTCAGGCGGGGTGCCGAGGCGGCGTCCGGGGATGTGCTGGTCGTAGTCGACGACTCGACCTGGCCGATCGCGGGGTGGCTTCCGCCAATGGTGCACCTGCTCCGGCACGTCCCCGACGCGGGCGTCATCACGGGCATGCTCCTCGAGCCGGACGGCCGGCTGGCCGGCGCCATAGCGCCAGTCGATGCTGATCGCGACGCACGCGGCGATGACCTCGGCGCGGTCGGCGATGCGCACGTCCGGCGCATGGACGTCGCTCCGAGCGCGCTCTTCGCGACTCACCGCCAGCTCTTCGTCGAGTGGAGCCGGCGGCAACTCGACGATCAGGAACTGGCCGCGGCGTTCTGTGCACACGTGCGGTCCGGGCGCAGGACCGTGCTCTACCAGCCTGAGACTCTCGCCATCTCGTCCTGGCTCGACGCCGGTCGGCCCGGTCGCGACCGGTGGGAGGCCGATTGATGGCTGACCGGCGCGCGCTCGTGATCTCGTATCACACGCCCCAGCCCGACCGGGACAGCGGGTCCAGACGGGTTTTCCAGCTCATCGAGCTCCTGCAAGAGGAGCGCTGGGACGTGGCCGTTCTTGCTGCCGACGGGGCGGGTGCTCTCCACGACGTCCGAACCCTCACGCAGCGCGGCATCGCCGTGTACGACGGCTACGCCACGTCGCTGGAAGATCTGTTTCGCGATGGCTCCTACGATCTTGCGCTGGTCGCGTACTGGCCCAATGCGGAACGGTACGTTCCGCACATTCGGTCCATCTCGCCGTCGACACGGATCATCGTCGACTCCGTGGACCTGCACTTCGTGCGTGAGAGCAGAGAGGTGCTCCGCACGGCTGACGAGTTGAGGCCTCGTGGGCTCACCGATGCGCACGGGTCACGGTTCGCGGCCGAGCTGAACTCGTATGCGAGCGCCGATGGCGTTCTGACCGTTTCCCAGAAGGAGGCGGACCTCGTCAACGACCTCGCATGGGATCGTGCGCTTGCCCAAGCCGTGCCCGACTTCGAGGAAATTGCTCCGAGATTCGAGCCATTCAGTCGGCGACGTGGAATCGTATGCATCGGCAGCTTCGAGCATCCGCCCAACGTCGAGGCCGTCGGGTTCCTCTGCCGAGAAGTCCTGCCTCTGATGGACGCGGCGCTGCTCGCCAAGCATCCGGTGTGGATTGTCGGGAACAAGCTCGGCGAGAGTGTGCGGGGGTTCGTTCGGGAGGCTCGAGAACGTGCAGATCGTCGGCTGGGTCCCTTCCGTCGTGCCCTACCTGTCGCAGGCGCGCCTTTCCGTAGTCCCCTTGCTACACGGTGCGGGGACGAAGCGAAAGCTGGTTCAAGCCCTCACCACGGGGACTCCCACGGTTTCCACCACGATTGGCGTCGAAGGTCTTGGCTTGCAGCACGGGGAGCACGTCTGGATCGCCGACGATCCAGACAAATTCGCCGCCGGCATGACGGCGCTGCTGAACAGACGCCCACATATGGACACGGCTGGCCCGGGCCGGGCGCAAACACGTGCAGGCCACGAACGGGAAGGAGCTGGCGCAGCGCAGCTTGATCCAGGTCATCGATGCCGTCTTCGCCCGGGCGCCCAAGCGCGCGGCTTCCCTCTCGCGGACTGAGACGCAGGCGCGACTTACGCGCGATGAGTACGAGCGCCTCGTCGATCAGCTCCAGGAAAAGCTTCCACGCATTGATCAGCCCCCAAGACAACGTGCTCGTCGTCAGCAAGGGCGATGACAGGCTGATGCGGATCGGCAGCTGCACGGCAGGTCACTTTCCGCAGGACGAAAGCGGCAAGTGGCCGGGCTACCACCCGAAGGACAGTGCAGCCGCAATCGATCACCTGGAGACACTGAGGTCACGCGGCGCCAACGTGCTCGTCATTCCGAGGACCTTCGTTCTGGTGGCTCGAGCACTACCAGGGACTGACGGAGCACCTCGACAGGAGTTACCGGCTCATGCACCGTGACGAGGACTGCGAGGTCTTCAGTCTCCGGTCAGGCAATGGAAGCGCTCCGGTCGGCGAGTCCGCCTCGGTGTCGGAGGGCTCGATCGCTCCCGATGTCTCGCCGCCGGAGCCAGCTGACGACGAGCGGTGTTCGTCTCATCGCTTTCTATCTTCCGCAATTCCATCCGATCCCCGAGAACGATGTGTGGTGGGGCAAGGGATTTACCGAATGGCGAAATGTCGCCCGGGCCGAGCCGCAGTTTCCCGACCACTACCAGCCGCACGTGCCTGCGGACCTCGGCTTCTACGACCTGCGATTGGCGGAAACGAGACAGCGGCAGGCGGACCTGGCGCAAAGCGCCGGTATCCACGGCTTTTGCTACTACCACTACTGGTTCAACTCGAAGCGGCTGCTACAGCGTCCCTTTGACGAGGTGCTGGCGTCGGGAGCGCCTGACTTTCCTTTCGCTCTCTGCTGGGCCAACGATCCGTGGTCGCGGCGGTGGGACGGCCGGAACGACGACTTGCTGCAGCCGCAGACCTACAGCACCGAAGACGATGTCGCTCACATCCGATGGCTGCTACCCGCGCTGCGCGACCGACGGGCGATCACAGTCGAGCGTAAACCGCTCTTTCTCGTCTACCGGGCGTCTGACCTGCCTGATCCGGCCAGGACCTGTGAGACCTGGAGACACGAGGTCGAGACGTGCGGGGCTCCCGGGCATCCATCTGGTTGCAGTCGAAACGGCGTGGGAACTCGGCTGGGACGCGACGGAGGTCGGATTCGACGCCAAGGTTCTCTTCCAGCCCCAGTTCGGCTGGCTCATCACCCACGTTTCGAAGCAGAGAGGCGCCCGCCTGAACGTGCCGGGGAAGGACGGTCTGCAGGTGTACGACTACGACGCCGTACTCGCCGCGCTCGACGACCTGGAGCCAGTCGACTACAGACGGTACGAGAGCGTCTTCCCCAGCTGGGACAACACTCCTCGGGTCGGAGACCGCGCGGTCGTCATCCACAACTCGACGCCCGCCAGTTACGGAGAGTGGCTCCGCGAGGCGGTGACCCGGGCCCGCACCCAGCCGACCGATCATCGGATCGTGTTCCTGAACGCCTGGAACGAGTGGGCGGAGGGCTGTCACCTCGAGCCCGATCTGCGACATGGGCATGCCTATCTCGAAGCGACCCGTCGAGCCCTTCGCGCGCCCGCGCAACGGAATGGGAGACCCAGTGTCGTATCCCGGCTTCGTCGTGCCGCTGAGCTGACTCACGCGGTCCGCTGATGGAGCAAATGATGTGCCACCTGATGGCATCGGGAAGTAGCTCGATGTCAGTCACCCTGCTGACGGGGCTGCCCGGCTCGGGAAAGTCGAAGCGCCTGATCGAGCTCGTCAACGCGTCACTCGACGAGGGAAGGCCGGTCACAGACGTTCGTGTGTAGCGACTTCCCGTGGCCGAGCCACCACGAGGCGTTCTGGATTCACCGAAGACTCGTCTGCGGAGAGCCGGGTCTAACGTGTGCGATCGACCATTTCGTCTCCCGTGAAGAGGCGAGCGCTATCCTCGCCGCCGTTCCCGCTGGCTCCCTCGTGGCCATCGAGGAGGGATACGCGTTCGGGAACGCGGCGGTGGAGGACTGGACTTCGACGTCAGAGCGCGGCGTAGAGGTCGTTGTGGCGGCACCGTCTGATCACCAGCTACGCCTTCTGAAAGGTGAAGAGTATGCGGCGATCAACTTCGGCGTCACCTGCCAGCGTTGCGGGATTCGGCACGCTCATGAGGCCATCGTCACGGCCGAAGGCCAGGGACGCTTTCGCTTTGTGATCCATGCTTCCAAGAACTTGCCAGGGACGCTCAAGCCGAAATCGTTCAGTGCCTTCGGGATGAGCACCCGTTCCCCGGAGAGGAGGCCCTCTACCAGCCGGTCGAGCTCCCCGAGCTGGCGGATTGGCGCCTTGCTCGATGGGACACGATCGCCAGGGCGAACGCCATGGCCGAGGTGCTCGGAGACCTCGGCATCGTTCCCAACGCGAACGCAGTCTCCGAGCTACTTGGACGTCGGTTGCAACACCGGCCTCTTTCTGTGACTTACTTTGCCCGACGAGGCTTCCGTGCAAAGGGAGTCGACGCCACCGAGCGGTTCATCACCGTCGCGCGTCTCCTCGACGCTTTCTTCCGGCGACACACTCGTCCAACCGAGGAGTGGGTTCTGTACGAGCAGGCCAACGCCTACGAGTACCTTCGCGACACACAGCAGGAGCGATTCGACGTCACGTCGGCCTTCGCCATACTCCAGTGGGTGATGATCCAGCGGACTCCCGAACACGGGCTGGAGTGCATCGAGTGGCTGGCGGAGAAGACCAAGCGGGTCTGCTTCCTCGAGATGGGTTACACCCGCGAAGAGATGTACAAGGACCAGCTAGCCGTCGAGATCGACCGCGAGTGGGTGCTGGCGGCGATGAGGGAACGTGGTGGCTTCTCCGATATCCGCGTGATCCACGCCGCCCCCGATAAGTTGCAGCGCGACCTCTTCGCCGGCGTCAAGAATGCCGAATGGCGGTTCGTGATGACGCCGAGGCGGTCTACTTCCTCGCACGCAAGGCTCGAATGATCGCCTTCTACCTGCCGCAGTTCTATCCCACTCCCCACAACGACCGCTGGTGGGGCCCGGGCTTTACCGAATGGACGAATGTCGCCCGCGCCCGCGCTCTCTTCGACGGCCACTATCAGCCGCGGCTGCCGGCCGACCTGGGCTTCTGCGATCTCCGCGTGCCCGAGGTGCGGGAGGCGCAGGCGGATCTCGCCGCTCGCCACGGCGTGGAGGGCTTCTGCTACTGGCACTACTGGTTCCACGGCACGCGGGTGCTGGAACGACCGTTCGACGAAGTGCTTGCCTCGGGGGAGCCGCGATCTCCCCTTCTGCCTGTCGTGGGCCAACGAGACCTGGTCGCGGCGCTGGCACGGTTCCGGGACACCCGACGAAGTGCTGCAGGAGCAGACGTACTCGGAGGCTGACGACCTCGCGCACATCCGGTGGCTGATGACTGTCTTCTCCGATCCGAGGTACATCCGGTTCGGCGATCGTCCCGTGTTCCTGGTCTACCGGCCCTTCGACCTCCCAGACCCTTTGCGGACGACCGATACATTTCGCAGGGAATGCGTCCGGGCTGGGCTGGCCGAGCCGTACCTGCTGGGAATCAACGCCCACCATCCCACCAAGGACACCCGGCCGCTCGGCTTCGACTCCACCCTCAACTTCGAGCCTCAGTTGTCAGCCGTCCCGGGGCCGACCGACCCCGGCCTGAAGATCTACGACTACACCATCGCCACGCAGGGCATGCGTGGCCAGGTTCGCGACTACCCGACCCACCCGTGCGTGATGGTGAGCTGGGACAACACCCCGAGACGTAGTAACGAGGGCATTGTCTTCATCAACTCCACCCCGGAGGCGCTCGAGCGAGGCCTGCGCCAGGTCGCGGCAGCGCTGGCGGATGATCCGCCCGAGAACGCGCCTCCTGTTCCTGAATGCGTGGAACGAATGGGCCGAGGGTAACTATCTCGAGCCTGACCTCCGCTACGGCCTGGGGTGGTTGGAGGCCGTCCGCCGGGTGGCGCTGGAAGGCTAACGATGGCCAGAGGCCCCCTGCAGCCATGAGCATGACCGGTCCACTCACTAAGCATGCCGCGAAGTTAGTCGATATCAACCGTGCGATTCAGGCGGACCCGAATGTCTCACTCAACAGTTACTTCGCGGACTGGCCGATCGAGGATTTCGGTGCCCTATATCTCGCAGACCTCTTCGACTTTCCCGACCTGCGCTCACGCCTCCCGAGGATGCCGGCTTCGGAGATTCAGCGCAGTTTCAACTGGTGGGCAGGCGCAGAGCTGATGCGCCAGAGCGTCGATTTCGCGCATACGCTCACGACCGCCTACCCGCGCTGGACTGGTGCGGCCATCAAGGACGCCACAGTCCTCGACTACGGTGCGGGATGGGGGCGGCTCACGCGAATGATGCTTCAGTTCGTGTCGGACGAACGGGTGTACGCCTGCGACGCCTGGCAGGAGTCCGTGGACCTGTATAACAGTCTTGGCTTCAGGCGTCCTTGCGATCTCGTCGAAGCTGTCCCAACGGCTCTGCCGTATGACCTCGAAGCGTTCGATCTCGTCTGGATGTTCTCCGTCCTTACCCATTTGCCACCGACTGCCGCAGATGCTGTCATGCGGGCCCTGGCTGCGGCGGTCAAGAAGAGCGGTCTGCTACTGGTGACGATCCGCCCCCTCGACTTCTGGCGGACGAACCCTCTGGTAAGCGGACGCGTGGACGCGCCGGCACTTGTAGAGCAGCATCTCCGCGAGGGCTTTGCGCACGTTCCGCACCCCGCTAACCCCCTATGGGGCGACTGCTCGATGTCGGTGGACTACCTAGCGGAGCGCTGGCCGGAGTGGCGTATCTTGGCGACGGAAGACAACTGGACGCACCAAGTCAAGGTGTTCTTGCAGCGGTCACCGTAGTGCCCCGCCAGGAGATGCCGTGATGAACGAGTCGTCGTTGCGCGAGAACCAGGCACAGCTCGACGCGCTGCTCGCGGACCCGCCCGAGCTACATATCTGGGACGGCAAGCCGCGAGTCGGAGGGATGGGAGGCGAAGTCGGGCACCGCCTAGTGCGCAACATCCGCGCCCGCCCGCCCGTCGACACATTCGATGTCCTGGAGACGGGCGCGGGGCTCTCCACGCTCCTGTTCCTAGCGCTCGGCGTGACGAGCATCACATCAGTCGACCCGACCGACGGGCTGCGCGACCGGGTCTTCGCCGAGGCTGCCAGGAGAGGAATCGACGTACGTCCGCTCGATTACATCGAGGAGCGGTCGGAACTCGCGCTCCCGAAGATGGTCGAGAGTGAACGCCGATACGATCTGTGCCTGATCGATGGCAGCCACGCGTGGCCTACCGTCTTCGTCGACTTCTGTTACGCAAACGCGTGTCTGCGCGAGAGCGGACTGTTGCTGCTCGACGACGTACAGCTGCACTCCGTGCGCCAGCTCTTCTTGTTGCTCGCCGCCCAGCCGGGCTATCGGCTCGTCAGCGAGCAATGGGACTGGAAGCTGGCCGCGTTCGTAAAGGAGACCCGCGAGACGTTCCTGTCCCAAGTGCAGCCATTCCTCGTAACGAGCACTGGCGGCCCCATCTAGGCGACGCACCGCTGTAGACAGTGCATGGCAAGAGGAAAGGTGTGAGTGCAGAGGCTATCCATCGACTGAACTGGGGTTGCGGCGAGTGGGTTGCACCAGGCTGGGTGAACTCCGATGTGAAGGAACGCGCCGGGGTGATCGCCTGCGACATCCGCAAAGGACTCCCCTTCGAGACCGACAGGTTCGACTACGCCGTCAGCATTCACGCTCTCCCCGAACTTGCATACGGCGAGCTTGTCCCCGCGCTCGAGGAGCTCCGCCGCGTCGTGAAGCCTGGCGGCACGCTCCGCCTCGGTCTCCCCGACCTGGAACGGAGCGTCGATGCGTACCGGCGCGGTGACCGCGACTACTTCCTCATTCCGGATGAGGAGATGCGAACGCTCGGCGGAAAGCTCGCTGTGCACCTCATGTGGTACGGGTACTCGCGCACGGTGTTCGTCCGCGACTTCAGCGAGGAGCTGCTCCTGAAGGCCGGCTTTGTTCTCGTGCACCACGTTCGCTACCGCGAGACCCGAAGCGCATATCCAGAGATTGTCGCGCTAGACAATCGCGAGGCAGAGAGTCTCTTCGTGGAAGCCGTCAAGTGAGTTGCGCGGCCGGGGTGGGGGAGGCCCGCCCGACCGCGCTCATGTCGCGACGCGAGGCGCCGAAGGCTGAGGTTGCTGAGGTCTGCGGTCGAACGGCTCGACGCGAGCGCCATCGTGATTGTCTCAAGACGCGATGGGAGCCTGTCCGGTGAGTGTCAGCATCCTCGTCACGACGTGCGACGATCAAGAGCACGTCCGCGAGGCGCTTGACAGCATCCGGATGCAGCGCACGAGCTTCGAGCTCGAGGTGCTCGTCGGTTGCGCGCGGGGCAACCCGATATGGGAGCTTGCCGTGGCGCACGACGACAGCCGCTTCGAGGCAGTGGATACGGGTTCCGAGTCACCGCGAGACGAGCGCTCGGTCGGGACCGAGCTGCGGCTTCTGCTCGGGCGGGCGAGGGGCGACTACGTTGCCCGGCTGCATTCATGTGACCTGTGGATCCGCCAGGACAAGCTCCGCCTGCAGGTCGAGGCGCTCAAAGCGCAGCCAGACTGCACGATCTGCTCGCACGACACCGTCCTCTTCCGCGAGGACGGCAGCCAGCCTGCTACGCATCGCACGCTTGACGAGGGTCGGATCGATGGGTCCGAGCTGCTCACCGTCCGTGAGACGCTTGACCCGAGTTCGGTTGTCCTGCGGCGGCGGCCGCCTGACCAGTATCCGGCTTGGCTCTGGGAAACCTCCGCCGTTGACGCCTCGATTCACACGTTCGAGGGACTCGCTGGAGTCATCCATGTTGGGGTGCGTGCCGGCGCGTCCCGCGTGCGGGAGGGTGTCCGGTCGGGCGAGGACCGGCTAGGCTGTCTCGTCGAACGGGCTGCGATCTTCGAGCGCCTTTGCGCGATCGTTCCGTCCCGGTTCCTAGACCAGCTCGAGTACGCCTCGAGCAAGGTCCGTGCATTGCTTACCGTCGAAGAAGTCGTTCCATTCGACTCCTGCGTGCTCGTGCTGAGCAGTGGTGACCAAGATCTCGTCGAGCTTGGTGACCGTATCGCGCGTCACTTTCCGGGCGACGTCACGGGCTACGCCGGCGGGCTTCCCATGAACGGCAAGGAGGCCGCCACCCTTCTCGATCAGGCACACGCGCGAGGCGCACAGTACCTTGTGGTACCCGCCGCCAGCCGCTGGTGGCTCGGACAGTACCCAGAGCTTGCCGAGCCGTCTCGATGACGGGCATGAGCGTGTCGCGGCGACGCCCGACGTGATCGTCTATCGCCTGGCCCGGGCGCTGTCGTGAGCGCTGTGCGGACGCCGGAAGTCTCCGTCGTGATTCCGACTCGGAACCGCGCCGACATGTTGGCAGCGATGCTCGACAGCCTCGAGCACCAGATACTCGATAGCCACCGGTTCGAGGTCGTGGTCGTCGACGACGGCTCGCTCGACAGTACCCCACACCTCTGCCTCGAAAGAGCGAGGCGGGGCTCGATCCGCTACCGGCGTGTCACAGGCGGTGGGATTGCACAGGCGAAGAATTTTGGACTGCTCGCATCGCGCGCGCCGATCGTGCTCTTTCTGGATGACGACGATGTAGCAGCACCAAATCTCGTGGGACGCCACAGTTTCATCCACGCGCAGCGTCCGCAGCAAAGCCTCGCTGTGCTCGGGTTCACAACGTGGCACCCGGAGCTCGAAATCACGCCGGTGATGAGTTACATCACAGATGTCGGGCACTTGCTGTTTGCATATTCGCTCCTCGAGGACGGGCAGATGCTGCCCTACCATTGCTTTTGGGGAGGGCGATCTTCCTGCAAACGGCCGTTTCTGCTCGACAACGGCATCTTCGATCCCGGATTCACCACCATCATCGAGGACGTCGAGCTCGCCTATCGATTACGGAGCGAAGGTCTCGAGGTCCTGCACGACCGCAAGGCGGTCACGTACATGGTTCGACCGATCACCTACGACGAGTTCTGTGACCGGTGCGAACGCAGAGGGCGTGCGCTTGCCCGGTTTTTCGAGCTCCATCAGGACGCTGCGACCGAAGGACTCGCGGATGTTCGGGAAGCCGGCACATCGCTGGGGTGATGCCTCCCCGCAGCTCTCCGAGCAGGTGAGTGAGGTTCGAGAGCTCGAGGCTGCCATCACGGCTGGACGTCGAAGCCTCAGTGAGGCGCAGGCCCGCCTCCACGAGCTCTATGCCATCACCTTCAAGGCGTTCGAGCTGAAAGGGATCGTCGAGGCTAGTGGCGGCCCGCCGGGTCCGACCTCCGAGCGAAGGCGCTCGACCGAAGCTGACGGCGCAACGTCATGAGTCTCGCAGAGCGAGCCTCCTCGCCTTCCGTCTCGGTAATCGTGCCCTGCTTCAATCAGGCGGGCTTCCTCTCTGCTGCGCTGACGAGCGTGCTCGAGCAGTCCTTCGACCGAGAGGTCGAATGCATCGTCGTCGACGACGGTCTACGGATGCGACGAAGGAGGTGGCGAGGCGCCGCCGAGTCACGCTGCTGACGCAGGAAAACCGCGGGCTCGCCGCCGCACGCAACAGGGGGCTCGAGGCAGCGGGCGGTAGCTTCGTCGTGTTCCTCGACGCCGACGACCGGCTCATGCCCGACGCGCTGGCTGTGAATGCAAGAGCTCTCGCAGCTCGACCGGATGCAGCGTTCGTATCAGGTCAGTGCACTCTGACGGGCCCGGACGGCACTGCAGCTGTACACCCGTCCCAGTACGTTGTCGACGAGCGGCACTACGACGCGCTCCTCGCAGGCAGCTACATCTGGAATCCCGGCTCGGTGATGTACCGGAAGGCATGCCTCACCGAGATCGGCGGGTTCGAGTCGATCCTCAACCCAGTTGCAGACTACGACGTCTATCTCCGTCTCGCCAGGTCGAACGCGGTTGTCGCGCATGCCCAGGTGACAGTCGAGTACCGCCAGCACGCGGCGCAGATGTCGCACCTGTCCGAGGCGATGCTGGCCGCCGTGAAACGGATCCTCGCACGGGAAATGGAGTATTGGCACGACGAGCCAGCAGTCCAGGAAACCATCCGGCGGACGCGCAAGAGCTACGAGATCTACTACTCCGGGACCTGGTGGTTGCGGCACGTTCGGTCCTGATGCGACGGCTTGCTCAAGCGGAGCAGCTTCCGCCAGAGTGCAACGCCGAAGACCATGCGCGCGCCTACGCCGAGATCGCTCGCTGGCACCGCAGCGTGCTCGAGTCGTTCTCGGTCTCGCGAGCCCTGGCGCTCGACCCCGGCGTGGAACGCGAGCGGATCGAGCAGCGCTGGCATCAGCTCTGGCAAGAGGTCGAAGCAGCTTGCTAGCCCGGGTGGTCCGGGTCGATCAGGCGTCCGCGGAGCCCCGCCTCGCGGGAGCGCGAATCGACATGCCGGTGGAGGGGCTCGTCAGCGAGGATCGCGCGCTGGAGGTCTGGGGGTGGGCACTGGGTCGGCGCATCCAGCTGCGGCACGTCGCGTTCATGACCGACGGCGGAGTGCCAATCCGGGTCCGTGTCGACCAGTCGCGTGCCGACGTCGCAGCGCGGTACCCGGGTGTCACGGCCGCGAACACGAGCGGGTTCAGGGGCTTGGGGGACCTAGACGGCGGTGGCGCGCGGGGGCGCCTCGTCGTCGTAGCGCTCTGGCCCGACGGCGTGGAGACGCCTCTGGGCGCGATTCACGTCGAGCGCTTCTGGCCTTGTGATCCCGACCCCGCGATTGCGGCCCTCGTCTCGATCGTCGTTGTCGGCGCAGAACAGCAGCTCATCGAGCGCTCGCTCGAGAGCGCGCAGGCGCAGTCCTATGCGCCATGCGAGCTCATAGTGGTAGGCCCGGCGAGCCGTACCACGGAACGTGCTGCCGCCCGATTCGACTCCCGCTTCGTTTCGCTCGAGGGATTCGGAGTCCCGGGTGCCTACGCGACCGCCATACGTAGGACGAACGGCGACCTCCTGGTCTTTCTCCAGGCGGGACGACTCCTGCGGCAGGATGGCCTCCTGCGGGCCGTTGCTCAGCTCACCATCGCGCCGTGGGCGGCGGCCGTGCTCGATCTCGGCCCCGATCCTGATCCGGACAGGACACCCGCGCTCTACCGGCGATCGGCTATCCGGAGCCGCCCGGCTCGATGAAGGCGAGAACCGGAACCCCGAACGGCAGCTGCTCGAGCCTCTGCTGACACGCTACGTTGTCGAAGGCCTGGGCCACGCTCTGACGAACCCGAACTTGCGATGAGCGCGGGCGGCCACAAGCCCGTCGACTTCGGTGATCTCCGTCGCACGCGGCCTATCAGTGCTCACTGGGGCTTCGACCGGGGCACGCCGATCGATCGCTACTACATCGAGGCCTTCCTGGCCGAGCACGCGGCTGACGTCCGCGGGACGGTGCTCGAGTTCGGGGACGATTCGTACGCCCGGCGGTTCGGAGGCGCGCGGGTCCACCAAATGGCCGTGCTCGACATCGACCCGGCGAACGCGCAGGCGGCCGACTACCACGAGGACATCGCATCCGGCGGCGGTCTCCCTGCTGGGGCATTTGATTGCGTGATCTGCACGCAGACGCTTCACCTCGTGTACGACGTGCCGGCGGCGATCGCCGCTCTGGCGCGCGCTCTCAAGCCTGGCGGCGTGCTGCTCGCGACGATGCCAGGGATAACGAGGATCAGCGTCAGCGAGTGGCCCGGATCCTGGTTCTGGTCGTTCACCTCGGCCTCGATACAGCGCTTGTTCGCGGAGCACTTCGGTGGCTCGAACGTGTTCGTGCGCAGTTACGGCAACGTGCTCGCCGCGACGGCCTTTCTCTACGGTCTTACCGTCGAGGATCTCGCGACTGATGAGCTCGACGTGAACGACCCCGAGTTCGAACTCTCGATCGCCGTCCGAGCAGTCCGGGACGCCAACTCGGCGCGCACCGCGTGATGGCGTCCTCCGCAATCCTCCTGTACCACCGTGTGGCGGAACCGCCGACCGACCCATGGTGGCTCGCGGTCTCGGGACGGAACTTTGCCGCTCAGCTGGACGTGCTTCGGCGGCACTGCGATGTCGTGCCGCTCTCGTCTCTGCCAGACCGGTCAGATGGAGCGCGTCCCCGTGTTGCGATCACTTTCGATGACGGCTATGTGGACAACCTCACGAGTGCCGCGCCAGAGCTCGCGGAGCGTGGCCTGTCCGCAACGGTGTTCGTCGTCTCCACGCCGCTCCGCGACGGTGCCGAGTTCTGGTGGGACCGGATCGATCGGCTCGTTCTGCAGACTCCGTCGCTGCCGGACGAGCTCGTGCTGGAGGCCGAGAACGGGCCTGCGCGCTGGCTTGTCCCCGAGCTCGATCTGAATCATGGAGCGGACGGTGTCCAGCCGATCTGGCGAGCGTGGGAGGCGCCATTGCAAGATCGGCAGCGCCTCTACCTCGAGGTCTATAACCTCCTCTTCGCGGCAGCGCCGGACGAGCGGCGCAGCCTCATCGGGCAGCTTGCGGCCTGGGCCGGGTCCGTTGCAGATGAAAACGATCCGCCACGAGCCATGACGACCTCCGAGCTTCGCGACCTCGCCGCCGTTCCGGGCATCGAGATTGGCGCACACACGCAAACGCACCCGCGTCTAGCCGATCTACCTGCAGCTCTGCAGGAGCGAGAAATCGTTGGCAGCCGACGGGCGCTCGAGGATCTGCTGGACAAGCCGGTCTTGTCGTTCGCGTATCCGTTCGGGCGCCGATCCGACTACACGGACGCGACTGCCGATCTCGTTCGCCTGGCGTCGTTCGACCTTGCCTGCTCGAGCGAAGGCGGGCTGCTCACGGCAGGCACGAACCGCCTGCAGTTGCCCCGTTTGCAGGTGCACGACTGGGATGTCGCGGAGTTTGAGCGTTGGCTCGTCGACTCCCTCGCCGATGGGCACTGAGAGCGTACGCAGGCTACCGGCTTGCAAGGCGTTTCCGGGCGTGCGTCGATCATCGTGCCCTGCCATGACCAAGCGCATTTCCTCGCATCGGCGGTCGAGAGCGCTCTCGAGCAGACCTATCACGATGTCGAAATCATCGTGGTGGACGACGGGTCGTACGACAATACCGTGGAGGTCGCCCGGCGCCTCGGGGTGCGCGTCATCCGGCGGCCGAATGGCGGACTCGCAGTTGCTCGGAACTCGGGCGCCGTGGCCTCGACCGGCGAGTACCTGGCGTTCCTTGACGCCGACGATCGACTGCTACCGGATGCGTTGAGCACAGGAGTCTACGAGCTTGCTCGTCGACCGCAGCTCGCGTTTGTGTTCGGGCACCACCGTCTGGTGACCTACGACGGTTCGTTCCTCGCCGAATGGCCACCGGAGTCCGAACCACGAGATCCCTACGCCGCACTCCTCAGAGACAACATCGTCAAGATGCATGCCGCCGTCGTCTATCGCCGACGCACACTCGAGCACGTCGGTCTCTTCGACTCTGCCCTCCCGGCCTGTGAAGACTACGACCTGTATCTCCGTGTGGCTCGCAGGCTGCGGATCGGGGCACATCCGGCAGTTGTTGCAGAGTACCGCCGCCACGGGGGCAACATGAGCAACGAGCCGGCGCGGATGCTCTCTGCCGTTTTGCGCGTGCTCGGCGCACAAAAGCGATGGGTGGGGCGGCGCCCTGAACTTCGACGCGCGTACCAGGAAGGCCGACGAGAATGGCGCCGCTACTACGGCCAACCGCTGGTCGAGGAGGCACGGAGAAGCCTTGCTGTTCGCGACTGGCGCAGTCTGCTCGAAGACAGCAAGGTCTTGCTTAGGTGGTATCCGGCCGGTGCAGCGCAGCTCGCCGAGGAGCTGGTGAGGGAGCTCGCCGTCCGGTGACCTTTACTCGGAGACCGTGGCCGGGAGTAACGTCGGGGAGATGAAGTCAGGTTCCCGGATGCTCGAGCGGCAAGTCGAATCGGGCCGTATATCGTTCCGCAGCTCCTGTCGCCGGAGTCTTTCCACATTCGAACATAGTCTGGCGGCATGCGGAGTCGCACCCGTCCCTGGCGATTATCTCGGCTGAAGCGACGCGGGCGACGGTCGGGGACTCTCTCGCTTCGCCGTCGTCGGCGACTGCCATTCGGTCCTCGCGCGGATGCCTACTCCCAGGTCATGCAGGCAGTCATGCGCGAGTGCGCCAGACCGCCACCGTGCGAGAGATCGTCGACAACGGCGACGGCAGCGTTACCCTCTCGGTGGAGGTGCCCGTGCCAGACGGCTCGGCGTTTTACGTCACCGCTGAGGCGCGCGAGCCGCGCTGACGCCCGTGGCCGCACTCGGTCGTGATCGGCGCGGCCCTGGCGCACCGCATGGGCTACGGCGGACACGCCTGGGCGCTGCTCCAGTACATACTCGGCTTCCGCGAGCTCGGCTTCGACGTGACGGTCGTCGATCGGCTCGAGCCCGAGATGCTCGGCGCCGCGAGCGAGGAGGCGGCGCTCGCATACCTACGCGGGCTGCTCGGCGAAGACGGAATCTCGTACTGCGTCCTCGACGCCGAGGGAAGGTCGCTGGACGGACTCGCGCGCGAGGAGGCGCTCGCGAAGACGAGGGACGCTCGCTTCCTGTTCAACGTGATGGGCTTCGTGCGCGACCCCGAGCTGCTCGCGGCCGCGCGGCGGCGCGTCTTCCTCGACATCGACCCTGGTTTCGGGCAGGTCTGGCGCGAGCTCGGCCTTGCCGACGTGTTCGAGGGGCACGACGCCTTCGTCACGGTTGGCCGGAACATCGGTCGAGACCGCTGCGGCGTGCCAACTTGCGGTCTGCGGTGGCTGACGATCCCACACCCCGTCGTGCTCGACCGCTGCCCGGTCGTGGAGGGCGGCGACGGCTTCACCAGCGTTGGCAGCTGGCGCGGACCCTACGACCGGATCGAGTACCAGGGTCGGGACCTCGGGCTACGTGTGCACGAGTTCCGGAAGTTCGCCGGGCTTCCGCTCCGCGTGGACGCCCCGTTCCGCGTCGCCCTCGAGATCGACCCGAGCGACGAATCCGACATCGCGCTGCTGCAAGACGGTGCCTGGCAGCTCCTCGATCCGCGCGAGGTCGCCTTCGACCCTGCTGCCTACCTGCGGTTCGTGCAGTCCTCGCTCGCCGAGTTCACGGTTGCGAAGGGGATCTACGTGGAGCTGCGGAGCGGCTGGCTCGGCGACCGCACGGCCTGCTATCTCGCGAGCGGCAAGCCCGCGCTCGTCCAGGACACCGGCCTCACTCCCCTCTATCCGCTCGGCGAGGGTCTCATGTCGTTCTCGACCCTTGACGAGGCGGCCGCCGGCGCGGAGGCGATCCTCTCCGACTATCGGGCACACGCGGGGGCCGCGCGGCGGCTGGCAGAGACGGAGTTCGACGCGCGAATCGTCCTCTCGCGACTGCTCGAGGAACTGGGACGATGACGACGGTGGTCGTCGCCGGTGCGCTTGCGAACAAGGCCCGTAACGGAGGCGAGGCGTGGGTGCGGCTGAGTTACGCGCTCGGCCTGCGCCGGCTTGGCTGCGAGGTCCGGCTGGTCGAGGAGGCACCCGATGCATCCCCGGACGCCGTCACCTACGCGCAAACGGTGGCTGGGAGCTTCAAGCTCGACTTCGCGCTCGCCCAGGACGCGCAGGAAGGCGCGGATCTGCTTGTGAACATCAGCGGGAACGTGCGGTCACGAGCACTCCGTCACCGCTTCCGGCGCACCGCGTTCGTCGACATCGACCCGGGATTCACGCAGTTCTGGCACGAGCAGCGGATCGAGCGGATCCCCAAGCACGACGTCTACTTCACGATCGGGGAGAACATCGGCAGCGACGAGTGCCCGATCCCGACCTGCGGGATCGAATGGCGCTCGACGCGGCCGCTCGTGGTCCTGGACGAGTGGCCCGTTGCCGACGGCGGCTTCGACCGGTTCACCACGGTCGCGAAGTGGCGGGCCGCGTTCGGGCGGATCGAGCCCTACGGCCTCAAGCACCACGAGTGGCGCAAGGTGCTGAGGCTCCCCGGGCTGACCGGGCTGCCGTTCGAGGCGGCGCTGGACATCGACCCCGCGGACGCGGCCGATCGAAACGACCTCGATGCTCAGGGCTGGCGGCTCGTCGATCCGGCCGTGACGGCCGAGCCGGACGGCTTCCGGGACTACGTGCGGGGCTCCGGCGCCGAGTTCTCGGTCGCCCAGGGCATCTACGTCGAGGCTCAGAGCGGCTGGTTCAGCGATCGCAGCGTCCGCTACCTGGCGTCGGGCAGGCCTGTGCTCGTCCAGGACACCGGCTTCCGTCGGAAGCTTCCCGTGGGTGAGGGACTCCTCGCCTTTCGCACGCTCGACGAGGCGGTCGAGGAAGCGCGTGCGATCGTCGATGACTACGACCGGCATGCTCAGGCCGCCCGCGCGATCGCCGAGGAGTACTTCGAGTCGGACAAGGTGCTCGGCGCCCTGCTCGAGGACGCGTTATGAAGATCCTCGTCGCCGGCATGGTCGCCGCCGATCCGCACCAGGGCGGCGCGACGTGGGCCGTGCTGCAATATGCCCTCGGTCTCGAGGAGCTCGGGCACGACGTCTGGCTCGTCGACCCGGCCGAGGCGAACGGCGAGGCAAGCACGTACTTCTTCGGCCTCGCGCTCGGGCCGCAGGCCTTCCTCGGACGCTACCGGGGCCCCGTGCCCGACGTCCTCCTGAACGTCTCGGGGATGCTTCGCGACGATCGCATTCTCGACCACACCCCCATCCGGGTCTACCTCGACCTCGATCCCGTCTTCAACCAGCTCTGGTACGCGCAAGGGGTCGACGTCGGGCTCGACGGCCACACGCATTACGTGACCGTTGGACGGCGGGTGCCGGCGACGGGCCACGACTGGATCGCCACGCTTCCCCCGGTCGTTCTCGACCGCTGGCCGGTCGCTGAGCGGGTCGAGCTCGACGCGTTCACGACCGTCGCGAACTTCCGCGGCTACGGGTCAATCGAGCACGACGGCGTCCGCTACGGTCAGAAGGCGCACTCGCTGAGGCCTCTGCTCGAGCTTCCGCGCCTGACGGGCGAGCATTTCGCGCTCGCCCTCGACATCCACCCTGACGAGCCGGATCTCGCGACCCTTCGAGAGCATGGCTGGGAACTCCTCGACCCGCGCCGTGTCGCCGGCACGCCGGAGAGCTATGCGTCCTTCGTCCGCGGCTCGAAGGCGGAGCTCGGGATCGCCAAGGAGGGTTACGTTGTCTCGCGCTGCGGTTGGTTCAGCGACCGGAGTGCGGCGTACCTCGCGTCCGGGCGGCCTGTTGTCGCGCAGGACACGGGGTTCGGCGAGACGCTGCCGACGGGAGCCGGGCTCTTCGCATTCTCCGATACGGACGGGGTGCTGGCTGCGCTCGAGGCGCTCCGCTTCGACTACGGCCGGCATGCGAGGGCGGCGCGCGCGATCGCCGAGGAGCACCTCGGCTCCGGTCGCGTACTAACGCGTCTCCTCCGGGAGGTGGGCGCGGAACCGGCCACGCCGAGTCGCTCGATCCACGACGCGACGGACGCCGAGCTCGCGGAGCTGCTCGGCGCGCGGTCGGTGAGGCACCGGCCCTTCGAGTACCGCTCCAGTGCTCCTATGGCCGAGCTCGAGGTGGACGGACGAACGCTGCTCCTCAAGGATCTCTCGCCGAGCGCGCTGACCGAGCGTGCGCGCGCGGCGAAGCTCGACTTCCTCCACAATCCGCGCCGCGAGCTTGAGATGTACCGTTCGCTGTTGGACGGAGCGGATCTCGGCACCCCCGAGCTCGCCGCCGCCATCTCCGATTCTGACCGCGACCGGTACTGGCTCGTGGTCGAGAAGGTTCGCGGGACCGAGCTCTACCAGGTGGGCGAGCTCGAGCGGTGGCAGGAGACGCTCCGGTGGCTTGCCCGGCTGCATGACCACTTTGTGGAGTTGCCGCCGACCGACTTCCTGGTTCGCTACGACCGGTCGTACTTCGAGCTCTGGCCCGCGCGGGCGGGTGTGAGCCTGTCAGGCTACGAGGCGGTCGTGGAACGGCTGGCTGCGCTGCCGACGACGCTCGTCCACGGCGAGCTGTACGCGTCGAACGTGCTGGTGGCCGAGAGCCGCGTCTGCGTGGTGGACTGGGAGCTCGCGGGCGTCGGCCCGGGCGTCCTCGACGTGGCGGCGCTGACGACCGGCTGGCCCGACCCCGAGCGGTCGACGCTCGCGGAGGCCTACCGGTCCGCGCTCGCCCGTCCACCCGACGCCGATCGGTTCGCAGCCGATCTGAGTTGCGCCAGCCTGCATCTGGCAGTCCAGTGGCTCGGCTGGTCGTCCGAATGGACGCCACCGCCCGAACACGCACGCGACTGGCGGGCCGAGCTGCCGAAGCTCGCGAAGCGCGCCGGCCTGTGACGCGGATCCTGATCGTGAATGCGGACGACTACGGCCGCAGCAACTGCATCAACCGCGGCATCGCGCTTGCGCACGACCGGGGCATCGTCACGAGCGCAAGCGCGATGGTCCGGTTGCCCGCAGCGGCGGAGGCCGCAGAGCTCGCTTGCAAGCAGCCGGGGCTCGGCGAGCCTCCACTTCGATCTCTCCGAGTGTGCCTACCGCGACGGCAGGTGGCGCGTCGTCTATGCGCGCTGCCAAACCGATTGCGCACGACTCTGACTAGCTGTCCGATGCCCAGGTGCTTGTGGAGGAAGTCGGCCTAGCGTGAGCGCCCGGCAGCTGATCATTAACGCCGACGACTTCGGCCGTAGTCACGGCGTCAACCAGGGCATTTCCGTCGCGCACAACCGTGGGGTCGTAACGAGCGCCAGCCTCATGGTGCGATGGCCGGCGGCGGAGGAGGCGGCCGTGCTGGCGCAATCGATGCCGGACCTCAGTGTCGGGCTTCACGTCGATCTCTCGGAGTGGATCTACCGCGACGGGGACTGGGTGCAGGTGTACACCTTGGTCGGAGACGACTCGTCCGAGATCGCACTGGAGAGCCGACGGCAGCTCGCCGTATTCCGCTCACTCGTGGGACGAGACCCCTCGCATCTGGATTCGCACCAACATGTGCATCGCGACGAGCCGGTGCGATCGGTTCTCGTCGACCTAGCGGCCGAGCTCAATGTACCCCTCAGGCATTTCGCGCCTGGGATCGAGTATCGCGGCGAATTCCACGGACAAACCCGGACGGGCGAGCCACTCCCGACTGCACTTACGGTTGAGGCGCTGGCCGCCGTTTTGCGATGCCTCGCGCTCGGAACGAGCGAGGTCGGCTGCCACCCGGCCTTGGAGGTGGACTTCGAGTCCGTCTACGGCGCCGAGCGGGTGGTCGAGCTCACCGTGCTCTGCTCCGCTGAGCTTCGCAGTGTGCTCGACGTCGAGAACATCCGCCTCATCTCGTTCGACCAGCTTTGAATCGGAGAACGTTTGTGGAGCAGGGAGATTGAGCCGCTGTTACAGAAGTCGCCGCTATGCGGTGTCTCTCATCTCTTGCCGTCGTCGTCGCGAACGGTGAGCGTCACCGGGTCTCGCTGAGACGGCTGCGTCGCGAATTGCTCGATCTGCCGCGCGGGCCGCTACCCCGCGGCGGACACCGCCGCCCTTCCTTCCGTGCTGGGACAGCCTCCTGCTCAAGTCGCGACGACCGCCGTCGCGTCCTTCCGGAGGAGTACCGCAAGACCGTAATCGCGATCAACGGGGACGTCGGACAGACGTTCGTCTTGGACGGCTTCGTCGCGGACACCTGGTCGGTGCGCCACAGTCGCAGGATGGCCGCCTAACTCGAGACCGCACGGTGCCCGAGGCGGTTCTCATTCGAAATCCTGCGGTCTTGTTTTGGAGCTCGTCCCCGTTGTGCCCCGTCTCCGCCTGACGACGTGTCAGGAGTCCGTGATCGCGGCGCGGTCGAGCTCGAGTTGGCGGAGCTCAATCCGGCGAATCTTTCCCGTGAGAGTCTTCGGCAGCTCGGACACGAATTCGACACGGCGCGGGTACGCGTACGCGGAGAGGCGTTCGCGGACGTGGCTCTTGATCTCGTCGGCTAGCGCCTCCGACGGCTCGTATCCGTCTGCGAGGACGATGAATGCCTTCACGACGTTGCCCCGGAGCTCGTCGGGCGACGCGACGACTGCTGCCTCGCGAACCGCGGCATGCTCGAGGCACGCCGATTCGACCTCGAACGGGCCGATCCGGTAACCCGCTGCGATGATCACGTCGTCGGCGCGTCCGACGTACCAGAAGTAGCCGTCCTCGTCCCGGACGGCGGCGTCCTTCGTGTGGAACCACTCACCGCCGAAGGTCTCCACGCTCGCTTGGTCGTTGCGCCAGTAACCGAGCGGATAGTGCGGGTTCGAGCGGGCGCGCAGACAGATCTCGCCTCGCTCCCCCTGTCCCACGGGCTGCTCGTCCTCGTCGAGGAGCTGCACGTCCCAGCCCGGCATCGGCTTGCCCATCGAGCCCTCACGCACCTCGAGAAACGGGTAGTTCGCGACGAGTGGATACGACTCCGTCAGGCCGTAGTAGTCGAGCACGGTCACGCCGTACTGCTCGCGAAACCAGCGGATTGCCTCCGGATTCAGCGGCTCTCCCGCCGAGCACACGCGGCGGAACACCTGCGGGTAGCGTGTCCCCGCATCCTCGACCGCCATCATCGAGCGCATCGCCGTTGGCGTGGTGAACACGTTCGTCACCGAGTGCCGGCTCAGGAAGTCGAGTTGCTTGTGCGGGTCGAAGCCGCCCTCGCGCCGGTACACGCACTGCAGCGCGCCCAGCCGCCAAGGGCCGAGCAGCGGCGCGATCCCTGCGGCCCAGGCCCACTCGCCCATCCCGTGGAAGCGCTCGCCGTCCTCGTACCTCGTGGCAGTAGCGGAACTCCTCGTGGCCGAGGATGTAGCGGTGTGCGTGGATGATCCCCTTCGCGAGCCCAGTCGTCCCAGATGTGTAGTAGAGCTGCGCAGGGTCGTCGGCCGCGGTGTCGGCGCAAACGAAATCCGTCGGAGCCGCTGCCAGCGTATCGGGCTCGAGCACGAGCGTGTCCGGCGCCCACGGTCGGTCGAAGCGCGGCGCATTGCCGGGGTCGGTGACGAGCAGCTTGGCTTCCGAGTCCGAGAGCCGATGTTCGATCCCATCGTCGCCGTACAGCACGGACATCGAGAGCAGAATCGCGCCGAGCTTCCAGACTCCGAAAAAGATTGCAGCGGCCTCTGGCGTCGGCGGTAGGACGACCGCGACCCGGTCGCCCTGCGTGACACCGCGTGCGGCGAGCGTGTGCGCCGCCTGGTTCGCCAGGTCCTGCAGCTCGCCCCACTCGAGCTCACGGGTCGAGCCGTCGAAGCTCTCCCAAACCATCGCCGGCTTGTCACGCGCATGCTTGTCGCAGACGTCGGCGGCGATGTTGTACCGCGCCGGCACCTCCCAGCGATGACCTGCGCAGATCTCGTCGTAGCTCGTCGAGCTCATCGCTACCCATTCAGCCTAGCCATGTCTAGCGCGCTCGCTGGGCCTCGGCCCGAGGCACTACCGGTGTCGCCGGGCCGTCCGCCTTGCGGCAGATGAGGAGCGCCTCGATGTAGTCCCAGCGGTAGCGGTCGGGGGCAGCCGCGACGCGCTCCTCGAGCGCTCCAAGGAAAGCGGCGAGGAGACTGGGGGCGCGGTCCTCGCCCTCGCGAGCGAAGGCGCGGAGGAGGAGCGGCCCGCCCCATGCGGTCACGCTCCGGACGTAGCCCCGCGCGAAGACGGCGGGATCGTCGTGCCAGTAGGGATTGTCGAGACGGAAGAGCTCGGCGCTCTCGAGTTGTAAGCCCGCCACGCGCCCGCCGCTCCCCTCGAAGGGGGCTCGGATCTCGTCGAGCGTGCGCATCCACACGGGAACGACGACCGCGGCGACGGTCCCGGCGCCGATGCGCCCCGCGCGGCACCAGTCGGCGAGTACCCGGTTCATGTCCCCGATGATCTCCACGTACAGCCCCGTCCTCTCGGGGCACGGAGCGGAGGACGCCGGGAGCGCGGCGATGAACCGGCCACCCGGCGCGAGCTCCGCCGCGCGCATCTCGAGCAGCCGCTCCCACTGCCGCGCCGCGGCCACGCGCCAAGCACGCCGCTCGCCCTCGTCTAGGTGGTCCGGGTAGCCCGGAAAGACGGACCCGGTCGAGGCCAGGCCCGCCGCGCCGGCGATCCAGTGCATCGCCGTCCCGGTGACCGCGACGTGCACGCTGCCCGGTGGCAGGCAAGGCGCCTGCTGGAGGGGGATGCCCGCCATGCTGATCACCGTTGCGGGGGGCGGGCTGTGCTCGACGGCTCGGCGGCACGCCTCGCCGTGGGCCTCCGGCGAGGCGTAGTGGGCCCCCGAGCCGGCATCGGCGACCCCCGGGCCGGCGTCGCCGGCCGCCGGGATCACGACGACCCCTGGCTTGCCCGCCGCTTTACCGAACGCGTGCTGCAGGTGGTCGGCGGCGACCCCCCACGCGTTCGTCGGCAGATCGACGAGCGCGTAGATCAGCGGCCGGCCGGCGCGCTCCCGCGCGAGATCGCGGATCAGGCCGTGGGAGTTCACCCCGTCGGCGGCGCCGAGATCGACCACGCGGAGCACCGGCTCGTCCGCAAACAGTCGCGCCGCGGCCAGCACGGCCGGGTGGGTCGCCTCGAACGCGGCGCGCTGCGAGAGCGCGTACCGCGCGTAGTCGTCTGCCATGCTCGAGAACTCGGGGCGATCTGACGGCGTGGCACGCATCCTTCCAAACAGCAGCGCTCGGTCTCCGCGCTGCGAGACAATCGTCCCACAAGATTGCGCGCGTACGGAACCGTGCTGCCGAATAGACTTTCGGGCGTCGCCTTCGTCGCGCGCTTCTCCTGAGGCCTGTTATTTCCAGCAGGGCATCCGCCGGAAGAGGTTCATGACGAGCACCATCGCTCTCGTCCGCCACCGCCTAGCTGACTTCGACGTGTGGAAGAAGGTGTACGACGGCTATGCGCCGGTCCAAGCCGAGCACGGCGTCCACGCGCAACAGCGGAGCCGGGGAGTCGGCACGACGAACGAACGATGAACCCGCTCTTCTCAGCTAAGCGCCACGGGTTGCCGAGCGAATCTTCTCGGCGACCGCGGTGCTTCCGAGGAGAAAGATCAGCAGTCGCGCCTCGAGCGGATGCTCATGCTGGTGCGCCACAACATCGGGCAGCTTCGCGAGCACGTCTTCCGGCACCGCGAGCGCCTGCAACAGTGGCTCCGCAGTCGCCGCAGGCATGTCCGCCGCAACGAGCGCACCTACCGGGTCTGTTTCCAGCTGGGCACGGTACGCATCGTCGTCTGCGATCCGCTCGGCAAGAGCCACGAGCGCGCGCACCTCTCGCTCCAGTCCCGACGCGAGCTCGTGCATTCCGGCCGCCTCGGCTGCAGCGACGGGATCGGCGTCGAAACGCTGCCGGAACTTCAGGTCGGTCTCGAGCTCCCGTGCGAGCTCCGCCAGGTCGCCTTCTGTCAACACCCTGTCTGCCGCCTCACGCTGATCCCGGGTGACCATGCTCAAGAGAGTTCGCTGCGCTTTCGTAACCCACGCCGGAGGAGCGGGACGAAACAGCCGCAAGAGGTGCGCGAGTCCTTCATCGGTAAGAGGGTTTACCCGCACGTCAACAAGACGCCAACACAGCGGGGATTCTTCCCCGCGGTTGACTTCAAGCGATCTGGAATGTGTCGCCGCTGCCTTGGGGCTTGGCGGCGCGCCGCGACACACCCTAGTTATCGTGCGTCACCTCCTCGGCTCTCCTCGGAAGACCTAAACGACCCATTCGTTGAACAGCGACATAGCGATCGTCGGCGCAGGCATCACGGGCCTCTCCATCGCGTTCCATCTCGCGGAACGCGACGTCGGGAGCATCGTTGTGTACGAACGGGATGGGATCGGGGCCGGAGCCTCCGGGGTGCAGCCTGGCGGCGTGCGCCAGCAGTGGAGCACTCGGCTCAACTGCCTGATGGCCCGCGACTCCCGTGCGTTCTACTCGCAGCTCGAGGCACGGTTGAGCCCGCGTCTGGATCCGGGGTTCCGTCCCTGCGGCTACGTCTTCGTCGCTCACGAGTCGGAGACCATGGAGCGGCTTCGCGAAGACGTCGCGACGCAGAACGCAGCGGGCGTCCCTTCGCGCGTTGCAACCATGGCAGAGCTGGGCGAGTTCGTCCCGGAGCTCGAGGTCGCGGAGACCGCGGGTGCGAGCGTCTGTACGGAGGACGGGTACTTCGACCGCCCACAGTCCGTCGTCGAGGCGTTTGCGGAGGCTCCCGCGAGCAAGGACGCAGCGGCGCCCCCGCCCAACCCGAGCAACCCCAACCGGCGCAGCGCCTCACGACGTGAAACGAGCCCATCGGCATGGTCCTCGGCGACCTCTTCCGCTAGATAGCGCTGGATCTCCGTCACGACTCGACCCCTCCTTCAGACTCCAGAGGACCGATTGTCCTGCTCGAAGGTACGACCCGGCAAGGCACACGGATTCCCGGAGCCTCGCCGGCTTCCCGGCGGGCTACAGCAGATGGCTTCCGAAGTCGCGCTCGAAGTCGCGCCAGACGCTGTGGATGTGCGTAGCGCTGTTCCGGGAGTTGTCGAACTCGAGGAGGAAGGTCGGTCCTTGCAGCCGGTAGTAATGGGGCACGCCGGGCCGAGTGCTGCCGGCCCAGCCGAAGCGGGTGCGAGCGATGCCCGCTCGCTCGACGCGCTCGAGCACCTTTCGCGCCAGCGGGGGTGGGTGATTCGCGACGTACGTGCGAATGATCTCCTGTACCCGTCTCTGCGCCCCGTACGGGAGATCGCCGGTCAGCATGCCGACGTGCTCGAGCGGCTTCACCCGGACGGCGTTTTGCGTGAGATGGTCGGTCAGAGATTCCGACGAGAAAACGACCCGCCTCCGGAGCTCGGAGTCGAGCGAGAGCACGATCTCCCGGGCGGCGTCCTCCTCGCGCGCCATCGTCCGGTAACCCTTTGCAACCGAGCGATATGCGCTCCCGGCGCGGGTGGGCCATGCGCCGAGGAAGAAGGGCTCGGCGACGAGCGTGCTGCCGACGACGGTGAAGTTCCTGGAGAGGTGGTGCCCTTCCAGCCTCCAGCCCCACGCTCGGGCGCCGGGGGTGCCGAACACGGAGACGAAGTAGAGGTCGGCGTCGAACGGGTCGCTGAAGCCCGTGTCCATGCGCTGCAACACTCCCTGCAAGGCCATGATGTCGAGCGCCTTGCGGTAGCCGGCCGGCGAGCTGCTTGCGCGCAGCAACGCGAGCGCGAGCCCACGCTGCTCGGCTGACACGTCTCGAAGCGGGAGGCCGTTCCGCGGAACCGAGGCAGGCACCGTCCAGTGCCAGCGGGTGCGCTCGGCGCTTCGGAACGAGAACGATGCTCGGTCGCGGTCGGCCGCCGAGAGCGAGGCCAGGAAGGCGCGCGCCGCGGACTCGACGTCCGCGGCGTCGGTCGGCGCGGCTCGTGCAGGCCGCGCGCCGAGGGCGAGCCCGGCGACACCGACGGCGGCGAGCCGCAGAGCGGCGGTGCGGTTGAACAGGGGCTCGAGGTAGTCCTCGTTCACGTCGGAGCCTCCTTCCGAGCGGAGCGGCCTGCCTGGAAGCATGCCTGGCGATGGCGGCACTGTGGAGAAGTTCGGCGGACTTCTAGTCCGCGGATCGGAGGTTCGAATCGTTCCGGGCGCGTCGGAGTCGCTCGATGGTCGCACGACCGTCATCGGCTGGGTCGCGGAGCGCTACGGGAGGTCGATCGTCATGCCTTCGCATGCCGCAACCGGCGGGTCTCCCGAGGTACCGTCCCATAGCTCGCACGCGCGCTCGACGAGCCCGTCCACGCCGTCGTCCGAGCGGTCCGGATCGTGATGGAAGAGCACCAGACGACGGACCATGGAGCTCTGCGCGAAGCCGACGGCCTGCGCGACGCTCGAGTGACCCCAGCCCACACGCGACGAGTATTCGGGCTCACTGAACTGGCAGTCGTGGAAGAGCAGGTCTACGCCCTCGGCGATTGCGTGCCCGGAGATCCACTCCGGTTCGAGGTCCGAGAGCTGGACGCCGAGAACCGGCTCGTGATCCGGGATGTACGCCAGCGAGCTCCCGTTCAGCGACAGTCGGTAGCCGAGAGTCGGCCCCGGGTGGGACACGCTGTGCGCGTCGATCCGAACGCCTTCGATCTCCCAGGTCTCGTGAGGGACGTCATGGAACGTGACGTTCGCCGGAGTGTCGCCGAGCTCGATGGGGAAGAGCGGCGGTGAGAACGCCCGTGCGATTCGCTGCTCGAGCGTGTGCAGCGGTGAGGGTGGCCCCCAGATGTGCAACTCGCTGCCGGAACGCCAGAACGGTGCGAAGAACCGCAAGCCTTCTACGTGATCCAGATGCAGGTGAGTGAGCAGGATGTGGAGGGGGCCGTCTTGCTCGAGCTCGGCGCCCAGCTGCTTGATTCCAGTGCCGGCGTCGAGGATGAGGCGACTGCCGTCGCCCGTCAGGACCTCGACGCACGGCGTGTTCCCCCCGAAGCGCACGGTCGCCTCCCCCGGAGTCGGGAGCGACCCGCGACACCCCCAGACTTTCGTACTGAGCGACACTTCAGTCGACGTCTGGGTCCGACTGCCAGAAGACTGCGACCATTCCCACGAACTCGGTCGGCGACGCGAAGAGGGGCACCCCGGTCACGGAGAGCAGCCTGCGCTGGCCGTCGAGACCGGTCATCCAGAGCTTGCCGTGCGCCGGTCGCCGTTCCATCAGCGCGATTGCCGCAGGCATCCGTTCCATCGGGAGGGGCGCGCCGTCGACGTCTTCGAGGCGAAACACGGATGCCCAGCTCTCTGCGTTCATTGCCCCGGCCTCGGAGAACGTCTGCCCGAGGATCTCCTCGGCCGGCTCGTTGTAGAAGACGAGGTTGCCGGTTGCGTCCGCGATGAAGGTCGCCGTCGCGAGCTGCGACGCGAGCTCGCGCGCGAGAATGAGCGCGAGGTGCTTCTGCGGCGGCCTTCCTTCCATCGGATGGGAAGCCTAGTGCCGCCCCACCAAGCCCGCCTCGGGCGCATCGAATCCTCTGCAGATCGCGGCCTTCGCCGGGACTGCGGGCCCGAAGGTCCGCGGGCGTTCGCGCAGTGGGCCGGTGTCGTCAACCGGCCGAGGAACTCGCGTCCAGCGAGAGAAGTACGGCGGCTTTAGCTGCCCGGTCACCACGAGCGTCAGAGCCGACAGTGGGCGCATTTGCATGCCCTGCTACTAGTAGTTGTCGATCGATAGGACTGCCAACGGCTCGAAGCGTCCGCTTCGAATCGTTAGCCGCGTGCAGCGACGCAAGTCGATGTCTCCACTGGCGTCGAAGCTCCAGCGGCCGAGCACGCCGTCGAAGTCGCGCGTCGCGAATGCGGCCTGCGTGATGGCAGCGCGGTCGGCGCGGCCGACGCGCTCGATCGCCTGCAGGATCACCCCGGTCGTGTCGTGGGCAGAGGCCGCGTAGCACTCGGGCTCGTGTCCGAAGCGCTCCACGTAGCGTTCGTAGAACGCGCGACCTTTCCCCTCGAGCAGCGCCGGAGGAACGCCCCCGAACGTGACCAGCGTGCCCTCGGAGTGCGTCCCGGCGTCCTGGATGAACGCGTGCTCGAACAGCGTGTCGGGACCCATCATCGTGATCGCCGGCGCCGTTGTGCGCACGTCGCGCCATAGTGGCCCAGCCCCGTTCTGGATGATGCCGCCGTAGAAGACGAGGTCGGCACCGCTATCGGCGATCGCTCGGGCTAGCGCTACGTACTCCGACTGTTTCGGCTCGATCCCCACCGGCGGCTCGACGAGCTCGAGGCCGAGCTGCCGGCATGCGTCGGCAAAGGGCAGCGCGACTCCGCGACCGCACGGCTCGCTGTCGTGAAGGACGAACACCCTTCGCGCGCCGAGCTCGGCGGCCCATTGCGCCGCGAACACGCCTTGCAGATCGTCACTCAACGCGGTGCGAAGGTAGTTGCGGCGGCCAGTTGGGTAGTGCTTGTCGGGCTCTCCGGGGTCGAACGGCTTGGTCAGTCCGGGGTAGGTATTGCAGGGCGAGATCATCAACAGGTCCGCCGCGTTGGTGATCGGGATGGAGTAGGGCGCTGCGTCCGTGTCGAGCGTGCCGATGTAGGCGAGGACATCGGCTCGAGCCGCTGCATAGCGAGCGTTCTCCTGCTCGCGCTCGGCGTCCCAGGAGCCCCGCTCCTCACTGCCCCCGTCCAGATCCTCGTACACGATCGGCGTGCCGCCCACCCGATTCCCAGCGTCCTCGAGCCGCATCTTGATCGCGTTCACGATCGACTCGCTCTGGCCGATCGACGACCCGCTTCGTGTGAGGCTCGACACGATTCTCATCTGCTCGCCGAACCCGTTCATTTCCGCCTCCGTGGTCAGGGGAGAGCGACGTTCTGGCCGGTCTCGGCGGAGCGGTGCAGTGCCTCGAGCGTCCGCGCCTGGGCCACGGCATCCTCTCGGCCGAGGAGGAGCGGCGCGTCGCCGTGGATGGCGTCGCTCAGATTCTCGAGCTCGAGTCGGTACGAATCCGTGGGGTCGAGAGCGATGCGCTCGACCTCGCCCTCGCGACGCAGCTCGATGACCGGAACCCGGCAGTGCCAGGGGTCGTCGAGGAAGAGCGATCCCTCGGTACCCACCGCCTCGAGCTCGTCGCGCTCCGGGAGAGACGTTCCGCAGTCGAACTGCGCGAAGACGTCGCCGGGAAACCGCATCGTGCTCGTGAAGACCCAGTCGGTTCCGCTCGGCCCCACGAACGCCTGCCCGAACACGCTCTCGGGCTCGCCCGCGAGTAGCCGCGATCCGCTAACGCAGTAGCAGCCGACGTCCATCAGGCTGCCGCCCTCGACGTCGGTGCGAAGGCGAATGTTGTCCGCGTCGAACAGGGAGTAGCTGAAAGCGGAGCGCACGACCCGGAGCTCGCCGATCGCGCCGCCGCGGACGAGCTCGTCGAGACGCTTCGTCTGCGGGTTGTGCCGGTACATGAAGGCCTCCGTAAGCAGGCGGCCGATCCGCTCGGCCGCGTCGAAGGCCTCCTCGACTTCGTCCGGGTGGCGACTGAAGGGCTTCTCGCAGAGGACGTGCTTGCCTGCTTCGAGCGCCCTGATCGACCACTCGCAATGCATGGTGTTCGGCAGCGAGATGTAGACGGCGTCGACCTCCGAGTCTTCGAGCAGCGCCTCGTAGGAGCCGTAGGCGCGCTCGATACCCCACGTCCGTGCGTACTCCTCGGCACGCGACTGCTCGCGGCTCGCGACTGCGACCAGCTCGACCTTGTCGGACGCCTGGGCGCCCGGGATCACCAGCCGGTTGATGTGCGCGGTCGAAACGATGCCGAGCCGGATCAACCCCATGACGCCTCCGTCATCGGCCGCAGCGCCGTCTCCAGGATGCGGTGGTTGCGCGGGCGCGTTAGGAGGAAGAGGACCACCGCCGCCACGTCATCGCCCGACATCATCCCCGCCAGCACCTCAGGCGGACGCCCGTAGCCGTCCGCGAGCGCGAAGTCCGTCGCAACGCCTCCGGGGCAGACGTTCGTGCAGCGGACGCCGTGCTCGCGCAACTCATGGTCGAGTGCGCGTGTGAGGCCGACCTGGCCGAACTTGGAGGCGCAGTAGACGGCCTCTCCGGGGAGTCCGCGGCGGCCCGCCTCCGAGGCGATCGTGACGATGTCGCCCTCGGCGCTCGCGATGAGGTGAGGGACGCAGGCGCGGATCGCGTAGATCGTCCCTTTCAGGTTGACGTCGATCATCTCCTCGATGTGCTCGACGGGCGTGTCGGCGAGGGTGTGGTACGAGCCCACACCGGCGTTCGCGACGCAGATGTCGAGGCGACCGAAGCGTTCGACGGTCTTCGCGACGGCGACCTCGACCTGATCGAGGTGGCGCACGTCGCAGGACAGCCCGAGCGAGTCCGTGAGCCC
>CAWIZT010000011.1:0-95846 GCA_963840705.1 uncultured Actinomycetes bacterium | reverse complement strand
GTGTCCGGCAGGCAGCTCGTCCAGCCCTCGAGGTCGTCGGGCTCGAAGTTCGCGCCCTGGATCCGGCGGCGTCCTTCCGCTTGGCAACTTCGGCTGCTCGCTATCGCTCGCGCGCTCGCACAGCGACCATCGGTGCTCCTGCTGGACGAGCCTGCAGCCGGGCTACGCGCGGCAGAGAAGGCCCGGCCGATCGAGGCGCTGCAAACCCTCTCCGGAGTGGGCTCACCATGGTGCTGGTCGAGCACGACATGCAGTTCGTCGGCGCACTGGCCGAACGCGTCGTCGTGCTCGACCGCGGACGTGTGATCGCCGACGGCACGCCCCACAGAGTCAGGAGTGACCCGCTGGTGATCGCCGCGTACCTGGGCTCGAGCTCGCTGTGACCGCGGCGCTTGTCCAAGTGAACGAGCTCGTCGTCCGGTACGGGCCGGCGGTGGCGCTGGACGGGGTCTCGCCGACGCTCGGTCCCGGCGAGCGAGTCGCGCTCATCGGAGCCAACGGGGCCGGGAAGTCATCGCTTCTCAACGCGGTCTGCGGTGTCGTTCGCCCCGCGGGAGGGACCGTCCATGTCGCTGGCGACGATGTGACGGGGAAGACGCCGAACCACGTCGCGCGTCGAGGGCTGACACAGGTTCCCGAGGGGCGGCAGGTCTTCCCGAGCCTTCCGGTCGAGGCCAACCTGCTGCTCGGTGCATTCGGTCGCTCCTTCCGGACGGAGATCATCACGTCGACGATCCGCTATCTCAAACGCCGCCGCGAGGCCCGCGAGCGGCTCGAGCGGATCTACACGCTCCTGCCGAAGCTCCACGAGCTCCGCGATCGACCGGCCGGACGCACCTCGGGCGGCGAGCAGCAAATGGTCGCGATCGGACGAGCACTGATGGCCGAGCCGCGCGCGCTCGCGATCGACGAGCTCTCGCTCGGCCTGGCACCGCTCATCGTGGAGCAGCTCGTCGAGTTCCTGCACCGACTCAACGACGAGGAGCATGTCGCCATCCTGCTGGTGGAGCAGAACGCACTCCTCGCGTTCGACCTGTGCGAGCGGCGTATGTCCTGGAGACGGGCCGGGTCGTCCTCGAGGGCCAGAGCAAGCAGATTCGCGACCGCCCGGAGGTGCACAGCGCATATCTGGGAGGCGGCCCCGGATGACCGAGTTCCTGCAGCTCGTCGTCATCGGCCTTTCGACCGGATCCGCGTTCGCGCTCGTCGGGATGAGCCTCGTGCTCGTCTACCGCACGACCGGGATCGTGAACTTCGCGCAGGGCGTGTTCGCCGTGATCGGGGGCCTCTTCACGTTCCAGCTCTCGGACGACATGCCGCTTGCACTGGCGAGTCTGGTCTCGATCCTCATCGCCGCGCTTCTGGCGTCGATTCTCGCGGTCGTCGCCGTCGGCTTCCGCGGCCGGACGACGAGCCTCGCGAGCACGATCATCACGCTCGGGGCCGCGTTCCTCGCCCAGGCGCTGCTCCTGCTCGAGTTCGGGGACATTCCGCGCAGCTACCCCGGCATCTCCGACCGCGCCTGGAACATCGGAGGCGTTCTCGTCCAGCCGCAATACGTTCTCATCGCAGGGGTCGCGCTGCTCTCTGCCGTCGCGCTGACGCTCTTCCTCCGCTGGACGATCGTCGGGCAGGCACTCGTAGCGTGCTCGGATTCTCGTCGCGCCGCCGAGCTCGTCGGCCTCAACATCCGCTCACTCGCCGTGGTCGCGTTCATCGGAGCGGGGGCGCTCTGCGCGCTCGGCGGCTCGCTGCTCGCGCCGAGCAACCCCATGACGTACAGCTCGGACGTCGCGATCACCGTGAACGGCTTCGCGGCGGCTGTCTTCGGTGGGCTCGGATCCATCCGTCTCGCCCTCCTCGGCGGATACGCGCTCGGGATCCTCGAGCAGTTGGTGGTCGGCTACGTCGATCCGCAGTACAGCCTGATCATCGCCCTGATCGTGATGCTCGTTCTGATCGGCTGGCGGTCAAGGGCCGAGATCGCGAGTGCATCGCACGACGCGCACGCGGCGATCCGGCGTGCGCGTGTTCCCTGGCCTGCGCCGGTCCGGATCGGTCTCATCCTCGCCGGAGCAGTGTTCGCGTGCTGGCTTCCCTACCAGCTGTCGACGTTCGACGTGGCGCTCTACGACCGCATGGGGCTGTACGCGCTCGTGACGATCGGTCTCACGCTCCTGATGGGATACGCGGGGCAGATCTCGCTCGGGCAGGGGGCGTTCTTCCTCATCGGCGCCTACACGTCGGCGATCTTGACGGTGGGCATCGACCCCGACACCCGCTTCGTCGATCCCGACGCCGGCGTTTCGCCGGTCGTCGCGGTGCTTGCGGCACCCGTCGTGGCTGCAGCGCTCGCCGCGGTGATCGGCGTGCCGCTGTTGCGCCTGCACGGTCATTACCTCGCGTTCGCAACGCTCGCGCTGCACCTCATCGCCTTCTCCGTCCTGTCCGCGTGGGACCGGTTCACGGGCGGTCAGTACGGGATCTCGGTCACGAAGCCGCTCACCGTATTCGGGCACGACCTGCGCGGCCCGCTGCACGCAGCCGTCGTTTGGGCGGTCGTTGCGATCGCATTGCTGCTGGCGACGAATCTCGTCCATTCGCGCGTCGGGCGTGCCCTGCAGGCGATCGCGACCGACGAAGCCTCCGCCGCGGCTTCGGGCATCCCGGTAGCGAGCTACAAGCTCCGGCTGTTCGTCTTCTCGGCTGCGCTCGCCGGGCTCGGCGGTGGCCTCTTCACCTTCGCGTTCCTCATCGTTTCGCCGGAGGCGTTCCCGATCGTGCTCAGCATCGAGTTCGTCGTCATGGTCGCCGTCGGCGGGCTGGGCAACATCTACGGCGCCGTGGTCGGGACGGTGGCCATCCTCTACCTCGAGCAGAAGCTCCGTGACCTGGGCACGCGGCCGGACCTCTTCGGCTGGGACCTCCCCGACGCCGCCCCGACCGTGTTCTCCTTCGGCGTGTTCGGGCTGATCCTCATCGCGATCATGCTCTTCTTCCCGCGCGGGCTGCTGCCGGCGGTCGCTGACGCGACGGCGGGTATGGTCGAAAGGATCCGCGCCGCCCGCCGGCGGGGCGCTACTCCGTCAGCCCCAGCAGCCGGGCGGCGTTCTGCTTGAGGACGAGCGGTCTCACCTCGTCCCTGAAGTCGGCACGCGCGAAGTCCTCGAGCCAGCGGTCCGGCGTGATCAGCGGGTAGTCGGAGCCGAAGAGAACGCGGTCACGCAGAAGCGTGTTCGCGTAGTGCACGAGCTGGGGAGGGAAGTACTTCGGCGACCAGCCGGATAGGTCGATGAAGACCTGCTCCTTGTGGAGCGCGACCGAGATCGCCTCGTCCTGCCAAGGAAAGGAAGGGTGCGCGAGCACGATCTTCAGCTCCGGGAAATCGACAGCGACGTCGTCGACGAACATGGGGTTCGAGTACTTGAGCCGGATACCCCCACCGCCCGGAAGCCCCGAGCCGATTCCGGAGTGGCCTGTGTGGAAGAGCGCGGGGAGACCAGCCTCTGCGACGATCTCGTACAACGGATAGACGGAGCGGTCGTTCGGGTAGAACGCCTGGACGTTCGGGTGGAACTTGAAGCCCTTCACGTCGTAGTCGCGGATCAGCCGCTTCGCCTCGTCGACCGCCCGCGTTCCCTTGTTCGGATCGATCGACGCGAAGGGAATCAGCACGTCGGGGTTTGCGGCGGCGACCTCGGCGATCTCCTCGTTCGGGACGGCCGGCCGCCCAGTGACCGTCTCGGCGTCGACGGTGAAGATGACGGCTGCGAGCTTGCGCTCGCGGTAGTACGCCGCGACGTCGTCCGCTGTCGGGAGTGCGTGCGCGCCGAAGTACGCCGATGCCGCCTGCCGCCACTCCGGCGGGAAGCCGTCCTCGCCCGAACGGCCGACCTCGGCGTGCACGTGCACGTCGATGGCGTCGACCGCAGCGAGGTCGATCGTCACGCGAGCACGCGCCTCACGAGGTCATGCCGGTCATCTGCCCGCCATTCACCGTCAGCACCTGACCCTGCACGAAGTTCGACCACGGTGAGCAGAGGTAGAAGATTGCCCCCGCAGCGTCCTCCGGTGTGCCGGCGCGGCCGAGCGGGATGATCGTCGCGGCGAGCTCGCGCATCTGCGGAGGAATGCCGAGCTTGATCTCCTGTCCGTTCCGCTCGATCGTCGCACCCTCCTCGGAGGACGCGGTGAGCCGCGTGTCGACGAACCCGAAGGCGACGGCGTTGACGTTCACCTTGAACGGTCCCCACTCCCGAGCGAGCGTCTTCGTCAGGCCGACGAGCCCGGCCTTGGCGGCCGCGTAGTTGATCTGGCCGACGTTGCCCTGCGTTCCGGAGATGGACGTGACGTTGACCACCTTCCGGAAGACCTCGCGACCTTCCTCGCGATCTCTCTTCCCGGGGTCACGCAGGTACGGAGCAGCGGCACGGAGGACCTTGAAGGGCACGACGGTGTGGATCTCGAGCATCGCCCGGAACTGCTCGTCGCGCATCTTGTGCGCCATGCCGTCCCAGGTGTAGCCGGCGTTGTTCACGACGATGTCGAGCTGGCCGAATGCGTCGACGGCCGCCTGCACGAGCCCCTCGGGAGTGCCGTCCGCAGTCAAGTCGCCGGCGAAGACCGCCGTCTCCCCGTCGATGGCCGACGCCGCCTGCTCGGCGGCGTCGCCGTCGAGGTCGTTGACGAGCACACGGGCTCCCTGCGCGCAGAGGAGCTCGGCGGTTGCGCGACCGATCCCGCGCGCCGAGCCCGTCACGATAGCCGCCTTGCCCTCGAGGACTCGCATCCGATCCCTTTCGAAGTAGATTCAGGTTCCCTGATACTACTTCTGCCTCTGGCTGCCGACCGCCCGCTTTCCGCGCGGTGATCGGGACGGACGGTCCTTTACGTAGTTGCAGAGCCGCATGGCCTCGGCGACGGGGTCGCCGCGCCGGATCACCAGATCGGCGCCCCGTTGGCGTAACGACTCCCGCAGGTCGGCGAGCGCCTCGACGAGGAACGCGACTCTGTTCGGTCCGGCTCGGTCGAGGACTTCGTCGTCCAGCACGAAGACAGGAACGACGTACCGGCTGGAGCGGGCAGCCTCCGCCAAGCCTGGGTGGTCGTGAACGCGCAGATCGCGCGTGAAGAGCACGACCGCGATACGGCCATCGGCGCCCGCACTCATGCAAGGGCGCCGACGAGACCCGTGACCCGCTCGGCCTCGGCGACGGCGTCTCCAGGCAGGCTCAGCACGCCGAGCTCCTCCGCATCGACGTCTGCTGCTCCAGCGCCTCCGAGCGCCACGCGGTAGCGGCGCGCGAGCTCTCGAAATTGTGGCATCGAGGCATGGATCGGCTCGGAGGTCACCGCCGAGAGGGCAACCAGACGTGGCTCCAGGTGCTCCGCGGCGCCCTCGATCGTCTCGAGCGGCGTGTTGCTGCCGAAGTACGCGACGCGCCAGCCTTGCGCGCGGAGCGCGAGCCCGAACGCGATGAGCCCGAGCTCGTGCTCCTCGCCCGGCAAGCACGCCAGCAGCGCGACCGGGCCGACGCCGCGACCCCAGCCGCGCGCGAGGCCGAGCAGGCGACCGCGAAGCACGCTGGACGCGAAGTGCTCCTGGGCGACCGAGACCTCCTCGCGCTCCCAGCGCGCACCGAGGTCGCGCAGGTACGGAAGGATGACCTCGGAGAGCGCTGCCTCGACCGTGGCGACTGCGAACACCCGGTCGAGGACCGCCTGCGCCGCCGGCTCGTCGAGGCCGTCGAGGGCGGCTGCGAGCTCGGCGCGAACGTCAGCCGCCGCGAGCGGAGCGCCCTCGTGGTCGATCACGGCCCGGCCAGCGAGCGTAGCTGCCTGCGCGGCCGCGAGCCCGTCCGCCAGATGACGCTGCATCTCCTGCACGCGCCGTAGGTCGTCCGTCGAATAGAGGCGCAGCCCTCCCGGCGTGCGAGTAGGGCGGAGGAGCCCGTAGCGCCGCTCCCATGCGCGCAGGAGCTCGGGGCTGACTCCAGCGCGACGGCTGAGCTCCCCGATTCGTAGCAGTCCTGCTTCTGGCATGGCCGGGACTATACAGATTATGGACAAGACCTTGACAACGGGTGGTCACACACGCTACTCTCGCATCTATACAGAATCTCTACAGGAGGTGAACAGCAATGAAGACAGCCAATCTCCTCGCTGCGACGCTTCTCGTCGTCGGCGGTCTCAACTGGGGGCTCGTGGCGATCGCCGAGTTCGACCTGGTCGCGACGCTCGTGGGGCTCGAGTTCGGCGAGACGAACGCTGTGAGCCGGGTGATCTACGGCCTCGTCGGTCTTGCAGCGGTCTACGCGATCGGCGTGCTCGTCGCCGCTCGCGACCGCTTCGCGGTGGATCCCAGCACGTCGACCTCGCACTAGGTGTACAACACGAAAGGAAGGAAGTAGATGACTCGTACGATCAGTGCAATGCTCGCTGTGCTCGCACTCGCAGTCGCGGTCGCAGCCAGCCCGGCCGCCGCGGGCGGCCAGGAGCAACGGAACATCGTTCAGACGGCCGCCGCATCGGGTCAGTTCGACACTCTGGCCATGCTGCTGTCGAAGGCCGGCCTGGTGAAGACGCTCCAGCAGAAGGGGCCGTACACGGTGTTTGCGCCGACAGACGCCGCCTTCGCGAAGGTCCCGAAGGCGACCGTCGACGCGTTGCTCGCGAACAAGGCGAAGCTCCGGGCGGTGCTCCTGTACCACGTCGTCGCGGGGAAGGTCACGGCGGCTCAGGTGACCCAGCTGTCGTCCGCCGAGACTGCGAGCGGCGAGCGCGTTCGCATCCGCGCGTCAGGCTCGAACGTGTTCGTGAACCGCTCGAAGGTGACCAAGGCCGACGTGATGGCGTCGAACGGCGTGATCCACGTGATCAACCAGGTCCTGACCCCGTCGCGCTAGCGATACCCGACCGGAGCGCTCGTCCGCGCGCGGACGAGCGCTCCGAGCGTGGGTCTCGGCGAGGCGCCTTCGTAGCGGGGTCTGGACGGCAGGAAGGCGGCGAGTCCGACGACGCTCTCAACGCACCTATCCCGACGACTTCACGCCGATGCACAGCTCGAACCCGCCCCCCTCTGCGTTGTCCATTTGCCTAGTCGACAACACATCGCGCAGCCTGCGTCCGCAGTACGTCGGATAAGAAATTCTGGAAGAGAGCGGCGGCCTTCTAATCCGCGGGTCGGAGGTTCGAATCCTCCCGGGCGCATCGGAGTCGCGCGGATGGCGCGACCGTCATTGGCTGTGTCCCCGATCGCTACGGAAGGTCGATCGTCATGCCTTCGCATGCCGCGACCGGCGGCTTTCCGGAGGCACCGTCCCACAGCTCGCACGCGCGCTCGACGAGCACGTCCACGCCGTCGTCGGAGCGGTCGGGATCGTGATGGAAGAGCACCAGATGATGGGCCATGGAGCTCTGCGCGAAGCCGACGGCCTGCGCGACACTCGAGTGACCCCAGCCCACACGCGACGAGTACTCGGTCTCGCTGAACTGGCAGTCGTGAAAGAGCACATCGACGCCCTCGGCGATTGCGTGCCCGGAGATCCACTCCGGCTCGAGGTCCGAGAGCTCGACGCCGAGGACGGGCTCGTGATCCGGGATGTACGCCACCGAGTTTCCGTTCAGCGCCAGTCGGTAGCCGAGAGTTGGCCCCGGATGGGACACGCTTTGCGCGTCGATCCGAACGCCTTCGATCTCCCAGGTCTCGTGAGGCACGTCATGGAAGGTGACGTTCGCCGGAGTGTCGCCGAGCTCGATGGGGAAGAGCGGCGGAGAGAACGCCCGTGCGATCCGCTGCTCGAGCGTGTGCAGCGGCGAGGGTGGCCCCCAGATGTGCAGCTCGCTGCCGGCACGCCAGAACGGTGCGAAGAAGCGCAGTCCTTCCACGTGGTCTAGATGCAGGTGCGTAAGCAGGATGTGGAGGGGACCGTCTTGTTCGAGCTCGGCGCCGAGCTGCTTGATTCCCGTGCCGGCGTCGAGGATGAGGAGACTGCCGTCCCCCGTTCGGACCTCGACGCACGGCGTGTTGCCCCCGAAGCGCACGGTCGCCTCGCCCGGAGTTGGGAGCGACCCGCGACACCCCCAGACCCTCGCAGTGAGCGCCACTTCAGTCGCCGTCTAGGTCCGACTGCCAGAAGACTGCGACCATTCCCACGAACTCGGTCGGCGAGGCAAAGAGGGGCACCCCGGTCACGGAGAGCAGCCTGCGCTGGCCGTCGAGACCAGTCATCCAGAGCTTGCCGTGCGCCGGTCGCCGCTCCATCAGCGCGATAGCCGCGGGCATCCGTTCCATCGGCAGCGGCGCGCCGTCAACGTCTTCGATGCGAAACAGGGATGCCCAGCTCTCCGCGTTCATTGCCCCGGCCTCGGAGAACGTCTGCCCGAGGATCTCCTCGGCCGGCTCGTTGTAGAACACGAGGTTGCCGGTCGCGTCCGCGATGAACGTCGCCGTCGCGAGCTGCGATGCGAGCTCGCGCGCGAGAATGAGCGCGAGGTGCTTCTGCGGAGGCCTGCCTTCCATCGGATGGGAAGCCTAGTGCCGTTCTTTCGGGTGCGCGAGACGAGAGCAGTGGAGTTGGGTCTGCCTCGAAGCCATGTGTGCGCTTGTCCACGAGCTGCTCCCGAACTCAGGTCGCATTCGCTGGAGTCAGCGGAGAGCCAGTCTCGGCGGAGCGATGCAGAGCCTCGATCGTCCGCGCTTGGGCGACGGCGTCCTCTCGTCCGAGCAGGAGCGGCGCCGCGCCGTGGATCGCGTCGCTCAGGTTTTCCATCTCGAGCCGGTACGAGTCGACGGGGTCGAGCTCGATGTGCTCGACCTTGCCGTCCTTACGCAGCTCGATCACCGGATTCCGGCAGTGCCAGGGGTCATCGAGGAAGAGAGAGCCCTCGGTACCGATCACCTCGAGCTCGTCGCGTTCGGGGAGGCACGTTCCACAGTCGAACTGCCCGAAGACGTCCCCGGGAAACCGCATGGCGCCGGCGAAGACCCAGTCGGTCCCGGTCGGCCCCGACGTATGCCTGCCCGAACACGCTCTCGGGCTCCCCTGCGAGCAGTCGCGATCCGCTGACGCAGTAGCAGCCGACGTCCATCAGGCTGCCGCCCTCGACATCGGTGCGAAGGCGAATGTTGTCCGCGTCGTAGAGGGAGTAGCTGAAAGCGGAGCGCACGACTCGTAGCTCGCCGATCGCGCCCTCGCGGACGAGCTCTTGGAGACGCTTCGTCTGCGGGTTGTGCCGGTACATGAAGGCCTCCGTGAGCAGGCGGCCGTTTCGCTCGGCCGCGTCGAAGGCCCGCTCGACGTCCTCCGGGTGGCGGCTCAGCGGCTTCTCGCAGAGGACATGCTTGCCTGCCTCGACGGCTCTGATCGACCACTCGCAATGCAGGGTGTTCGGCAGCGAGATGTAGACGGCGTCGATGTCCGGATCCTCGAGCAGCGCGTCGTAGGAGCCGTACGCCCGCTCGATGCCCCACTCGCGTGCGTACGCCTCCGCCTTGCTCTGCTCGCGGCTTGCGACCGCGATCAGCTCGACCTTGTCCGAGGCCTGGGCCCCCGGGATCAGAAGGCGATTGATGTGCGCGGTCGAAACGATGCCGAGCCGGATTAGCCCCATGACGCCTCCGTCATCGGCCGTAGCGCCGTCTCGAGGATGCGGTGGTTGCGCGGGCGCGTGAGCAGGAAGAGGACGACCGCCGCCACGTCATCGCCAGACATCATCCCGGCCAGCACCTCGTGCGGACGCCCATATCCCTCCGCGAGCGCGAAGTCTGTCGCAACGCCCCCGGGGCAGACGTTCGTGCAACGGACGCCGTGCTCGCGGAGCTCGTGGTCGAGCGCACGGGTAAGGCCGACCTGGCCGAATTTGGAGGCGCAGTAGACAGCCTCTCCGGGAAGGCCGCGCCGGCCCGCCTCCGAGGCGATCGTGACGACGTCGCCCTCGGGGCTTGCGATCAGGTGGGGGACGCATGCGCGAATCGCGTAGATCGTCCCTTTCAGGTTGACGTCGATCATCTCCTCGATGTGCTCGACGGGCGTATCCGCGAGGGTGTGGTACGAGCCCACACCGGCGTTCGCGACGCAGATGTCGAGGCGACCGAAGCGTTCGACGGTCTCCGCAACCGCCGCCTCGACCTGATCGAGATGGCGAACGTCGCAGGAGAGACCGAGCGAGTTCGGGAGTCCGAGGTCGTCCCCGCTCCGCGAAGCGAGCCCTACGCGCCACGCCCTCGTTCGAGAGCGCCTGCGCGACGGCGGCGCCGATACCACGGCTCGCGCCGGTAACGAATGGCGACCTTCCCCTGCAGATCCGTCATCCGTCCTCCACTCCTCGTAGGGCGGGATACAGCGCGCGAAAGCGAGCGTAACCCTCGTCGTACGCCGACGCCCAGTCGGTGTTCGGCTCGACGCGTCTCGCGCACTCGCACGCAGGAGGCGACCGCCTCGTGTGCGTCGGCGAAGACCCCGTCTGCGACTCCGGCGAGCATTGCCGCGCCGTAGGCGGATCCTTCCTCGACGGCCGTGAGCTCGAGCGGCAGGCCGAGCACCGAGGCGACGATCTCGAGCCAGAGGCGGCTTCGCGCGCCTCCGCCCGAGACGCGGCCCTTCTCGGGCCTGACGCCGAGCTCGCTCAACAGCTCGAGCGAGTCGCGCAAGCCGTACGCGACACCTTCGAGTACCGCGCGGATCAGCGCGGCCCGATCGTGCCGGAGGGAGAGGCCCGTGAACGACGCCGCGAGCGTCCGGATCCGCGTGTGGTGTCCTCTCGCCCTGGAGGTACGGGAGGAATGTCAGGCCCTCGACTCCCGGCGCCCCAGCGTTCGGCGTCTGCCGTCAGCGTCGTCGAAGGACGAATCCGGCGCGAGCGACGTCGCGAAACCACTGCAGCGACCCGGCGGCGTTCAGCATCACGCCCATCGCCTCCCACGTGTCCGGGAGCGCGTGGCAGAAGGCGTGAACGCGCGCGTCGCGATCGTGGGCGTATGCGGGGAGCGGGGCGAGGACGACACCCGAGGTGCCGAGGACGACCGAGACGAGGCCCGGCTCGACCACCCCGACGCCGAGTGCGGCCGCCTGCTGGTCGCCCGCTCCCGCGATCTCCGTGGACTCGTGCACCGGAGGGAGCCACTCGCGCGGCACTTCGAGCGCGGAGAGCACCTCGTCGCTCCAGCGCCGGTGCGCGACGTCGAAGAGGAGGGTTCCGGACGCGTCCGCGACATCGATCGCCCACTCCCCGGTCAGGCGGAAGCGGACGTAGTCCTTCGGGAGCACGATCCGGCGGATGCGCCGGTAGACGTCGGGCTCGTACCGGCGCAGCCAGAGCAGCTTCGGGGCCGTGAAGCCCGGGAGCGCCCGGTTGCCGGTGAGAGAGATCAGCCGTTCGAGGCCGACGCGCTCCTCGATCTCGGCGCACTCGGCTCCGGTGCGCTGGTCGTTCCAGAGGATCGCGGGGCGAAGCACGCGGTCGTGCTCGTCGAGGCAGACGAGTCCGTGCATCTGGCCGGAGAAGCCGATTCGGGGCGCGGTCGACGCCGAGGTCGGCGAGCGCTTTCTCGCTCGCACGCAGCCAGTCGTCGGGGTCCTGCTCGGACCAGCCCGGCTGCGGAGTGGAGAGCGGGTACGTCTCCTCCGCGGAGGAGACGACCTCGCCCTCGGGCGTGATGGCGATCGCCTTGACGCCGGTCGTCCCGACGTCGAGGCCGACCAGTAGCGGTCACTCGCCGCCGAGCGCCGCGTACACGAGCTCGTACGCCCGCACCGCGTCCTTGTGCTGCTGGGCCTCCCGCAGCGCGCCGTCGTCGATCCTGCGCGGCGACCGAGTCGATGAACCGCCAGTGCAGGACGCTTCGCTTCACGGCCGAGACCGCGTCCTCCGTGTACGGGTAGAGGTCGAAGCCGAGCCGCTCGCCGTTCTCGCCGTAGCCGGCGCGGCGCAGCTCGACGGCCAGCTCGAGCGTCTCCATGAATGCGGTGGCGCCGACCATGTTGTCGTCGTCGAACGTGCCCCAGCCGGAGTTCGCGTGCTGGTGACCGAGCAATCCCTCGGCGGCGAGCATGGCTGCGTACTCCGCCAGAGACTCGCCGTTCATCAACAAGTGCTGCCAGTCCATGTTGACCTTGACGTTGTCGAGGCCCTGGGCGCGGAGCTTGTGGATCACGTGCAACGTCATACCGATGTTCCGCATCAGGATCTTCATCGCCGGCTCGGAGTTCTTGTGCTCGAGGAAGAGGGAGATCCCGTGATCTCTGCACCGCTCCGCCGCCTGCCCGATCCCGTCCACGAGCCATGCCCACGACTCGGCATACGGGGTCTGGAACGGGTAGTTGTAGCCCTCGATTCCCGGCCAGATGATGAAGTGGGCGCCGAGCTCGCCCGAGAAGTCGATCGCGTCGAGCGTTCGCTTCACGGCTTCGGCGCGTGTGGCCGGGTCCGGCGAGACGAGCCCACCTCGTCCGAACCGCGGATCGAGGTGGAGTCCCGTCGCGACGCAGTACACGGCGTGGTCGCCGAGCGCGTCGCGGACGTCGTCGAGGTTCTCGGGGTTGAGCTCCTGCGGATAGTGGAACTCGTAGTCGTCAATGAGATCTCCCAGCCCGTCGACCGCGCGGCGCACGCGCTCGGCGGTCGTCTCGTTCGCCCACTGCGGCTGGTAGCCGCCTGGGACGAAGCGCGTGACCATCGACCCGAGGGCCCATATCCCGAGTGAGGTCTTCACGAGGCGCTTAGTATCTCGCGCGGAGTGAGTCGAAGCGACATCAACGAGATAGGCGTGGGGATGCTCGGGTATGCCTTCATGGGCAAGGCGCACTCGAATGGCTTCCGCAAGATCGGGTACATGACGTGGCCGCCGCCGTTACGGCCGAGACTCGTCGCGATCGCCGGGCGGAACGAGACCGCGGTGAGCGAGGCTGCCGAGCGCTACGGGTTCGAGCGCTGGACGACCGACTGGCAGGAGCTCGTCGCCGATCCCGCCATCGGGCTGCTCGACAACCTGGGCCCGAACTCACTCCATGCGGAGCCGACGATCGCCGCTGCCGAGGCGGGCAAGCACGTCGTCTGCGAGAAGCCGCTCGGGCGCGACGCGGACGAGAGCTTCGAGATCTGGCGCCGGGTCGCGGCGACCGGCGTGAAGCACCTGTGCGCCTTCAACTACCGCTTCGTCCCTGCGGTGCGTCTTGCGAAGGAGCTCATCGACGAGGGCGAGCTAGGGGAGATCCGTCACTTCCGCGGACGCTACCTCCAGGACTGGGGCGACACCGACGCCGAGGTCTGGCGCTTCGACCGCGCCGAGGCTGGCTCGGGAGCGCTCGGAGACCTCGCGGCGCACGTCGTCGACCTCGCGCGCTACCTCGTCGGCGAGATTCACGAGGTCGGAGGATTCCTCAGCACGTTCATCCCGGATCGGGAGGTCGACGATGCGGTCGAGGCGACCGTCAGGTTCGCGAACGGCGCGGTCGGCACGCTCGAGGCGACGCGGCTCGCGCTCGGCCGCCGAAACGCGTTCCAGTGGGAGATCAACGGGACGAAGGGGTCGCTCGCGTTCGACATGGAACGCCTGAACGAGTTGCAGGTCTTTCGCGCGGGTGAGGAGCGCACGCGCGGGTTTACGACGGTGCTCGTCTCGGAGGCGAGCCATCCGTTCTGGGAGCACTGGTGGCCGCCGGGCCACATCATCGGCTGGGGCGACACGTTCGTGCACGAGCTCCACCACTTCCTCGCGGCGATCGCCGGCGACACGGACGTCGCGCCGCATGGCGCGACCTTCGAGGACGGCTACCGGGCGGCCGAGGTGTGCGACGCGATCGTGCGCTCCGGTCAGAGCGGGCGGCGCGAGGCGGTCCAGTACCGGGCGATCTCGTCGTAGTGCGGATGGACCTGCGTTCGATTCGTACTAGAGTCCCCCCGCAGGCATCCACGAGCAAGGAGGGTGTAGTGAGAGGAGTCTTTGGCAAGGCGACGGCAGTGGGAGTCGCCGCGCTCGTCGCCGGTGTGGTAGCTACGGGCGCGACGGCCGACAGGTCCCAGACGGTCCTCGTCTGTGGGCTCATGCCCGACACGAAGACGTCGACGCGCTGGGAGCAGAAGGACAGGCCGGCGCTGGAGAAGGCATTCAAGGCCGCGGGCGTTCCGGCGCGGATCGTGAACGCTCAGGGCAGCGCGCAGACGCAGAAGACACAGGCTGACCAGTGCATCGCGGACGGGGCGAAGGTCCTGATCATCGCTCCGCTCGACGCGGGCTCGGCATCGGCGATCGAGAAGGCAGCCCTCAAGCAGGGCGTCAAGTCGATCGACTACGATCGCCAGGTCGAAGGTGGCGTCGCCGCCCTCTACACGTCGTTCAACGGGCGGACCGTCGGCGTGCTCCAGGGCAAGAGCGTCATTCTCGGGCTCAAGAAAAACGGCAAGTACGGTCAGAAGCCGGTTGTCGCCTCGCTCTGGGGTGGCTCGGAGGACGCGAACGCACACCTCTTCAAGAGCGGCGTCGACGCAACGCTCAACCCGCTCTACAAGAACGGCACCCTCGTCAAGGGCCCGCAGCAGTTCGTGCCCGCCTGGAACAACCAGACGGCCGGCACGATCTTCCAGCAGATGCTCATCAGGACGAGCAACAAGATCGACGCTGTCGCGGCCGCGAACGATGGGATCGCGAACGCCGTCGTCGTGGCGGTCAAGGCTGCTGGGCTGGATCCGCTTCCGCTGAGTGGCCAGGACGCCACCACGCAGGGGGTGCAGAACGTCATCGCTGGCGCGCAGACCGCAACGGTGTGGAAGGACGAGCGCAAGCTGGCCGCCGCAACTGCCACGGCCGCAATCAGGCTCGCCAAGGGCCAGAAGCCCCCGACGACGGGATTCGTGAAGACGAAAGGCCGTGGCCCCGAGCCGGCCTACCTGATCGGCGTGAAGATGATCACCAAGGCCAACTGGAAGCAGCTGCTCACCAGCGGCTACTTCAAGCGGTCCGACATCTGCAACGGGGAGTACAGGAAGTACTGCTAGGTCGACGTCGACTGTCGAAGGAAGCGCCCCTTCGGGGGCGCTTCCATTCTCGGACATCGATGTGGTAGGACCCGCGCGACCGTGAGCGATACACAGGCCCCACTGCTCGAGCTTCGCGGAGTCACGAAGTCGTTCGGCTCCGTGCAGGCGCTGACCGACGTCGACTTCGAGGTGCGGGCGGGCGAGGTGATGGCGCTCGTCGGCGACAACGGTGCCGGCAAGACAACCCTGATCAAGTGCATCGCGGGAATCCACGGGATGGACGACGGCGAGCTGCTCTTCGACGGCGAGCCTGTCTCCGTCAGCGGCCCGAAGGACGCGGCGAGGCTCGGCATCGAGATCGTCTACCAGGATCTCGCGCTCTGCGACAACCTCGACGTCGTTCAGAACATGTACCTCGGCCGCGAGGCGAACCGGTTCGAGATCCTGCAGGAGCCCCCGATGGAGGCGAAGACGCGCGAGACGCTCGCGGGCCTCCGCGTCACGACGATTCGCTCGATCCGGCAGGCGGTCGCGACGCTCTCGGGCGGCCAGCGCCAGTCCGTCGCGGTCGCGCGCGCGGTGATGTGGAACTCCAGGCTCGTCATCCTCGACGAGCCGACGGCGGCACTCGGGGTCGCGCAGACGGAGCAGGTCCTCGCTCTCGTCAATCGGCTCGCCGAGCAGGGCCTCGGCGTCGTCCTGATCTCCCACAACCTCCACGACGTGTTCGAGACCGCGACAAGGATTGCGGTCCTGCGTCTCGGAAGGAACGTCGGCGTGTACGAGCGGTCGAAGACGACACAGCAGGAGGTCGTGCACGCGATCACGGCGGGACAGCCGACCAAGGTGGCAGGCATCGCCTCGACGTACGCAGGAGCGGCCGAGTAGTGGCTGTCGCCGCGACTCCCGACGTCGAGACGCTCGAAGAAGAGTCGCGCTGGCAGCGGCTCAAGGACAACTTCAAGTCCGGCAACCTCGGGAGCTGGCCTGTCATCTTCGCGCTCTGGATCGTCGTTGCCGTCTTCTGGCAGACGGCGCCGAACTTCGCCACGCCCGCGAACTTCACGAACCTGATCACGCAGATGGCGGGGACGTGCCTGCTCGCATACGGCGTCGTCTTCGTCCTCCTCATCGGCGAGATCGACCTCTCGATCGCGTTCGTCAGCGGGATCGCTGGAGTCGCCGTCGCCAAGCTGCAGGATCCGACGGGAGCCGACCTGACGTGGTACGTCTGCATCGCCGCGGCGATCCTCGCGACGACGGCGATCGGCGCGCTCCAGGGCTCGTTCGTCGCCCTGATCGGAGTCCCGTCGTTCGTCGTCACGCTGGCCGGCTTCCTGATCTGGCAGGGCGTGATTCAGCTGACGGTGCCGGGCGTGATCGTGATCCAGGACGACATGATCAACAACTCGTCGAACTACTTCTTCGGCGAGCGCGCCGGCTGGATCATGGCGGCGATCGTCAGCATCGCATACGTCGCGGGGATGCTCGCCACCATGATCTCGCAGCGCCGCCACGGGATTGCGCTGCGCGATCCGGTCCTCTGGGTGTTCAGTCTGGCGGTCGTTCCGGTGATCGCGTTCGGGACGGTCACGATCCTGAACAAGGACCGGGGCGTGCCGTTCGCGCTCCTGCTCGTCGTGGCGAGCCTCGTCGTGTGGACCTTCGTCGCCAAGCGGACGACGTTCGGGCGGCACGTATACGCGGTCGGGGGAAACGCGGAGGCAGCACGTCGAGCGGGGATCAACGTCGCTCGCATCCGCATCGTCGTCTTCATGATCTCCGGGGCGATGGCCGGGCTCGGCGGCATCGTTCTCGCCGCGCGCCTGAACAGCGTCGACACCAACGCCGGTGGCGGCACGCTGCTGATCGACGCGATCGCTGCGGCCGTCATCGGTGGGACGAGTCTCTTCGGCGGTCGCGGCGAGATACGGAACGCCCTCATCGGGGCGACGATGATCTCGGTGGTCTCGAACGGGATGTTCATCCTCGGCTACTCGACCGGGACGATCTACGTCGTAACCGGCTCGATTCTTCTCTTCGCCGTCACGTTCGACACGGTCGTTCGGCGCCGCCAGATCAAGGCCGGCCGCTAGCGGCGCCTAGCGCCCGACGACGACGATCCGATCGACGGCGAGGTCGCGGATGCGTGTCACCCTGCCGTCGGGGAAACGCACTCGCAGCTCCTTCACGGCCGTCGCGTCCCCGAGACCGAAGTGCATGCGCGGATCCTCGGACGACAGGTAGCTGCTGCCCGCGAGCACCTCGCGAACGAGCTTGCGACCGTCTGCGAGCTCCGCCTCGACGACCGCGCCCGGCGCGAAGCTCCCGAACTGCACGCTCAGCCAGTGCCCGCGCTCCTTGCCGCCGTCGTTTCGTAGCAGCATGAGCTTTCCGCCGATCGAGTTGACCGCTACGTCGAGATCACCGTCGTTGTCGTAGTCGGCCGCCGCGAGACCGCGGCCGTTGACCCGCGCGCTCGGCAGCCGGGCCTTCGAGACCAGCGCAAAGTCCGGCCCGGTTCCACCTCGCAGCTGCTCGAGCGCTTGAATCCCTTGGGCGTTCTTCTTCAAGTCGAGGACGGGGATGGCGCCGTTCGCAAGGATCAGGTCGAGGTCGCCGTCGAGGTCGAGGTCGGCCCATGAAGCACCCCAGCCCGTCGACCGCGTACCCAGCACCGCCGCAAGGTCGGAGCGGGCATCTGCGAACGAGGGGCTGCGCCCGGCCGGCCGCCGACTGCGATAGGCCGCGTGCAGCTGGCCCCGCGAGTTCGTCACGAGCAGGTCGGGGCGCCCGTCCTGGCTGAAATCAGCGGCTGCGATCCCCATGCCGGCGTTCGGGTCGTCGACGGCCTCACGCCTAGCGACCTCGGCGAGCCGGAACCCGAGCTCTCCGGCCCGCGGGACGTTCCGGTACAGCTGGTTCGGATCCCCGTCGTTCGCCACGTATAGGTCGAGGCGCCCGTCGCGATCGAAGTCCGTGAACACCGCGCCGAGGCCGTGACCGAGCCGCTTGTCCTCGAGGCCGGCGATTTTCCCCACCTCTCTGAACGTGGGGCGGTCGTTCTCGCGTGCGCCTCGATTGAGGTAGAGGAGGTCCCGCACCGCATGGTGGTTCGTGGGGAAGCCGGAAGCGGAAGAGGGGATCGGCCAGTTCACGTCGGTGTAGCTCGACACGAACAGGTCCGGCAGCCCGTCGTCGTTCACGTCTCCGACCGCCGCCCCGGTGTGCCATCCGGGCAAGTTGATGCCGGCCGCTCGAGCGCCCTCCGTGAACGACCCGTCGCCGTCGTTCCAGAGAAGTGCGTCGTACCCGTCGGTCGGCACGTTGTATCCCGCCGTCGTCACGTAGATGTCGGTGTGGCCGTCGAGGTCGAAGTCGGCAGCGACGCATCCGCTCCCTCGTAGTGGGAGATCGGCGCCGGTGAGTGCGCTCACGTCTGTGAACTTCCCCTGCTCGTTGCGGTAGAGCGCGCTCCGTGGCAGTCCACCTCGTGCTTCCCACGCGGTCATGTCCGCCAAGGCATACGCGTTGACCACGAACAAGTCGAGCCAGCCGTCCGAGTCGTAGTCGAGCCAGCAGAGGCCTCCGCCCATCATGGCCGTGGTGTCGTTCGAGATGCCGAAGCGGAAGGCACCGTTTACGAAGTCCAGGCCGACGTCCTGTGCCACATCCTCGAGCGAGGTGCCGCTCAACGTGCCTCCGGGCGAGGGCGCGGCCACGGTCGAAACCGGCAAGCCGCCCTCCGAGCGGACGATGCGATAGCGCCCGCCTTCGAGCGCCAGCTCCACGGTTCGCGAAGGGGCGCGAGTCCCTTCGAGACGTGCGACCACCGTCGGCGGCCCCTGATCGTCTCCTGGAAGGAGGCTGAGCTCCATTCTCTCGACGTCATACGCCGGAGCCACGACGGCGCTGTCCGACGCTTCGCGGATCCGTTGCCAGAGCGCGGCGAGCCATTCGCCCGAGGCGCCGTCGGCCGCGCGATCCAGATCTCCGCGCTCGAGAGCCTCCGACTCGATGCGAAGGTTCGTGACGACGTCTCGCGCGATGCGTTGCGCGGTGGACTGGTCGATCTCCGCCACTCCTTGCGAGTCGAGCACCGTGACGTCGGGAAGCGCCTGGGGGGCTCCGGTTGCGGCCTCCGCACCGGGTCGAGCTGGTGTGCCGGCTGCGATGACGAGGCCGGCGAAGACCAGCGCTCCGGCGAGGGATCCCGCAACGGCGACCCGGCGAGGGGCGCGAATCGCTCGTCGAGGAGCGACACGTGTCGAGCCGAGAACGACGAGGAGGGGCCGCGCTGCGCAGACGACGAAGAGTGCGCTTAGTACGGCGACTTTCGTCGCGAACTCGGTCGTGAACGGCGCGATCAGGAGCGTCGCCAGCAGCCCGACGCCGACGGCGTACGCTCGTCGGCCGGCCCGGCTCTCCGGGATCGTCCGCGGGTCGGTGATCATGAAGAAGAGGAAGACGAGAATCTCGGGCGACGACACGAGCGTCCACCAGAATTCCGCTCCCTCGATCGGCCCGACGTGCCAGGCCGCGGTCATCGTGTGCCCGGTGAGTGCGAGTAGTCCGATTCCGGCCGCGAAGGACAACCAGAAGCCCACTGCGATCCCTGTCAGGTGCAGCCTCCGGAGAATCACGAAGCCGCCGGTCACGATGACCGCCAGTGCGAGCACGAGTGCCGGCGAGAGCGGTCCCCACCAGAACGCGAGCGGATCGGCCCGCTCCGGTCCCAGGAGCAGGAAGCAGGGCACCAGGCCGAAGTTCGACGGGTTGAAGATGTGACGCCCGCGGAACTGGATGAGGTACTTCGACAGCAGTGCGATGGCGGCTGTCCCCGCGAAGATCCACCACCCGTTCATGCTCCACCAGTCCCCGTGCTCGGTACCCGGCACGCGCAGGACGAAGGCAACGCCGTTCCCGGTCAAGAGCGCGCTCGCCGGCCACATGATTACGCGTTGGCTCCGGAACGTGATCGCCACCTCGAGGACGGCGGCCGTGAGAAGCGAGACCAGGATCTGGGCGATCGACAGGCTGAAGCCGAACGACGTCTGTCCGAGAACCTGCAACGTGATGATGACCGCGGCGAGGTGCAGGCGCGGGTCGCGAATCGTCGGAAGCAAGACCGGGTACGACTTGCCTCGGATCGAAAGTGACGGCCGGCCGGCCAGGGCAGGCGCGCTCATCGGGCGTTCATGCTACTTCGCCGTGGTTCGAGCCGTTTGTCGATTGGTGCAGTATGCGCCCATGACCATCCCCGCGACCCGTTATGACGCCCTGATCGCCGACCTGCGGGCCGCCGTACCCGAGCGCAAGGCGTCGCCGGATTTCGACTCCTACCTGGACAAGGTTCGTCGCTGTGCCTACGAGATCGGCGACGAGGACGTCCAGGCGCTGAAGGACGCCGGCCACTCGGAGGACGAGATCTTCGAGCACACCGTGTCGGCGGCGGTCGCCGCCGGCCTCGAGCGGCTGGACGCAGGACTGCGGGCTCTCCGGTGAGACTCGACTGCGTCGACAGCGGCCACGATCCGGCGGAGGCTCGAGTGCTCGAGCTGATCCGTACGCACCGCGGCGCCGAGCCACCCGGCGTCCTCAAGACTCTCCACTACCGGCCCGAGCTCTTCGGGCGCCCGTACTCCGCCGCCCTCGACGCCGCCATGCGCGGCCCCTCCGACTGGACTACTGGTGAGCGCGAGCTCTTCGCCGGCTTCGTCTCCTCGCTCAACCAGTGCCCGTTCTGAACGGGGTCTCACGGCGCGGTCGCGTCGTATGCGCTCGGCGAAGAGGTCTGGGAAGGCGTCCGGCGAGACTGGCGGACGGCGCCGGTCGACGACCGCCTGCGCGCGACGCTCGGGTTTCTCGAAACGCTCACCCTGCAGCCGCATGAATTGACCGGCGTCGACGCGGAAGCAGTCCTCGCGACCGGCGTGAGCGAGCCCGCGCTCGTCGATGCGATTCACGTTGCCGCGCTCTTCAACATGATCGTCCGGCTGGCCGATTCGCTGGGCTGGGACGTACCCCCCACGGAGGCGTTCGCCGCGCGGGCGCAGGCGATGCTCGAGTCCGGCTACGCCTTGCTCGCGGTGCCCGACACCGTTGATCGCTGAGCTCCTCGGTAATGCGCGCCGAGCCCCTGCTGCCGAGCCGCGTTTACCGCTTCTATCGAGGCGGAGCGCTCATTGGGAAGCTGCGTGGGGAGCCGGAAGACGACGACGTCTTTCCCGAGGATTGGATCGGGTCGGTGACGCTGGCGGGGAATCCCGGCCGGGACGATCCGGAAGAGGGCCTCACGCGCCTCGCGGACGGCCGCCTCCTCCGCGACGCGGTGGAGGCCGATCCGGTCGCGTGGCTGGGCGACGAGCACATGGCCCGCTTCGGCACGTCGACCGGCCTGCTCGTGAAGTTGCTCGACTCCGCTGAGCGGCTCCCCGTGCATGCACACCCCGATCGCGCGTTTGCGCTCCAGGCGTGCGGCTCGCCCTTCGGGAAGACGGAGGCGTGGATCGTGCTGGACACGCGCGACGAGGAGGCCGAGGTCTGGGTCGGCCTCCGCGAGCCAGTCGAGCCCGAGCGCTACCTCGAGTGGATCGAGGAGCAGGACGTCGACCGGCTCCTCGGCTCGCTGAACAGGATCTCGGTGCGTCCCGGCGACGTCGTCTACGTGCCGGCCGGCGTGCCGCACGCGCTCGGGGCGGGTCTGCTCATCGCCGAGCTCCAGGAGCCGACCGACTTCTCGCTTCTCTGCGAGTGGCGCGGCTTTCCCATCCGGCCAGAGGACAGCCACCTGGGTCTCGGCTGGGAGGTGGCGGTGCAGGCACTCGACCTGAGCGCGCACGAGCCGGTGCGCGGCCTGCCGGTCGAGGCGCGGTCGTTCTTCTGGGCCGACCGGCTGCTCGAGGCGAGCGGGCGGTTCGCGGTCTTGCTCGTCGTCGACGGGGAGGGCAGGATCGACGACGCTCCCGCGCGTCCCGGTGCGGCATTCGCCATTCCCGCCTCCGTCGAAGGCATTCGGGTCGAAGGCGACGTCAGGGTGCTCCGCTGCCTCGCCCCCGATCCGCGAGGCTAGCCCAGCGCGGGCTCGTGGAAGAACGGCTCGCCCGGTCGGGCGTAGCGGCGGCACGCGTCGAGGTCCGGCTCGGCGCCGATCGCCTCGACGACGGCGCTCGTGATGCTCGCGATCCGCATCAGACGGCGTGCTCGAGAACGATCTTGGCAACGACGCCGCGGCGGTCGTCCATCAGCGCGAACGCGTCCTCGAACCCCTCGAGCGGGAAGCGATGGGTGACGATCGGGTCGAGGTCGACGAGTCGTTCCCGGAGAAGAGCCGACCATCCGCGCCCAGGCCGCAGTCGTGTACCCGACGCTGCCGAAGACGGAGAGGTCGCGAAGCGCGATGCGGTCGGCCGGCAGGGTCAGCTCGTGGCCGTGTCCCGCGATCCCGAGCGCGACGATGCGACCGCCCTCGCGCGCGAGCCTGCTCGAGAGCTCGAACGCCGCCACCGCTCCTGCGGACTCCACCACGACGTCGAGCCCGGCCTCGGCGAGCCTCCTCGTCTCGACCTTGGCGTCGACCTCGGCGACGTTGACGACCGCGTCGGCGCCCAGCGCGAGCGCCAGCTCGAGCTCCTCGTCACGCACCCCGTAGGCGACGACTGCCGCCGGAGAGCGGAGGCGGGCGAGGCGGATGGCAATGGCGCCGAGCGCGCCGATTCCGATCACGCCGACCGTCTCCCCGGGCTCGATGTGCGCCCGCTCGAGCGCCTTCAGCACGACCGCGCCCGGCTCCACGAGCACCGCCGCGTCAAACGACACATGCTCGGGAAGCGGATGCACGACGCGTGCCGGGACGACGACGAGCTCGCCGTACCCACCGCTCCGGGTGAAGCCGACAGCGTCGTAGCTCGCGCACAGGTGCGTGTCTCCGGCGCGACAACGGACGCAGCTGAGACAGGCGATGTTGCCCTCGCATACGACGCGCTCGCCCGGCTCGAGGCCGACTACGCCGTCCCCGACGGATTCGATCACGCCGCTCCACTCGTGGCCCGGAACGACCGGGAAGCGGACCCAGCGTGGATCGAGAGTGCCTGCGACGATGTCGAGGTCGGTGCGGCAGACGCCGGCTCGGATGCTGCGCACGCGAACGTCCCCGGCACCGGGAGTGGGAGCCTCGACCTCGCGAAGCGCGACGGCGTTCGGCTTCTCGATGACGATGGCGCGCATGGCTCGACGTCGAGCCTACGACAGCCGGACCGCCGAGTGGTCAAGATGACGATATGAGGCACGCGCAGGGGCTGACCGTCGTCCGCTTCGTCGTGGAGAACGCAGCCGCGCCGGTCTCGGTCTTCGTCGCCGACGACCATGGCGAGCTGGTCGCCGCGGCCACCATGGACGGCTCCGCTCCCGACACGCGCCTGAACGCGCAGCGCAAGGCTTACACCGTGGCGCGGAGCGACGCTCGCTCCACGGCCGAGCTCGCCGACAAGGCACGCGCCGACCCGGCCGAGCGCGCGAGCTTCGATCCCTTCTTCACGTTCTTCAAAGGCGGGGTGGCCGCGTTCGAGGGCGGCCGGCGCGTGGGTGCGGTGGGTGTCAGCGGCTTGCCGGGACCGGACGACGACGCGCTCGCGAGGGCGGCGATCGAAGCGTCGGGTCTTTCGACCGAAGCGAACTAGGTCAGCGTCATCCACTCAGCCGGGGTCAGGCTTCAGCCTGACCCCATCCCGTCCGCGATCAAGCCTGCAGCGCGCTCACGACGGCGACGCCGACCGCGATCGTCACGAGCCCGCCGACCTGCAGCCGCGTCAGGCGTTCGTGGAAGAGCACGGCCGCCATGATCGCTGCGATGACGCCGAACTGCGAAGCGAGCACCGCGCTGACTGCGATCCCGTGTCGTGCGCCGAGTGCGAAGAACGCGAACCCCGCGACCTCGGCGACGCCCGCAACGAGCAAGAACGGCAGCGCCTGGCGCGTGAGCGTCAGACGCGCGGCGAGAGCCAGCGGCAGTGCGATCGCCACGACCCCGACGATGCGGGGCGGAAGGATCGCCCACGCGACCGGCAAGTCCGCGACGACCCTGCCGGTTGCGAACAGGCTCGCTCCGAACGACAGCGCGGCAGCGGCGCCGAAGAGCGCGGCCCGAACGTCGGTGGACGAGGAGTCGGAGGTCGACGAATCCCGACTCATCCCGGCCAGCACGATTCCGACTGCGACGACGGCGAGAGCGAGCCCGGTACCGGCTGCAAGCTGCTCCCCCGCTGCAACCGCGAGGAGCGCGGCGACCGCGCCCTCCGTCGAGGTGATCGGCGCCACGACCCCGACCTTGCCGATCCTGACTCCCGCGTACACGAGCAGCAACCCCGCGCAGTTACCCACGCCGGCGAGGATCAGCCATTGCAGCGCCGTTCCGTCGACATCTGGCACGCCGCCGTGAAGGGCCCACGGAAGCGTCACCACGAGCCCGATGAGCATGACCCAGGCCAGCACCGACGGGCCTCCGATCAGCCGCGTCGCGCGCGTTGCGCAGATCATGGTCGTGGCCCACGCGACCGCGGCACCGAGTCCGCCTAGCACCGCGATCATCGGCGACCACCCTAACGACGCCTTCCTGCGACGCGATCCCGAGAGCCCCGCGCCTAGAAGTCGATCCGCATGACCACCCGGCGGAGGGTCGGGTGACTGACCTCGGCAAAGCCGGCGGCGGCGAAGATGCTGCGGCTGCCGACGTGGAGCTCCCCCCACGCGATCTCCTGCCCGGGCTGCGTGATCATCGGGTAGCCCTCGAGTGCACGGGCGCCGCGCTTCCGCGCGAAGTCGACGGCCGCGCGCGCGAGCGCCCGGCTGACGCCGCGCCGCCGGAAGCCCGTGCGAGTGACGAAGCAGGTCACGGCCCAGACGCTGTCGTCGGTCTTGTCTTCCGCTCGGCCCTCCCAGGGGACGCGAGTCTTGAGCAGCAGGCGCGGGTAGGCGGAGCGCGGCTCGACAGCGCACCACCCGGCGGGCTCGCCGTCGGAGTAGGCGACGAGGCCGCTCGTCGTGCCCGCGTTCGGGTGCCCGCAGTCGGTCTGCCTGCGGAGCCGAAAGGCCAGCTCTTCGGCACCGACCGAGGCCCAGGACTCCCTGGGCTGCATCTTGTATCGCTGGCACTGGCATCTGGACGGATCGCCACGCGTGCCGAGCACGGCCTGGAGATCCTCCCAGCTCGCCTCGTTCGCCGGCACGATCGTGAGCCGGGGCGTCGTCGCCGTCTCGGCCATGCCCGCACGGTACTGCACTCGGCGGCCGCGTCGGAAACGGTCGGTGAGGGACCACAATGCGTCGTGGCGCCCGCCGAGCCGACCAACACCGAGATCGCGGATCGGCTCTCGCTCTTCGCCGCCCTGCTCGAGCTTGCCGAGACCAATCCGTTCGCGGTGCGCGCATACGTGCGGGCGGCGGAGCTCATCCGCTCCACGCCGACATCGGTCTCCGAGCTCGTGCGCACGGGCAGGATCCGCGAGCTCCGGGGCATCGGTCCGGGCATCGAGGCCAAGCTCCGGGAGCTGGTGGAGACGGGCGAGATCGCCGAGCTTCGCGCGCTCGAGGCGGAGATGGAGCCGGAGCTCGTAGGCTACGGCCGGTCGCTGGGCCTCTCCGCCAAGCGGATGCTCGGCATCGCCCGTGCGCTCGATGTCGACAGCGTCGAGGACTTCAAGGACGCGGTCGCGGCCGGGCGACTGAGCGAAGCAGCGGGCGTCGGACCTGCGACGGAGTCGAAGATCAAAGCCGCGCTCGCGAGCGAGCCCAAGTCGCCGCGCGGACTGACGCTCAATCGCAGCCGACCGCTGGCACACGCGATCGCCGCTGCAATGGGTGGCGACGTCGCCGGGTCAGCCCGGCGCTTCTGCGAGCTCGCGTACGAGCTCGCCGTCGTCTGCGCCGCCGACGACCCCGTCCCGGTCATCGCTCGCTTCGAGCTGCTCCCGGCGATCGTCGCCGTGCTCGAGCGAAGCGAACGACGTGTTGTGGGGCTGACGCTCGAAGGCGTGCCGGTGACGCTCGTCGTCGCGACGCCACATGCTTTCGGCACCGAGCTCTTCCGTGCGACGGGTTCGGCGGAGTACGTCGAGGCGCTCGATCCGCTTCCTGATGCACCCAACGAGACGTCGCTCTTCGCGCAGCTGGGACTGGCGTACTGCCCGCCCGAGCTCCGCGAGGCGGCGTTCGCGGTGTCGCCGCCCGGTCTCGTGGATCGCTCGGACATCAAGGGTGACCTCCACTGTCATACGACCTGGTCGGACGGCAAGGCGACGGTCCATGCCATGGCGCTTGCCGCCCAGGCGCGGGGATACGAGTACCTGGCGATCTGCGATCACACGCCGAACGTGCGCGTGGTTCCGGGGCTGACCGCGGACGACCTCGCACGCCAGGGCGAAGAGATCGCCGCTGCGAACGAGCTGCTGGCGCCGTTCCGTGTCCTGCGAGGCGTCGAGTGCGACATCCGTGCCGACGGATCGCTCGACGTGGAGAACCACGTGCTCGCCGAGCTCGACTGGGTGCAGCTGAGCCTGCACGCCGGGCAGCGCCGGCCGGCAGCGGAGCTCACGCGCATTGTCACGGAGGCCATGCGACACCCTGCCGTGCGCGCGCTCAGTCACCCGAAGGGCAGGATCCTCAACCACCGACCCGAGAATGCGCTCGATCTCGACGAGGTCTTCGCCGTTGCGAAGGAGACCGGGGTGGCGCTGGAGGTGAACGGATTGCCCGACCGGCTCGACCTCTCGGCGACGCACGTTCGCGAGACGCTCGCGGCCGGTGTCGAACTGGTGCTGAACTCCGACGCACACTCGGAGCAAGGCCTCGAGAGACTCGACCTCGCAGTGGCGACGGCGCGCAAGGGCGGCGCGACCGTCGCCTCGATCGTCAACTGTCGATCCGTCGGCGAGAACGGGTTCGGGCCGCGTTCAGGCAGGTAGCAACCCAAGAAGCGAGCGAGCTACCTGCTTGATCGTGTCCCGCACCTAGGAGCGTGACGACGGTTCCGATGGCGAACATTCTCTTGTGGTTGCGATAGACACATTTCGAGGGGCACGAACGCTCTTGACTTCGGCACTGGTGCGAGCTCGAGCGTTCGTGCCCCTCCAGGTCGTCTTACGCCGTGGGAATCAACACGGAGTTGATGACGTGGATGATCCCGTTCGCCGTCCGGATGTCGACCTTCAAGACCTTCGCCTTGTCGACGAACACGTTCTGCCCGGTGACACGGATGCCCACGGACGGGCCGGCCAGCGTCTTCGCCGACTTGAGCGTGACGACCTTCGCCGCGGGGACCTGACCCTTGACGACGTGGTACAGGAGGACACGCTTGAGGAGCGCCTTGTCCTCGCCGAGCTTGGCAAGCGTTGCCTTCGGAACCTTCTTGAACGCCGCGTCGGTAGGCGCGAAGACCGTGATCTTGCCGGGGCCTGACAACGCTCCGACGAGGCCCGCCTGCTTCGCGAGGCTGAGGAGCGTGGTGAACTGGCCGGCCGCGGCGGCCGTCTCGACGATGTTCGCCTGCGGGGCGACAGACCGGTCGGGCGCGGCGAGTGCGGCGCCTGGGACGGCGATCGCGAGGACGAGCAGGAGTGCAATGCGTTTCATGGTTCTCGTTCCTTTCCGTTAGACGGTGGTTGGTGACCAGCGGCGACGGATAGCCGCCTGCTGTGCGATTTGGTAGGCGGCGCCCAGGCCGACGAGGCCGTAGACGACCCGCGTAATGGCATTCGTCTCGCCGAACTCGAGACCGAAGAGGGCGGCAACCAGGTCGAACTCGGCCAGTGCGACCAGCCCCCAGTTCAAGCCTCCGACTATGACGAGAACAGCTGCTAGGACATCGAGCTTTCTCATGCGGTACGAACCTCCTTGTTCAGGGTTTGTAGAGAGATCGTAGAGCACCCAAGCCCTGCTGTCAAATCTTTGTCCAAGGTATGTACACTTATGCCATGGCCGCAGATCTCCGCATCGGCGAGCTCGGGCGGCGCACAGGAGTGAGCCCCGAGCTCCTCCGCGCCTGGGAGCGCCGGTACGGCCTGCTCGAGCCCGAACGGTCGTCCGGTGGCTACCGCCTCTACACGGCCGAGGACGAGCGGCGCGTGCACACGATGAAAGCCGCGCTCAGCCGCGGCATCTCTGCCGGAGAGGCCGCGAAACTCGCGCTCGACGACGGGAAAGACCTACCTCCTGCCGAATCGCTCATCGACGCTCTCCTCGCCTTCGACGATGTCGGAGCCCACGCCATCCTCGACCGCCTGCTGTCGTCGCTCACACTCGAGAGCGTCTTGCGCGACTCGGTCCTCCCGGTTCTCGGAGCTCTCGGTGAGCGCTGGCAGCGGGGTGAGATCACGATCGGGCAGGAGCATTTCGCGAGCAACCTGTTGCGTGGTCGGATGCTCGGCCTCGCGCGCGGCTGGGATCGGGGTATGGGCCGGCGCGCTCTCCTCGCGTGCCCCCCGGGCGAACAGCACGACCTAGCGTTGATCGCGTTCGGGCTGGCCCTGCGCGAGCACGGCTGGCGCATCACCTACCTTGGTCCGGATACGCCGGTCCACACCATCGAGGAGGCCGCGGCTGCGCTTCGGCCCGACCTCGTCGTGGTCGCAGCTGCCGTCACTTCGCGGTTGACCGACTCTGAAGAGGAGTTGCGCAACCTGGGCGCGCGGGTCCCGCTAGCACTTGCGGGTGCAGGCGCCGAGGGGGCTGTCGTCGGGCAGATCGGTGCGATCCACCTGCGCGAGGGCCCGGTGGAGGCCGCGGCGATCGTCGCCTCGACGGAGATGGGCCGCAACATCTTGGCGTCGTCGAGCGAAAGCTGATCGCCGTCGGCGGTCTCCCGGACCGGGCGGCACTACCACTCGAAGTCGTCCCACGCTCTCGTGAACGCAGCGCCTCGGAGTCTTCCGCTACACCAGGTCGTCCCGCTGCCTGGCTGACGGCAGACAGCCAGCGGAGAGGTCTCCTCGCCGTAGGCGCGGAGGGCTTCGCCGATCCGAGTGGCGATGAGGTCGAGCGACTGGCGGAACGCCGGATCGGGTGCGCGGCACTCCGGCTCGGCAGCGGTCGATCGGTTGCACGGCTGCCACGAGAAGCCCAGACGCCCGGCGGGCGCGCGACGGCCGTGCGCGGCGGCATAGCGGCGCATCGCGTACGCCTGCTCGGAGACGAACTGGCGCATCTGCACGTCATCCAGGATCGTGTTGCCGTGGCCGGTGACGAAGCCGAACTGCTCCCCGCCACGCGCGCGCCAGCCGGAGTTCGCCAGCGGCAGGAACTTTCGCTCGAAGAAGCTTCTCGCGGTCCGCAGTGTCGCCGGGCCGCTCCGGAGGAGCTCGAGGAGGTGGAAGACGTAGGCCTGCAGGTGGCGCTCGCGGGCAAGGAGCGACGAACCGGCCGGAGCCCACAGCCGGGAATCCGGATAGCTCTCGACGGCGATCCACCGCAGGTAGCGGTCGGCATCGGCCCAGAAACCGCCGTCTGCAAGCCACCGCTTCATGTCGAGCCGGTAGCGATTGACGGTGGGAAGATTCTGATGGCGGAAGTGGATCCCGATCTCGGCGATCCCCGGCGCCCTCGGCATCCCGGGTGCGCCCTGGTACAGACCGCGCATCAGCTCTCTCATGTCCGCGCGACGCGCGGGCGGCCAATCGTGATCCGGCGGCTGTCGCGGCGCATCGCGCGCGGTCGTGCGGTCGAACTCGTTGATCAGCCAGGTCTCGCCGGCCGTGACGTCGTAGCCCGCTTGTTCCATCGCGCGACGAAACTCGACACCCGCGTCGAACCACGTCCGATTCTGCCCTGACTCGTTCACCCAGTTCGCCCAGCCCGTGTTCTCACCCGTCGTGAGCTCTGCGACGGGATGGAGGCCGAGCGCCCGGATCTCGTCGTCCTCGCGAACGCGTAGACCCTTCTTGTTTGCGGCGAGCGGCGGGATGGAGATCCAGTACTCGGCGCACGGCGACTTGTTCGCAGCAAGGGCCTTCGCCAGGTGCATCCGGTCCGCGGTGCCGGTCCAGAAGAAGGCCTTCACGTGGAGAGCGCACGTGGGCGCGCCCTGGGTCTCTACTCCAGGCGCTGCCGCAGCCGCGCTTGTGAGAACGCAGGCGATCACGAGCAACGCGAACGCGCGCATACCACTCCTTCGCATCGGGAGTTGGGCGGGATCAGGTGCTCTGCGACCTCACGTAGTCGATGTAGCCGCGGACGTCCGCGGCCGGCTCCGAGTACGCCTCGCCGAGTGTCGTCTCCATGCGGGCCATGTACTCCTCGGCCCAGGCCGGGAACTCGTAGTCGATCGCGCGCAGGAATTCGAGCGTCGCCGCCAGTCGCATGTCCGCGATCGAAGGCGAGTCACCGCCGATGAACTGCTTCCCGTCGAGGAAGAACGCGCGGTAGACGTCGAGTGGCTCGGCGATCGCGTCCTCGGCGTCCTGGCGGGCCTGCGCCTTCATCGCGTCGTTCGCTGCGGACGTCGCCACTTCGCCCGGGTACTGGCCGAACCCGAGTGCCGGATACGTGGCACGCGCGACGAGCGGATAGAGCGTGCCGATCAAGTAGAACATCGCGTTGTCGACCATCGCCCGCTCGCCGGGATCCGCGGGATAGAACTGGGTGAGGCCGTGCTTGTTGCACAGGTACTGCATGATCGCGCAGCTCTCCCCGAGCGAGCCTCTCGGCAACCCCTCCTCCTCGAGCATCGGCGTCAGATGCGCCGGGTACTTCTGCAGGTAGTCGTCGCTCGTGGTCTTGCCCCAGACATCGACCTCTTCGAAGTCGAGCCCGGCGGCGCGCGCGAAGATCCGCACGGTCAGGTTGTTGACGCTCGGCTTGAGGATGTTCAGCGTGTTCGCGGCCATGTGATCCTCCCTGTCTCGGTGTCGTTGGCGTTGTCCGGAGTGCTCTCGAGCCTGCGCTCGAGGAGCCTCGACTTGTACTCGCTCCGCCGCAGGCTTCCCCACGGCACGAGCTCGACGCGTGTCTGCACGACGAGTACGTTGCGCAGTCGGTCGCGGATCGCGTCGGCAAGTGCGTCGTCGGCCGCGGCGTTCTGCCCGAGCTCGACGCTCACCGGCAGTGGCGGCTCCTGCTTCACGCCCGGCGCCTCGGGCTGGACGAGGATGTGGCCGCTGACGCTGGGTGTGAAGGCGCTGACCACCTCGCGCACGGCCGTGGGGAACACGTTGACCCCGCGGACGATGAGCATGTCGTCGGTGCGCCCGATGCACCGAACGCGCGGGCTCGTGCGGCCACACGCGCACGCGCTCGTCCGCACGAGCACGTGGTCGCCCGTGCGGAAGCGCAGGAGCGGCGCGGCGCGGTGCCGGAGGTGCGTCAGCACGAGCTCGCCGCTGGCGCCGTCGTCCAGCTCCAACGCCATGCCTGTCTCGGGGTCGATGAGCTCGGCATGCACGAAGCCGCGCGCGCCCAGGTGCATCCCGTCCTGCTCCTCGCACTCTCCCCAGAGCGACACCCCGATGTCACCGATCCCCATCGCCTCGGTGACTCTTGCGCCCCAGCCCTCCTCGAGCTGCGCGCGGAACGCGGGCTCGCCGCCGCCGGGCTCACCCGCGACGAGGACGCGCTCCACGCTGGATCCGCGGAGGTCGAAATCCCGCTCCGCCGCCCACTCGACGAGATACGCGGCGTACGAGGGCGTCAGCACCGCCGCTTCGGGCCGGAGGGCGTCCACCGTCAGCATCAGGCGTTCGGTGTTCCCGGTGCCGACCGGAATGTGACAGAGGCCGATCCGATCGAATGCCGCGAGGGCCGCACCCGCGACGAACGGCCCAGCGTTGTACGTGCTGACGATGCGCTGTCCGCTGACGATGCCCGACGCCGCATAGCTGCGTGCCGACGCCGTCACCCAGTTGTCGAGATCGCCGGCCGTCAACGGGACGTAGCTGGGCGCTCCGGTGGTGCCGCTCGTGGAGTAGATCCGCACGATCTCGGACGGAGTCGCGCAGAGATGGGCGCCGACCGGATTCTCGGGCGTGCACGTCGCTCCGATCTCGCGCTTGTCGGTGAGGGGCAGCCGCGCGATGTCCGCGAGCCCACCCGCTGCTCCGGCCGAAGCGCAACCTCTCGCCGCCAGCTTCTCGCGGTAGAACGTCGAACGCTCGAACAGATACCCGAGTTGCGCGCGATAGCTCTCGTCGTCGAGGACGAGCTGCTCTGCCCACGGGCGGATTTCCACCTCGGGCGCGAGCATCATGCCCCGTCCTCCCGCGGGCGCTGGTACTCGACCGCCTCCTCCGCTTTCGCAGCCATGAGGAAGCCGAGGGGATGCTCTTGCTCCTCGGCCAGATGGGCGAGCAGCCCGGCTGTGCGAGCGAGGATCGGAACCGCCTTGACGGTCGTGGCGGGAAACCCGAGGTCGAGCAGCACGGCCGCGATCGGCATGGCGACGTTCATCGGTAGCGGCTTCCCCCAGGTCTCGGCCACTGCGTCGCGGAAGCTGCGCGCGAGGAGGACGTGAGGCCCGCTCACGCCACGCGCGTCGGCGAGCTCGAGAATCCGCTCGGCGCGCGGGTCGAGCGGTCGATGCACCGGATGGCCGAACCCGGGCAGCTTCCCGCCGGAGTCGCGGATGCGACGCGCGAGCTCGGCCGCGACGCTCGCGGGCTCTTCACCGGAAGCCACGCGTCCGTGCGCCTCCTCGAGCAGCCGCGCGCACTCCTCGGAGGTCCCGAGGACGACCGGGCCGGCGCCGAGGATCCCTGCGGCCACCGCGCCCTGCAACGATCCGGGGTCGGCCGCCAGCGTCATGCGTGCGGCGACGTTCGTGGGCATCATCCCGTGCTCGGCGATGGCCACGAGCACGAGGTCGAGGAAGAACCGCTGGTCCTCCGTCGCCTCGCGGCCGGTGAGCAGCAGATGGAAGTACTCGGTGAAGCTCAGCCTCCCCATCAGGTCGTCGCAGAGATCACGTCCACGCACCTCGACCCGATCGGGGTAAGCCTGGCCGATGCTGCTGACCGGAGCTCCGGTCTTACCGATCTGCATACGCTGCAAGATCTTCCCGGACGAGGCGCGCACCGGCAACCATCGCCTCGAGCTTGCGGAAAGCCCGGTCGCGCGGCAGATACTTCATCCCGCAGTCGGGGGCGACGACGAGCCTCTCGGGGGGCACGACCGTGAGAGCTTTCCGGATCCGCTCAGCGACTGCGTTCGGCGTCTCGACCTCGCTCGAGCCAAGGTCGAGCACTCCCAGGACGATCACCTTGTCGGGGACGGCGCGCAGCACCTCCGGGTCGAGGTCCGGCTGCGCCGCTTCGAGCGAGAGGTGCGTCGCGCTGCAGTCGTTCAGCTCACGCAGGAACGGGTAACCGTCGAGCCGGTCGTGGACGATGTGCGCATACCCGAAGCAGGTGTGGAGGACGATCTCGCCCTCGATGCCGTCGAGCGCGCGGTCGATCGCCTCGATCGCATACTCCCTCGCGGCCTCCGGGCGTGACTGGAGATACGGCTCGTCGATCTGGACCACGTCCGCTCCGGCCGCCTTGAGGTCGCGCAGCTCTTCGTTCACTGCTTCCGCGTAGGCGAGCGCCAGGCTCCGGCCGTCCGGGTAGTGGTCGTTCTGCGCCTGCTGCGTCATCGTGAACGGCCCGGGCAGGGTGATCTTGATCCGGCGATCCGTGATCGACCGGAGGAACTCGGCGTCGCGCACCTCGACTGGCCGCGTGCGGCGGATCGGGCCCACGACTCTCGGAACGGGGTTCTCGTGACCGGTGCGGTCGAGGGCGACGCCGGGATCGTCCAGATCGACGCCCTCGAGCGCGGTTGCGAAGCGGTTGGAGTAGCTCTCCCTGCGCATCTCGCCGTCGGTGACCACGTCGACCCCGGCCAGCTCCAGGTCGCGGACCGCGAGCCGGGTCGCGTCGTCCTGGGCCTCCTCGAGAAACGGCTCGGCGACACGCCAGAGCTCACGCGCCCGCACGCGGGGAGGCAGCCGCTCGCCCAGCCGTTCCCGGTCGATCAGCCAGTCGGGCTGTGGGTAGCTCCCGACGACCGTCGTGACCAGGACCATGCGGCCATTGTCCCCGATCGCTTGCCTTTCGCCTGTTGCTACGATTGCGTTACACACTCTTGATGGCTAATGTGTAACCATGGCTCGGATGCGCAGGATTCAGATCGTCATGGAACCGGAGCTCGACGACTGGCTCGAGCTGGAGGCTGCTGCTCGCGAAACTTCGAAGAGTGCCCTCGTTCGCGAATGCGTCCGCAAGGAGTCGGACTCGAAGCCGTTCGACAACGGCCTCTGGAAGCTCGCAGGAATGTTCCCTGACGCGGAGCCGGTCGAGAGCATCGACGAGTTTCTCTACGGGCCGATTTCGGAGGAGGCGTGGCCTTCGTTGACACGACCTTCTGGATCGCCGAAGCCATAACGCGAGACAGCAGGCACGCCGACGCGGTGTCGCTCGCCGATCGGTTCAGCGGCACGTCCGCAGTCACGTCCAACCTCGTCGTCGGGGAAGCCTGGACACTCCTGACGCACAGGCTCGGGCACTTCCACGCCGTACGGTGGCTCGACCGCCTTCGGACCGAAGTCGTGATCCGTGTCGAGCGGATCGAGGCCGAGGTCGAGGCGGAGGCGTGGGAATGGTTGCGCGGTCACGACGAGCGGCCGTACTCGTTTGTCGACGCGACGAGCTTCGCGTTGATGCGAAAGCTGAGGATCACCGACGCGCTGGCCTTCGACGGCGACTTCGCCGCCGCCGGCTTCGTCGAGCTCCGGCCCTGATTATCCTCGCGGCGTGACGTACCTCCCCGCCGACGAGCGCTACGACCGCATGCTCTACCGCCGCAGCGGGCGCAGCGGGCTCCTGCTTCCGGCGATCTCGCTCGGCCTGTGGTGGAACTTCGGCAGCGACGACCCGCTCGAGCGGAACCGCGCGATCCTGCGCCGCGCGTTCGACCTCGGGATCACGCACTTCGACCTCGCGAACAACTACGGACCGCCGTACGGATCCGGGGAGGAGACGTTCGGGCGGCTGCTTCGCGAGGATCTCCGCCCTTACCGCGACGAGCTCGTCATCTCCACGAAGGCCGGCTACGACATGTGGCCGGGCCCGTACGGCGAATGGGGATCGCGCAAGTACCTGCTCGCGAGCCTCGATCAGAGCCTCGCGCGCATGGGCCTCGAGTACGTCGACATCTTCTACTCGCACCGCTTCGACCCCGAGACGCCGCTCGAGGAGACGATGGGCGCGCTCGACTCGGCCGTCCGGGCGGGGAAGGCGCTCTACGTCGGGATCTCCTCCTACTCGGCGGAGCAGACCCGCGAAGCGGGGGCGATCCTACGCGGGCTCGGCTCACCTCTGCTCATCCACCAGCCCTCGTACTCGATGCTGAACCGCTGGATCGAGCCGGACCTGCTCGACGCTCTGGGCGAGCTCGGCGTCGGCTGCATCGTCTTCTCGCCGCTGGCACAGGGGATGCTCACGAGCAAGTACCTGGACGGGGTTCCCGAAGGCTCGCGCGCCAGCCGGCCGAGCTCGCTCTCTCCGGACCTGATCTCGGAGGAGGCGCTAGCAAGGATCCGCGCCCTGAACGAGATCGCCGAGAGGCGCGGGCAGACGCTAGCTCAGCTGGCGCTCGCGTGGGCGCTCCGCGACCCTCGTGTGACGTCGGCGCTCATCGGCGCCTCGAGCGTCGCCCAGCTCGAAGACAACGTCGCCGCCCTCGACAGCCTCGATTTCACGGACGAAGAACTGGCCGAGATCGACCGCTACGCGACGGATACGGGCATCAACATCTGGGCGTGCTCGAGTGAGAGCTGATCCTGCTACCGGAGCCCTAGTCCTTCGCCTCGAGCTCCTGCGAGAAGAACTCGAGCGCGGTCTTCGTCTTCGTCTGCTGCTCTCCCGAGAGATCGACGCCCTTCGCGCCGAGGAACGCCCGTGACTCCGCTGCGACCTGGAACGCGTCCGCAGCAGTGCACTTCGTCGAGAGCTCGAGGATCCGAGAGCCGTCGGGGTAGAGCCACAGCTCCGCCACGAGCCGGCGGCCGAGCTCTGCCGGCCTGAAGTTGAGCTTGAGAACGAAGAGCGGCCCCAGCACCGAGAGCTCGTCCAGCTCGGCACCCTCCACCGCGTGATCCGCGAAGAACGCCCGCTGCTCCTTCGAGAAGAGCTTGCGGATCGGGTGCTGGCCTGCAGCAGCCTGTCTTACGCTGAGGGCGTCGGTCTTGCCCTTCAGCGTGGCCGAGCAGACGTAGCCGCCGGGCATCGCGTCGACCTCGACCACGAGGTTGGGCGACTTGCGGAGGCTCTCCGGCAGCTCGTCGGGCACGACCGGGCGCAGCTTGACCACCGTGTCGCCGCCCTTCCCCTGGATCCTGCGCGCCCGCACGACCACGCCCGCGGCGTTGAGCGCGAGATCAGGCGTGTCGAAGAAGAACACCTGGCGAATTTGCGCCTCGAGGGGATCCAGCTCGAGCGCAGCCACCGCTTTCCGCTGATCGGTCGCCGGGACAGTGAGCTTCAGCTCGACGCTGTCCGACTGCTTCGCGAGCTCGAGGACGCGAGCGAGATCTTCGTCGGACAGTCTCTTCGGCTTCGATCCGGTTGTCGCCATGTCCACTGACCATAACGCTAATGCGGTGCACCAGGGATGTCGATCAGCTCGCGACCGCGCAGAGAGCAGCGCCCGACAGCGTGTACCCGCCGTTCCCCGAGAAGGGAGCGAACGCCTCCTCGAGCTGCGTGGTGATCTCGTGGAGCTCATCCGTCGGAGAGCCCCCGAATCACCATCGCCAGGGGGCCCGCCATGTCGATCGCCCACTGCACGTAGTCGTCGACGTCGCTGAACCGGAACTGCACCTCCACCTCGTCCGTGCGGATCTCCTCGAATCCGGCTCCTGCGAGCAGCGCGCGAGTCCGCTCCTCGGCCGCCATGCTGAAGACGCCGGGCGCTCCCGGTTCCGGCGGAGCCATGTGGCCGCGCTCGATGAGGATGCGCGCGCCGATCGACGCCCACGGGTTCCGCTCGGGAGCGCCCCAGACCGACAGCGCCAGCCGCCGGCCCGCGCGAAGCACGCGGCGCGTCTCCGCGACCGCCGCCTCGACATCGGCCATCAACATGTAGCCGCTCTGGCAGAGCACGCCGCCGACCGAGTCGTCTTCGAGGTCGATCTGCTCGGCATCCGTCACGCGGAACTCGACGTTCTCGACGCCGAGCTCCGAGCCGTAGCGGCGGGCGACGTCGACCATGTCCGGTGAGAAGTCGGTCGAGATCAGCCGGCCCTCGTCCCCGATGATCCGGGCGACCTTGAAGCCGAGCTCGCCCGTGCCGCTCGCGAGCTCGAGCACGGTGTCGCCGGACCGCGGCTCGAGCTCCCGGATCAGCCAGTCATGCACCGGTGCGACGGCTTGCTCGAGATGTACCCGCCAACGCTCCCATCCGGGAGCCATGACTTCCCAGACCTTCAGGCTTGCCCGACGATACTCCTCAGGCTGCACAGGGAGAATCCTAGAAGCTCGGCGGTAGCGCGTCGTCCGGCGCTTTCTGCGTTATGCACTATTGCATAACGCATACAGGCGTACGCATTGCTACGCTCACCGGCATATGGCGGAAAATCCGTTCCGTTTCGGGGCTCTGGCCCTCGATGACGCGTTCACCGACCGCCACGAGGAGCTCGACGAGCTGATCTCCGACGTCCTGAACGGGCAGGACGTCGTCGTCTTCGCTCCCAGACGCTACGGCAAGTCGTCGCTCGTGTGGCGCGTCTCGCAGGAAGCGATCGAGCAAGGCGTACTCATCGCGCACGTGAACCTCATGACGACCCCGACGAAGGAGAAGCTCGCCGAGAAGCTCGCCGAGACGATCCACGACGATCTCGCTTCCACGCTCTTCCGCGCACGAGAGCGTCTGCGAGTTTTCGCCGGCCTCCGTATCACACCCGTCGTCACCGTCGACCCGAACACGGGCAAGCTCGGCTTCAGCTTCGACGCCGGCCGGCAGCCGCAGGACGTCGACGCGACGCTCGAGCGTCTTCTCGAGCTGCCTGGCCAGCTCGCTGCCGAGCGCGAGCGGAAGGTCGCGCTCGTCCTCGACGAGTTCCAGGAGATCGTCGACATCGATCCGAACCTGCCGAAGCTCATGCGCTCCGTCTTCGAGATCCAGCCTGAAGTCGCGCACGTGTACCTCGGCAGCAAGCGCCACATGATGGAACGGATCTTCAACGACGAGAACGAGCCCTTCTGGCGGAGCGCGAAGCAGATGGAGCTCGGCGTGATCGCCCCGCCTCTCTTTCGTGGCTACATCGCGGAACGGTTCCAGACGAGCGGTCGCAGGATCGAGGAGGGCGTCATCGACCGCGTGCTCGGGGCGACGCACGGCCATCCGTACGCGACGCAGGAGCTCTGTTACTTCGTTTGGGAGGAGACTCCCGTGGGCGGATGCGCCGGGGCTGAGGAATACGACATCGCCCTCGACAAGCTCCTCCGCTCGGAGCACGCGCATTTCGGCCTGGTGTGGGAGAAGTCCGCGCGTGCGCAGCGTCTCCTCCTGCAAGTACTCGCTGCCGAGCCCGGACGCCCGCTCAGCGGCGAGTACCGACGCCGCCACGGGCTTCCGGCGCCTTCGAGTGTCCAGCGCGCGCTGGGCGCGCTCCTCAAGGACGAGCTCGTCGCCCGGGACGCGAGCGGCGAGTATCGAATTGCGGAGCCGTTCCTCGCCGAATGGCTCCAGCGGGGCGCGTTCTAGGATCGAACCGTGCGCGACCTCCCGAGCGGCACGGTCACGTTCCTCTTCACGGACGTCGAGGGCTCGACGCGGCTCCTGCAGGAGCACGGGGACGACTACGCCGACCTCCTCTCCGAGCACCGTCACACGCTGAGGGACGCCTTCGCGAGGCACTCGGGCGTCGAGGTCGACACCCAGGGCGATGCCTTCTTCGTCGCGTTTGCGAGTGCCGCCGAAGCCGTTGCTGCTGCCGCGGAAGCGCGCGACACGCTCGAAAGCGGCCCGATCCGCGTTCGGATGGGGCTCCACACGGGCGAGCCGATCGTGACCGACGAGGGCTACGTCGGCATCGACGTCCACCGCGCGGCGCGGATCGCCGCGGCTGCACACGGCGGGCAGATCGTGCTCTCCGAGACGACACGCGGTCTCCTGGACAGCGACACCTCGACTCGTAACCTGGGAGAGCACCGCCTGAAGGACCTGACCGGAGCCGAGCGCCTCTACCAGCTGGGCGACGGTGAGTTCCCGCCGCTTCGGACGCTCGACGCGACGAACCTGCCGGTCGCCGCGAGCCCGCTCATCGGGCGGGAGAGCGAGCTCGAGGAGCTCGTCGGGTTGCTCTCGAATGGCACGCGTCTTCTCACGCTCACGGGGCCCGGTGGCACCGGCAAGACCAGGCTCGCTCTGCAGGTCGGCGCGGAGCTGGTCGGCACCCTGAGCGATGGTGTGTTCTGGGTTCCGCTCGCAGGCCTGTCGGATCCGGAGCTCCTGCATTCGGAGCTCGCGCAGGTGCTCGGAGCCCCGGACGACCTCGCGGGCTTCCTCCGAGACCGGGAGCTCCTCGTCCTCCTCGACAACTTCGAGCACCTGCTCGATGGCGCGCCCGCGGTGAGCACGCTCCTCTCGTCCGCGGAGCGCCTGCGCGTGCTCGTCACGAGCAGGGCGCCGTTGCACGTGTCCGGCGAGCGCGAGTACCGGCTCGAGCCGCTTCCCTCGGCCGACGCGACGGCGCTCTTCGTCGAGCGGGCGCGCTCGGTCGGCCGGGAGCTCGCGCCCGACGCGACCGTCGAGGCGATCTGCCGCCGCCTCGACGGCCTTCCACTCGCCGTCGAGCTCGCGGCCGCCCGGACGAAGCTGCTCACTCCCGAGAAGCTGCTCGAGCGGCTCGACGTGGCTCTCCCGCTCCTCACCGGAGGGGCGCGCGACGCCCCGGAGCGCCAGCGCACGCTGCGTGCGACGATCGAATGGAGCTACGACCTGCTCGACGCCCATGCGCAGGCGTTGTTCGTCCGCCTGGCGGTGTTCGCAGGCACGTTCCCGCTCGAGGCGGCGGAGGAGGTCTGCGACGCGGCCATCGACGAGCTCGCGGCGCTCGTCGACTTCAGCCTGTTGAAGACGGTCGGGGACGACCGCTTCCTCATGCTCGAGACGATCCGGGAGTACGCGCTCGAGCAGCTCGACGGCGGCGAGCAGGCCGAGGAGCTGCGGCGCAGGCATGCACAGTTCTTCTCGGCCCTCGCCGAGGACACCTACGAGCGGCGCTTCGACGCCGAGGCCGAGTTGTCGGGACGACTCGAGCTCGACCACGACGACCTGCGGACGGCACTCGATTGGCTGGAAGGTAATGACCCGGAGCGTGCGCTCGAGCTCGCAGGTGCGCTCGGCTGGTTCTGGCTTTCCCGTGGACTACTCGCCGAAGGGTACGGGCGCGTTTCGACGGCGCTCGCCGCTTCGGCAGTGGAGGGTCGCATGCGCGCACGGGCGCTCGGCGCTTCCGGCGCGCTCGTTGCACGGCAGGGCGACGCGGGGCAGGGGAGAGCACAGCTCGACGAGGCCGTCGCGCTCTGGCAGGAGCTCGGCGATGTCGAGGAGCTCGCTTCGACACTCGACGCTCTCGGCTGGATCCTCGTCTACGACGCCGATGATGCTCCGAACGCGCTCGCCGCCTTCGAGCGGTGCCTCGCTCTCCGCCGCGAGCTCGGCGACTCGGCCGGGGAGACACGCGCGCTCGTCGGCTCTGCGCAGGTCCTCGTCGCGCTGGGCGAGACGGCGCGCGCGGAGGCGATTTCTCGGGATCTTCTCGAGGGGGCGATCGACGATCCGCGCACCGAGCACTTCGCCTACCACTTTCTCGCCGACTGCGCGCTCATCCGTGGCGACCCGGCAGAAGCCGAGAGGCGCTATCGCGAGAGCCTGCGGGCCGCGCTTCGCCTGGGCGACGTCATCGAGACGAGCTTCGAAGTGGAAGGAGTTGCGATGGCGGCCGCGGGCGTCGGCGACGCCGAGCGGGCACTCCGCCTCGCGGGCGCGGTCGAGGCGCTCTGGGAGTCGCTCGGCATGTCGATTCGGATCGCCTTCTGGGACGCGCTGCGCGAGCGCTATCTCGGTCCCGCGCGCGAGCAGCTCGGAGCGGGGGCAGAGGCAGTATGGGCGGAAGGCCGAGCGCTGGCCTTCGACGACGCAGTCGCGCTCGCCCTAGCTCTTCAGGAGAAAAGCTGAGCGTCAGGCCGCTGGGCTCTCGCGGGCTTCCCGCTCAGCCCGCACCTGTTCGATCCACCAGTCGATGCCCCGGTAGTTCGGGTTCTTCGCCCGAAGCTCCGCCTCGATTCGCTCGATGCGGTCGCGCAGCATTCGATCCGTCGCCTCAGAGCGGATCTCCCAAGCTTCGCGTTCCTCAGGAGTCGCGAAGATCGTCTTCTTCTTCCGCTTCATCGTCACCCTCTATGTAGCTGAGAATCTCCAGTACCGCCATCATGTCCGCGAGCAGGAAGAGCATCAACGGAGCTCCTCTCGATAGATCCCCTCCTCGTCCTTCATGCCACCAGCGTGCCTTCACCCAGTCACCGGTGCAAGGCGTCCAAAACGGCCGGCTGGGACTGGGGTCTGGCTTCAGCCAGACCCCGGAATTGAGGTTTCAGATGTTCTGGCTGATGTCGTGGAGCTTCTTCAGGATCTCCTCGAGCAGCGCGTTCGTCTCCTCCCGCGTCCTGCGGAGCTCCTCGAGGAGCGCTCTGACCAGCTCCGCGGCATCCTGATCCCTATCTGTCCATCGCGCGACCTTACGCGCGTCGGCTCGGGCGGGCGATGCGTCCGAAGGTGTGCCGCTCGCCGCCGCTCGTGAACCCGGAGAGCTGGAGCAGCTCACCATCGAGCTCGAGCCCCGATCCGATGACGCCTGCACCCTCGAGCCGCAGATCCTCGCCTAGCCCAGCTGATGGCCTGCGCGTCCGCTGGGCCGAGGCGATCTCGGCGACGAACCCGGAGACGTCCTTCCCGGCAGGCCGATCGAGCCGCTCCAGCGCATCCAGCATGTACCCGCGCCGAAGCTTCGGATAGAGACGCTCGAAAGCGGCCGGCCGCGAGACGTAGTCGAGACAGAGCGAGTCGCCGAGCGCGAGCACTGCGCCCGACTGCCCGGGCTGGAGCGGAAACGCCCGCTCGAGCTCGAGAAGCGGCTCCTCCCAGCGGCGATACGCGTCCGCGCTGGCGCCGGTCGACGAGCGCACGTCCATGCGCAGGTTCTTCTCGCGCACCTCGTCCCAGACCTCGCCCTGGGACACGCCTCGCGCGAGCGGCTCCATCCGTAGCGACTCGGCCTTCCGCCGCCTGAGCTCGGGATGAGCTGCGTGCGGAGCGGCCATGAAGGCCATGCCCACGTGGCGCCAGCGTCCTTGCTCGACGCAGGACACCGGGATCGGGAGCTCGGAGTCCGGCGGCGACGAGCACGCTGACGTTGAGGATCCGGTTCTGCTTCGCTCCGACGAGCTCCTCGCCGTCGTAGAGCAGAACGGGCTCCGCGAGCGGATTCACGACGCGGAGCTCGGGGACGGTACCGCTCGCGCCAACCTCCTCGATGCAGAGACCGCGTGGGATCGCCTCCTCGAGCGTGAGGTAGCCGGCGCGTGGATCGGCGAGCGGGAACAACGGACAGACCACGACCCCTCGGTGCTCGACGGGATCGCCGATTTGGAACGGGTTCTCGATCATGCGACTCCTTTCGTTTCCAAGGAGTCATGTGCCCGGGCCGTGCGTCTTACGTACGTACGGCGCTAGAGAAGCGGCGTCAGGACGAGCCGGATGCGTCCGGTCTTCGCGCCCCGGGGCACGGCGTAGCGGCTACCGAGCTCCTCGTACTCCGGGTGGAAGACGGCGAGGTGGATGTGCGGCCCCCGGCCGTAATTCGCGGGGACGGGCCCCTCGAAGCGAAATCTCCCTGCGCGGTCGGTCCGGACGCTGCCGCGCCCGTTTGGGCGGTACCCGTTCGGCCCCGCCTGCCAGAGGACGACAAGCGCCCCCGCGACGGGCGCACAGTCGGGTCCCAAGACTCGCCCGTTCAGGACGTGCCCCGTCCCGATCTTCGCGCGGCGCGGCACGTTCACGCCTCCCTGTTGGAAGGGGCCGGCACCGTCGCTCGCGGTCGGCCGGCAGGTTTGGGCAGGGGCCCCCGAGGCCGTGAGCGCGAGACCGGCTCCGAGGCCGACGGCAATCGCGAGGCAGGCAGCGGCCCGCAACATCGGCCTCCAGCATAGCTCCGCCTCGCGGAAGAAAGCTGATCCTGGGGGTCTGGCTTCAGCAGACCACGAACTTCGTCAGCGGCGACTGCTGCTTTACTCAGGTCCGGGCGTCGGCGGGATCCGGCGGGGGCCGCTTCCCGGTCGCCAGCTCGATCTTGCCCGCTCGATCAAGCGGAGCAGGCGTGGTAGGGCTCGTCCCCCGCGATGAGCTCGTCAATCGTCGGGGATCCTCTTGCTCTTCTTCCCACTCATCGTCGTCCTCTCCTGCGAGGTACCACAGGATCCCTCCGGACGTCGCCGCGAATTCCGCGATCGCGCCCGTAAGATCCGGACGTGTCCACACGGACTCGTCCGAGGATGCAGCGAATCATCTCTACCTCCTTTGACTGCCCGATGCTCGACGGTGGCGCTCAAGAACCGCTCAAGGCGCCGAATCAGTGCTCAGCCGCCGCCTAGATCCGCTCAGAGCAGGATCTCGTCGGCGTAGATCAGCCGCTGCTCCCAGACGGGGGGCCCGTCGGGAACGGCGAGATCCTCGGGATCGCCCGGAAGACGCTCCCACTCCTCCACGGTGACCCTCCACTCGGCGTTCTCGCCCGGGGTGCGAAGCGGCAGGTCCTCGGGTGCTTCGAGCTCACCGATCCAGGCGGCCTCGAAGATGTTTCGGCCGAAGCCGCGGACCGTGAGCTCCGAGGCGGTGACGGTCTCCCAGCCGAGATCGGTGGGAAGTGCCGGGTCGAGGCGCTGCAGCCGCGCGACGAGAGTGCGGTGCATCCGCACCCAGGCGGCGTACTCCTCGATGCCGGGGGGCGGTGCCACCGTCGTCCGGCCGCGGCCGGGCGGCGGCTCCCGGACTCCGATCGGCCCGCTCACCACGACCCGGACGTGGCGGACGTCGGTGCGGCTCACGCTCGCGTTGCGCTCCGGCGTGAGCTGGACGAAGTCGCACTGCACGGGGGCGGACAGGTGGCAGCCGGCGATGCTGTCCGGCTGGTAGCGAACGACCGCCAGCCGCACGAAGGGCCAGAACGTGCTCCCGGGGTCGATCGCCACGTCGACGTACCACATCCCGCGATCGACGCTGTACTGCGGGCGGTAGCCGAGCACCGTGACCGGGGGCGAGCCCGGCACCGCGGCCAGCGGCAGCGTGGCCGGCGGAACCACGGGGAGCGCGTCGCCCGGGCGGTCGTCGAGCCCGAAGACGCGAAGCAGGTTGTCGAGCTGGAGGAACATCGCCCGCGGAGTGACCGGTGCGCTCACCCAGACGGGATCGGCGCCCCACTGGCTCACGGGATGCCTGGCCGGCTGGGTGTCGTCGCCGCCGGGCGCGAGGAGCACGCCGAGGAGCTCCCCCTCGCCGGACGAGTACCAGGGCCGCTCGAGGTAGATGCGCACCCCGGCGCGGCGTCGGCGGCGGGTCGCGACCGGCTGCTCCGGCTCGGTGCCGGCTTCCCAGCGGAACAACGGCAGGACGGAGTGGACGACGGGAGCCGCGGGTCGGGCCGAGCTCGGCACGGAGAGCGCGATCTCCTGTCCCACCACGCTCTGGCCGTCGTCGACCGGCTCCCCGGGAGCGGGCGGTCCGTTGCCGGTCGGCGGTGCCAGGGTCTCCGGGTCGAAGTACTCGCGGAAGCGGGTGGAGGCGCGGAACCGGTAGTGGATCGTGTGGTGCCTGGTGTCGCCGAGGCGCTGGATCGCGGAGTGGAACCACACGGGCCCCGCGCCGGGCACCGTCAGCTGGAAGTCGGCCGCGCCGCCGAAGAGGACGGCCAGGTCCTCGCTCTCGCGGATCGGAGAGGTGAATGCGATCGCCTGCGTCGCTCGCTCGTCCGGCGCGGGGAGGCTCAGGTCGTCGTTCGGGTCCACCCAGCGGGCCTCGGCGGTGATCATCTCGGTGCTCGGCCCGTGGACGTCGACGGCACCGAGGAGGTACGTGTCGGTCGAGCCCTCCGCCGGTCGGAGCGCGATCATCGTCGTCGGACGCGGGGCCTCGAGCGGTCGAGGCACGGCGTGGACCAGCGTGACCTCCTCGAAGGGGGTGAGCGCCCACAGCCAGCCGTCCGCCGCGGCCTCCGCGACGTCGTCGTTCGAGCGGATCACCGCCGGAAGGCTCCGCCACGGCCCGAACAGATCGAGGTCGGCCCGAGCGAGCGAGGACGCGAGCCGGAAGCGCTGGACGTCGCCTGCCGGGAGGGCGACGTGCAGCACGTGCTCGTCGACCTCGCCGGAGAGCACGGCCGATCCTTCGAGCACGAGCCGGAAGGGCCGGAGCTCGGGCCAGTCCCCGAGGTAGCGGGCGGTGAAGCCCTCGGTTCCGAAGGGGAACGCGATGATCCGGTCACGGCCGGCTTCCTGGAAGACGAGCGAGATCCCGCGACCCAGGACGTCGGGCAGGTACGGCAGGACGAGCGCGTCCGTGTCGTGGGCGACGTACTGGCCCGGCGCCGGAGCCTCGCCCGTCGGCAGAGGAAGCGTCTTCAGGTCGAGGGAGGCACGGTCGGGTCGGCGACGAGGTCGATCCCCAGCTGCGGATCGCGCTGGCTCGGATCGTTGAGCCGAGGGACGTCGACGTCGAACAGGGTCCCCGACTCCCGCAGGGCGACCGCCAGCAGCTTGGCGTGATCGGCTGGGTCGTTCGATCCGATCGCCTCGTCGAAGGCGCCGTGAACCTCGGCCTCGCTCTGGCTCGTCTTGGGAGGAGCGAGGTGGCGGTCGCTGGTGGCTCGGTAGCCGAAGGCGGCGTGCGCGGCGGCGTAGGCGGCGGGCTCCTCGACCGTGATCTCGAGGGTGTCGAGATCCTGCGTGACGCCCGAGCGGATGACGAGCTGGCGCAGCGACTCTCCGGAGCTGAAGCGATGCCGCGTGACGAGCGCCGGCGGCAGCACGGGCTCCCAGCGCAGGAACGGCCGCAGCGGAGTGATGAGGTCCAGGAGCTGCGGGGCGGCGAATCCCTCGACGCGCGTCGGGACGATCGCGCGCGCGAGGAGCTCCGGGTCGCGGAGGGCGGTGTCGGCGATGAAAGGCTCGGCCTCGTCGAGAACCGCGTCGCTGAAGGCGCGCGCCACGAGTGAGGCCCGATCCACGGCGGCCTCCGGCCGCGCGCGTGCACGGGTGAGCGTCTCGGCGCGGCGGGCGCGGAGCCGGCCGAGGACGACCCGCTCGATGTGCGGCTCGGAGAGCAGCGGCAGCTCGGCCGCGGACACCGCCTCCGGCTCCTCCACGACGGTGAACCTGCGCCGCAGGATCCCGGCCGCCGTCTCCGAGCGAAGCGTCGGGATCAAGAGCTCGCCCGGAAGCCGGGCGGTTGCCGTCGTCAACGCGGCCGAGACCGCCGCCACTGCAGGTGCCGCAGGCGCCGGCAGCGGGCCGAGGCCGTGGCTGCGGCTCGACCCCGCCAGGTTGACCGCCCAGGCCCGAAAGGCGTACGAGCGCCCGTAGCGAAGCCGCGGCAGCGTGCCCGGCTCCACCTCGGAGGTGACGATGAGCGGCGTCACCGGATCGGGGTCGGCGTCCTGGTCCTCGACGATCTCGTCCCCGTTCTCGTGGCGCACCCGCTTGCCGGGTCGCGCGGCGTTGAGGCTCCACCCCTCCCAGCCGAACACGGACTCGTGGACATGCACCGGGCTGTCCTCGACCTCGGGGGTCTCGGTCGCGGTCGTGCCCTGGATGAACCCCTCCTCCGGGAGGTCGGAGACGACCTCGCCCTCGTCGACCACCTCGGCGTCGATGCGCCTCGCGTGCAGCGTGAACCAGGCCTTGGCCGTGTCGTCCCACACCTCGACGCGGAGCCCCTGCGTGACGTCCTCCGTGTCGAGCAGCGGCTGATCCGCGCCGGCGAGCGCGCTGACGAGCGAGCTCTGGCGCTCGAGGCGATCCTGGGTCTCGACCGCCTTCTTGTGCCGAACGACCGTGAAGCCGAGTGAGCGGAGAGCGGTGGGCGCAGCGTGGATCGGGTCGCCGTTCTGCTCGATGGCCATGAGGCGGGGGATGGTCCAGAGGAAGCGGTCGAGCTTGAGTGCGGTCCCGTCGGGGTCCACGTCGAGCAGGGCGAAGCGATCGGGGTCGCCCAGCCTGAGGCGCTCGCCGGCCCATTCCTCCGAGCGGGGGACGGTCACGAGGTCGTCGCCGGCGGTCTGGCAGCGGGTGCGGGTAGTCCGGCACGCCGCCTCGTCTCCCTGCGGAACGACCCGCGCCGAGAGCCACTGGCTGTCCTCGAGCCGGTCTGGGTCGTCGGCGACGAGGTCGAGGACGAGACCGAGCCGGCGCTGGAGCGCGGGGTGGTCGCCGACGAGCGAGCAGCGCTCGTGGAAGTCGGGCTCGGGCCGGGGCAGTGGCGCGGCCGTCGCGCCGTCGACCGGGCGCTCGTGGTACTCGCGCTTCGACTCGGGCCGTTCGTAGAAGCGGCGGGCCCGGTGGATCTGCATGGCGAGGCGGAGCAAGGGGTTGTCCTGGTTCTCGACCATGGACTCGAGCTCCGGCAGCGGGATGGACACGCCCGGCTCGCCGGTCTCGCCGATCAGCCGGTCGAACGCCCGCGTGATCTCCGACTCGTCGTACTCGCGGCGGTGCGTGCTCCCGACGCCGAGCTGGCCCATGAGCCTGCCGAGCGGGTGGATGCTGGGCAGCGGCGGGGAGGTCGGGTCGGAGAACATCGCGACCACGTGGAGCAGCTTGGCCGCGTCGTGGATCTCGCCCGCGCGGAAGGTGCGCCAGTGCCGCTCGGAGAAGTCGAGGTCGCGCGGCGCTCGAACGGGCGTGTCGGGCGGGAAGATCGCGTCCCAGAGGTTTCGATCCAGCGGGCCGAGGCTCGGCTGGACGGCGATCGGCCCGATCTGGTCGAAGAGCTCGACGGTCGCGTCGCCTTCGAGGACCTTCGCCCAGTGCGGGAAGTGGCTGAACTCCTGGAGCTCGCCCTCGGCGGCGTCCGGAGTCAACCGTGGGGACACGAAGAGCGAGACGTGGTACTCGGCGCCGGCGGCGACCGAGTGGGGGAGGGCGACGACGGTGAAGAGCTCGGTGGCCATGCTCACGCTCCCGCAAACGCTACGCAGTACTTGGCCCAGGCCGGTGAGGAGCCGTCCGGGAGCACCATCACGTCCCGGAAGCTGGGATCTCCCACCGACCCGGCGAAGCGGCGTTCCGCCGAGATGGTCACCGAGGTGGAGAAGCAGAACACCTCGACCTTGATCGTGAGCTTCGCCCGGCCCACCATCTTCCCGGTGTCGAACTCGTACTGCAGCTCGAGGTAGAGCTCGATCGACGCGGAGATGAGCCCGAGGACGTCCACCTCGCCCCGCAGCCGGAAGTACCCGCTGAGCGACCCCTCGTCGCCCTCGAGCCGCATGTAGATCCCGAGCATCGCCGAGATCGACCCGGAGGCGACCCCGAAGTCGACGGCGAGGATCGCGCCCGCCTCCAGACCCAGCTCGAGGACGTCGAGCCCGTCGGGCGAGAGGCGGATGAGGAACCAGCCGCCTCCCCCGATGAAGAGCACCGCCAGGGTGAAGGGGCGCTCCCTCGTGCAGAAGTTGAAGCCGACCGTGACCGACTTGCCCAGGAACGGCACCTGGACGTCGGCGCCCAGCGACATGTTCGAGAGGTTGAAGACGCCGACCGAGACGTTTGGGAGCGCGAGCGTGAATCCGGCGGAGAGCCCCTCCGGGGTGACGTCGAGGAAGGGCGGGTCGGAGAACCCGTCGAAGGGGATCAGCTCGCGCAGGGTCTCGACGAAGGCGAGGAACCCGACGAACTCGATGTCCTGGAGGACGACGTCGACATCGGGCTTCCCTGAGGATCCGGCGTGGAACGAGAGGTGGTCGAACTTGAACCGGACGAGCGGCGCTCCGGGGAGCAGGTGGAGCGTGAAGTCCTTGAGCTCGGCCAGGACGTCGACCCGCATCTCGTCCTTCGCCGCCCGCCCCTCGACGGCCAGCACGAGGCTGTCCGGCTGCAGCTCGAGCACCGGGCTCTCCGGAGGGACCGCGCCGAGCGGGCTCCACGACTTGAGCTTCGGCGCCCACTCGAAGCGGAACTTGGCCTGAACGCCCCCGGTCGCGAGGCCGTTGAGGAAGCGGAAGACGTCCTCGATCAGATCCGCCGCGTCCGAGAGCTCGCGCAGGATCTTCGCCAGCCCGAGGAGCTGTTCCCGGATCAGCGGCGGCAGCTGCGGCGCGAGGTCCTCCATGTCGCCGGTGGCGTCGCGCAGGGCCTGCAGCGGGTTGGCCAGCGCGGCCGCGATCTCCTGCTCGGTCTTCCCGGGGAGGCCGGCGAGCGTGGTCAACACGTCGTCGACGGCGTCGGTCACGGTGGTCTCGAGCTGCCCCGCTGCCAGGACGGCCTGCTGGGCCTGCTGCTGGAGCTCGGCGGCCTTCGACTGGGCACGCTGCGCGAGCAGGTTCGCCTCGGCAACGGCGTTCTCGGCGGCTCGCTTGGCCTGCTCCAGGTCGGCGAGGAAGCCCTCGATGCGGTCGAGCGCCTCCGACACCACGTCGGGGGCGTCGTCCAGGTCGACCCCGACGGTTTCGAGCAGGTCGACGAGCGGGACGAGGCCGAACAGCTTGGGCAGCGCGTTGCCGAGAAACTCCTCGGGCCTGAAGTTGCCCTTGGCGATCTCTGCGACGTCGCCCACGGTCCCCTTCACGCGAGAGAGCCCGGCGACCTCCAGGTTGGGCTGGAGGAAGCCTCCGGCCTTGTCGCTCGCGGCGGCTGCGCCCTGGCCGAACGAGAGCTTCGGCGGCGTTGGCAGCTCGGCCCAGACCTCGGCCACGTTCTGGGTGCCGCCGAAGCCGTTCGCGAGGTAGATGCCGCTGTACTCGATCGTGACCGGCCCGACCGGCGACAGCCGCTGCACCACGGGGAGCTCGACCGAGGCGTCCAGCAGCCGAGGCACCGAGGTCACGAGCCCTGCGTCGCCGTCGAAGTGGAGGCTCTCGGTCGCGACGACCGTGTCGCCCCCCTTCCCGACCTCGGCGAAGGCGATGTCCTGTCCGTCGGCGGGCACGGTGTCGATGCCGCTCGAGTGGTAGTCGGACTCGACCGCGGGGAGATCGCCGTATCCGTCCGGGACCCAGATGAGCGGGGTGACGAGCGGGACCGGCCGCTGCTCCTTGTCCACGCCGTGCAGGAGGAAGGGGAACGGCGCGCCTCCGACCCGCGGGATGAAGTGGGCGCTCGGGTCCGGATCGCCGTCGAGCGTGGGGGTGACGAGCGGCGTGATGCCGACCTCCAGGAACGGGAAGTCGCGCTTGGAGTACGCCCTCAGCGGCTGGCCGATGACGAGGAACTTCTTCTGGTACAGCCCCGCGACCGAGTCCGTTGGCGGAACCTTCATCTTCCGCTCGGTGAGCTTGACCAGCGTGGTCTTGTGCCCGAGCGGGAAGAGGTAGCCGGGGTACACGACGCGCACGTACTGGTCGCGTCCCATCGGCGCGACGTGATCCCAGAGGAGGATCGAGCGCATCATGGCGAGCGAGTACGGATCCGTCTCCCACTCCCCGTGCAGGTCGAGCCAGGCTCCGAGCGCGGACAGCCACAGGCCCTCGACGTCGACCGGCTCCGGTGGGATCGGCCTCCGACGTCGATCCAGCCAGGTCTCGGAGCTCTGGCGTACGAGCATGTGCCGGTCGCCCGGGTCGAGCGAGCTGCGGAACGGCTTGTCGACCGCCCGCGGCCACTTCAGAAGCTCCCAGTCCGGAAAGGCGACGCCCGAGCTCTCGAAGAGCTCGGGCCCTTCGCGATCGCGTGCCCAGAGCGCGCGCACGACGCGCTGCGTGCTCCGCCGTTCGTCGACCGTGACCTCGTTCTCCTCGTCCACGCGGACGCCGAGTCGCGTGTGCCACAGCTCGATGCGATGGGGGGCGCCCTCGGCGGCAACCGGCTCCGGCGAGTGCGTCCAGCCACCTCGCTCGCTCGGCGAGATCACGAGCCGGAACGGCGCCTCGATCGACGTCTCGAACTGCCTCGGCGGCCGGCTGAAGGTCGCGCGCGGACGCGGTCGAGTGACGATGTCGGGCCGGATGAGCCCTGCCCGGCCGATGAGATTCGGCACGGACAGCGCCTCCGAAGCGATGGTGACGTCGCCCGGCCCGGCACCCTCCTCGATGTCGAGCCCGGTGATCGAGGTGCCGGCCCGCGTCGCGAGGACGGAGCGGGCCCTCCTCGCGTCCCGCGCGAGTGTCGACTGGCCGGCTGCGGTGGTCGGGTCGGGGACCTCCACGCCTCGCGGCGCCCGCGAGACGACGAGCCCGGCGGCGTCGGCGGTGGCGATGAGGCCTCCGGGAAGGTGGAGGACGGACCCGTCGTCCGGGATCAGCCTCCGTCCCTGGCGCGGCTTCGCGAGTGGGTGAACGAGCAGCTTCAGGCGTGCGAGAGCCTCGAGCACGCCCGAGGTGGTGAACGGGATCGAGTCTCCCGCAGGCAGCTCGAAGACGAGCCGGCTCGTCTGAGCGGGGCGGGCGTCGACCGGTGGGGTGGGGCGGGCGTTCGGCCCGTCGACCGGGTTCGGTGTGTCGTCGGGCTTCTGGCCGCTCGCCGGGTTGTCGGCCGGGATCGGGGCGAGGCCCTCGTAGATCGCCTGCTCCGCGACATGCTGGTGCGCGAGGCGCACGACCAGTCGACCCGTCCTCCCTTGCTTGGGCCGGATGACCGGACTGCTGCCGCTCACGAGCTCGACGTCGTAGCCCTCGACGGTCAGCGCGACGAGGTCGGACGGACGGACGACGTCGACCGCGAGGTCGGGCGCCACCGCCGCCGGTTCCAGCTCGAGCTCGGCATCGAGCAGAAAGCGCCAGCCCGCGGCGAACCGGTTGCGGTCGACCGCGACGACGCGCGCGCGCGGGCGAGTGCGGCGAGGCCTCATGCCGCGCCCGTTCGGTCAGACAAGCGCCGGCGCCTCAGCACGAAGACGCTCCGGGTGAGCGGGACGATTGCCGCAGCAACGACGAGCACGCGTGCCGGCACGACGCTTCTCCTTCGTTGCAGCCGAAGGAACCTTTACACGCGACGGCCCCAGGATCAAGCGCGATTTGGGGCAGTCCCTCGGTTCAGGGATTCGCTCTCGGCAGCGGCTCGCAGACACGCGTCTCGAATCGTCCGATGGAAAGGGCCCCGGGCAAGCGGAGCCCTTTCCATCGGCTCGATCCGGCTACGCGATGGCGCGACGACCAGCCCGGAACCCATGTCGTCCGCGAGTAGCCCTGCCAGAGCCTGGCTGTTTCCGGTGAGACGCCCCGTCAGGTCGCGTGGATCGAGCGTGCCGACGGAGCCCACGAGCTTCTCGGCCCAGAGCGCGGCGACTCCGGCGGCGTGGGGAGTGGCCATGCTCGTCCCGCTCATCTTCACGAAGCCGCCGCCCGGCTTGGCCGAGGGATGTCGACTCCCGGAGCGACGACGTGCGCGCCTGGAGTTCGAGAAGCGTGCGATCCCGAGTTCGCCTCCGGCGTCCTGGCCCACGGCGCCGACGGCGATGAATCCCTCGGCGGCGGCGGGGGGAGCCACGTCGATCGTGTAGGGATCGGCCGCGGTTCGCTCGCTCTCGTTCCCGGTCGCGGCCACGATCAGCGCAGAGCGACCGAAGGCCGCGCTCGCGCGAACGTACTCGGCGATGGCGTCGAACAGGCGCAGGTTCTCGCGGTATGCCTCGAGCGCCCGCGACGTTGCAGGCTGAACCTGCATGCCCTGCTGGACGAACCGCTCGACGGCGCCCGGGAAGTCGATCCCCAGCGACATCGAGATGATGTTCGCACCCGAGTCCACGGCCCAGTGGACGCCCTGTGCGATCGCCAGCGTCGTGCCGCCGTCTCGGCCCAGCACCTTGCCCGCGAACAGCTCCGTCACGCCCGGGGCGACCCCGAACCGAAAGCCGCTGACGTCCCGACCGGCGATCGTCCCGGCGCAGTGGGTGCCGTGCCCGTGCTCGTCGCCGTCGCCCTCTCCGGTGAAGTCGCGCTGCGTGACCTGGAGCCCCTGGAACGCGGGGTGGTCAGCGTCGATGCCCGTGTCCAGCACTGCGACCTTGATGCCGCTGCCCGTGAAGGGGCTCTGCGTCGCCCCGACCGCTTCGATGCCCCAGGACACACCGGCGGCAGCCGGTTGGGCAGTCTCCTCGACCGAGACGGGCTCGAGGAGCTTCGTCGGAAGCTCTCGGGCGATGATCTGCTGCGGGTTCTCCTTCGCGTCCGCTACCGCAGCGGGTCCCAAGGTCTCGAGGTGAACCGCCACCTCGGGCGGCTCCTCCGCGGCGGTGTCGAAGCCGAAGTCATCACTGGTCGACTCCCCCGACGTGACTTCGAAGATGACGAACTGCTCTTCCATGACGTGCCCCCTTCTGCCGCAACTCTGGTCGCTGTCTACGTCAAGTCGGTGCCGATCTCATGAGCCGGCTCCCCGGCGCGGCAAGGCGAGCACGACGCCGGCGGCGACGAGGAGCACCGAACCGGCGAGGCCGATGTAACCGCCGGCGCCCGCCGATCCGACGTCGTCGTCGAGCGCCATCGGAACACCGAAGAAGCGGGGCCAGAGCGCGAGGCTGACCACGCCCACGGCGACGAGGATTCCGGCGCCGATTCGGCCGCTGCCCCGTCCGACGAAGACGGCGCCGAGCCCGACGAGTGCTCCCGCGAGGGGATCGAGCGCGAACCAGCCGTCGTCGGCGAGGATGGACTTCGAGTTGACGTCGTTGTAGTCGACGGCGGAACCGGCCACGACGAGCCCCGCGCCCACGACCGCGAGCACGCCCGCGACGAGCCGTGTGCGACCGGACACATGCCGGTCCTCCGCAAGGCCCGCGAGCTTGCTGCCAACGACGACGAGGGCGCAAGCGGCGGCGGCGACGAGAGCGAGCACGACGATCTGGCCGGGGCGGGAGTCGCCCTTGCTGAGCTGGTTGAGGAGCAGGCCGCCGTACTTCGCTGCGCCCGCGACGCCGAAGCCGATGAGCAGCCCGGCGGCGAATGGGCGCCAGCGGGCGGAGCGGTGGGCGAGCAGGACCGCGGCGAGCGTCCCGACGATGAGGGCGAGGGGCGAGAGCGCGCTGAGCACGTCCCCGGTCCCGCCGGCGCTCACGTGGAACTGGCGGTCGACCCAGGACCGCCCGGCCTTGTCCCACGGGTAGAGCAGGCCGACGATGAAGAGACCGCCGACCCCGAGGGCGAGGCCCGTCCAGAGCAAGGGAATCGACGTCTTGGTCGGAGGCTCCGGAGGCGGCTGGACTACATCGTCCTCCCGCGTGATCTCGGGCGGCTCGGGGGGTGGAGCGGGCGGAGCCGGTGGCTCGACGACGCGTGGCTGCGCCGGTGCGGGGATGTCGAAGATGCGGCCGTCGGGCACGCGCATGAACAGCACCGGGGTCGCCCATTCGATGTCGTTGCCGCTCGCGAAAATCGCCTTTCGCGCCTCGGCGAGGGATGCGTCCACCGCGTATCCGTCTGCGATCGCCGCGTAGAACTCCTCCGCGAAGATGATCGCCGCGCGATCGGTGATCTCGAACTGCATGGCGACGACTGCGGGGATCTCGCGTTGCACCAGGCTCGCGGCGACGCCCGCGAACGGGTCGGTCGTGGAGGTTCGAGCTCCCTCGCAGGCGTTGAGCACCGCGAGGCGCAACGTCGTCTCGTCGGCCAGCATCGTTCCGAGCTGCGTGCCGCTCACCCGGCGACTCGCACCCTGCTCGTCCTCGAGCAGGAGCACGCCGTCTCCGAGCGCGGCGTCGTAGTCGCCGTGCCCGATGTAGTGGAAGACGTGGAAGTCTGCACGCCGGAGCTCCCGCTGGAGAGCGGAGAGCGTGGCGCGCTCGAGCCAGTGGATCTCGACGGTTCCTCGTGACACGGCATTCGAGAGTGCGCCCTCGAGCTTGCTCCGCTCGAGAGCGACGTCGAGCTGGACGGCGTCGGTGGGGCTGCTCACCATCGCGAGGATCCGTAGTGGCAGCGTCACCTCCACCGGAGGCCGGCTGCGCGGCAGCTCCAGGTAGCGGACCACAGGCGTCCAGGTCGAGATCGAGAGAAAGGCCGGCTCCTCGAAGAGGTACTCCCAGGGCAGATCCATCAGCTCGGGCGTGTCGGTCAGGCCGAGCGTGATCCTCAAGCCCTTGCGCGAGCGCTGGGCGCCCGAGTACGAGTCGCGGTAGAGGTCACGCACGGGGCCTGCGATGAGAGAGCCGAAGAGATCGCTCCCGAAGCGGCGTACCAGCTGGAGCTCCGGAGAGCCGGCGCCGCGTACCGCTGTGCGCGCACGCCCCATGCGGAGCACGAGGTTCTCGAGCTCGAGGCGGGAGACCGGAACGGTGAACCCGCCGGTCGCCTCTCCGGCCGGGCTCGACGCGTGGACTTCGTAGACGTCCGCCCCGGGCGCGCGGCGCTCGACGCGGATCCGGAACGCGTCGTAGTCCGGCACGTCAGTCGCCGCCGAGCGTGACCGTCAGCCCCGCGTCGTCCGTCTCCGGGTACACGGCGTCGTACCCGTGTTGCTCCATGAGCTCGGTACCCGCCCAGTCCTCGTTGAACCGCGTCGAGTAGTTGAAGAAGAGCGTCGAGCCTTGCCCGGCCGCGGCGATCGTGCGCCCGACCGCCTCGGGATGAGGGTGGCTCGTCCTCGAACCGTTCGACGAGAACAGGTGGCGCTTGCAGTCGAGCAGGGCAAGCAGCGCGGGCGAGAGGTTGAACTTGCTTCCGTGGTGGGGCGTCTTGAAGGCGTCGACCGCGAGCCGGGCGTCGCCGCTGTCGGCGAGGAGCCGGTTCACGCCTGCGAGCACCACCGAGGGAAACGCGTCGCCCGTGAGCAGGGCACTCGCTCCGTCGTGCTCGAGCAGGAGCACGATGCTCGACCCGTTCGGCTCCGCGCTGTCCTGCGTGAAGGCGGAGGCGGCCAGCGCGGCGACGTCGGGTGTCGTCCCGAGGCGCTCGAGCCCAGGGGGAAGCGGCACTTCCGGCTCGGCGGGACGCGGCTGGTCGGGGTCGAGGCCGGCCTCCTCGACCGCTGCTCGCCAGACCGGCTTCAGCTCGACCAGCTGCTCCAGGCCGGGCCCGACGACGGTGAGCTCGAGGTCTTCGGCGAGCGTGGCCGAGGGGAGTGCACCCTCGGCGGGGACGACGACGGCCTCGCCGCCGAACGCCTCGTTCCAGGGGAGCCCCTCTCCGGCGATCGCGTCCGTGAGGAGCTCGCCCTCGACCGGCCCCAGCGGCTCGAGTGTGTCGGGAAGATGGCGCCAGCCGTTGAACCAGACGTCGCCGTACGTCACGCCGAGTTGGGTGTCGAGCAGCAGGGCGAGTGCGCCGTCGATGTGATCCGCGTCGATGTGGGTGACGACGAGCAGCTCGAAGTGACGCTCGCCTTCCGGAAGGGCTTCGATCCGCGCCCGCAGACCGCCCTCGTCGTCCCAGGTCCCCTTGGTCCCACCGTCGATGAGGATTCGGCGAGGCTCGAGCGGGCTGCCGTACTCGATCCAGAGGGCGTCCCCGTTTCCCCCCGGGAGCATGTCGATCCGCAGCATCGTCTACATCCCGGCGACGCTGCGCCAGCCTTCGGCGCCGAAGTCGGGGACCGGGGTCTGGGACGCGCTCGGGTTGCCGACCTGCCCGCCGCGGAACGCGAGCGACACGCGGTCGAAGTCGGCGAACGGCATCACATCGAGGACCCCGTCGAGCAGCCGCTCCGCCTCGACGACGAGCTTCCCGTTCGCGCCGAACGCCTTCTGCGGCGCGCCCGCGTACTCGCGGAGCCTGGACGCGAGGAGCGAGAGCCCGGCCGAAAACACAGGGAGACCGCGCCGCCCAGCCTCGCAGATCTGCTCGATCGCCAACGCGTGGTCGTCTTCCAGAGCGCTCTCCTCGCCTGCGATCACCGCGCCGTCCGGGAGCCAGGGAAAGGAGTCCGCGAGATTTCGCGGCCAGTGGTGGAGCCGGTCGCGTTGCCCCAACCGGAGGAGCGCGTAGCCGCCGAGAGCGGCGCCGAACGGATCCGCCATCTTCTGCTGCAGGAGTTGCTCCGCGTCACCGATGATGCTCGCCGCCTCCTGGAGATGGCCGCTCTGCAGGTAGCGTGCGATGGCGTCGATCCTGGGGTTGTCCGGAAGCGACACGTTGACGGTCGTCGCCGCGGTGCGACGCTCGATGGTGAGCCGGCACGACTGCGAGATGGTCGGTCCGTAGATCGGCAACGCGACGTTGAGCGGCACCTCGTTCGGCGCCGGCGACCTGCGCGAACAGGAGGCCGTCCCCGTACGCTGAGACGGCCAGCTCCACGCGCGTGTCCGAGCGGGACACCACCGAGACCGGCGCATCTACAGGCTCGAATGCACCCTCCGGCGTGCGGGAGTGAAACCGCACGTGCCAGGCGGCAGCCGGCGACGGTCCACCTCCGCGGGTGGGCCCGAGGCCCTCCAGTCCTCCCGGCGGCGGCGCCGGTGCCGGCGGCGGTTCGTCCGCGAGCTCTTCGACCGCGCTCAGCGTCAGCTCCGAGAGGTCGCCTGCCGACACCTCGGTCACCCCCACGGGCCGGTCGCCCGAGGGGAGTGCCGCGCTCACGAGGTACTTCCCGGCCGGCAGCGTGATCTCCTCGTTGCAGGTCGCGGTTTGCACGAGTTGGAGCGTCGTAGAGTCGATCACGCTGATCGGCTGGTCGTAGGAGTACGCGTCGGGCGTCTCGATCTGTACCCGCAAGCGACCGGTGCTCACGTCTCGACCTTTACGGTGCCCGTGTACGCCGGCGGGAGCGCCGGGACGAGGAAGAGCGGGACGTCTGCGAATGGTGGCGTCGGCGGCTGGATGGTCACCGCGAGCGCGTACGCGCCGGCCGGCACCTGCCGGCTGATCGTCGGCGTGAAGGCCTCACCGTCGAACACCTCGTCGGTCGCCTGCGGGTCCCAGAGACGCGCCCGGGCGCAGGCGACGGCGCCGTCGGGGACGACCTTGATCGTGATCGGCACCTCAGGCTTCCCGGCCAGCGTGTGGAACACGACATCCTCCAACTGGCCACCGGTCGTCGCCGACTGCTCCGCGCCGAACGCTGCGGCGAGCTCCCTAACCCGTTTCGGCAATGCCTGGACGAGCGTGGTGGACGTCACCGCCCACGACCCGTCCTCCTGCACATGGCTGGACACGCCGAGCGACGTGTCGAGGCACTCCAGCAGCGCCTGCACGAAGAGGGTGCCCGATCCGGGCTCCCCGAGCGCCTCCGTGTCAGGGGTGGCCGCGAAGTAGACGGCGGACACTCGCGGGGCACCGGCAAACGGGTTCGGGAGTCCGACCCCGTTGCCCAGTCGCTGGAAACGGTTTGCCGCCTCCGGCCGTATCCGGCAGGCGTCGACGAAGTAGAACTGTCGCTGCGCAATCGTGGGCCCCGCCATTCCCTTGCGAACGGCCCCGACATCGAGCGAGTAGTCGACGACGTTCGGGAGCTTGGCGAAGTCCTCGAGCAGCACGATGCCGCCGTCGTCCGGCCCCATCTCGATGCCGTGCCCGCTCGCGTAGAGGATCGCGACGTTGTCGGCATTCGTCGAGCAGTCGTCGAACCAGTCCGCCACGGCCTGAGCGACGTTGTCTCTCGTCGCCGGCAGGACCTCGGCCGGGAGCGTGCCGAGCTCGGGAAGGTTCTGTTTCTCCACGTCCGACGGCGAGAGGAGCATTCGGACCGTGCCGAGGGGCGCGGTCGAGCTTCCGTAGGTGGTGTCGAGCCAGCGCGCGAAGCGGAACGCCGACGTCGCAGGGGTGCGCGCCTGTCGCATCCCGAACGTCTCCCGCCCGTCCGGGCCGGGCGACCCGTCGTCGGTGAGGAACTGGTACTGGCTGACGCCGACGACGAGCGCGTGTGTGCGGGGGTCACCGGTGCCGCGGCTCAGCCAAGGCTCGCTCACGGGAAGAGCCTCCGGGCGAGCTCGGCGTGGCGGGCGGTGACATGCGCGGCTGCCTCGCGCCCGGCTCCCGGCCCCAGCGCCTCGAGCCCCGCGGAACCGCCTTGCTCCGGCGGGTCCTCGGCCTTGATGGCTTCGGCGAGCGCCTTCCCGTTGGCCGCCGCCTGGGCGTTCTCGCGCGCCGACTCTTCCGCCTTCTCCGCTCGCTCACGCTGGATGCTCGATCCGAAGAGCGCCCCCGCGGCGCCGAAGGCGATTGCCTCGACGGAGGCAAAGATCCACGCGAGCCGAGACCACGCCACGTCGTCCTCGTCGACCTGAGCGACGAGGAAGACGACGAAGATCCCGAACGCCACCAGCACGAAGGCCGCGACCAGAAGAGCCGTTCTCGAAAGCGGAGGCCTATCGGCCACGAGGACGACCCTCCCTTCCCGGGGTGCCGCTCGTGTGCTGCAACCGCGCCGCGAGACGACGTGCGGCCATGAATCCTCCTGACGACGTTCTGATGATTCAACGCACTCGAGCAGGTGTCAAGCGACTCCCCTCGGACTAGAGGCCTGATGTGGGTTAGCCGCACGCGCGGCTGGGGGCCTGCACACGGCGCATCGCGCCCGGCTCGCTCGGCATCCAGGCAATTCAGCCTGCACGCCGAGCGAGCCGGCCACGCTGCTTGGTGCATGCCCTCCCCGACACGCACGCCTAACCCACATCAGGCCTCTAGTGGTTGCCACGTGGGGCAAGAGGGCGTAGCGTGGGGGTGCCGTCGGAAGGAGATCGCCATGACCAGCACGACCGCTTCGGACCCGTGGGGGAACCCGCCGCTCGAATGCGACATCGTCATGAAGGGCGGGATCACGAGCGGGGTGGTGTATCCAGGCGCGGTCGTCAGGCTCGCCAAGCGCTACCGGTTTCGGAGCATCGGAGGTGCGTCGGCGGGCGCGCTCGCCGCGGTGGCGGCCGCCGCAGCCGAGCACGGACGAGCGAGCGGCGGGTTCGAGCGCCTGGCTGAGGTCCCGCGGGAGCTCGCCAGCACGGTCGACGGTGCTCCTTTCATCCTGACGATGTTCCAACCGGAGCCGTCGACTCGAGGGTTGTTCGATGCAGCGCTCACGTTCCAGCGCTTCGGGCCGCTCCGCGGCGCGCTGGCGACGGTTCGCGCGTTCTGGCGCTTCCCGCTCGTCGCACTCGGGCTCGTCGCGGTCGCGATCGCGCTGGGCGCGCTGGGGGTCGTCCCGTGGTGGCTCGCCGTCGCGCTCATCGCTCTCGCACCGTGGATCCTCGTCATCGGTGTTCTGCGTGACGCCCTGGCAGCGTTCACGGCCGTCGCTCTGAACGACTTCGGCCTGTGTCGGCTGGGCCCTGGAAGCGGGAAGGACACGGTGCTCACGGTGTGGCTGCACCGATTGATCCAGCATCTCGTCCGGCCGCGCACCTTCGCGCGAGCACGCGGCCGGCACCGCGCCCCTGACCTTCGCCGATCTGTGGGGCGTTCCCTCGCTGCGCGGGGACGAAAGCGAGGCGGAGCTCGCGGAGCGCCGCGCTCTCGCTCGACCGTCTCGGCTGGAACGCGAACGAGCGCGCGATCGACCTCCAGGCGATCACCACGAACCTCTCGTTCGGACGGCCGATGCGCCTTCCCACCACACGCGATCGATGGCGGGCGAGCTCGGAGGACGGGGGCCTGCTGTTCGACCCCGAGGAGTGGAGGCAGTTCTTCCCGCTCGAGGTCGTCGAGCACATGGTCACGCACGCGACGGCCCCAGAGGAGGAAGACGCCGCGCTGATCGAGGCGCAATCGCCTGGGCGGCGCCTTCTCTACTTCCCGGGGGGAGCGCAGCTCCCGATCATCGTCGCGGCCCGAATGAGCCTCAGCTTCCCGGTGCTCATCTCGGCCGTACCGCTATGGCAGATCAGGTATCGAGACGACGGCGCGCATCGTCTGACGCGCCTTCTGTTCTCGGACGGCGGGATCTCGTCGAACTTCCCCGTGCACTTCTTCGATTCCGCGCTCCCCACCCGACCGACGTTCGCGCTCAACCTCGCCGGATTCGGACGCGACGAGGACCCCGATCCCGACGACGTACGCCAGGCCATCGTGGATCCCGTCGCCGCCAACGAGCGGGCCCGCGAGGGATGGAAGGAACCGCAGTCGATGATGGACTTCGCGATCGCCATCAAGGACGCGATGCAGAACTGGCGGGACAACGCCCAGGCTCGGATGCCCGGGTATCGCGAGCGTGTGATCCACATCAAGCTGTCGCGCGGCGAAGGTGGGCTCAACCTCGCGATGGACGACGAAAAGGTGAAGCGGTTGATCGAGCGCGGGGACTACGCGGGCGGGCGGCTGATCGAGCTCTTCTCGGGCCCGGAGACAGCTCCTCCGGAGCAGAGACCGCACTGGAACGACCATCGGTACGCGCGGTTCCGGATCCTGATGAGCGCGATGGAGCGTTTCTTCCAGGATTTCCAGCGAGGTTACGCAGAGGCCCCGGATGCGGTTTCGCGGCCGTGGGACGAGCGGATCGCCGGCGGTCTCGAGCCCCCGTACCGGATGACGCGGGCACAGCTCGAGGCGGCCATGACCAAGGTCGCGCAGTACGTCGACCTCGCAGGCGTCGACGAAACACTCGACGACGACGACGTTCCCCGTCCGAGAGCCGTGACCCGACTTACGCCGCCGCTCTAAACGCTCGCGCGTGTCGCACATCGGCGCGAGGTCTACCGCCGCTGACTCGCGGCGCCTATAAGTCATTGTCCAGGTACGCCTGGTGAAGACGGCACCACGAACAATGAGCGCACGCAAGCAGGAAGGAGAGCAGATGCCGAACGACGGCGACGGAGAAGTCATCGACATCCGGGGAGGGCTGATCCCGGGGCCGCTCAGGCAGGTCACCGACCCCGAGGAGACGACGGAGTGGGAGCAGGTTTCGCCGCGGCATATCGATGCGGCGGACTGGGAGCGCTTCGAGACGTACGTCAGCGAGATCTTCACCGCGTTCGGGATGGATCTCGAAACTCCGGGCACTCGCGAGACGCCGAACCGGTTCCTGAAGGCGATGTTCGACGCGACCTCGGGCTACGAGGGCGACGAGAAGCTCCTGACCGCGTTTCCCAACGAGAGCGCCGACAGCGACTGCAACCAGGTCGTCGAGGGCGGCATCTCCTTCTACGCGCTCTGCGAGCACCACGCGCTGCCGTTTCACGGCTCCGCGTATCTCGGGTATATCCCGAACGAGCGGATCATCGGGCTCTCCAAGCTCACGCGGCTCGTCCGCCTCTTCGCGCGGCGCTTCACGGTGCAGGAGTGGATGGGACGCTCGATCGCGGACGCGCTCTTCGACCTGATGGAGCCGCACGGCGTCGCGGTCTATCTCGAGGCCGAGCACCTGTGCACACAGATGCGCGGGGTGCGGGAGGAGCATTCGCGCACGGTGACGACGTTCTGGCGGGGCACGTACGAGGAGAACGCGGATCTGCGGCGCGAGTTCCTCGACCTCGCCCGCAGTGGTACCAACAAGTCGTAGTGCTCGAGCCGCTCGATCGCCTCGTCGAAGACGAGGGGTTGCCGTCCGTCGACCTCCCCGACGAGCTCGCCCGGCTGTACGGCGGCTCGCTCGGCTTCGCGACGCCGCGCCTCTACGCGAACTTCGTCTCGACGCTCGACGGCGTGGTCGCGATCTCGTCCGTGTCGGAGTCGAACAAGATCATCGCGGCCGGCAGCGAGGCCGACCGGTTCCTGATGGGACTCCTGCGCGCGTTCGCGGGCGTCGTCGTCGTCGGCTCGGGAACGTTGCACGGGTCGCCGACAGGCCTCTGGGCTCCCGGTGGGCCGTATCCGCCGACGCGCGACTCCCTGCGGAGCTCCGCCGGCGCCTGGAGCTTCCGCCCGAGCCCGAGGTCGCGATCCTGACGCGGAGCGGGTCGATCGACGCCGATCACCCGGTGTTCGAGAAGGGCGCGCTCGTCCTGACCACGAAGTGGGGGAAGGCCGTGCTCGGCGCCAAGCTGCCGTCGGCGTCGACGGTCGTCGCGCTCGGTGAGGACCTCGATCTCGGAGAAGCGGTCGCGTGGCTGCGCGAACGAGGGCATGCGCGCATCCTCACCGAGGGCGGGCCGACCGTTTTCGGAGCCATGGTCGCCGCGGGCCTCGTCGACGAGCTCTTCCTGACCGTCTCGCCGCTCCTTGCCGGGCGCGCCGATCCCGACGACCGGCTGCAGCTGATCGAGGAGGCGCCGCTTCTGCCCGATGCGGGCGTCGGCGGGAGGCTCCTGAGCGCGCGTGCCCACGGCTCGCACCTCTTCTTGCGCTACGAGTTAGAGGCACTACCACAATGAAGCTCTGAGTCGCCTCATTGTGTTAGCGGCTCTAACGCGGTAGACGCAGTCCTAGGCGGCTGGGAAGTCCGGCTACGAACGCGGTCGCTGCGCCCGCTTTCCGACGCTCGTCCTCGGCAGCGTCCTTCGCGAGCAGCGCGCGCCTGATCAGCGAGCCGCCGACATAGCGGAACGGCTCGGGCGGGAAGAGCTTGCGGTGCGGCTCCACGATCGCGAGGCGTGTCCGCTCGTCGCGCCGGTCGAGCGCGAGGCGCGCGAGGATCTCGCCGCCGAGGTACGACGGGCCGACGCCGTTCCCGGTGAAGCCGAATCCGTGGTGGACGCGGCCGCGGCTCCCGAAGATGGGGAGATGCGTCGGGGAGACGTCGATCGGCCCGCCCCAGGCGTGCGTCACGTTGCGGCCGCGGAGCTGCGGGAAGAAGCGGACGAGGGACTCGTGCGTGCGCGCGATGACGCTCGCGTCGACCTCCTGCCGTCTCGCGACCTTCCCGTCGAACCCCATCGTGCCGCCGCCCCAGCCGAAGGCGATCCGCTGATCCTGGGTGGTTCGCATGTAATGAACAAGCGTCCGGCTGTCGACGATCGCCTCTCCTTCGGTCCAGCCCAGCTCGTCGATGACCTCGGCAACGGGCTCGGTGAGCACGATGTGGCTCGACGCGGCGGCGAGCGACAGGCGATAGCCGGGGAACGCGGATGTTCGCGAGTTGACCGCGAGCACCGCCGCGCTCGCGCGGACGCCGCCGCTTCGGGTCTCCACCCCGCCTTCGCGGACTCGCGTCACCAGGGTGCGCTCGCAGATTCGCACTCCCCGCTCGAGCAACTTCGCGCGCAAGCCGAGAGCCAGCCGGGCGGGCTGCACGGTCGCGTTCAGCCTGAAGCGGGCGCCACCGAGGAAGAGCGGCGAGTCGCAGCTCGCGCGTACCTCGTCGGCGCTCAGCCCGATGACTTCGTCGGGCTCGCCCAGCTCACGCGCTGCGCGCACGACGTCGGCCCAGGAATCCACCTGCGACTCCGTGGTCGCCACCCGGAGCATGGGTGCCGCGCGGTACCAGGCGTCGACACCATGCGCCTCGCACCAGGCGCCGATCCCGCGCACGGCGTCTTCGGACGCGCGGCACACGGCGAGAGCAGCATCGTCGCCCGCATGGTCGCGAAGAGTCGGAGCATCGGGCCAGAGCGTCTCGCAGAAGCCGCCGTTCCGGCCGCTCGGGCCGTGGCCGCACACCTCGGCTTCGAGGACGAGGACGTCGAGGCTCGGCTCCAGCTCGAGCAGCTGCCACGCGGTCCAGAGACCGAGGTATCCGCCTCCGACGATCACGACGTCCGCGCTCGCGTCGCCCTCGAGCGGCCGGGTAGGCACAACCCCGCCGGCCTCCTCGAGCCACCAGCCGTGACGCGTATGACGCATCTCTAGACGGTGCGGGACGCGCGGCCGTACGACACGACGCTCATTCTGTCGGAAGGAAGGGGTGGCGGACGGGACTCGAACCCCCGACCACCGGCACCACAACCCTGCTGGACGCGAGTCGTCGGGCGTCTCCGCGGGTCGGCACCGCATGATCTTGCCGTTTCCGGCCGCATGCGACTCGTTCGGCGCGTCCATGTGAGTCGCCGGTCGCTGCCAAGACGCTGCCATCCCAGCCTAGAGTTGCGGGCGGCATGCCCGAACTGGACTTCGCGGTCCTCGCCGACCGTGTCTCGACGGCGCCGGGAGGGTCGGCGACGTCATGCGCGGGGGTGTCGACACGGCCATGGCGCCGCAGGTGCCGACCATTCAGTGGGCCAGAAGGACGCGATCGAAAGGAGCCTGTCGCATGACCACCGTCACTGCACGCACGTACCCGCAAGAGTCCTCGGGGCTCAAATGGGGCGTCTACCTCATGTCGCTCGCGGGGCTCGCCTTCGTCGGGTACGGGGTCATTTTCTTCGTCCGCAACTTGACCGGCGACTTCCTCGAGCTCGGCATCGGGCCCGATCAGGTCGCGAGCGGCAAGGACGAGATCCAGGCGTTCGACAACGACCTCTACCACTACATCAGCCACCTGCACTTCGCACTCTCAGGGTTCATCGCCTCGACCGGCCTGGCCGTTGCTGCCCTTTCGTGGTTCGGCGTCCGCCGCCGTCAGATGTGGGCGTGGGTCGCGGCCGTCGCGGCGCCTGTGCTCGCGCTTGCGGTCGCGCTCCCCGCCCACTATCCCTGGGGCTTCGACACGATCGGTCACCTCGGGCTGACCTACCTGGCGACGGTGGTGTTCGTCGTGGGCGCCGTCCTGTCACTGAAGGCGCTTCTGGAAACCAGGAGCTAAGGGGAGATGCCAACAGCGCGCCGGTCGCGGACGGCGAGTCTTGAACAGCCAACTTGTGGCCAAGACGCTGCCATCCACGCCGCGTCCGAGTGAGTGCGCGGAAACGGCTGAGCTACAGGGGTGGCGGACGGGACTCGAACCCGCGACCACCGGGACCACAACCCGGGGCTCTACCAACTGAGCTACCGCCACCGCGCGCGAGGACAGGATAGCCGCGGCCCCGCTCACACGAGCCGGCGCTCGAGGTATGCCGCGAGCCGTGTCAGCGGGAACGAGATCAGGAAGAAGATCAGCATCACCGCTCCGTAGATCTCGAACGAATGGATCTCAGCGATGCCGGCCGGTGGCGGCGCGGTCAACCGCTCGACCTGGCGCTTGGCCGACTCGAGAAGCTCAGCGGCGCCGATCACTTGGACGATCGTGGTGTTCTGGATGATGTTGACGAGCAGGCCCACGACCGGAGGCAGGAGGCGACGGAGCGCCTGGGGCATGATCACGTACGCGTGCCGGCCGACCCAGCCGAAGCCGAGCGCCGAGGCGGCTTCGTGCTGCTCGCGCGGGATGGACTGGACCGCCCCTCGCGTCGTCTCGGCGACCTGTGCGCTTCCCCACAGGATGAGCGCGATCGCCCCGGCAGTGAGCGCCTCGAACCGGAGACTCAGGCTCACTGCCGGGAGGGCGTAGAAGATGATGAAGATCGTCACGAGGATCGGAAGTCCCCTCCAGATCTCGATGTAGAGTCGGATGAGCGCCCGCAGGGGCAGGAACTTGATCGTCAGGAGCGTCCCGAGCGTGATCCCGACGAGCGTGCTTCCCACGAGTGCGATCCCCGCGATCTTGAGGGTGTTGACCAACCCCTCTTCGAGGATGTACGCGCGCGACCTCGCCGACCCAGTCCGGGGGGTTCATCTCGCCTCCTCCGGAAGCGCCAGGTGAGACTCGAGCGACCCGGATCAGCGCGGACATCGTCCAGACGAGGATCAGGTAGGTCACCGCGAGCACCGTGAACGCCTCCACGGTCTCGAGCGTCAGCGCCTGGATCTGAAGCACGGTCGTCGTCAGCTCGGGATAGCCGATGACGTACATCAGCGACGTGTTCTTGACGACGCTGATGTACGTGTTGATCGACGACGGCAGGGCGATCCGCCCGCCGATCGGAAGCGTCACGTTCAGGAACGTCGCCAGTCGGCCGAACCCGAGCGCGAATCCCGCCTCGCGGTAGCGGGTCGGGACGGCCTCGAAGCCCGCGCGGAAGTTCTCCGTGTTGAAGGCGCCGCCCCAGATCATCACCGAGAGCCACGCGACGGTGAATCCCTCCAGGCGGACACCGGGCCACGGGCCGATTCCCTGGGTCAGTCCGTAGTAGAGGAAGAAGATCTGAACGAGGATCGGCGTGTTCCGGATCACCTCGACGTACACGGCTGCGAGCTGGCTGACGACGGGGATCCGATATGCGCGCGCGGCGCCCAGGACGAGCCCGATGAAGAACGCCCCTGCGATGGCAATCAGCGAGACCTGGATCGTCCGGCGCAGGCCGGCGGCGAGCTCGTCGAAGTTGTCCTGGACGAAGGACCAGACGTCCGAGAGGAACGTAAGGTCGAGACCCAGGGCGAGGACCGCAGTCATGGATGTAGAGGAGCGGCCGCGTCGGCGGCCGCTCCTGGCTTCGGTGCGACGGCAGTGTCCGCTACGGGCACACCTTGGTGATGTCGTTCAGGTTGTAGCCGAACGTCTGCTTCGGTCTCAGGATGTTCTTGGAGAAGGGCGGGATCTGTGCGGGAGGCACGGTGTTCTTCAGGATCGGGAAGAAGATATCCCGCTGCTTCATCAGGTTCAGGCGCGAGTCGACCCACGCGCTTCAGGGCGGTGTTGCCCTGCTTGATCCCGATGCCGTACGGCTGCGAGAGGAACAGGTCGCTGGTCAGCTTGGTCGTGGGATCGGTCACCGCGACGCCGAGCAGCGCGCTGTCGTCGAACATCAGCGTGTCCGCGCGCCCGTCTCGGAACGCGATCAGTGCGTTCGAGAAGACGTCCGTGACGATGAGCTTCGTATCCTTGAAGCAGTTCTTGATCCAAGCGTCGTAGACGGACCCGCTCGTCGTGGCCACCGTCTTCCCTGCGAGGTCGTTGAGCGAGCGGACGGACGAGTCGTTACGCACGAGCATGCGCCCGGTCGACTTGTAGTAGGCACGCGAGAAGTCGATCCGCGTCTCTCGGTCGGTGTTGTACGTGAACGTCGCGGCCACCAGATCGACGCGCCCCGTGGTCAGTGCCGGCTCGCGTGCCGCAGAGCTGACGCAGGTCCAGGTGACACGGTTCGACTTGCCGAAAGCGAAGCGAGAAAACCAGCGGGCGATCTCGACGTCGAAGCCGGCGTTCCTGCTCTGGAGCCCGATGTAGCCGAACGGTGGCTGGTCGCACTTCACGGCGATGTTGAACCGCTTCCGCGCCTTGATGTCGGCGGGCAGCGGCGGCAGCTTCTGTTGAGCTCGCTCGAGCTCGGACGGTCCCGCCTCACGGGCGGAAGCGACCGTGCCCCAAGCTGCGAGTCCTACGCCTGTAAGCACGATGGCGGTGATGACGACGAAAAGTCGTCTCATTCGGTTCATCCTCCTTCGTCGATGGTGAGCTCGTCCAAGGCATGGTCGAGCTGAAGTGTCCTGCGCAGGAACTGTCTCGTACGCTCCTCCTTCGGGTTGTCGAGCACGTCTCTCGGGTGGCCCTGTTCCACGATTTTGCCACCGTCCATGAAGATCACGCGATCCCCGACCTCGCGCGCGAACTGCATCTCGTGCGTGACGATGAGCATCGTCATGCCCTCGCGGGCGAGATCGCGCATGACGACGAGCACCTCGCCGACGAGCTCGGGGTCGAGTGCGGACGTGACCTCGTCGAAGAGCATCACGTGCGGCTGCATCATCAGCGCCCGCGCGATCGCGACCCGCTGCTGCTGGCCGCCGGAGAGCTGGTGGGGATGCTGGTCCGCCTTCTCCGCGAGGCCGACGCTGGCGAGCAGCTCCCGGCCACGCCGCTCGGCCTCGGCGCGGGGCATCTTGCGGATGCGCCGGGCGGCGAGCGTCAGGTTGTCGATGGCGGTCAGGTGGGGAAAGAGATTGAACTGCTGGAAGACGATCCCGATCCGCTGTCGGATCGCCGAGACGTTGGCACCCTTGCGGGTGATCTCCTCGCCTTCGAAGAAGACGCGGCCCGACTGGATCGGCTCGAGCAGGTTGACGCAGCGGAGGAGCGTGCTCTTGCCGCTGCCGCTCGGGCCGATGATGACCAGAACTTCGCCGAGGTCGACGCTGAGGTCGATGCCGTCCAGCACGAGGTTGTCGCCGAAGCTCTTCCGTACGGCTTCGAGTTGAACGGTGGGGACGCCGTTCGTCTGCTGCTGATGGGCCGCCGCGGTCTCGATTCTCATCCCCCGTTTCTCATTGCCATGGGGAATTCAACGGGAAGTGGGTCCATCTGGTCAAGCGGTTGACGTAATCGTCGGTGACGCGTAACCTGCCCAGGTTCCGTCGAGCGAGAGGAGGTTGTGCAATGAAAGTCCACATCTGCATCTCCCTCCGGCTCGCGCTCGCCCTCTAGCAACTCCTCTCGGACGCCGCGAGCCGCGGCCTGGTTCACCCATCCGAGCGAAGGAGCTTCACGTTGTCCGATGGAACCCTGGCCGCTCTCGGCTGGACCGACGAGCTCGAGGCGGCCTTCACAACCTACGCCGAGCGCGGCTTCGAGCCCGCTCGCATCGTCGCGGAGCATCGCGGCGGGTATCTCGTCCGCGGCGAGCGGGACGAGCGGCTCGCGAGCGCGCGTGGACGTCTGCGGGACAACGAGCTCTGGGGCTCGATGCCCGCCGTCGGCGACTGGGTCGCCGTATGCGACGCGGCGGGCGGTGGCGCCGCCATCGAGGCGGTTCTCCCGCGCCACTCGAAGGTCTCGCGCAAGACGCCGTGGCTCAAGGCCGAGGAGCACATCCTGGTGGCGAACGTCGACACCGTCCTCCTCGTCTCCGGGCTCGACGGCGACTTCAATCCCCGGCGCATCGAGCGCTATCTCACCGCCGCCTGGGACAGCGGCGCCGACCCCGTGCTCGTGCTGACCAAGCTCGACGTCTGCGACGACCTCGAGAGGCTCGTCGAGGCGGAGGCCGTGGCGATCGGCGTCCCGGTGCACGCGGTCAGCAACCTCACCGGCGAGGGGATCGACGAGCTTCGCACGCTGCTTCGTCCGGCGCGGACGTTCGTCCTCTTGGGGTCGTCGGGCGTCGGCAAGTCGACGCTCGTCAACCGTCTCGCGGGACGCCGGCTGATGCCGACCGGAGACCTGCGGCGAGACGGGCGCGGGCGACACACGACCCGGCATCGGCAGCTCCTCGTGCTCCCGGGCGGAGCGCTGCTGGTGGACACGCCGGGCCTGCGCGAGCTGCAGGTCTGGGAGGGGGATGTCGACGGCGCCTTCTCCGACATCGCAGAGCTCCAGGAGCAGTGCCGCTTCAACGACTGCGGCCACGAGACGGAGCCGGACTGCGCGGTGCAGGAGGCCCTCGCCAGCGGCGCGCTCGATCCCGAGCGCTACAAGAGCTATCGCAAGCTCCAGCGCGAGCTGCGCGCGATCGAGATGCGCTCGAGCACGCGGCTGCGCCGGGAGGCGAAGCAGCGCTGGCGCCAGCGGGCGCGCGAGAGTCGGGCGGCGCGGCGCTACAAGGACCGAATCGAATAGTGCCGGAGCTCAGTTCCGCGCGGACGGAAACGCGATGGCTGCCGCGCGCTCTCGCAGCTGATCGACAACAGCGAGTTGGGCGTTGGCGCGCTCGATCAGCTCGCCGAGATCCAATCCAGCGTCGGTGGCCCAGGCTCGCCTCGGCGAGCGCGCTCCACAGGCCGCGCTTCGCGAGGATCCCGGCACCGAGCGTCTCGAGCTCGAGCACCCTGCTGAGCGGCGAGTACTCAAACAAGCGTCCGTTCAGCTTGAGGCGAGAGACCCGCTCGGCCGCGCGGGCGAGTCCGATCTTGAGCCGGCTCGGCTCCACGTCGAGGCTCCGCAGAACCGTGCCGAGCTTCGCTCGGTCATAGGCGATCTCGGCCGCGAGGCGGGTGAGCTCGTCGGCGAAGGGCGTCGATGTGTTCTGGCGCGCCAACCGGCGTACGAGATTCAGGCCAGCCGCGGACGCTGCATGGTGGTCTTGCAGGTACACGCGAAGGAGCTTTCCGGCCACTGTGGCCTCCCGTACCCGCGATCCATGTGTGCCAACCGCGTGGAGCTACTTCGTGACTTGCGTCACCCAGTAGTCGGTGGTCGGGGTTGGCGTGGTACCGAAACGCGCGTTGACGAGGTACAGGCGGCTCCCCTGCTCCGCGGCCGTCGTCGGGACGTCGAACCCAGGATTCGATATTCGGCCTGCGACTCGTCCGGTCTGCAGATCGGGCGCAAGAGCGATCTTGGCCACGAGGTTGAGCCGGTTCTGCACCACGTACAGCGTCTTGCCGTCGAGCAGGATGCCGTCACCGTTCGGCACGCTCTCGCCGTTCGCGAGCACGATTGCCTTCGCAACACCTGCGGGCGTCACGGTGAAGAGCCGCCCCACGCTCGACTGGACGATGACGAGCGTCTTCCCGTTCGCAGTAGCGTCGATGCCGTTGACGTTGAACCCGGCTCCGTGCTGGTAGTCGCCCGTCAACTGAACCGTCGTCACCGCCGACTGCGCGCCCGGCCGTCCGCCGGGTCCGAGCGGCACGCGATACAGCACGGGCTTGAGCGAGTCCGTGAACCAGGCCGCGCTCTTCGTGACGACGACGTCGTTGATGAAGCTGCCCCCGCTCGAGAGCTGGTACGAGACGATGCTCTGGCCGGTCGCCGTGCTGTACACGAACGCCATGCCGGTGTTGCCGCCGGCGACGAAGAGCCGTCCGCGATCTGCCTTCATGCCCACCGCGACACGGCCCGCCTGCGGCTGCACGAGCAGCGAGCCGTTGCCGGTGCGCACGCTTCCGCTGTAGATCGCTCCGTTCGCCAGCGATCCGGTGAAGAAGCGTTGGCCCGCGATCGCGATCCCCTCCGGTTGGAAGCCGTCCGGGAGCTCGATCCTGTTCGGAAAGGCCGCGCTCGTGGCGGCGAGTGCCGACGCGGTCAGCATCGCGGAGATCGCCATCAAGAGTGCAAGAGCTCTGGTCATCTGGAGTCCCCCTTTTCGTCCGTTGACCTCGTCTCAGGGTAGTTACGGTGAGCAGGGGCACGTCGGATTGACGAGTCGTGCGCCATGATCCGACGGATGCAGGATTGGGTCTATCGGCTCGATCACGACCCGGTCGTCATCGAGGAGTCGCGCCTTCCCGCCCCGCTGGGACATATCTCAGCCGACGTCAACGACGAGGCTTGCCTCGACCCCCGAGGACGACGATTCGGAACGTCCTCGCCTTCTTCACCTTGAGGCCGTCGCTCACTTGGAGGGAGACGAGGTGCGTGCCGGCCTCCTTCGGTACGCCCGTCAACTCGCCATGTGCGGACGCGAGCCGAATCCCGCGAGGTAGGCGGCCACGCGTGAGCTTCCAATCGATCGGAGCGACGCCTCCATCGGCGCTGAGGGCGGCGCTGTATCGGCGGCCGATCTTCGCCGCGGGCACTGTCCGAGTCTGTATGCGGAGCGTCGGGGCAACGCTCACCTTCGTCTGCCAGATTAGCGAGCGCGCCTCGGTGTCTTTCGCTCTGGCGGCGAAGCGGAAGGTGCCCGGAGTACGGGGAGTTCCCGCGATCGACCCGTCGAGGCCGATCCTGACACCCGGAGGGAGTTGTCCAGCGGCGACCTTCCAAACGAAGACCCCGGATCCCCCCCGCGCCCGCAGAGTCATTCGGAAAGGGACTCCCACTTCCGAGTGAGGTGTCATAGCGGGAGTTGAGACGATCCAGGGCTGCCGTCGGACCTTGAGCGTGAACCTCTTCTGAGTTCTCTTCCCCGCGCAGTTCGCCGGGTCGTCCTCGGGCTCGCGCATCTCGACGTAGAACTGAAAGCTCCCGGGGTGGAATGACGTGCCGCTCAGGGTGCCGTCTCGCGCGAGACCGAGCCCCGGGGGGAGGTCGCCCGAGTCGAGATGGAACGTCTGTCTGCCTGGTCCACAGCCCGACCCCTCGCTCTCGCTGAACCTGATCGAGTACGGAACTCCGACAGTTCCTGGAGGGCAGGTATTCGTGTACTCGCCCGCGACATTAGGACACGTTTCGTCGGAGATGCCTCCTGCGGGAGCATCCGATGCGACTGCCAGGACAGCAACGAGGACGAGAATGAGTGCGGGTGGTTTGACGGGTACTTGGTTCGGCCCGCAACAGACCTACCCTGCCGCGGCGTTTCTAGGCAATGGCCCCGGGAGGAGATTCGCGTCAGAGAGGCAGGTCGTATATCCCTGGCCGCGAGTCCCTAGTTCGTCCCGCCCGCCTCGGCTCGCGCTCCGCCACTCGCCGTGACCTTCGCGACATCCCGCAGGCCGGGCGACCTCTCGCTGAGATAGCGCACGAGCCCACCGCCTCGCCGCCGGCTCAGTCGACCGGCACCGTCACGCAGCTCTCTTCGTTGCATCCTTTCCTGTGCCCTTGCACTCCGGGCACTCGTCCACGATGCGCTCCCCGTGGATGAGGCTGGGGACGTAGGACGATCCCTGGCACTCGGGGCACGCATTCTCTGCGAGGTCGTGCTGCCTCCTCCACGCGCTATACATCGAGTGCTTGCCAGCTGCCCTCGCTCGCTCCCTTGATCAGGAACGAGCTGGTAGCCGCCGTTGGCTCGGGTGTTGGCTGGTCGTCTGCGATCAGCGCTCCAATGTCATCGGTCGCTCGAAAGCGACCGCCGACATCGCGGCCTTCTCCGCTCATGGTCCATTGAGCAATCAGCTTCGTCGTATTCATCCCAGTTTGCGCCCCGCAGTGAGCGAGGCGGCTTCTCCTCCCGTTGAGTCCCAGCGTGTTCATCGGACGGTATCCCCTTAACGGGGCAGTGCGCAATCCCTCGAACGAGCGTTCTCAGCCGACAGGGTCGGGGACGATTGAGCCGTGCCGACCCGGAAGAATTGCCTTACCCGCACGCGATGACGGTCGAGGCTGCCTCGGCCTGTCTCATGCCTCGTGCAGCTGGAAGAAGATGGTCGCCTCCAAGGGGAACCGCGTCGATCACGAGGAGCAGCCGTACAAGTGCGCAACGATGGAGCAAGAGGGACGACGGTGAATCTCCACGACGGGCTCGTCGAGATTTACCTCGGGCACGGGGTCTGGCAGACGATCCCTCGGGCCAACGTCGGCGACTAGCCGCGTGACGAGTGAGGGCTGCGCGAGAGACTCAGGCAGCCACGACCCCGAGTCTCTCGCGCAGCGACGGCGAGCCCGCGCAGGCCCCGCCTGCTACAGGGGTGCGCCGTTTGCCGGGGAGCGGCTCCGGCACCGGGCTCGCATCGCCCACGGTAGGTGCGGGCAGCCAGGCCGCACAGGACACAATCGGGTCAATTCCCGACAGGCCTGACTTGACTGGGGTTGGCCGTCGTGTGCTCGGCGCTCGATGGCTCGGCGAATGTGGAAGCGAACGCGGACCGGCGTCGCGCTCGCCTAGCGTGGCGCGGCCCGTGCGGCGGCGACGGCTTCCAGTCGGGAGTTGACGCCCAGGGCCTGAAAGAGACGGCGGATGTGGTTCCTGACTGTCTCCGTGCTCAGGTGGAGTTCGGCGGCGATCTGCTTCGTCGAGCGGCCCTGCTCCAGAAGACGAAGCACCTCGACTTGGCGGGGGGTGAGATGTGGGGGTGGCGCTGTGGAGCTGTCGTCGAGGCGTCCTTCGAACAGCCCGAAGACGCCGACCACCCGTTCACCGTTCATGAGCGGCGCCGCGCTGATCTCCACGGCCACCCGCGTGCCGGCGGTGGAAACCAAGACGCCGGTCGCCTCTGTCGCCGGGGAGGTGCCGAGCACCTTCCGGGAGAACAGCTCGCGGGCGCGCCGATTGTCCTCGGGCGCGACGACGGAGGTGAAGTGGCGACCGCGGACGTCGCCGACAAGCCGCTCGGCTGCCGCATTGATCCACCGGACGACTCCCGTTGAGTCGAGGACGTAGCTCGGGACGCCGACGCTCTCCAGAGCCTGCTCGACGTCGCCGCCGACTGCCAGGCCAGTGCCCATCACCGAAGTGTCGCTGATCGGCGCGCCCGGCGTCATCGTTGAGCTCTCGCACAGCGAGGCCCGCGGAGGGGAGCGGGCCTCGCTGTGCATCAGTGCCGACTGGGTCAGGCGCTGGTCTTGGTCACCGGTTTTATGGGCGGCGCCGGCCACCCGTTTATCCGCCTGTACAGCGCGCGCGCGCGACCGCGCTGACTCCCGTACACGGCGTTCGGGTTGACCACCCGCCGACGGAGGCGCACGTACCCGCGGGGACGTTCATCTTCCACGAGCGCAGCGATAACTAGACGTCTCATGCGTCTTCCTTTCGTCTCTGTGATCGGGACCGCACCCCGCCCGACTTCAATGCGCCGAAGTGAGACGCGGCCCGACGGTGGTGACCTCCTGGGTCACCCGAATTGATTACCTCATTCGAGGGACAACGTTATCGCCGCGCACACGCGCCGTCAGTGACCCAAGCGGGTCAATTCACTGGCAGGTTCGTGGCTGCCGCACCCGGCGACGTCCCGCAGTCTCTGCGAGCCGTGAAGCCGACCCATGGTGACCAAGCCAGAGTCCGCGCGCGGTTCAGAACGTCGGGCAAGCTCGTCGACGCCGAAGCGTCAGCGTCACGCGCAAGACGAGTGCCGCGCCAGCGACTCCTGCCACGTCGACCAGGATCAGCGGCACGTCGCCGATCGCAAGCCCGTAAGCGAGCCAGATCGTATAGCCGGCCAAAGCGAGCAGACGCACCGGGCGCAGGTCATGGGTGCGTGGTTTTGCCTGACCCGCGGCCTCCAGGACCGCCGCGACGCACTCCCCATCCAGTCTGCCCGCCTGCGCATCGCGAAACAAGCTCGTCCGCCGCGAGCTCCGGGGAGAGCCGACCACGATGCGGACGGTCCTGCGTCATCGCCTGAAACGCGTCCGCTGCTGCGAGCAGGCGAACGGTGACGGTTTGATCCCTCGCGTTGCAGCCTCGGTGATAGCCGGATCCGTCGAGACGCTCGTGGTGCATGCCCGCGAGCGGCGCGAGCCGCTCTAGCGTCTCGGACGTCGGAAGGATGCACTCCGAGTAATAGGAGTGCATTCGCACCTGCTCCCACTCGGCGGACGTGAGAGCCCCGGGCTTCTCCCAGACTTCGTTCGTCACGGCGAGTCTTCCGAGGTTGTGGAGGTGTGCCGCGATTCGGATGTCGGTCGTCGTCCGCTCGTCGAGACGAAGCGCGCCCGCGGCGGTCGTCGCGAGAGCTGCCACGCCGGACGAGTGTCCGTGGAGGCTCGGGAACTTGAGGTCGCCACCGTCGCCGAAAACCGCGGAGATGTCTAGGAACTCCCCGGATCTCCGCTCTTCGACCGGCTCGGGCTCCTCCTCCAGCAGAAGCGTGCGCGGATCGTCCTCTTACTGCAGAGGCCCCGTCCGCAGCTGTCGGCAGGCTGTGAGGCGCATGTGGATCTACGTCGCGCTTGGCGTCGGCATCTTGGTGGCTCTGAACGCACTGATCGTGGTCGTGGTCACCGTTGCGGCGCAGCACGCCCACGCTGAACCCCCCGTCGAGGAACTGGACGCGCAGCTGCGAGCGTTGCTTCTGAGCCATGTTCGTCCGCTGAGCAGTCGAGACGACGAAGCCGGCGCTGACCAACACCGCGAAGCGGCGTGAGTTCGCCCGCCAACTCCTGCTTCTCGCTCTGCAGGTTGCTCGCGAGCTGGGATCCTCGCGCCGCGGACCCGAAGCGGGCACAGGGGTCACAGAGGAAGATCTCGCGAAGCTGATGTTCGGAGACAGTGAACTGCACCGCTGCCGAGCGTGAGCGACCGTCTAACGAAGTAGTGCTGGCGGCTCTCGGCCCGAATGCCTGCCCGGACGACAGCCGCCAGCCAAAGCAGCTTCTGGGGCCTACTCCACTCGCTTCGCCAGATCCAAGGCGACATCTGCGAAGTGCTGCAGCCTCGGCAAGCCTTCTGTCAGGTACCGCTCGAGCCAACGCATCGCCGCCTAGAGGACACAATCTTGACGGGAAGAAACCGATACCGCCGGGTCTGGCTTTGGCGTCCTTCCCTAAGACCCCTTCCCTGCGGAGGACGGGGGACGGATGGGTTGTCAGGCCCGGCTTCTGGTCGGCGCATCCGCCGACTAGGTCGTCTTGATGCTTCCCTTCATCGTCGAGGCGTGCGGGTCACACAGGAACCGGTAGGTCTTGCCCTTCTGGAGCGTTATCGTCCATGTGACCTTGACCTTGGCGGCGACGCTCGCCTTCTCGTTCACACCGGCGCCGATCAAGTGGAAGTTGTGCTCGGTCGACAGGTCGTTGACCGCCAGCGAGTACGTCCCGGCATTGAGCTTCGTGACCTTCGCGCCGCTCTTCGTGAGCGTGATCGTGAGGCCTGGACCATCTGTTCCGACAAGCTTGGGCAGCGCCGCCTGCCCTGGAGCGACAGCCAGCAGGCTGAGCGTCAGGACGGCGAGCGCGAGACGGATGCGTAGCGGACGCTGATCCCAGCGGCCTCGGCCGCCGCGCTCAGCGTCCAGCCCTCCCGCTGGATTCGTTTCATTGCGAGCGCGCCGCTGTGGGACAGGTCCTCGCGTTAGCGTGCAGTCTCATCCGGTCTCCTCCTTGGTGCTGGCGCCTTTGAGACCACAGCCTCCAAGGAGGGCCGGATGGGACAACGCTCTTGGGTCCTACATCTAGCGCTCGAGCTCGGCGGCGAGGATGCGCTCGACACGACTACGAAGCGCGTCGTTCGTGAACCCCCGATGAAAGCACGTGGTTCGCCTGCGAAGGACATCGTCCGCGTTACGTGCCCACTCATGCGTGGCGGCGTACGCGACCTGGGCCTCGATGTCCGGTCCCCCGGGGTGAAGTCGCTCGAGCAGAGACGGGTTTTCGACCCCCGGCGCGACGACCCGGGCCGCCAGCGTTCCGTACAGGTGAAGAAGATGCGCGCGCACGTCGGGCTCGAGCTCGACCGGAAGCGAAACGAGCTCGAGCCCGGTCGCGCCCGGGAGGGGCCATGGGCGCTTGTCGATGCGGCGCAGTCCGAGCTCCGATCTCAATCGAGCGAGGGCCTCCAGCGCGATCCGGCGATACGTCGTGAGCTTGCCGCCCGCGACGTTGAGCATTCCGCCGGGGCTCCGGCTGAAGACGGTCTCCCGGCGTGCACTCACGCTCTCTCCCTCGCCCGCGGGCAGGACCCGCAGACCCGCGTACGTTGCTCGAACTCGATCTGCGCTGGCGACCTCAGGCCTGAGCGCGACCGAGGCTTCGGCGAGGATCTGGTCGGCATCAGCCTGCGCGACCTCGACCTCCGCGGGGTCTCCCTCGTGCTCCGTGTCCGTCGTGCCGAGAAGGAGCATGTCGTACCAAGGCACTGCGAAGGTCACGCGGACGTCGTCCTGGGGAACCGTCAGCGCGGCCGTCCATTCGTCGTCCCGCGCCACGAGGACGTGAGCGCCCTTGCTCAACCGGACCGATGTGCCTAGGCGCGGGTCCTCCAGCCGCCGCACGTGGTCGACCCATGGACCCCCCGCGTTGACGACCACGCGAGCGTCGACCGGGACCTCCTCGCCGTCCACCGTCACGTCGGCGCCGGCGACTCGGCCGCGGGCCGACCGGAGCGCCGTGACCTCCGCGCCGTTGAGCACGCATGCTCCGGCCGCCGCCGCCGCGTGGACATTCCCGAGGCACAGGCGCGCATCGTTCGTCGTCGCGTCCGCGTAGCGCGCGCAGGAACGAAGCCCCTCGAGCCGGAGCGGGGGTACCGATCCACGAGCCTCGGTGGGCGCGACGAGCCAGTTGATGCGCGACCGGGCGAGCAGCGAATAGAGGACGATGCCGCTCTGCACGTACGCGGGACGGTACGGACCGCCCTGGTACAGCGGAAGCAGGAACGGCGTTCGCCGGACGAGATGCGGAGCGACGATCGTCGTTAGGACACGCCGCTCGTGGTGCGCCTCACGAACGAGGCGCACGTCTCCGAGGCGGAGGTACCGGAGCCCGCCGTGGATGAGCTTCGACGACGAGCTCGAGGTTGCTCCCCCGAAGTCGCCAGAGTCCACGAGTGCGACGGCGAGGCCCGCTCGCGACGCATGGGCGGCGATGGCGGCGCCGATGATCCCGGCGCCGATGACCAGGAGGTCAAAGCGGCGCTCGCCGAGCTCCTCGATTGCGCGACCCCGCTCTATACGCGAAGCGGGTTCGCCCACGCTTTCCTCCCCGCGGCATCGGTTATCTCGACGCGAACGTGCTTCGCTGACGGAGGCACCTCGAGCCGCGCGTGAACGACGAGCCCGTCGGAGTCACGTTCGAGCTCGCTGGCGTTGTGTCGATATCCGAGCCGGCCGGTGTTGACTGCAGCCCCCGTCGCTCGTCCGGAGACGAGAGTGACGGTGCGGCACGGCGAGCAGCGCACCTCGACGGATTCGCCGTCGAGAGACACGCCGTGAATCAGCGGCCCTGTCGAGGAGTAGCACGAGCCGGCGGCGAGCGAGGCGAGTACGGCTGCCTGCGATCTCTCCGCAGCCTTGACCCAGGTCCAGGCGAGATCTGAGTCGAACCCGGGGTAGTGGGAGTCGTCGGCGGCAATCGCGGGGCACAAGCGGCCTGCCTCCAGCAGCTCGTCCCAGTGGACCGCGGACAGGCCGCGCCCAACCTCGAGCTCACATCCGGCGTTGTAGACCTCGATTCCCGCGACGTTCGCCGGGAGCTCCAGCGTTCCTGGAGTCACGCCGGTCCAATACGGGTGCGCCAGGTACGCAACGCCGCCGCGCGCCTCGATCCAGTCTGCGGTCGCGACCAGGTCGGAGTGCTCACGCGCGAGTGCGTGAAGATCATCTTCGGGTGCGTCGACGCCGAAGCCGAGGACGTGGCCGTCGCGTGCTCCGGGGAGGATGCAGTTGAGCTCGACGCCCGGGATGACCAGAAGCGCGTCGACGGACTGCTCGTCGGTGATCCGCCAGTGGTCCGTCATCGCGAGCACGTCGTAGCTCGCCCGCGCGTAATGACGGGCCAGATGCCGGGGAGCGAGCTCGCCGTCCGAGCGAGTCGTATGCGCGTGAAGGGCGCAGCGCAACCATATTCCGTCGCTCGTCCAGGGATCCAGCATCGACCGCGAGAGCCTACGTCGCAGCTTCGCAACCGTGCCGTTTGTCGGCGACGCGATGCATCAGCTCGAGCGGGCGCTTTACCTTGCTCGCTCGATCTCATACGATCGCGCCATTCGACTCGAGGAGGTTTGCTTGTGGACGACTACCAGGAGCAGGAGTACGAGTTCTGGCGACGACTCGACGAGGAGCAGCTCGATCGGCGCAAGCTCCTGAAGCGCGGGCTCGCCGCCGGGGCGGGGCTCTCGATCTTCTCCCTCTCGGATCTTGCGCTCGCCACACGGCAGCGCGTGCTTCAGAACCCGCCGCTTCGCGGGCAGGCGGTGTCGGTCGCGGAGATGATCGCCGAGGCCAGGAAGGAAGGTCGCCTCAACGTGATCGCGCTCCCGCCCGACTGGGCCAACTACGGCGAGATCATCCGCACCTACACGAGGAAGTACCGGATCCCGATCACGAGTGACAACCCCGACGCCTCGTCGGCGCAGGAGAACCAGGCCGTACGCTCCCTGAAGGGCGATCCGCGTGCTCCGGACGTGCTCGATGTGAGCCCGAGTCAGGCCGTCATCGGCGCCAACGAGGGTCTCTACGCGAAGCACTTCACGCGGAAGTTCAAGAAGGTTCCGCGGGCGATGCGGGACAACCGCGGGTTCTGGGTCGGCGACTACTGGGGCGTCGTTTCCTTCGGCATCAACTCGGGGGTCGTCAGCACCGTGCCGAGGACGTTCGCCGACCTGCTGAAGCCCGAGTACCGCAACCGGGTCGCGTTGAACGGCAGCCCGCTCTCGTCCGGATCCGCAGTCGCGGGTGTGTTCGCCGCAGCACTCGCAAACGGAGGATCGCTCAGCAACATCGGACCGGGCATCGACTTCTTCGCACGCCTGAAGGACGCGGGGAACTTCATCCCGATCCAGGCGACGCCTGGGACGATCGCCTCGGGACAAACGCCGGTCGTCATCGACTGGGACTACCTGAACATCGCGTACATCAAGGAGTTCCCGAGCGCGAGGATCAGGGTTGCCGTCCCCACCGACGGGATCTACGGCAGCCACTACTGTCAGGCGATCAACGCCACGGCGCCCCACCCATGGGCGGCGCGGCTCTGGCAGGAGTTCCTCTACTCGGACCAGGGGCAGCTCCTCTGGCTGAAGGGGTACTCGCACCCGGCTCTCTTCACCGACATGGTCGGGCGCAAGGTGGTCCCGAAGGCTCTGCTCGCTGCGCTTCCGCCGGCGGGGCCGTACGCGAAGGTGAAGTTCGCAACCCCGGCCCAGTCAGCGAGAGCGACTGCTCTGATCGCCGCTGAGTGGCCGAAGAAGGTCGGTGCGTAGCCACTGACCACGGTGGCCCAGACCGACGAGTCTCTCCGGCCGGCGAAAGCCGGCCGGAGTCTCTCGTGGGCGTGGGTCGGTGCCGTCCCGTTCCTCTTCTACGTGTTCCTCTTCCTGCTCGTTCCCGCCGGGCAGGTCCTTTTGGGCGCGTTCAAGGATCAGGAGGGCGGGTGGACGCTGGACAACATCAGCACGCTGTTCGACGAGCCGTACCGGAGTGCCTACCGCAACAGCATCGAGGTGAGCCTCGTCACCGCGCTCGTCGGAGGATTCCTCGGCTTCCTGATCGCGTACTCGGTGATCAGGGACGGAACGCCGCGGTTCCTGCGCTCGGCGTTCACGACGTTCTCTGGAGTCGCGGCGAACTTCGCGGGGATCCCGCTCGCTTTCGCGTTCATCGCCACGCTGGGAACGATCGGGGTCGTGACGCAGTTCCTGACGAACCAGCTCGGGTGGAACCCGTACGACCACGGGTTCTCCCTCTTCTCGAAGACCGGCATCGAGATCGTCTACCTCTACTTCCAGATTCCGCTGATGCTCCTCGTCATCTCGCCCGCCATCGACGGCCTCAAGCGGGAGTGGCGAGAAGCGGCGGCCAACCTCGGCGCCTCTCCGTTGCAGTTCTGGCGTCACGTCGGCATTCCGGTGCTCATGCCGTCCCTACTCGGGGCGATGATCCTGCTCTTCGGCAACTCCTTCGCCGCCTACGCGACCGCGTACGGCCTCACCGCTGGCGGCGTAAACCTGGTTCCGATCACGATCGGTTTTTTCTACACGGGCGACGTGCTCTCGAACCCGCATCTCGGTGAGGCGCTTGCGCTCGGCATGCTCGTCGTGCTCGCGGTCATGATGCTCCTCTACATCCCGCTGCAGCGGCGTGCATCGAGGTGGTCGCGATGAAGCGGTGGATCGCGCCCGGCGCGGTCGTCTGGATTCTCATCGGCGCCGCCTACTTCCTGATCCCGCTTATCGCCACGCTGATCTTCAGCCTGCGGGACCAGACCACCGGGAGGTGCTGCACGCTCGCGAACTACGAGGAGATCATCGACGACCCTGCATTCTGGACGTCGATGAGGGTCTCGTTCATCGTCGCGCTCGAGACGATCGTCGTCAGCCTCGCGCTGCTCGTGCCTACGGTGTACTGGGTCAACCTGAAGCTCCCGCGGCTGCGCCCGGTGATCGGCTTTCTCGCCCTCGTTCCATTCGTCGTGCCGCCGATCGTCCTCGTCGTCGGTCTCTTCGCCGTCTACCAGGACTCCCCGGACTGGTTCTTCGCGGAGCCGTACGGCTTCCTGCCAGCCGCGTACGTCATCCTGGCGTTTCCGTATATCTACTTCTCGCTCGACGCCGGCTTCCGCGCGATCGACATCCACACCCTGACCGAGGCGTCGCAGAGCCTCGGTGCAGGCTGGTGGACGACGATCACGCGCGTGATCCTTCCGAACATCAGGGCCGCGTTGGTGGCTGGCGCCCTCCTGACGATCGCCATCGTGCTCGGCGAGTTCACGATCGCGAGCCTGGCGGTCTTCGACACGTTTCCGACGTACGTTCAGTACATCAACCAGAACAAGACCTACCCGGCCGGAGCCGTGACACTCCTGGCGTTTGCGCTCACCTGGGCGGCGATGGTCACCGTCGCGCTCGGCGGACGGCGTCGGACGTCGACGATGGCGGGGCGCTAGTGGCCTCAGTCGCGCTTCAGCAGCTACGCCGTGTGTTCGGGGAGGTCGTTGCACTCGATGGCATCGACCTCTCGATCGAGACGGGCGAGTTCCTCTCTCTCCTCGGCCCGTCCGGCTGCGGCAAGACGACAGCGCTGCGCATCATCGCCGGATTCGATCGCCCGTCAGCGGGACGCGTGCTCGTCGACGGCCGCGATGTGACCGGGGTTCGTCCCAACCGTCGAGGCATGGGAATGGTCTTCCAGGCCTACAGCCTTTTCCCGAACATGACGGCGAGGCGCAACGTCGAGTTCGGCCTGAGGATCCGGGGGGACAAGAGGGTCGATCGGCGCCAGCGTGTGACCGAGCTCCTCGACCTCGTCGGGCTGAGCGACGCGGGGGAGCGCTATCCGCACCAGCTCTCGGGCGGCATGCAACAGCGGGTTGCGCTGGCACGCGCGCTCGCAATCGAGCCGACGGTGCTGTTGCTGGACGAGCCGCTGTCCGCGCTCGACGCGAAGGTCCGCGTCCAGCTGCGCGAGGAGATCAGGCGTATCCAGACGCGGCTCGGAATCACCACGATCTACGTGACCCACGACCAGGAGGAGGCGTTGTCCATCTCGGATCGCGTCGCCGTCCTCTCTCGGGGTCGCATCGAGCAGATCGCGACGCCGGCCGAGATCTACGGAGCGCCTGGAACGCCGTTCGTCGCCGAGTTCGTCGGAACCATGAACCGGGTCGAGGCGACCGTCAGCGATTCGGATCGAGGCGAGCTCGACGTCTCGGGCACGGGAGTTGCAGTCGACGCCGCGCGGGGTAAACGTCGCGGACAGCGCGTCCTGCTCCTCGTGCGTCCCGAGACGGTGGCGCTCGAAGCCGCCACCGCCGGCAACGGGCTTACGGGCGAGGTTCTCTCGCACACGTTCCTGGGCTCGGTCACTCGGCTGCATGTCACGATCGGAGAGGTCGAGTGGAGCGCGGATCTCTCGAGCGAACGAGCGACCGCTCTGCCCGTGGGCGCGAACGTGCAGCTCAGCTTCCCGGCTGCGAGTGCGCAGCTCCTCACCCTGGCCGAGGACGAAGAACTTCCCGTAATAGATCCGGACGATCAGTGAAGACACCGCCGACGCCGAGCCCGGCGAGCTCCGACATCCGGGCAGCGTTGTTAACGGTGTAGACGGTCGTTACGAGACCAAGTCCTCGAGCCTTGGCGAGCGCGAGCGGCGTCACGCGCCGATCGTGGAAGCCGACCCCCCATGCATAGCGGGCTGCTCGCCGGATGGAGACTCCGTAGCCGACGTGCTGGAGAACGCGCCGACCTCGAACGGCCTCGAGCGCCCGACGCTCGAACGACACGACGATTGCGTCCTCCGGAAGGAGCCTGACTGTTCGATGGACCACGTCGTGGCGGCGGTAGCGCCAGGGGCTCTTCAGCTCGCACATGATTCCGATCCGGCCTGCGATGGCGTCGACCGCCTGCTCGAGTCGGAGCTCGCCTCCGCGTGGGCGGTCGTGGCAGACGACCAGCGAGCCGTCAGCAGCTGCGTGCACGTCGAACTCGACGTAGTCGGCACCCACGTCGATCGCCAGCTCGAATGCAATCAGCGTGTTCTCCGGAAGGTCCCAGCATGCGCCCCGGTGGGCGATGACGAGTGTCACGCGAGCACACGCTGGACGAGTTCGACATCGATCGTCTGCACGATCTCGTCGGCGGCGTGGAGCCTGTCGGCCGGATGGGTACCGAGGACGGCAACGCAGTACAGGCCGGCTGCCTTCGCCGAGGCGACGCCCGCCTCCGTGTCCTCGAAAGCGACGACCTCGTCGGCTTGCAGGGTGCCGTCGAGGCGGGAGATGGCTAGCAGATAGGGCTCGGGGTCCGGTTTCCCCCGCTGGACGTCGTCCGCTGCGACGAGTACTGCGACCCTACCGTCGATGCCGGAGCCCGCAAGCACGGGAACGATCTCTCGCCGGAATGCGCCGGAGACGACGGCGACCAGAACGCGGTCGGCCGCGTACGTGACCGCCTCTCGAACCGTCGGAGACACCGTCTCCCCTGCTTCGGTGAGGGAGAGATAGCGTTCGATGCGCTCCTCGATGAGTGCGGCGAGCTCTACGTCCGCGACGTCGAGCCACGTCCGGATGATCAGTTCCTCGGAGAGACCAGCGAGCGTCCCGTAGTAGGTCTCGGCCGACAACGGGCGTCCGCGTTCGGAGAACATGTCGCGGTACACGACGTAGAGGATCGGCTCGTCGTCGGAGAGCGTCCCGTTGAAGTCGAACGCGACAGCCCGGACACGCATCGGGGAGGCAGCCTAGCGCTGCTCGACAGCGTGTCCGTCATGCTCCGTCGATGCTGCTGGCGATCGACCAGGGGACGACGGGGACGACGTGCCTCGTCGTCGACGACGAGCTTGGAACGGTAGGTCGCGGCTACCGCGAGATCCGTCAGTTCTTTCCGCAGCCCGGATGGGTCGAGCACGATCCCGAAGAGATCTGGGAGAGCGTGCAGGCCGCAGCCCGTGACGCTCTCACCAGCGCCGAGCTCTCGGCATCCGAGCTCTCGGCCGTCGGGATCACGAATCAGCGTGAGACGACGGTCGTCTGGGATCGCCGCTCGGGGAGCCCGCTGCAGCGCGCGATCGTGTGGCAGGACCGGCGGACCGCTGAGCGCTGTCGGGAGCTGCCGCGCGACCTGATCCGCGAGCGCACGGGGCTTGTCCCCGACTCCTACTTCTCGGCGACGAAGCTCGAGTGGATCCTGCAAAGGACGGAGCGTCCGCAGCACGATCTCGCCTTCGGGACGATCGACTCCTGGCTCGTCTGGAAGCTGACCGACGGGGCCGAGCATGTCGTCGACGTGACCAATGCCTCACGCACGCTTCTGTTTCGCCTGGACGAGCGGGAATGGGACGACGAGCTGCTCGAGCTGTTCGGCGTCGAGCGGGCGCTGCTGCCCGAGGTCGTCGCCTCCAGCGGCGTCCTCGGACACGCCTCCCTCCTCGGTGCGAGCATCCCGATCGCGGGGCTTGCCGGAGATCAGCAGGCGTCGCTTTTCGGCCAGGGATGCTTCACGAGCGGACAGGCGAAGGCGACATTCGGCACGGGCAGCTTCGTTCTCGTCAACGTCGGCGAGCTCCCTCCCTCTGCTCCTGAGGGCCTCCTCGTCACTGCCGCCGCGGTCGCTCCGGAGAGGCCGGCTCAGTTCGCGGTCGAGGGGGCGGTCCTCGTGGCCGGCGCAGCGGTCCAGTGGCTTCGAGACGGCCTCGGCATCATCGCCGACGCGGACGAAACCGAAGCGCTCGCGACGTCGGTGGACTCGACCGGAGGCGTCGTCTTCGTAACGGCGCTGACGGGCCTCGGCTCTCCGCACTGGGATCCCGACGCCAGAGGCCTCGTCTCAGGGCTCACCCGCGGCACCACGCGAGCCCATCTCGTGCGCGCGACCCTCGAGGCGATCGCCTTCCAGGTTGCCGACGTGCTCGACGTGTATCCGGGAGACATCGGTGCCCTGCGCGCCGACGGGGGCGCGACCGGAAACCGCTTCCTCATGCAGTTCCAGTCCGACCTGCTCGGCTGTCCGGTCGAGGTCGCGGCCGACGCCGACATGACTGCGCTCGGAGCGGCGGCGCTGGCAGGGCTCGCCGTCGGCACCTGGCCGGATCTCGACGCGGTCGGCCGGTGCATCGGTACGGGTGCCCGCTTCGAGCCGGTGATGTCCCGCGACGAGGCCGCGGCGCGGCGCGCCGAGTGGCGGGACGCGTTGCGGCGTGCGCTCGCTTCGTAGGCTCCGACGATGTCCGCCGCTGCCTTCGCGCTCGCACTCGGCTCCGCGTTTCTGCACGCGCTATGGAACCTTCTCCTCGCACGGGAACGGGATCCGGAGCCCGCCACCGCCGTCGCGATCTGCGCATCGGTCCTGGTCTTCGCGCCCGTCACCGCGGTGCTCTGGGACGTCGACCCGCGCGTCTGGCCGTTCATCGCGGCGACCTCGGTCCTCCAACTCGTCTACTTCGCCCTGCTCGCGACGGCGTATCGCCGGGCCGAGCTGTCGTTCGTGTACCCGATCGCGCGCGGCCTCGCGCCCGTGCTCGTACTCGCTGTTGGAGCGCTCGCGCTCGGAACCGGCGCAACCGCGTCGCAGTCGGCAGGTGTGTGCCTGGTCGGCCTCGGCATCCTCCTCGTCCGCGGTCTCGGCACCAGGCGGGATCTCGTCGGTGGCACGCTCGCGGTGGCGATCGCCGCGGCGATCGCCACCTACACACTCGTGGACAACTCCGGCATCCAGTACGCCAACGCGATCGTGTACCTCGAGCTGGGCATGGCGCCCGTGGCAGTGGCAGGCGTCCTACTCGTGGCGGCCCTCCCGTCGGGCGGCGCACGTCTGCGCGCCGCTGCTCGTCCTACTCCGGCGCTGGCAGGCGTCGTCTCCTTCGTCGCGTATGTCCTCGTACTCGAGGCTCTCGAGCGCGCGCCCGCGGCGTCCGTTGCCGCTGTTCGCGAGACGAGCGTCCTGATCGTCGCCGCGCTCGCGGGTCGGATGCTCGGCGAGAAGGTGAGGCCGACACGGCTCGCGGGAGCAGCTCTAGTCATCGGCGGGATCGCGCTACTCGTGCTCTAACCTGGAGAATCACGGAGCGCCCACCGTAACGGCGGCGATCGACGTAGTGAACCAGGGCTCGGACGAGGACGATCGGGGCGAGGAGCGCGCCGAGAACCTGGAACCCGATCGAGCCGAGCTGAGCCGAGCTGACCGGTCCTGAGCACCTCGGCACGCAGCGCCTCGACCGGCATCATCCTCCCTCCCGGCGAGCCAGCGCTTGAGCGTTCGGGCCGAGACACCTGCCGCGGCCGCAGCCTGCGCTATCGTCGCCCCGCGAGCGAGCGCCGTCTCGATCGACTCCACGACCGCCGCGCTCGCCCTGCTTGGACGCGCCATCGGATCATTCTGGCCCTTCTGTCACCTAAAACCGAGGGGAGTTCCGTTCCCCGCGTGCGTCCCCGCCCGGGGTTCTCAGCGAGCGGGCTTGGGGAGCCCCCGGCCCTACGTGAGCGACGAGAGGGTTCGTCAGGCGGATTTCGTCGCTGTGAAGCAGACCTGCGTGCTCGCGAAGTAGAACTCGTCTCGTTCCATCAGTTCGCGCTGTTCCGCGCCCCACGTTTCGGCTTCCACCTCGCTTATGCCTTGCTTGCCCACGACGAACGTCGCGATGAACGGCACGAGCGCCGCTCCGTACTTCTCCGGGTCACCTCCGCTCGCAGCGAACGCGTGCGCCTCAACGCGTACGTCGTCGAACCCGGCTGATCGCAGGTGCGCGCCGAGCGTTCGCGGCAGCGACGGCTCGGCGAGGTGCTCGTCCCAAGCTCGCAGCACGCGCGTGGTCAAAGCCGCGTCTCGCGAGTGGATCGACACCGTCGCCCAGTCCACGTCCCAGACGACTGCACGTCCGCCGGGTCGAAGGGCCCGTTGTAGTTCGGCGAGAGCTGCCTCCACGTCCGAGACGTACTCGAGAACCTGCACGCAGACCGCGCCGTCGAATGTCTCGCTCTCGACCGGTAGCGCTGTGGCCTCTCCTTCGAGGAGCCCGACGTTGTCGCGATCGGCGCAGCGGGCGCGTGCGAGCTGAAGCATCGCGGGGCTGTTGTCCACGCCCACTACGGACCCGGACGAACCAACGATCTCCGAGAGCTCAAGACAGTAGAACCCAGGCCCGCATCCAACGTCGAGGATTCGCTCACCGAGGACTGCCCCGAGTGCCTCGCGAACCAGCTCGCGGCGACGCGCCGCATCGTGGATCTTGTAGAGGGCCTCGACCCGCCTGGCGGTGTCGGCGTCGAATTGCAACTGGCTCATCGTTCCCTCCTTGCCAGCGCGTGCCTTTCCGAGCAGCGACTTTACGCGATCGAGCGGCGCCGACGCGAAAACGATCGGCACGCGCCCCTGTGCTCCGGTCGAGCGTCGGCGGCGGAAGGTACAGGACGGTGAACGTGCGGCCGTCCGCTCGACCTACTCGACGCCGTTCGCTCGCGCGGCGGCGACGACGGCTCGGCGCTCCTCGGCCTCGCGCTCCGCGATCAGCCGACCGGCGCTCGTCGTCCGCGTTCGGCGGCGGGGGTGGGGCTCCGCATCGTCGGCGGCATTCGCTCCTCGGACTCGGGGACGGGGGCGGATACGTCGTCGGGCGCATCCGCGGGGTGCGCGGGAGCCCCGCCGTTCCACCGCGCGGCGAGCTTCTGCTCCACGAGCTCGCGCCCGTCGAGCTCCTCGACCGCGCTGGCCAGCGCGTCGCGCTCTCGTCGAAGCGGTCCGCCGCGTGGTCCATCGGCGCGATCGCAAGCGCGTCGAGAGCGAGGCGGGCGGGGTTGTGTACCGACCCGCCTCTCCTCGGACTACGCCGCCTGCGTGAGCGGTGCGGCCGGGGTGTCGAAGCCGACGACCCACGCGGGGTCGTGTTCGCCGTCGATGGACAGGCGGAGCTCGTAGCGCGTCCCGAACGCGAGCGGGAGCGCGAAGTTGCCTGTCATCGTGACGATCCTCGGCGACCCGACGCGGTGCTTCGGCGGGACGCCCGTTCCCCCCGAGCCCTCGACCACGAGCGGCTTCGTGCCGCCGTCCGCTTCGGGGGCCTCTCCGCCGCGCCTGAGCGGGGTAGATAGGGCACTTCCGCATGACCGCCTCGGTCGGAATGGCCCCGGGAGGAGTCGAACCTCCGCCCACAGATTCGAAGTTCGGGCGTGAATCCAGACAGGCCGAGACCAGCGAGGGGATGAGGCAGGGCACGGGCAGTACGGACATGTCCTAACCGGCCACTAGGCAACCAGTGAGTAAGCGTCATCGTTCAGCGCGGGCCCGGCCCCCGCGACCAGGCCCCACGTCCCGAGCGAATCGCGAGGGGGTGGGTGGGGAGGTAGACGCGAGCTCCCCCGCGGCGGATGATCACGTCGCGTGCGATCCGATCTTCCGAGCGGCACCGTCACCTTCCTCTTCACCGACGTTGAGGGATCGACGGAGCTCCTGCGTAAGCTCGGCGCAGAGGCATATGCGCACGCGCTCGCCGAGCACCGCCTGGTCGTACGCGAGGCGTGCGCTGCAAGGGCGGTGTCGAAGTAGACACGCAGGGGGATGCCTTCTTCTTTGCCTTCCCGACGGCACCGGGTGCGCTGTCGGCCGCCGAGACGCTGACCCAGGAGCTGGCGTCGGGGCCGATCAGGGTGCGGGTGGGCCTGCACACAGGGACACCGCTCCTCACCGATGAGGGCTATGTCGGAGGCGACGTGCACCGCGCCGCCCGCATCGCCGCTGTCGGCCACGGCGGGCAGGTGCTCGTCTCGTCCTCGACCGCTCAGCTCGGCGAGCTCGAGCTCTCGGACTTGGGCGATCATCGGCTCAAAGACCTGTCCGCCCCCGAGCGCATCTACCAGCTCGGTGACGGCGAGTTTCGGGCGCTCAAGTCGCTCTACCGCACGAACCTACCCGTGCCCACCACCCCCTTCCTCGGTCGCGAGGACGAGCTCGCGGAGGTGCTCTCGCTTCTCTCGTCCGAGCACACGCGGCTCCTCACGCTGACAGGGCCTGGCGGCACGGGGAAGACCCGCCTCGCGCTGCAAGCCGCGGCCGAGGCCTCGGAGGCGTTCCCGGACGGCGTCTGGTGGGTACCGCTCGCTCCCCTCCGTGACCCCGCACTCGTGCTCGAGACCGCAGCCCGCGTCGTCGGCTCGAAGAACGGCCTTGCCGAGCACGTCTCTGACAAGTCGATGCTCTGCCTCTTCGACAACTTCGAGCAGGTCGTGGACGCTGGTGCCGAGCTCGCTGGCCTTCTCGCCTCGTGCCCCAACCTCGAGGTACTCGTCACGAGCAGGGAGCGTCTGAGGGTGCGGGGTGAGCAGACCTACTCGGTGCCGCCACTCGCCGAGTCGGACGGAGTGGCGCTCTTCGGCGCCCGTGCCCGGGCCGTCGATCCCGCCTTCACCTCAGACGAGGCTGTTGAAGAGCTCTGCCTCCGCCTCGACGAGCTGCCGCTCGCGCTCGAGCTCGCAGCCGCCCGCACAGCCCTCTTCAGCCCCGGGCAGCTCCTCGAGCGCCTTTCAGAGCGTCTCGACCTGCTCAAGGGCGAGCGGGACGCAGATCCCCGCCAGCAGACGCTGCGAGCAACGATCGAGTGGTCGTACGACCTTCTGAGCGAGGAGGAGCAGGCGCTCTTCGCCCGCCTCTCCGTCTTCGCCGGTGGCTGCACGTACGAGGCTGCGGAGCAGATCGCCGACGCAGACCCGGACACGCTCCAGTCGCTCCTCGACAAGAGCCTCCTCCGCAAGCGCGAATCGGAAGCAGAGCCGCGCTACTGGATGCTCGAGACGATTCGCGAGTACGCGGCCGAGCGGCTCGAGCTCCAAGACGACGGTGACGCACTCAGTCAGCGCCACGCCGACTACTTCTTGCGCCTGGCGGAGGAAGCCGAACCCCATCTGACTGGGGCAGAGCAAGCACGCTGGATCGAACGGCTCGAGACAGAGCATGAAAACCTGCGCCTCTCCCTGGATTGGTTCCGCGGTGCAAGCCTTGGAGCCGAGGAGCTCGGGTTGGTAGGTGCACTGATGCGCTTCTGGTACCAGCGCGGTCATCTGCGCGAAGGAAGCAGGCGGTGCGAGGACGCACTCGCCGCGCACGACGACCAGTCGCTGCCTCGTGTGAAGGCCCTTTTCGGGGCCTGCCTGCTCGCGCACCGGCTTGGCGACTACGAGCGTGCAGATGTGCTCGCGCAGGAGCGTCTCGAGCTCTCTCGGCTCCTGGGCGACGGAGAAGCTATCGCCAGCTCCCTAGTGGGCGTGGGCATGATGGCTAGCACGCTCGGGGACTACGAGCGAGCAGAAGTCGCGTACACGGAGAGCGCCGACCTCGCCCGTGCGGGAGGCTACACCTGGATCCTCGCCATGGTGACCGGCAACCTGGGCGCCCTCGCGCAGGAGCAAGAAGACTACGCGCAGGCGAGAGTTCGCACCGAGGAAAGCCTTGTGCTCTTCCGCCTGGTCGGCGACGAGAGATTCGCGGCCGCAGCCCTCTGCAACCTGGGATCCGTGGCCGCTCGCGAGGGCAGGAACGACGAGGCAGAGGCACTCCTGCACGAGAGTCTCGAAGGTGCCCGGGTGCTGGTCGACAAGGAGCTCGCGATCTGGTGCCTGGAAGAATTGGCGGCGCTCGCGGTCTCCAGAGGCGACGGGGAACGGGCCGCCAAGCTCACGGGTTCGCTCGATACGCTTCGTGAGGAGACCGGGCATGTCCCTCAGCCGGGTGAACGACGCTTGAACGAGCAGACGAGAACTGCCCTTGCGTCCGAACTCGGCCAGGAACCCCTCGCCGCCGCCCTCGCGCTCGGTCGAGAGATGACCTTCGAGGAGGTCGTGGACTACGCTCTCCACACCTGACCCTCGCGGTGCGAGATCGGAGAAATCGGCTGCCCTCATCCAGGCCCCGGCGCGAGTAGTCCGTCGAGGGGGGGTGGGGTGATCTCCTACCTCGAGAGTAGGGAGGGTCGGGCACCTCGCGCCTATCGGCGGGGGCACCCCGCGTGCGGCGGGGAAGGCCAACCCGTCCAATGCGGTGGGAGCCCGCATGAACACCGAGTGGCCCCGGGAGGAGTCGAACCTCCGCACACAGATTCGAAGTTCGGCCCCGAACCCAGACAGTCCGAGACACACCGAGACGATCTCGTCTCCCGAAGCCGTTTCTGCCGGACCGTTGCTTCTTGATCTCGGCCCATCTCGGTGGTTCTGGTGGCCCCAGTGTGTCCCCATGAGACTCAGGTGACGGGCGAACTCGACAAGGTCCCTCGCTCGCTGGACGAACGCCGCTCAGGCGTCCCTGCAACCGAGATGCCACGTCCGCCGTAACTCCAGCAGTCCCTCGTCCCGTAATAGCCGGAGCGACCGCAGGACGGTGTTGGTGTTGACGCCGAGGACGGCGGCGAGATCCTTCGCAGGTGGAAGGCGCTCTCCCGGCTTCGCCTCACCTTCGGCGATCGCCCGGCGGATCTCACGGGCGACCTGCTCGTAGGGTCGCGACTGCGGCGCTCTGTCCGCCCTTGAGCGGTTCTTGAGCCTACTGGACTACAAGGCGTGAAACACCAAGGAGGGTTCCATGGGCTTGTTCGAGCTTCGACTCAGGCTTGTTGCAGGACTGTCGGTGGCCGCACTGGTCGCGCTTTGCATCGGCTTCGTGGGGGATGCGAGTGCGCGTATCGCCGGAACGGCGTCGTTCACCGACCCGCCCGGCGACGCGCTCGGCGGCCCTGACATCACGGGCGTCAAGATCAACGGTGATCCGGCGACCGGCCAGATTTCCGTCTCGGCGACGCTCCCGGGCTTTCCGCTCACCGTCACGGACGGGCTCGAGCGCTACGTAGCGCTCTGGCTCGACACGGACAGGAACAGGGCGACGGGCGACCCGGAGGACGGGACCGAGTTCGGCCTCGAGGCGTCGGTCGACCCGACTGGCCGCTGGTGGAACGCCGAACGTTGGAACGGAAGCACGTTCGAGGAGGTTCCAGGGTCGACCGCCAGCTTCAGCCGCGCAGGTGACGTGCTGACTTGGACCGTGAGCACGAGCGAGCTGGGTGCGACCAGCTTCAGGTTCTACGTCCTGGCCGGGACCTGGAGCGAAGCAGAGCAGAGGTCCACCACTCAGGACGTGGCCCCCGGCAGCGACCGGTGGGAGTACGACATCTCGGCGAGCAGCACACCGCCGCCGCCGAGCACGCCGCCCAAGAGCACGGTCGGATTGATCGTCGACCGGCCGATCGCCAGCCCGAAGGGTCCGATCGCGGGGAAGCCCTTCGCGGTCAGCTTCAAGGTCACGCTTCAGAAGACGCAGACGACGTTCGTCTTCGACCTCGCGACCGGGGAGACGAGGGAGAGTCTGATCACGACCTGGCAGCCCCTCGCTCGGGGGAAGGCAGTCGCCACTCCGACGGCCGGCAGCAAGCCGATTCGCTACACGGCGTCGATCAAAGCCGGCGTGCTGCGAGTCTCGATGCTGATCCCGAAGGCGGCGAAGGGGAAGCTGCTCAGGGTGCCGGTGAAGGTCACCGCGACTGACTCGGGGAAGACGGTCAGCACATCCGAGGTCGTCTCGTTCCGCATCAAGTGATGATCCCGGGAGAGGAGCGCCCGGCCGGGCTTCTCTCCCGACAAACAGGTCGAGATGGCCCCGGGAGGAGTCGAACCTCCGCGCACAGATTCGAAGTTCAGGCCCCGAGCCCACATGGGCCGAGACCAACCGAGACGATTCCGTCTGTCGGAGCCGTTTTCTGCCTGATCGTCCGCTTCCGTGATCTCGGCTCTCGGTGGGTCTGGTGGGCCCGATGTGGCCCCCACTGCTCACGTCAGTCGTCCTCGACCGAGAACTCCTGATCTCCACGGAAAATCAGAAAGCGTCGAGACGGGCCCGCCGCGTTCGGGCGGCGAGCCCGTCTACGCGAGTGCCCCTAGCTTTCCACCTCACCGCGCCATGCGCCCGTCTCGGTCCCGCGCGCCTCGACGAACTTCTTGAACGACTCGAGGTCGCCCTTTACGCGTCCGCTGTCGATGCCGAACGCGCTGCCGACCGATTCCTTCATGCCCTCGGGGTCGTAGTTCATCCTCACCTGAACACTCGTGCGCGCGTCATCCAGTTTGTCGAACGTGACGAAGCCGTTCGGCCCGTTCTGGCCGATTGCCTTCCACGCGATCCTCTCGTCCGGACGCTGCTCGGTGATCTCGGCGTCCCACTCGCGCTTCTCGCCGGCGACTTCTGCAACCCAGTGGAGCCGAGTGTCGTCCTTCTGCTCGACCCGCTCGATCCCGTCCATGAACTGCGGGAACGACTCGAACTGCGTCCACTGGTTGTATGCGGTGGATACCGGGACTTCGATCTCGATCGACTCCTCGATCGTCTTCATGCTTTCCTCCTGTCTTTGATCATGGGCAGTGCATCGCTTGCACGATGGCGTGAATTCCAAACGCCTTTTACGGAATGGCGTACTCCCGCGCTTACGTCCCGTCGAGATCGAGCTTCTTCTCGTCGCCGCTCTTCGGGGGGTTCCCTGTAACGGCTCCGATGAGGATCTCCGCGAACTGCAGGAGCTTCGGCTTCTTGTCCTCCCAGTACTGCGCCTGATCGACGTCGACGCGAATAAGCGCGAGGTCAGGGTCGTCGACACCTCCGGGGAACCATGCTTCGGCATAGGTGTTCCACAGCTCTTCGGCCTTCGCCCTGTCCCGAACAAGCTCCGCGTTGCCCGACACCGATATGTAGAGATCCTTGTCGGGCGCTGCATAGCTGAGCGCAACCCTCGGGTTCCTTCGAAGCTCGTCGGCGGTCGCCGCGGCCTCCGAGACAAAGAACCAGAGGCTGCCGTCGAACTCATCGCCCTGCGTCCACATGGGCTTGCTGCGAAGCGATCCGTCGGATTCCACGGTGGTCAACATCGCGGGGCGCACGCTCTCGATCCTCTCCCACAGCTCCTCGTGAGCTACCGTCGTCGCGTTCATCGTTCTCCCTTTTCGAGTGGATGATGTATCCGAAACCGTCCCAACGGCCTGCCTCCGCAAACTGGCTTCTCGCAATTGGCGCCATGTCTACGGTCGGAAGTGTGAGCGAGGCCCGCACGGGCCTCGCTCTGTCCGTGTATCTACTTCCGCGCGCTCGTTTTCACCCGGGACGTCTTGCGCGGCCGTGGCTGCGAACGTTTGGCCGCCGCAACCTCGCCAGTTGGCTCCTTCGACAGGCCCGCGGCGACCCGAAGCTTCGCGGCGATCTCCGCGATCTCCTCTGGGGCATAGTCGGGTGCGAAGACGGCGGTCTGTGGAGGCAGGTCGTGCGCCGGGACTCCTTCAGGGGCTTCGTCGATCACCACGAGCTCTTCGTCGGTCTCGGGATGCGGGCCGTTGAAAACCGCGCCGAGCTCGAGGTAGTCGTCGGGT